>NZ_DATMFA010000023.1:0-9193 GCF_035556475.1 Paracoccus sp. (in: a-proteobacteria) | reverse complement strand
GATCTGGCCCTTCACCGGCCTGATCTGCGCCCTGCTTGGCCGGCTCATCCCGGACGAGGATCGCGGCGCCTCGCCGACCTCCCGCTGGCTGGATGAAAGCGCATTGTCCGAGCCTTTGCTGGCCCTGACCGGGGCGAGGCGCGAGGTGCTGGCCATTGGCGACAGCGTCGCGCGGATGCTGGACCAGACCCGGACCGCCTTCAGGAAGAACGAGAGCAGCCCCCTTGCCGAGGTCGCCGAGCTGGAGGAGCAGGTCGACCGCCGGCAGCAGGAGGTCAAGCACTACCTCTCGCGGCTGAGCGGAAACCCGACCGAGGCCGAGCGCCGCAGCACCATCGAGATCCTCGATTATGTGATCAACCTCGAACATGTCGGAGACATCATCGACAAGGGCCTTGGTCCCGAAGTCCGCAAGAAGATCGGGCTGCAACTGCGCTTCTCCGAGGCGGGCTATCGCGAGCTGGACGCGCTGTTCCTGATGACGCAGGAAAACCTGCGCATGGCCCAGACCGTGTTCATGACCCGCGACCGCGAGATGGCGCGCAGGCTGATCCAGGTAAAGGTCGATATCCGGCACCATGAACGCCAGTCAGCACAGCGGCATCTGATCCGGCTGCGCGAGGGGCAAAGCGAAAGCCGCGAGACCTCCTCGCTGCATCTCGACCTGCTGCGGGATCTGAAGCGGATCAATGCCCATGCCCTTTCGGTGGCGCATCCGATCCTCGATGAAGAAGGGCTGCTGGTTGAAAGCAGGCTGCGCCTCGGCTGAAGGCCGCGACCCCCGCAGGCAATCTCACTCGGCCGCCACCCCGCTCAGCCGATGCGTCTCGATCAGGGCGCGGATCTCGGGCCGGCATGAGCCGCAACTCGTCCCCGCCCTCAGCGCCGCGCCGACCGCCTCGACCGAGGTGCCGCGCTGGCTTGCGATCAGCTTGACGATGGTATTCACGCCGACGCCGAAACAGGCGCAGATTAACGCGCCTTCGTCTGGCCGGTCCGCGCCGGGGCGGCCGGCAAGCAAGTCCTGCTCGCATGTCTGGCCAAGGGCCGCCGCCACATGGCTGCGCGACAGCGCCACCGGCTCGGGCGAAACAAACAGCGCGGCCTGAAGCCGCTCCCCGATGACGAAAGCCAGACGGACGAGGCCGCGTTTCGGATCACGTACCACCAGGGGCTCGGCATCAAGGCCGAAAAGCGCCTTTGCGCTGGCAACCCAGTCGCCGGGCGCATCGCGCGAGGCGAGTTCGACCTGCTCGCCCTGCGGCAGCGTTGCCCGCGCCCAATAGTCGCAATCGGGCCGCATGGTCGTTTGCGAAACGGCATAGCCGAACCATGAGGCGGCAAAGCGCCGGATTGCGACGGGCGCCGATTTGGCCGCAGGCTGGCCGGAAACCGGATCGACGATCGAAGGCACCAGCGCGCCGACGCGCCCGGTCGGCGCGGTCTCTCCGGTCCAGTGGATCGGCGCGAAGGGATGCCGGGGCGCCACGCGATCCGTGACCAGCACGCGCAGCACCGCCCGGCCATGCGGGCTTTCGACCTCTGCCAGCATGGCGGGCTGAAGGCCAAGCCGCGCGGCATCCGAGGGGTGAAGCTCCAGAAACGGTTCCGCCAGATGCCGGGAGAGGCGGGGCGAAGCGCCGGTTCGGGTCATCGTGTGCCAATGGTCGCGGACGCGGCCCGTATTCAGTCGGAACGGTTGGTCGATCGCGACCGGCTGGGGTTTTGTCGGCGTGATCGGCACCAGCCGCGGTCTGCCGGATGGCGTGTGAAACCGTCCGTCGCCAAAGAAACGCCCACCCCGCTTCGACGCGGATTGCGGCCAAAGGAAGGGATTGAGCCGGTCATATTCCGCGCGGGTGATCCCGGCATGATCCGAGATGTCGAAATCGCTGCCAAGCCTGCCCGCGACCCCTGAAAGCGCGACATGTTCGGCAAAGACCTCGGCGGGGTGCTGCCAGTTGAACGCGTCCTTCCAACCCATGCGCCGCCCCACCTCGGCAAGGATGCGCCAGTCGTCCATGGCCTTGCCGGCGGGCGGCAGCAAGCGGCGCTGGCGGCTGATCCGGCGCTCGGAATTGGTCACGGTCCCGTCCTTCTCGCCCCAGCCGGTGGCGGGCAGAAGCACATGGGCGAGGCGCGCGGTGTCTGTCTTGGCCATCATCTCGGACACCACCACGAAGTCGCAACCCGCGATGGCGCGGGCGATGCGGTCGGCCTCGGGCATCGAGACGGCGGGGTTGGTACAGATGATCCAGAGCGCCTTGATCCGCCCCTCCTCGACCGCGCGGAACATGTCCACGGCCTTGAGGCCCGGTCGCGCGGCGATGCGGGGGGCGTCCCAGAAACCGCGCACGGCCTCGCGATGGTCGGGGTTCTCGATCTCGAGGTGGCAGGCCAGCATGTTCGCAAGCCCGCCAACCTCGCGCCCGCCCATGGCATTCGGCTGCCCGGTCACGCTGAACGGACCCATGCCGGGACGCCCGATCCGCCCGGTCGCGAGGTGGCAGTTCAGGATCGCGTTCACCTTGTCGGTGCCGCTTTCGGACTGGTTGATGCCCTGCGAATAGACCGTCACCACCTTTTCGCGGCCCAGCCAGAGGTCGAGGAAAGCCGAGATTTCGGTCTGGCTCAGCCCCAGATCATCGGGGCAGGTCGCGTTGGCGGCGGCAAGCGCCGCCTCCAGCCCGTCGACCTCGGCGCGGATCGCGTCGCGCTGGTCGATTTCCCGCAGAAGCAGGTTGAACAAGACCGCATCCGCGCCGGGAGCCAGTGCAAGATGCAGGTCGCCGATATCGCAAGTCGCGGTCCGGCGCGGGTCGATCACCACGACCCGCATCTCTGGCCGGGCCTCCCTGGCGGCGGCGAGCCGCTGGTAGAGGACCGGATGGCACCAGGCGAGGTTCGAGCCGACCAGCACGACCGTATCCGCCAGCTCCAGATCCTCGTAAAGCCCCGGCACCGTGTCCGAACCGAAGGCCCGGCGATGGCCCGCGACCGAGGAGGCCATGCAAAGCCGCGAATTCGTGTCGATATTCGCCGAGCAGATGAAACCCTTCATCAGCTTGTTCGCGACGTAGTAATCCTCGGTCAGCAATTGCCCCGAGACGTAGAAGGCGACCGAATCCGGCCCATGCTCAGCGATGGTCCGGCTGAAGCGGTCGGCGACGAGGTCCAGCGTCTCGTCCCATTCCGCCTCGCGCCCCGCGATCATCGGGGCGAGGAGCCGCCCCTGATGCCCGGTCGTCTCGCCCAAAGCCGCGCCTTTGACGCAGAGCCGTCCCCTGTTCGCCGGGTGGTCGGGATCGCCTGCGATGGCAACCCCTCCCCTGCCGTCCGGGGTCGCCAATATCCCGCAGCCGGTGCCGCAATAGGGGCAGGTCGTGCGGATCGCGGGAATTGCCGGCTGCGTCATGCTTGGCTGCCCCTTACTCTGCGGGAACCGCTACGGATTCACCCTCGGACTGGTCGAGGGGCGTGCGCGCGGGCGAGGTCTTGTAATGGGTCGAATAGATCATCGCGCCCACAAAGGTCAGCCCGCCGACGAGATTGCCAACGACGGTGGGGATCTCGTTCCAGAGCAGATAGTCCATCCAGGTGAACTGGCCACCAAGCAGGATCCCGGCGGGGAACAGGAACATGTTCACGATGGAATGCTCGAACCCCATATAGAAGAAGATCAGGATCGGCATCCACATGGCCATGATCTTGCCCGATACGCTGGTCGACATCATCGCCGCGACCACGCCGGTCGAGACCATCCAGTTGCACATGACCGCCCGCACGAACAGCGTCAGCATCCCCGCCGCGCCGTGCGCGGCATAGCCGAGCGTCCGGCCCTCGCCGATATGGCCGATCTTTTCGCCAACCGCGTTCGGTGCCTCGGAGAAACCGAAGGTCACGATGATCGCCATGAAGACCGCGACGGTGAAGGCCCCGGCGAAGTTCCCGGCAAAGACCAGTCCCCAGTTGCGCCACAGGCCCGCCATCGTCACGCCCCGGCGACGGTCGAGCAGCGCCAGCGGAACCAGCGTGAAAACTCCGGTCAGAAGGTCGAAGCCCAGAAGATAGAGCATGCAGAACCCGACCGGGAACAGCAGCGCCCCGATCAGCGGGTTGCCGGTGTTCACCGTCACCGTCACGGCAAAGGCGGCGGCAAGGGCAAGGATCGCGCCCGCCATATAGGCGCGGATCAGCGTGTCCTTGGTCGACATGAAGACCTTGGCCTCGCCGGCGTCGATCATCTTCCTGGCGAAATCGGATGGATTGACATAGGACATCAGAGATACCTTCCTGTGGCGCCCCTTGTGGTCGGGGCGGTTTTGCGGGGCGTTACCAGTTCGAATAGGCCAGATACTTGCCCGACATGGTCAGGCGGACGCGGTCGCCCTTGGGGTTCGGCTCACGCTCGATCGCCATCGAGAAGTCGATCGCCGACATGATGCCATTGCCGAATTCCTCGTTGATCAGCGCCTTGATCGTCGGGCCGTAGACGCCCACGATCTCGTAGAGGCGATAGAGGCAGGGATCGGTCGGCACCGCCTGCTCCCAGACCTTCAGCGGGCTTTCGACCAGCAGGTCGACTGCGCTGTCGGGAAGGCCGAGCAGTGCGGCAAAGGCGCGCGCCTTGTCCTCGGGGAAGGCGTTCATGCCGGTGGCCGCGGAATGGGTCCAGACCGGGGACATGCCGATCTGATCGGCGATCTCGGCCCAGCCAAGACCCGCGCGCTTCTTGGCGCGCAGGATCATCGCGGTCAGGTCGTCGCGCCTCAGTTCCTCGACGGTGATCTTGTTCATGGCATCTCTCCTTCAGGCTGCATGGCTGCGGGTCACAAGCTCGGCGCTGATCAGCACCCGTCCGGCCTCGACGCGGATGGGATAGGTGCGGACCATCCCCTCATCCGCGCCCTCAGCCACGCCCGAGTTCAGGTCGAAGACCCAGTTGTGGAGCGGGCAGGTAACCGAGGTGCCGTGGACGATTCCTTCCGAAAGCGGGCCGCCCTTGTGCGGGCAGCGGTCCTCCAGCGCGAAGACCCGGTCATCGGCGGTGCGGAACACCGCGACGCAGCCCTGTGCGGTCCTGACCACGCGGGCGCCCTGCGGCGGGATGTCGTCAAGTGCGGCGATATCGACGAAGATGGTCATTCGGCGGCCTCCAGCGTCAGGTCGGCAAGGGGAGCCCAGCGGGGCGTCTCGGTTCTGGTGGAATGCTCGGCCCAGGGATCGCGGCGATAGACCGACTGGCTGATCTCGAACCGCTCGGCCAGCGCGCGGCGGCCCGCGAGGTCGTCCACGACCCGCTCTTTCACCCAGTCGAGGCCGACCTTCGCCACCCATCTGTAGGGACGGTCGAGGTATTTCGCGTGCTCGCGGTAAAGCTGGACGAAGGCCGCGATGATCTCGACCGCCTCATCCTCGGAGGGGGTCGAGGCGAGGTGCTCGGTCTCCTTCACCTCCATCCCCGCCGCGCCCGCGACGCTGATCTGGAAGCCCGAGTCGACGCAGATCACGCCCACGTCCTTGCAGGTCGCCTCGGCGCAGTTCCGAGGACAGCCCGAAATGCCCAGCTTGACCTTGTGCGGCGTCCATGAACCCCAGAGCAGCTTTTCCAGCCGAATGCCGAGGCCGGTCGAGTCCTGCGTACCAAAGCGGCAGAATTGCGAGCCGACGCAGGTTTTCACCGTCCGGAGCCCCTTGGAATAGGCGTGGCCCGAAACCAGCCCCGCCGCGTTGAGATCGGCCCACATATGGGGCAGATCCTCCTTGCGCACACCGAGAAGGTCGATCCTCTGGCCGCCCGTCACCTTGACCATGGGCACGTCGTATTTCTCGGCCGCATCGGCGATGGCGCGCAGTTCGGTCGGGGTGGTCACGCCGCCCCACATGCGCGGCACCACGGAATAGGTGCCGTCCTTTTGGATATTGGCGTGGTTGCGTTCGTTGACGAAGCGGGACTGCCGGTCATCGCGATATTCCAGCGGCCATTCCGCGATCAGGTAATAGTTCAGCGCCGGGCGGCAGGAATGGCAGCCGCCGACGGTCTTCCAGCCCAGATCCTGCATCACGGCGGGGATCGACTTCAGCCCCATCGACTTGATCAGCCGCCGCACGTCCTCATGCGTGTGATCGGTGCATTTGCACATGCCTGCGGGGGCCTCGACCACCGCGCCGCCAAGCGCGAAGGCCATCACCTGCTGGACAAGCCCGGTGCAGGTGCCGCAGGAGCCGCTGGCCTTGGTGCAGGCCCGGACCGCGTCGAGCGTCACCGCCCCGCCCTCTACCGCGTTGACGATCGTGCCCTTGCAGACGCCGTTGCAGCCGCAAATCTCCGCCTCAGGCGGCAAGGCTGCAACGGCCGCCATAGGGTCCAGCCTGGACCCTCCCTGGAAGGCCGGGCCGAAGATCAGCGTCTCGCGCATTTCGCCGATGTCAGTGCCGTCCTTCATCAACCCGTAGAACCAGTTGCCGTCGGCGGTCTCGCCATACATCACCACGCCGATGATGCGGTCGTCCTGCAAGACGAGGCGCTTGTAGAGACCTCGGCCCGGATCGCGGAAAACGATGTCCTCGCGGCCCTCGCCCTCGGCGAAGTCGCCGGCGCTGAACAGGTCGCAGCCGGTGACTTTCAGCTTGGTCGCAGTCTGGACCGGCACGAACTCGGCGGCCTCATCCAGCAGGGTTTTCGCCAGAACCTTGGCTTGGTCGTAAAGCGGCGCGACAAGGCCGAAAAGCTGCTGGCGATGCTCGACGCATTCACCGAGCGAGAAGATATGCGGGTCCGAGGTCCGCATCGCGTCATCGACGACGATGCCGCGCTCGACCTCGAGATGCGCGTCATTGGCAAGGCGCGTCTCGGGGCGGATGCCCACGGCCATGCAGACCAGATCGGCGGGATAGACGGTTCCATCCTCCAGCAGCACGGCCTCGGCCCGGTCGTGACCGAGGATCGCCTTGGTCGCGCCTTTGCAATGAACGGTGATGCCGCGCTTTTCCAGATCCTTCTGCAGCAGGTAGCCCGCGGCGGGATCAAGCTGGCGCTCCATCAGGTGGCCCATCAGGTGGATCACGGTGACTTTCGCGCCGCGGGCGGCCATTCCGGCAGCTGCCTCAAGTCCCAGAAGGCCGCCGCCGATGACGACGGCGTTCTTGCCGGCAATGCCGGCCTCGATCATCGCGTTCGTGTCCTCGAGGTCGCGATAGGTCACGACGCCGGGCAAGTCCTTGCCGGGAACCGGGATGATGAAGGGGGCGGAGCCGGTGGCGATGACCAGCGCGTCATAGGGCGCGCCACCCTTGTTGGAATAGACCACGCGGTTCTTGCGGTCGATCTTCACCACCGGCTCGCCAAAGCGGCAATCGACGCCCTGCGCGGCATACCAGTCGGCGTCATGGGTCACGATGTCCTGATAGGTCTTTTCGCCCGAAAGCACCGGGGAGAGCATCAGGCGGTTGTAGTTGCCGCGCGGCTCGCCGTTGAACAGGGTAACTTCGTAGGCGTCCGGCGCGGCTGCGAACAGGTGCTCAAGCATTCTGCCGGAGGCCATGCCGGCGCCGATGACCACTAGCTTTTTCTTCATGGCTGTGGGCTCCTTTTCAGGCGGTTTGAAGGGCGATGCCGCGATTGAGGCGACGAATCGAGAGGTGCATCCAGCCAAGGCAGCCGGCGACGAGCAGGAAGAGGACCATGAAGCAGCTGGACCAAAGGCCGGTCTCGTCCTTGAGCCAGCCGAAAAGCAGCGGCAGGAAGAACCCGCCAAGCCCGCCGATCATGCCGACAAGGCCGCCGACAGCGCCGACATTCTGCGGGTAATAGGTCGGGATGTGCTTGAAGACCGCCGCCTTGCCGAGGCTCATGAAGAAGCCGAGGACGAAGATCACGACAAGGAACACCGGGGTCGGAACGCCCGCCGGGATCGAGAGGATCGCCGTCGCCAGAAGTGATACCGCAAGGGTCCAGTACATGACCGCGCGCGCCCCGATACGATCCGACAGCACGCCTCCATAGGCGCGGAAGATCGAGGCAGGGATCGAATAGGCGGCGCCGATCATCCCGGCGGTCCTGACGTCGAAGCCGTAGACGCCGATCAGGTAATGCGGCAGCCACAGCGCCAGCGCCACGAAGGCCCCGAAGGCGAAGAAGTAATAGGCCGAGAAGCGCCAGACCTGCGGGTTTTTCAGCGGCTCGAACTCGGCCCTGAGGCTGCGGAGGGGGGCTTTTGTTCCCCGGCGTGCGACCGTGACCGGATCGTCCTGGCTGAAGAGCCAGAAGATGATCGCCGTGAGGGCCAGAACCCCGGCCCAGATCTGCGCGGTCGCCTGCCAGCCCCAGGCCAGCATGATGAACGGGGCGACGAACTTGGTCACCGCCGCGCCCACATTGCCGACGCCGAAGATGCCAAGCGCCGTCCCCTGCCGTTCCGCAGAGAAGAAGCGCGAGACATAGGCGACACCCACCGCGAAGGATCCACCCGCCAGCCCGACGCCAAGCGCCGCCAGCAACATCTGCGGATAGGTCGTGGCCCAGCTCAGCAGGAAGGTGGCAAGCGCCGCCGCGAGCATGGTCAGCGTATAGACGATGCGGCCGCCAAGTCGGTCGGTCAGCACGCCCAGCAAGATACGGACGAGCGAGCCTGTCAGGATCGGCATGCCGACCAGCAGGCCGAACTGCGTCTCGGTCAGCGAGAGCTGCTCGCGGATCTGGATGCCGATGATCGCAAAGATCGTCCAGACGGCAAAGCAGACGACGAAGGCGGATGTCGAGAGGGCCAGCGCGCGGCCGGAATCCTCGGGGGCAGAGGGGGCAATGGCGGACATGGATGCTCCGATGGCAAACTGGGTTGCAGTGGCTGTCGGAAAGCGTGGACGATCGGAAACCGGGCGTCGGCGCTTTCAGGGATTCCGCGCCATCGCGGGATCGATCATGCCGCATCGTTGCGAGCGGGTCGCTGGCGCGCCATTGCACCGGACCATGATTATTTCTGGCAGGTCACCGGAAACGCAGCAAGCCCGGGCTGGCCGCAAACCGGGTTTTCAGAGACCGCGATCCGTTCCCGCACGGGATTTGGGCGACTGCTTCGCGAACTGCCCGGTGAAAGGTCAGTTTTGCGATCAGGCCTGGATCTCGGGCTCGAAGGTGAAGCCGTCGAAGAAGCGGTCGGCGCGCAGAATCATCTGCCCCTTTTCGGCGGGAACG
>NZ_DATMFA010000022.1:0-64415 GCF_035556475.1 Paracoccus sp. (in: a-proteobacteria) | reverse complement strand
AGGGTGATGTCCGCCGCCGAGGCGGGGGATAGGGCGATCGCTCCGAGAACGAAGCCGAGCGCAAGGCTTTTCATTTCCATCGTTTGCTTCCCTGTTGGTTGGTCTTTGTTCAATTCAGAAGGTCGAGGTCGGCCAGCACGCCGCGAAGGCGCGCCCGCGCATCGGCGGGCAGCGGCAGGCGCGGCGGGCGGGGATCGCCCATCGGTTGCCCGATCAGCCGCATCGCGGCCTTGGTCGCCGAAACGTAAAGGTCGCCGGCCAGCGCATTGATCAGCGGCAGGCTGCGGACATAAAGCGCGTGCGCCCGCGCCGCGTCGCCCTCCACAGTTTCGGTGAATGTCCGCGCCGAAAGCGAGGGCGAGATGTTGGACATGACCGAACTGTAACCCTCAGCCCCCGCCAGATAGCTCTCCCACGGGTAATAGCCCGCAAAAACCGTCATACGGCCCTTGCACAGATCCAGAAGCTCGGTCACGCGATGGACGTTCTTGGACGTGTCCTTGATGTAGCTGATGTTCTCGACCTCCGAGAGGCGCGCGACCAGAGGGGCGGTCAGATCCACATTCGCCGTGAACGGGTTGTTGTAGAGCATCACCGGGATCGAGATCGCCTCGGCCACGCGGGTGAAATGAGCCAGAAGTTCCGCCTCGGTCGGCGAGGAGTAATAGGGCGGCACCAGCATCACGCCATCCGCACCAAGGCTTTCGGCCTCGCGGCTGAGCGCGACAGCCTCGTCGGTCCATTCGGCGGCAGTGCCGATCAGGACGGGTACCCGGCCTGCGGCCTGCCTGATGGTCGTCTCGGCCACGGCCGCGCGCTCGTCACGGGTCAGCGACAGGAATTCGCCCGTGCTGCCAAGGGGGATCAGGCCATGGACCCCCTCGTCGATCTGCCAGTCGACATAGCGGCGCAAAGCCTCCAGATCCAGCTGCCCCTGCCCGTCAAAGGGCGTCACGCAGACGGTATAGCTGCCGCGAAATTTCATTCTTTCACTCCCGGATCCCGATCACATCAGCAAGGTTGATTTCAGATTTGATCTGATCAGATAATGTGTCAATAGAAACATGTTGGATCACATCTGATCGACTGACCAATGGACGGATAACCCCATGCCTTTCATCGAAGTCACCGATTCCGGCCCAAGCCCGGAAATTCGCGAACTTGCGACCCGCTCAATGACCGATGGTCTGTGCCAGGCCTTTGCGATCAAGCCTGAAATCGTCACCTGCTATTATAATTCGACCCCCGACTATTCCTACGGACATGCAGGAAAACACGGCAAAACCGCCGAAATTTTCCGCATATTCATAAAAATCCACGCATTCCCACGTGATGCCGAAGCCAAGGGCGAGGCCGCGCGGCTGATCACTGCCGCTGTAGCCGAGGCCTATGGGACCGATGCCAAGAACGTCATCATCTACTTTATGGACCGCGTCCCAGAAGACGCCTTCCATGCCGGAATCCCCTCGACCTGAAGTCGAATATGACAGATCAATTATTGCCTGATGGAGATTATTTTGGATCACTTCTTGAGTGACGAGCAGCGCATGGTGCGCGACACTGCGCGCAAGCTCTCGGATGAGGTCGTCGCGCCCATCGCCGCCCGGATCGACCGTGAGAACGCCTTCCCCCGCGATGCCTATCTCGCACTGGCCGAACTTGGCCTTTTCGGCGTGGCGCTGCCCGAGGAGGCCGGCGGTGCCGGCATGGACGCGCTGACCGCCTGCATCGCGATGGAGGAGATCGCGCGCGGCTCGGGCGCGGTCGGCAATGCCTTCGCGATCCCGGTCGAAGCGGCGCTATTCCTGAACCATCACGGCGACGCCCAGCACAAGGCCCTGATCCCCGGCATCCTTGACGGCAGTGTGATTCCCGCGACCGCGGTGACCGAGCCCGACAATGGCTCGGACGTCGCCAGCATGAATACCGTCGCCCGTCGCGAGGGGGATGAGTATGTGATCACGGGCTCGAAGGCATGGGTCACGTTCGGGCAGGTCGCGGATGTGATCATGGTCTTTGCCAAGACTGATCCCGCGGCGGGCCACAGGGGGATTTCCTGCATTCTGGTCGAGACCGACCGCCCCGGCGTCCATCGCGGCAAGTCCGAGGAACTGTTGGGAATGCACGGCCTTGCCGAATGCATGATCGCCCTCGACCAGGTTCGCGTGCCGATCGCGAACCGGATCGGGCCCGAGAACGGCGCCTTCAAGATGGCGATGGAGAACTTCAATTTCTCGCGCCTGATGATGTCGTCGATGGCGCTTGGCATGGCGCAGGCGGCGATGGAGGACGCGATCGCCTATGCGCATGAGCGCAGACAGTTCGGCAAGCCGATCTTCGAGTTTCAGGCAATCCAGTTCATGATCGCCGACATGGCCAAGGACATCGCCGCCGCCCGCCTGCTGATCCATCATGCCGCGCGGCTTTACGACGCCGGTCAGCCCATCGCGCTTGAGGCGGCGCAGGCCAAGCTTTTCACCACCGACATGGCGCAGGTCCATATTTCCAACGCGCTGCAGATCCATGGCGGCAATGGCTATTCGCGCGAGTTCCGCGTCGAGCGGCTTTTCCGTGACGTGCGGCTGAGCCAGATCTATGAAGGCACAAACCAGATCCAGCGCATGATCATCGCGCGACAAGTCGGAAAGCAATACGCATGAGCCTGTTCTATGAGGATGTCGACATCGGGAGCAGCTACACCACGCCCGCCCATCGCATCACCGAGGCCGACATCGCCGACTTCTGCCGTCTGACGCGGGATCATCATCCCCTCCACACCGATGCCGACTATGCGCGCGATGCCGGGTTTCCCGGCATCATCGCTCATGGGCTATACGGTCTGGCGCTGATGGAGGGGCTGAAGACCGAACTACATCTTTACGACGAAAGCTCGATCGCCTCGCTCGGCTGGGACAAGGTCCGCTTCCTGAAGCCGCTGGCTGCGGGTGACGTGATCCATGTCAAGATGGATTTCACCGCCAAGCGCGAAAGCAAGGGGCGCGGTGTCGTCACCGAGGCCGTGCGCCTTCTGCGTGGCGAGGAGGCTGTGATCGACGCCGAGCATGTCTCGCTGATTCGGAAGCGGGGGTGATCATGAACGAGCCGCTCGATAGCGCGCTGAACTCGGCTGATCAGGCGACCCGTCTGATCCGCGAGGCGATCCTTTCGGGGCAGATGGCGCCGGGCGAGCGGCTGAAGACGGCAGAACTGGCCCAGCGGCTTGGCCTGTCCACTATGCCCCTGCGCGAGGCGCTGCGGAAGCTTGAAGGTGAAGGGCTGGTCCAGATCGAGCCTAACCGGGGCGCGACGGTCCGCAAGCTGGACCGCGCCTATATCACCGACCTGTTCGAGCTGAACACCGACCTGCGCATCTGCGCGGTCAGGCGCGGCATGGCCACGTTGACGCTGGAGCGTATTCGCGCGCTTGAGGCGTTGGCGCAGGAATATCGCGACCATCTGGACCATGGCGAGGATCTGGAGGCGATCCGCGTCAACCGCGACTTCAACGCCAAGCTGGTCGAGTTCGGCGGCAACCGCGAGGCGCTGCGCGTCTTTCTGCGCGGCTGGGACATCATCTTCGCCTTCCGCCGCGGCTATGGCTATGGCACCGGCCGCAGGCGAGTCATGGCCGAGGAGATGCAATTGCTGATCGACGCCCTTCGCCGCCATGACAACGTGGCGGCAGAGGCGATCCTGCGCATGCAGAACGCGGCGATGATGGAAGACCTCGTCTCGCGGATCGCCCCTGACGCCTAGGCCCGCACTTCCGCAGCAAACTTCGCCGTCGCGCCGGATCCGGGAGTGTCGGATCGGCATCGGCACCGATGTCAATCATATCGCCGACAGCGCGACGAACTGGGCGCGGTGGCGGTCGCAGGCGATGATGAGGGTCTCGTTGCGGATGGCTGTGTCAAAAATGCCTGCCCCCTGGCCATCGCGATGCGGCGCCCCTGACGGGACGCCGCATCGGACTTATTCGGTCATGGCCTTCAGCAGCGCCTGCTGGCCGGGCGTGCTGAGTTGACTTGCATAAAGTGGCTTCGACGCCTCGCGGAACGGGGCTGGGTCGGGCTGGGTGACATTCGCACCGGCGGCCTTGAACTTGTCGATCAGCGGCTGCTCCTGCTCTTCGACATAGCCGCGCTCCCATGCCGCGGCTTCCCGGCCTGCCTCCATCAGCGCGGCCTGGATGTTTTCGGGCAGCGCGTCGAATGCGCCCTTTTGCATCACCACCGGCGCGGTCATGTTGAGCCAGCCGACCTGCGCGAAATCAGGCGCGACCTCATAGAACTTCATCCCGTCATAGCCGGTCGAGGCGGCCTCTGCCCCATCCACGACGCCCGATTGCAATGCGCCGTAAAGCTCGTTGTAGGACATCGGCGTCGGGTTCGCGCCATAGGCGCGCCAGGCCTCGACATGAACCGGGTTCTGCATGGTGCGGATCTTCAGCCCGGCCAGGTCGCCGATGCCCTCGACCGGCTTTTTGGTCATCAGGTGGCGCAGCCCCGAGGAATGGACGCCCAGAAGCTGGAAACCGGAATTGTTGGCAGATGCCTCCATCAGATCCCAGTTCGCGTCGATCTTGCCGCCCAACTCGCCAATGCTGGGAAACAGGAAGGGCATGTCGAAGACCTTGTAATCCTCGACATAGTTCGACAGCAGCGCGTTCGAGGTCATCGACATGTCGATGCTGCCAAGCATCACCCCCTCGATCAACTGGGATTCGTCGCCAAGCTGGCCGCCCGGAAAGATCTCCAGCGTCGCCGCGCCGTTGGTCTTGGCCTCAAGCAGCTCGCGCATCTTCTGCAGGCCTTTGTCCTGCACCTCGTCGGACGCATTGGTATGGCCGATCTTGAATTTGTATTCCTGCGCCGCAAGCGGACCCGCAACGATGGCGAGAAGGACGGCAGAGGCAAACAGTCGATTCAGCATGTCTTGTTCCCTGTTGGTTATGGCTAGCGAATGAAGGCGTCGGGCAACCAGAGCGAGATCGCCGGCACATACGTGACGAGGCCCAGCACGATCAGCATCGCCCCCAGCGGCAGCCAGATCTGGCGCGAGACCTGTTCGATCCGCCGGCCGGCAACGCTGGCTGCGACGTAAAGGCAGATGCCATAGGGGGGCGTGATCAGGCCGATCGACAGGTTCAGCGATATGATGATCCCGAAATGCACCGGGTCGATTCCGAAGCTTTGCGCAATCGGCGACAGGATCGGCAGCAGGATCAGCACGGCCGAGATGCTTTCCATGAACATGCCCACGACCAGCAGCAGCAGGTTGACGATCAGCAGGAATACCCAGGGACTTTGCGTGATCCCGGTCAGCCAGTTTTTCAGCATGGCAGGCAGGCCGGCCGTCGCGATGACCCAGGTAAATACGCTGGCGGTCGCGACAATGATCAGCACCGTCGCCGACAGGCTGATCGCCTTCAGCATAATACGCGGCAGGTCCGAAGGCCTGATCTCGCGATAGATCAGCATGGTGATGATCAGCGTGGCGAACAGCGCGACGCAGGCGGCCTCGGTCGCGGTGAAGACGCCGCCGACGATGCCGCCGACCACGATCAGTGGGATCATCAGCCCCGGTCCCGCATCGACGAAGCCGCGCCACAGCCGGGACAGCGTGAAGGCCCGGGCGTCGCGATAGACCTCGCCCTGGCGGCGGCTGTAAAGCCAGCAGCCGACCATCAGGAAGATCATGACCATCATGCCCGGCACCACGCCGCCAAGGAACATTGCGCCGATCGACTGGTTCGACGTGATCGCGATCACGATCATCACGATCGAGGGCGGAATGATCGAGGCCAGCGCGCCCGATGCCGCGATGACCGAGGCGGCAAGATCAATATTATAGCGCCGCTTTTTCATTTCGGGGACCATGACCGCGCTGATCGCTGCGGTATCCGCCGAGCCTGAGCCCGAGATCGCGGCAAGCCCGGTCCCGGTCACGATCGCGACCATATAGAGGCTGCCGGTGATCCAGCCGACCAGCGCCTCGGCCAGCGCGACGAAGCGCCGCGCGATGCCACCCGCCTCCATCAGCAGGCCCGAGGCGACGAAGAAAGGGATCGCCATCAGCGTGAAGGAACTGATCCCGCCATAGATGCGCTGCGCGACGATCGAAATCGGTGCGCCGGTGGTCAGCTCGATCGCGATCAACCCCGCGATGCCGAGCGCGAGGACAATGGGCATTCCCGAAACCAGAAGGACGAGAAAGCCGGACAGTGCGACGCCCATGATCAGTCCCCCTGGCTTGTGGTTGCACCCGGGCGCAGGACGCGCGGCAGGGTAGTGATCGCGAATTCGATCAGGAAATAGGCAAATCCCGCCGGCAGGGCCGAATAGGGAATCGCCATCGGCAGGCGCAATGCGGGCGATTTCACCATCAGCCCGATCGACAACATCGAAAGCGAGCCGACCACCACCACGCCGAGAAACCATATCCCCAGCAGGAAGGCCACGCCGTTGACGATACGCTGGACCCCGACCGGCGCCTTCAGGATCAGGAAATCCACGCCGACATGTTGATTATAGCGCATCGCGACACCCGCCCCGAGGAGGGTCAGCCAGACCTGTGCGAAGGTCGCCGTCTCCTCGCTCCAGGCGATCGAATAGTTGAAAAAATAACGTCCTACCACCTGCGCGAGGATTGCCAGAGCCATATAGCCAAGCAGCGCCAGAAGGACGCCGTCGACGAGGCGCCGCAGCATCCAGAGTCCCCGATTGGCAACGCGCATCAATGGATTGCGCGCAGTTTCTGATACGCAGGTATCTGCAATTGACGGATGGACCATCCTTGATTCCCCTTCGACCTGTCGGCGGGTTGCGGCGCTTGCGCGCTCTTTGCCATGGCTCATAGGTTATCGGGAAAAAGGGCTTCAAGAAGTCACGCAACTATAAATATCCTGATACAAAGTATTTAACGCGCGCTTTCAGCGAATAATCCCCGGACAATCGGGTTAGCCTTGGGTTCCCCAATCCGAGGTTTGGACACGCAATGGCCAACAGCCTAAATGCTGAGCAAAAACAGAATCCCGATACGCCGCGCATTGGCATCGCCTTTTGCATTCTGGGCCGGCCCGAGGCCGTTCTGCTGGCGCGTGGTGCCGGATTCGACTTTGCCGTCGTGGACATGGAACATGGTCCGCTGGGCATGGATGCACTCGGGCAGGTGGCGGCGGCGGGGATCGCCGCAGGCTTTCCGGTGTGGGCCCGGGTCGGCGGGCCAAGGTCGGGCGACCTCGCGCGCGTCTTCGATTGCGGAGCAACCGGGCTCATCGTGCCGCATGTGGACAGCGTGGCCCAAGCGCGCGAGATCGTACGCGCCTGCCGCTTTGCGCCCCTTGGCGGGCGCAGCATTCCCGGACCGGTGCCGGCACTCGACTATGCGCTGCTGCCTGCCCTGGACTTTTGCGTTCAGGCAGGGCGCGAGGTCAGCATCGCGGCAATGATCGAAAGCGCGGCGGGGTTGGGGGCGGTCGACGAAATCGCCGCCGTCGACGGGATCGACATGCTCGTCATCGGAACGAACGACCTTGCCGACGGTCTGGGGCTGAGAGGACAGGTCGAACACCCGGCGGTGCTGGCTGCCTTTGGGCGGATCGCCGGTGCCGCCGCGCGCCACGCCAAGGCATTCGGGGTCATGGGCTTGCCGGCGCATCTGGTCGCAAGCCATGCACCCGGCGCCTCGCTGATCGTCGCGACGAATGACACGAACCTGCTGGTCGCAGGGGGCGCCCAGGCGGTCGCCAGCCTGCGCAACTAGGGGGTCGAGGCAGCGTGCATTTCTGCCAGTTGCATCTTCACCCGGTCCGATACAGCTTTCATGAAGCGTCGGGTCTGGCGCGAAAGGGTCTTGGTCCGCAGCGTTGCGGCCACCAGATTGAAGCGCAGCCGCGACTGGAAGGGACGAACTGTCAGCCCGGGGCGCAGCGCAACATGGGCCGAAAGCTCGTCCACGACAGCAACGCCCCAGCCCTCGCCAACGATGCGCGAGGCCGCGTTCATGAAGCGGGTTTCGATCGAAGGGCGGTATTCCATCCCGCATTCGTGGAAACAATCCGCGATCATCATACCGACCCGGTTCGCAGTGCGGGGCCCGACCAGCGGATGGCCCTCCAGATCGCGCGGCGTGACCTGCGCCAGCGCCGCCAGAGGATGACCCTCGGGGCAGATGCAGACCGCGCGCAGTTCCGCGATCAGTTCGAAGTCAAGCGCCTGCCGGTCATAGGCCGAGATGACGAAGGCCACGTCCGCCAGGCCGTTCTCGACGACCTGAAGCACGCTGTCGAGCGGTCGGGTCTCAAGCGAAATCTGGATCTGGGGATATTGGCGCGCATAGTCGGCGATGGCGCGGGGCAGCACCGCCTCGCTGATCTCGGCGGTCGAGGCGATGCGGACCCGCCCGATCCGTCCCGCGCGCAGGTCGGCGGCGCGCTGATTGACCGCGTCGCGCAGCAGGAAGAGGGGCTCGGATTCCTCGAGGAGGATCATCGTCTCCTCGGTCGGGATCAGCCGGTTCGACTGCCGCTCGAACAGCGGAAACCCGAGCAAGGTCTCGACATGTCGGATGGTGTTCGAAATCGAGGGCTGGGACATCCCCAGCTGCTCGGCCGCGCCCACGGTGGTGCGGTACTGGACGACCGCGCGCAGAATTTCGAGCTGCCTGAGGTTCAGCATGTCCCGCGCGCGTTCCCTTGCGTGCATCCCCTCAGCTTCGCGTCAGGCGGATGCGGTGAAAGTTCCGAACCTTGTCTGCAAAAGGCCCGAACCCCTTGATAGCGTTGAACTCGGGCGTTTCATAGACCTCGGGGCCGGTGATCGTATAGATCGCGACATGTCGCGCGCCGCCCTCGAGGCATTTCTCGCGTCGTGCATCCAGCCAGCCGGGGCAAGCAAGGATCTCGGGCAGGTGGACGTTGTCGTACCAATCGTCGAAGGCCGCCTCGTGCTCGGGGTCGACATCGACGAAGACAATATGGGATTGCAGTTCCGTCACGGCGAAAGCTCCAGACAGGGACGCAGGGCGGCCATCAACGCCGCGCGTTCTTCGGGCAGCACCGGCGGGGTCGGTGCGCGGCAGGCATCGTCGGGGATGCGGCCCAGCTCGACCAGGCAGGCCTTCAGACGCGCGGCGGCCATGTGACCGGGGGCGGCATAGACGAGGCGCGCGAAGTCGAACAGTGCCTCATGGATCGCCAGCGCCTGCGCGTGGCGGCCTTCGCGGACATGGCGATCAAGGGCCACGATCAGCTCGGGAACCACGGCGGCAAGGCTGACCGCGCTGCCATCGCTGCCGATCACGTAGCAGGTATAAAGGTGCTCGTCCCCCGAAGCCATGACCGCGACATCAGGCCGCGCGGCGCGGGTGATCCGACGCGTCACCTCATAGGCACGGGTTTCCCAACTGCCTTCCTTGATGCCAGCCACGGCTTCGATGTCGAGAAGCGCGCGCAGCACGTCAGGGGTATAGGCCAGCTTTCCCGAACCGACCGAACCCTGGAACAGATAGATCGGCGCGCCCGCCACCTCGGCGATGCCGCGATGATGAGCGATGATCGCGCGCGGGTCGGCCCCGAGCGTCCATGAAAAGGGCGCAAAGACCATGATCGCATCGGCACCGGCATGCAGCGCGGCCTCGGCATCCTTGCCTGCCTGCATGGTCGATTCCGAACTGACCGCGGCAAGGATGCGCGCCTTCGGCGAAACCTCACGCGCGATCCGCACGATTTGCGCCTGTTCCTCGCGCGAGGTGAAAACGCCCTCACCCGCATGGCCGTTCAGAAGCAGCCCGTCCAGACCCGGCGTCGCCATCACGGCGGCGAAATGCCTCTCCTGCGCCGCCGCGTCGATCTGGCCGTCGGACGTCATCGTGCAGATCGTGGCGGCGTAAAGCCCGCCGTTCATTGCAGCACACCTGCCGAGACCAGCGCCTTGCGGACGCCCTCGACGACATCATCGGATTGCTTGAGCAAGGGCAGACGCGGGGCAGAATTCCTGATCACGCCCATCAGGCGCAACCCGTCCTTCATCCGCGTATGCATGTCGACCACGGGCGCAGGACCGTAGACCGCACGCACCACCGGATAGAGCCGCTCATTCGCCGCGCGCATCCGGCCAAGGTCCATGTCCTGCGAGGCTTTCCAAAGATCCGACAGCAAGTCCGGCACAAGACTTGCCAGCCCCGACAGGATGCCATCGCCGCCAAGCGCCACCTGCGCAAAGAACCAGTGGAAATTCGAGGGCAGAATGGCAACATCGGGTGCCGCCGCCTTCACCGCGCGCCGGTTCTCGTCATAGGCGAGAAGCGTGGCCGAGCCTTCCTTGATGGCGACGACCTCCGGGATCCGGGCCATCTCGGCGAGAACCGGTGTCGAGAAGCCAAAGCCCGAAGCGATCGGAAACTGAAAGATCGAGAGAGGCATTTGCAGCTCCGCACCCAGCTTCTCGATAAACTTTACGCCTGCGGCCGTATTCGCGTTGCCGCCGCCAAGCGCTTCGGCCGGGAAGATCACCGCGACATCGGCGCCGGCCTCCCGCGCGGCCTCGGCCTGCGCAATCGCCTCGGGGTAGCCGGTCGGGACCACCCCGGCCAGCAGGACGCGATCCTTGCCGATATGGTCGCGGGTGCGGCGGATGACCTCGGCGCGTTCCTCAGCGGTCAGCGCCGTTGCCTCGCCGGCATGGCCGTTCACGAAGACGCAATCCGTCGTCTCCGGGCGCGCGCAATGGGCCAGCACGCCCTCGTACCCCGCCCAGTCGACGGCGCCGTCCTCATGAAAGGGAAGCACGGTTGCGACGGTAATGCCGCCAAGATCCTTGCCGGAAATCATGCGATGACCTTCTTTCTTGGAAATTTGAGTGTGGCATCGGCCTTCAGCACCTCGACGCCCTCTTCGTTCCGGGCACTCGCCTGCCAGTCGACGGTCCGGTTCTCGGGGTCGATGGCCGAGATCCAGATCTCGAATGTCAGCGTGTCGCCATAGCGGACCGCGCCGGTGAACCAGAAACAGTCGCGGATCGAGACGCCGACCGTGCCCACCAGTTCAGCCGTCAGGACCGAGGTGCAGATCCCCGCGACAAGGATGCCGGGGGCCAGCCGCTCGCCAAAGCGCGTGGTCGAGGCATAGCCCTCATCCACATGGACCGGCCCGAAATCGCCGGTCGCGGCGATATACATCGCACCATCGGCCTCGGTCACGGTCTTGGCGACGCTGACCCGGTCGCCGACTGAAAACTCGTCGATGTTGCGGATGTCATACATCGGATGCGTCCAGCGGCACGAGGCGCGCCTTGCCCGTGATCACCTCGATCCCGTCGAGCGTCGCGGAAAGGTCGAAGCGGACGCCATCCGCCGCGCTTTCGGCGACCGTCGCCGTCGCCTCGAGCGAACTGCCGACGGGAAAGGCGCGGGCAAAGCGCAGCTCGATCCCGCCAAGGCGGAAGCCCGGACCAGCGAGACGGCTGAAAGCGGTGGAGAAAAGGCCGGCTGCCGCAAGTTCAAAGACCAGCATGTCGGGCTGGCCCTGACTGCGCGCGAATGCGCGGTCCACATGGGCGCGGCCCATATTACCCGAGATGCCGGTGAAAAAGCCCTGCTCGGCCACGGTCATCGTCTTGCGGAAGGTCATCGACTGACCCACGGCGGGAAGTTCGCTCATGTTCCGATCCTTCACAGGGCAAGGCCGCGCTTGATGACCGAGCGGGCGATCAGCATGCGATGCACCTCGGAGGTGCCGTCATAGATCCGCGTGACGCGGGCATCGCGATAGATCCGCTCCAGCGGCAGTTCCTTGGTGAAGCCGTAGCCGCCAAAGACCTGAATGCCCCGGTCGGCCACGCGGCCGAGCATCTCCGACGCCTGCACCTTGACCATGCTGACCTTGTCGCGCGGGTCCATGCCCCGGTCCTGCTCCCACGCGGTGTTCAGCACCATCATGCGGGTGGCGAAGATCTCCATCGCGCTGTCGGCGATCATCTGCTGGATCATCTGGAAGTCACCAATGGGCTGGCCGAACTGCTGGCGTGTCGCGGCGTACTGGCGCATCAGCTCGACCACGCGGCTGGCCATGCCCACGGCGCGCGCCCCGATATGGCCGAGGCGAATGCCCCCGACATTGGCCATCATCACCTTGAAGCCCTCGCCCACTGGACCAAGCACGTTTTCCCTCGGGATGCGGACATCGTCGAATGTCAGCTCGGCATGGCCATAGCCGCGATGGCCCATCATCGGCTGGCTGCGCGTGACCTTGAAGCCGGGCGTGTCCTTGTCGACGATCAGCAGGCTGATGCCGCCGCGCGCCCGCTTTTCGGCATCCGTTACCGCCATGACGATGACGTAATCAGCGATGTCCCCGTCCGAGATGAAATGCTTGGTGCCATTCAGCACCCATTTGCCGCCGTCCAGACAGGCATTGGTCTTGATCGCGGCCGCGTCCGAACCCGCACCCGGCTCGGTGATCGCCATGGCGCAGATCTTGTCGCCCTTGACGGTCGGATACAGGTATTTGTCGCGCAGCGGCCCCTCGAAGCGTTCCAGCATCGGATAAACCTGCCCGAAGATGCGCCGGATCAGCGCATCCGACGTCTGGCCCAGCTGCTCCTCGACAAGGCACATGTCGAGCACGCCAAGGCCGCCGCCGCCGACCTCTTCGGACATGTTCAGCGCATAGAAGCCCAGGGACTGCGCCTCGGCCCGGACCGCAGCCAGCTTGTCGGCAGGAATGCGGGCGTTCTCCTCGGTCTCCTGCTCGAGCGGCTGGACCTTTTCGCGCACGAAGCGACCGATCGCCTCGGTCACCATCTTCATTTCATCGGAAATCGCGAAATCCATCTCAGCCCCGCATCTTTTCGGTTTGTGCGACAGCCCCGCTGGTGATCAGCGCGTCGATTTCGTCCTGGCTCAGCCCGACCTCAGCCAGGATCTCACGAGTCTGGCCGCCCAGCGGTTGCGGCGTCAGCCGCACCTCCGGCAGCGCGCCGTCATAGCGGATCGGATGCGACAGCAGCGTCATGGGCGAGCCGCCCTGCGTCCGGGCGTCGATGAAGGCGCCCAGATGCTCGATCTGCGGGTTGCCGCGAAGGCTGTCGTAATCGCGCACCAATTCGTGCCAGACGCCGGCCTGCGCCAGGCGCTCCTGCGCCTCTGCCGCAGTCAGCACGGCCATGCCGCCCGCGACCAGCGTGGAAATCTCGGCCCGCCTGTCGAAGCCGTCTTTTTCGCTGAACCCCGCCAATTCTGGCAGGTTCAGCGCCTCGGCCAGATCGGCGGGTTTCGACATCGAGATCATCAGATGACCGTCCGCGACCGCGTAAATTCCGTAGGGCGCGGGGCTGAACCAGTTGGCCATTCCGGCCTGACCACGCGGACCGCTGCGATCCGCGCCATTCATCCATGCGGTGATCGATTCCCCCTGCAGGTCCAGCGCAGCCTGCAGCATGTTGACTTCGATGCGCTTGCCCTCGCCGGTCCGCTCACGCTCGTAGAGCGCGGCCAGGATCCCCGCCACGGTCAGCGCGGCGGCATGGTGGTCGATCGGAACCGTTCCGATGGCGACCGGGCCGCTTTCCATACTACCGGTATGGGCCGCAAGGCCGGACATCGCCTGCAGCAGCACGTCCTGACCGGGCCGGTCGCGATAGGGGCCGTCGCCGCCGTAACCGGTGGTCGCCGCATAGATCAGACGCGGGTTGATCGCGCGCATCGCGGCCTCGGACAGGCCCAGCCTCTCCAGAGTGCCGGGGCGGAAATTTTCCATCACCACATCGGCGCGCGCGATCAGGCGGCGCACGGCGGCAAGCCCGTCGGGCGACTTCAGGTCCACCGCGATCGAGCGCTTGTTGCGCCCGGTCGTCATGTGATTGACGCTGGTTTCATCCACGAAACGGTTGCCGACGGCCCAGTTGCGCTGGAACGCCCCTCCCAGCGGCTCGACCGCGATGACATCCGCGCCGATGTCGCCAAGGAACTGCGCCGCGGCCGGTCCTGAGAGAAAATGGTTGAAGCTGAGTACCGTAATGCCGTCCAACGCGCCCATGTCGTTACCCCTGTTGGTTCTGGTTTCCGACAGGTTAGGTCAGGCGGCGGGATCAGGGGAATATAGCCGGGTATGATATCGGCGGCCGATAGAATTTGGAAATCAAATACTGACTGACCCCATTGCCCCGGTGCGGCCGTTCAACACGGCGATCGTTGAAGCCGCGCCTGCGGGCAGGACAAGCGGCTAGCCATGCCGCAATCCGGCCTCTTTCATCAGCGGCAGGATCCGGTCGCCGAAATAGGCGAGGTCGGGCGCGAAGTCATAGAAGGACAGCTGGAAGCCATCGACGCCCGCTGCCTTCAGCCTGACCAGATTCTCGACGATCTGCTCGGGCGTTCCGATCAGGTAGATATTGCCGCCAACCTTCGCATAGGGGTCGTTCTTCGCCATATGCCCTTTCCAGGCCTGCGCATCGCTGTCGAAGCGGCCAGCGCCCATCGGCTTGCGCCCGCCGTGATGCGCGACGATGCCATCGGCATAGGCAAGCGCCTCGGCCTCGGTATCGCGGGCCACGATCAGCGGGTTCAGCAGCGTGCGGATTTCGCGCCCCTGGGCGCGGGCGCGCGCCTTGGCCTTGGCCGTGTGGTCCGGCAAGGTCTCCAGCGCCGAGGCGATGTCCGCTCCGCCCGGTGAGGTCACGAAAACGATGTCCGAATAGCGCGCCGCCAGATCCAGCCCGGCATCGGATCCGGTGGCATTGACCAGAATCGGGCGCCCGAAATTCGGCTTCGGCGTGACGAAGGCATCCTTCATCTGCCAGCGCTCGCCGACATGGGAATAGTTTTCATCCGCGGCCCAAAGCTGGCCGACCGCATCGAGGAAATCGGCGGCCAGCTCATAGCGCCGGTCATGCTCGATCCTCGTCCAACCGAACATCTCATGCTCGACGGCGCGGTGGCCGGTCACGACATTGATGCCCCAGCGTCCGCGGCTGATATGGTCCAGCGTCGCCCCGAATTTCGCCAGATGCAGCGGGTGCCACGGACCATAGAGGACATGGATCGTGGAAATCAGCATGATCCGCTGCGTCACCGCCGCCAGTGCCGCCGTGGTGATGAAACTGTCCAGCGCCTGACCGTTCAGCACCTCGCCATAGCCACCCTTCGGCAACCACTGGCTGAGCGCAAAGACCAGATCGAAGCCTTGCCGCTCGGCCTCCAGCACCAGATCGCGGTTATAGTCAAAGCGCCAGTCGGTGCTGCGGGGCAGCGTGGAATCCGTCCAGCCTCCGGCCTGAATCGGCAGGAACAGGCCCAGCAGCGTCGGTTGGCGCAAGGCGCGGGACAGCGGACTGTCGGGAAAATCGGCCGGACCGGGCAGATGGGTCGTCCGGGCGGCCTCTGGGGCATATTGCAGGGTCATCGCGGCCTCATGCAGTGACGAGTTGCGGGCGACCGGGCACCGGCCCGGCGATGGGACGCGCCTGCAGTCCGAAGGAATCCGGGATCGCCCCGGTGGCGGCAAAGCGCCCGATCAGCCGGTCGTGGAAGATGCGCGGATTATGCGAGGCCAGCGTGCGGGCATTGCGCCAATGCCGGTCCAGCCCGTGCGAGCGTTTTGCAGCCGAGGCGCCCAGCGTGTCGAACAGCACCGTCGCCGCCTCGAGCACGAGATCGGTCACGATCGTGACCGTCTGGCTGACATGCAGCTCGGCGATGGCGCTGAGTTCGTTCAACCGCTCCGCGTCGACCTCGTCCCGGCCGCGGTCATGGACGTCCTGCAACCCGCGCGCGGCCTGAAGCGTCGCGGCCCGCGTGACATAGGCGACCGAGGCCAGCCGCCCCAGCACCTGCTGGATCTGGGGATCGTCCGCACTGCGCTCGGCATTCGAGCGGCCGGGATAGCTGCGGTTGCGCGCAATCACCTGATCGGTCGCCTCCTCTGCGATGGTGCGCGCGATCCCGGCCATGGTCGCGATGTGGTAAAGCTGGAAGAAACCATGCGCATGGGGGAAGCGATCCGCAGTCGGGCGCACCCATTCGCGGCGGATCACCACATCCTCCAGCAACGCGGTGCCCGAGGCGGTCAATTGCTGGCCAAAGCCATCCCAGTCGTCAAGGATCGTCACGCCATCGGCCTTGGTCGGCACGATCAGCGTGACCGTCGCGCCTTCGGGCGTCAGGGCATAGGTGTTGAGATAGTCGCCATAGAGCGAACCGGTGGTATAGAACTTCCGCCCGCTGAGGCGATAGTCGCCGCCATCCGGGCGCAGCACCGTCTCATAGCTGCGGTTGGTGGCGCCGCCGATTTCGGACGCACCGCTGCCGACCAGCTTGCCCGAGGCGATCTCGGCCGCGACCAACTGGCTCCATGCAAGGCCGGGCCGCGCCAGCGCATCCTCGAGGATCCCGGCATTGGCACGCAGCGCATTGGCAAGGTTCGGGTCAGCCGCGCCCAGTTCGATGACGGCGGCGAAGAATTCGACCAGATCGAAACCTGCCCCGCCTTGCGCCTCGGGCAGGCGAAGCCGGGTCAGGCCCAGCCGGATCGCTTCGGCAACTTCCTGATGCAGCAGCCGGTGCTTGGCCTCGCGATCGACCGCCTCGGCGCGAACCTGCTCCAGAAAGGGCCGGGCCTTCGCGGCAAAAGCCTCATAGCGGGCGCTGACGGGAAGGGCTTCGATAAACTGTGCCATAGGATGCTCATGTCGTTGAAAGGTTCAGGCCAAAGCCTGTTCGCGCGGCCGGGCGGTCGCGGCAGCAAAGCGGTTGGCCGGGATCTTCAGCCCAAGATGGCCGCGCAGGGTATGGGCGTCGTATTGGTCGCGGATCAGCCCGCGCCGGCGCAATTCGGGCAGGACCAGCTCAATGAAATCGTCGAGCCCGGTGGGTGAGGGCGGCATGATGTTGAAGCCGTCCGCGCCACCTTGGGTGAAATAGGCCTCAAGCTCATCGGCAATGGTTTCGGGCGTGCCGACGATCTGCCAATGGCCGCGCGCGCCGGCGATTTCCAGATAAAGGTCGCGGATCGTCAGGTTCCGGCTGCGGGCCTTTTGCAGCAGCAACAGCGGGCGCGAGACATGGCCACGCTCGCCCACCTCGACCTCGGGAACCGGATCGTCGTCGGAATGGCCGGAGAGGTCGATGCCGCCAAGATGCAGCGACAGGTATTCGCGCCCAACCTCGGGGGTGATGAGGTTTTGCAGCGTGGCGAATTTCTCCTGCGCCTCGTCATCGGACCGGCCGACGACCGGAAAGACGCCGGGCAGGATCAGGATGTCCTCGGGCGCGCGGCCGAATGCCACCGCGCGGGCCTTGACGTCGGCATAGAATTCCTGCGCCTGCGCCAGTGTGGGCTGCGCGGTAAAGACCAGCTCGGCCGAGCGCGCCGCCAGATCGCGCCCGGCGGGCGAGGAACCGGCCTGCACCAGCACCGGCTGGCCCTGCGGAGAACGGGGCTGCGACAATGGCCCTTTCACCCGGAAATGCTCGCCCCGATGGTGCAGGGCATGGACGCGCCCCTCATCCAGATAGCGCCCGGCGGCGCGGTCATCCGCCACCGCGCCAGCCTCGAAACTGTCCCAGAGGCCACGGACCACTTCGGCAAACTCGGCCGCCTGCCGGTAGCGATTGGCATGAAGGCGGTAATCGTCGCCGAGGCCGAAATTCTCACCCTCCAGTTCCGAGCCGGAGGTGACAAGGTTCCACCCTGCCCGTCCGCCCGAGATATGGTCGATCGACGCGATATAGCGCGCCATGTTGTAGGGGCTGTTGAAGCTGGTCGAGACCGTCGCGACCAGCCCGATCCGCTGGGTCGCCGCCGCGATGGCCGCAATCAAGGTCAACGGCTCGAAATAGGTCGCGCGAGTTGTGCGGCTGGCATAGTCCAGATTGGACGACGGCACCGCGATCTGGTCGGCCAGGAACACCAGATCGAAGCTTGCCGCCTCGGCCAGTTGCGCCAGCCGGATATAGTTGCGGATATTGATCCCCGCATCGGCCCGCGCAGCGGGGTGGCGCCACGCGGCGACATGATGGCCGGAGGGATGGAGAAAGGCCCCGAGGGCGATTTTGCGGCTCATCTCATGTCCTCATGCGGCGGATTGCGGGAATGCGGGCAGATCGGGGCGCGGCAGGTCCAAATGCTCGCGCAGGGTGCTGCCGGTATAGTCGTCGCGGAAAAGCCCCCGCCGGCGCAGTTCCGGCAGCAAAAGCTCGCTGATCGGCCCCAGCGAACGCGGCAGCGCGGGCGGCATGATGTTGAACCCGTCCGCCGCGCCGTTCCTGAAATAATGCTCCAACTCATCAGCAATATCCGAGGCGGTGCCGACCAGTTGCCAATGGCCGCGCGCGCCCGCGATATGCAGGTAAAGCTCGCGGATGGTCAGGTTCTCGCGCCGCGCCAGATCGACCAGCAGCTTCTGGCGGCCTATGGCGTCCTTCGTCGGCGGCAGATCGGGCAGCGGACCGTCCGGGTCATGGTCGCGCAGGTCCAGCCCGCCGGCAAAGGGTTGCAGCAGTTTCAACCCCACCTCATGCGTGACCAGTGCCTGCAATTCGTCGAATGCCGCCTGCGCCTCGGCCCGCGTGCGCCCGATATAGGGCGAGACGCCGGGCAGGATGCGCAGGCTGTCGGGCGCGCGGCCGTATCGCGCCATCCTGCCCTTGACGTCCTGATAGAACTGGAAAGCATCGTCGAAATTCTGATGCGCGGCAAAGATCACCTCGGCGGAGCGCGCCGCGATCTCGCGCCCCGCATCCGAGGCGCCGGCCTGCACGATCACCGGATGCCCCTGCGCCGAGGGCGGAACCCCCAGCGGCCCCCGCACGCTGAAATGACGCCCACGATGGGCGAGCGGGTGGAGGTTCTCCGGGTTGAAGAGCCGCCCGGCCGCCTTGTCGATCGGGAAAGCGTCGCCCCCCTGCCAACTGTGCCAAAGGCCGCGGACAACCTCCTCGAACTCCTCGGCGCGGGCATAGCGTTCGGCATGGGGCGGATGCGCGTCGAGCGAATAGTTCGGCCCGTCCTCGGCATTCGAGGTTGTGACCAGATTCCAGCCCGCGCGCCCGCCGCTCAGCAGGTCGAGCGAGGCGAAGCGCCGCGCGAGGTTGAAGGGCTCGTTATAAGTGGTCGAGGCCGTGGCGACCAAGCCGATGCGATCCGTCGCGACACTCAGCGCCGAAAGCAGCGTCAGCGGCTCCAGCCGCACGGCGCGTTCGTCCGATCCGATGGAGGATTGACCGAACTCGCGGATCGAGGCGCTGTCGGCCAGAAAGACCATGTCGAACTTCGCCGCCTCGGCAGCCTTCGCGATCTCGCGGTAATGGTCGAATGAGGTCGCGGCGCCCGGCGGTGCGTCGGGCAGGCGCCAAGCCGCAATGTGATGCCCCGCCCCCATCAGGAACAGGCCCAGCGACATCCGGGCAGAGCTGGAAACGATGCGGGTCATGCTGCTATCCCCTTAAATATACACTGATCATATGGACGATTATTGCCTCGTCTAGGGATGCGGGTTTGCGTATTTCCCTGAAAAACAGTGATGAAAAGTCCCTTCGCCCGGCTCGCGGAGAACACCGGAACCCCTGCGAGGGATTCCAGCGTCCGGTGTCAGACCTCGCCGATCCAGGTGCGGGCGACGTTGCCGCCAAGCCCGGCTGCGCCCGGCGCATAGTCGTGAACGCGCAGGCTGCTGACCACGGGCTGCACCGGCACGGCCAGATTGATCACCGGCAAGTCCTGCGCGATGATCTGCTGGAATTCCTTGAAATATTGCGCGCGTTTTTCCACGTCAGGCTCGATCGCGGCGGCCTCCAGCAGGCGGTCGACCTCGGGGTTTGCATAATGGCTCGCGTTCGAGAACGGCAAGCCGAGCTTGAAGTTCTTGCTCCAATAGACACGCTGGACGCCAACCGTCGGATCGAAGGTCGAAGAGAGCGATTCCACCGACAGATCCCAGGCCCGGTCGGTATAGACGGTCTTCACATAGGTCGCGAAATCAAAGCGCTGGATCTCCGCCGCGATCCCGATGGCGATCAGCGATTGCGCGATGAAATCGGAATAGGCCGGCGCGTTGAACGGGTTCGTCGTCACCCGCAGCCTGAACCGGCTGCCATCCTTCTTGCGTGGGAACTCCGCCTCGTCCAGCAGCTTTTCGGCCAGCGCGGTGTCGAAAGCCGCAAAGCCGATATCGGGGTTGTGGAACTGCTTGAAGCTGGGCGGGATCGGCGTCGGCGAAGGGATGGCATAGCCGTAAAGCACGAGGTTGATCAGCGCCTTCACGTCGATCGCATGGGCTATGGCCTGCCGGACCTTCAGCTCTTTCAACTCGGGCGTGTCCAGATTCAGGACCAACTGGTTCAGCAGCCCGGAATAGGTATAGACCCGGTCATCGACCCTGAGGGTGGGGACCGAGCGGAACCGCTCGATATCGGCGAGCGCGACGGGGTTTTCGCCGATATCGACCTCGCCCGTCTCAAGCGCCGCCGCCCGCGCCCCGGCATCGCCGATCAGGCGGATGATCACCCTGTCTAGGTGCGGCTGCCCCTCGGCCCAGTAATCGGCATTGCGGTCCAGCGTGATATGGCTGCCGGGGGTCCATTCCTTCAGGACAAAAGGCCCACTGCCGATGATCTGCCCCGGACCGGGATTCTGGCCGGGTTCCAGCCCCTCGAAGACATGCCTGGGAACGACCGGCGATTCCGAGGCGGCGAGCGCCGACAGCAGCGCCGGCGCGGGCTTTGCCAGCTCGATCCGAACGACATGCGGGTCCGAACTGTCGATGCTTTCGACATGCGCGAAGGTGATGCGACCGCGCGGATGCGCCTCCTTCAGACGCAGGATCGAAAAGGCCACATCGGCCGAGGTCAGCGGCTGCCCGTCATGGAATTTCGCATCGGGCTGAAGCTGGAAGACATATTCCAGCCCGTCCGGCGTCACCGTCCATTCCCGCGCAAGGCTGGGTCGGGGCGTCAGGTCATAGTCATAGGTCAGCAGCCCGTCGAAGATCTTGGAGCCCACGAATTGCGCGCCGCCCGCGCTGGTGTTGATGGCGACAAGCTGCGACGGCTCGGGGAAATAGGCGATCTTCAGCGTGCCGCCACTGACCGGCCCTTCGGTCGCGGCATGGCCGCCGCCGGGCAGCGCCACATAGGCACCGGCGGCAAGGATGATCTGGTGAAACTGGCGTCGGGAAAGGGTCATGGATCTTCTCTGCGGTAAGGGGAGGACAGGCGCGTTCCCCGGCACGGGGCGCGCTTGATGCCGCACGATGCATGTGCGGCAATCCTGATGAGCGCAGGTTATCGAATACTCGAAAGATGGTCTTTCCCTTGTTTGACCCGACCGAAGCATGACAACTTCGCGCCGATGCCCCGCCGTGGATCGGCAAGGTTTTCCCCGCGCCCGAACGGTTCCGCGCGATGCGAATCTCCCACGTCAGGATCTGCGCCTCACGCGCATTTTTTCTCAGGGAATAACAATCCAAACTTTGCGGCCATATCGCAAATCTCACCTCTGCCGCATGGGCATATCAGATCAGGGCATTCGTCCGGGCGGTTTCGGGCCAGGCCCGCCCCCTGACCTGTCCGATGCGCAATTTGATAGTCTACTGTTCATGTGTATTTTGAACCCCATCCCCGGTTGACGGGGCAGCCGCAGAAACGCAGCGAGGCCGATCATGGCGCAAAGAAAATCCGTCCCGCGCCAGATCTGGCGCATCTTCCTTCACGCCATTCCCACCGTGCTGGGCATCGTCGTGCTGAACTTCCTGCTGCTGCAACTGGCGCCCGGTGATGCAGCGGACGTGATCGCGGCCGAGGCGGGATCGGCGACCGAGGAGACAATGGCCGCGCTGCGCCGCAGTATGGGGCTGGACCTCTCCGTTCTCGAACAGCTCAAGACCTATCTTCTGCATCTCGCGCAGCTCGATCTGGGGCACTCCCCCCGCTACGCCATGCCCGTGCTTGACCTGATCATGCAGCGACTGCCCGGCACGCTGATCCTGATGGCGACGGCGCTGGGGCTGGCCGTGGTGCTGGGCGTCGCGCTTGGCGCGGTGATGTCCAGTTTCGCCGGCCGCATCCCCGACCGCCTGCTGTCGGTCCTGTCGCTGCTCTTCTATTCCATCCCCGGCTTCTGGATCGGGCTGATGCTGATCCTGCTGTTCTCGGTCAAGTTGGGCTGGCTGCCCTCGGGCGGGTCGGGCACCATCGGCAGCAGCCTGACCGGCTGGGCGGCCGTGCTGGACAACGCGCGCTACATGATCCTGCCCGCGATGTCGCTGTCGCTGTTCTATGTCGCGATCTACGCCCGGCTGACCCGCGCCGCGATGCTCGAGATCCGCAATCAGGACTATGTCCGCACCGCGCGCGCCAAGGGCCTGTCGCCGCTGCGGATCACCCTTTCGCATATCCTGCGCAACGCGCTGATCCCGGTCACGACCATGGCGGGGATGCATTTCGGAAACATGCTGGGCGGCGCCGTCGTAGTCGAAACGGTGTTCAGCTGGCCCGGCCTTGGACGGCTGGCCTTCGAGGCGGTGATGGCGCGGGATTTCAACGTCCTCCTGGGAATCCTGCTGCTGTCCTCGCTGGTCGTGATCGTGGTCAACGGGCTGGTGGACCTGCTTCAGTCCCGCCTCGACCCCCGGATAGGAGCGAATTGATGCCCGCCGACAGCACGCTTCACAAGGCGCTGGCGACCCCCGCCGCGCGCAACGCGCCCCAGTCGCCCGCCCCGCAGCCCGAATGGCGCCATATCCACGCCCCGGACGCCCGCAGCGCGACCACGGCACACCTGCCGCCGCGACAGGGCTATGCCGAGCTGAAGCTGTTCCTGCGCAATCCGAATGCCATCTTCGGCATCGTGGTGCTGCTGGCGATGGCCATTTGCGCGCTGACCGCGCCCCTGCTTTTCCCGCGCGATCCGCTGGCGATGGTGGGGCGGCCCTTTCTGTGGCCCGGACAGGATCCCGCCTTTCCGCTGGGGACGGATTCCATGGGCCGCGACGTGCTGGCCGGGCTGGTCCATGGCGCGCGCATCTCGCTTTACGTCGGCGTCGCCGCGACCGCGCTGGGGCTGGGCGTGGGCATCGTCGTCGGTGCGCTCGCGGGCTATTTCGGCGGCGTGACCGACCGGGTGCTGTCGCGCCTGATCGAGATCTTCCAGACCTTGCCCAGCTTTGTCCTTGTCGTAGTCCTCGTCGCGATCCTCGGGCCAAATGCGACGACGATCACGCTTTCAATCGCGATCGTCACCTGGCCCACCGTCGCCCGCCTGACCCGGGCCGAGTTCCGCAGCCTGCGCCAGAACGACTTCGTCACCGCCGCGCGCAGTCTGGGCTTTGGCCACGGCCATATCATCTTTCGCGAGATCCTGCCGAACGCGCTGCCGCCGATCATCGTGACCAGTTCGGTCATGGTCGCGGGGGCGATCCTGATGGAATCGGCGCTGTCCTTCATGGGCCTTGGCGATCCCAATGTGGTCTCCTGGGGGTCGATGATCGGCGGCGGGCGCGAGATGATCCGCACCGCCTGGTATCTGACCGCCCTGCCCGGCCTTGCCATTGTCGTAACGGTGCTCGCGCTGAACCTGATCGGCGACGGCCTGAACGACGCCCTGAACCCCCGCTTTTCGGAGGATCGCCTGTGAGCGCCGTTCTTGCCGTCGAAAACCTGTCCGTCGCCTTCGGCCCCGCCCGGCCGGTCGAGCGCGTGAGCTTTCACGTCAACCCGCGCGAGACGCTGGCCATCGTGGGCGAATCCGGCTCGGGCAAATCGCTGACCGCGCTGTCGATGATGGGCCTGCTGCCCCGCAACGCCAGGGCCTCGGGCCAGATCCTGATCCGCACGCCGCGGGGTCGGGTCGACATGCTGGCCTTGCCCGAACGCCGCCGCCGCCTTTTGCGCGGCAAGCAGATCGCGATGGTGTTTCAGGAACCGATGACCTCGCTGAACCCGGTCCACACGATCGGCCGCCAGATCGAAGAGACGCTGATCGCGCATGAGGATCTGGACCGCGCCGCCCGCCGCGCACGGGTGCGGGAACTGATGAACCTCGTCCGCATCCCCGACGCGGCGCGGCGCATCGACGACTATCCGCACCAATTGTCCGGGGGCATGCGCCAGCGCGTAATGATCGCGATGGCCGTGGCCTGCCGCCCCCGCATCCTGATCGCGGATGAGGCGACGACGGCGCTGGACGTGACCATTCAGGCGCAGATCCTGCAACTTCTCGACAATCTGCGGCGCGAACTGGACGTGGCCGTGGTGCTGATCACCCATGACCTTGGCGTCGTCTCGCAATGGGCCGACCGCGTCGTGGTCATGTATGCCGGCCTACATGTCGAGGAGGCGACGCCCGCCCAGCTTTTCGCCGATCCGCTGCACCCCTACAGCCACGGGTTGCTTGCGGCCTCGCCCCGCAATGCCGAGGGGCTGACCTATCGCGATGCGCCGCTGGCCGAGATCCCCGGCTCCATCGCCTCGGCCCGCGCAGAGGCGGGCTGCCCGTTTCGTCCGCGTTGCCCCGCCGCGCGCGAGGTTTGCGGCGCGGTCGTGCCCCCTCCCGTCGCGTATCGGGGCGACCGGCTGGTCGCCTGCCATTTTCCCGGCATCCTGACCGAGGAGGCAAGACATGTCGCTGCTTTCGCTTGAGAACCTCGCCACCGCCTATGACACGCCGCATGGCCGCTTCCGCGCGCTGGAAGGCGTCAGCTTTTCCGTCGCACAGGGCGAGACGGTGGGCCTTGTCGGCGAATCCGGCTGCGGCAAGTCCACGCTGGGCAAGACGCTGATGCGGCTCGTGCCCTCGGACGAGGGCAGCGTCCGGCTGGACGGGGACGAGATCACCACCGCGCAGGGCCGCGATTTGATGCCGGTGCGGCGAAAATTGCAGATGATCTTTCAGGATCCCTTCGCATCGCTGAACCCGCGCCACAGCATCCGCCGCATCCTGACCGGGCCGCTGAAGATCCACGGCGTCGCCAGTCGCGCCGAGCGCAACCGCATCGCCGAAGAGATCGTGAGCCGCGTCGGCCTGCCCCCGGATGCGCTGGACCGTTACCCGCATGAGTTCAGCGGCGGTCAGCGCCAGCGCATCGGCATTGCCCGGGCCCTGATCCTGCGCCCGCAGATGATCGTCTGTGACGAGCCGGTTTCGGCGCTGGACCTGTCGATTCAGGCCCAGATCATCAACCTGCTGGCCGAACTCAAACGCGAATACGGGCTGTCCTATCTGTTCATCAGCCATGACCTTTCGGTGGTGCGCTATTTCACCGACCGCGTGCTGGTCATGTATCTGGGCCGGATCGTCGAAAGCGGTCCGACGCGCGAGGTCTGGGACAATCCGCGCCATCCCTATACCCGCGCGCTGATCGACGCTCTGCCCGATGCAGGCAACCCGCGCGAGGTCGCGCCCCTCTCGGGCGATCTGCCCGGTGTCCAGAACCTGCCCGGAGGCTGCCGTTTCCACCCGCGCTGCCCCCATGCCACCGACCTGTGCCGCAAGGTCGAGCCGCTGATCCCCGAGAATGGCGATGCCCATGCCTTCGCCTGCCATCACCCGCTGCCCCTCACGGCCTGACATTCCCCGAGGTTCCTTGATGCCGAAACTCTCCCGCTGGCTCATGCCGCTTGTGTTGGCTGGCCTTACGGCCCTGCCCGCCCTTGCCCAGTCTCCGCAGCGTGGTGGCACGCTGACGCAGGTGCTTGCCCTGCAACCGCCGATGCTGGTGCCGTTGTCGCCGGACGGCTCACGTTCGACCGGGCCGAAGATCGTCGAGGGCCTGCTGCGCTATGACTTCGACCTGAACCCGCTGCCGGCGCTGGCGACGGGCTGGCATGTGTCGGACGATGGCCTCGAATACCGCTTCGACATCCGGCAGGGGGTCAAATGGCACGACGGCCAGCCCTTCACCGCGGCGGATGCGGCTTTCTCGATCCAGCTGCTGAAGGAATATCACCCGCGCGGGCGCACGACCTTCGCCAATGTCACCGCGATCGAGACGCCCGACGATCACAGCCTGATCCTGCGCCTGTCCCGGCCCGCGCCCTATCTGATCCGCGCCCTCGCCGCCGTCGAAAGCCCGATCCTGCCCAGGCATCTTTACGAGGGCAGCGATCCGCTGACCAATCCGTGGAACCAGAAGCCCGTGGGCACCGGCCCGTTCCGCTTTGCCGAGTTGCAGGGCGGCAGCTTCCTGCGGCTGGAACGCAACCCGGATTACTGGGACAAGGGCAAGCCCTATCTGGACGGCGTGGTCTTTCGCATCCTGCCCGACGCTGCCGCCCGCGCCGTCGCGGTCGAGACGGGCGAGGCCGACCTGACCACCGGCAACCTGATCCCGATGGCCGATCTGGAGCGGGTTCGCGCCCTGCGCCATATCCGCATCGAGGAGCGCGGCACCATCTTCGAGGCCGGGGTGAAGCGGATCGAATTCAATCTGGACGAGCCGCATTTCAAGGATCTCCGCGTGCGTCAGGCTGTCGCCCATGCGATTGACCGCGACACCATCCGCAACGTGATCTGGTATGGCTATGGCCAGCCCGTTTCGGGACCGATCAGCCCGGACCTGTCGCCCTTCCGGGCCGAGGGCCTGCCGGACCATGCCTTCGATCCGGCGAAGGCCGAAGCCCTGCTGGACGAGGCCGGCTATCCGCGCGGCGCGAACGGCATCCGCTTTTCGCTGCCGCTGGATTTCCGTCCCGCGACCGAGGGCGACCGCCGCACCGCCGATTACGTCAAACAGGCACTGGCGCAGGTTGGCATCGCCATCGAGGTTCGGGTGCAGGATTTCCCGACCTATACCCGGCGCGTCTATACCGACCGCGACTTTGCCTTCACCGTCAATTCCATGACCAATACCTTCGACCCGACCGTCGGTGTCCAGCGGCTCTATTGGTCGAAGAACTTCCGCCCCGGCGTGCCCTTCACCAACGGGGCGCATTACGCCAATCCGCAGACCGACGCGCTGCTGGAGGCCACCGCGGTCGAGACCGATCCGGCAAAACGCAAGGCGCTGTGGGACCAGATCCAGACGCAGGTGATCGCGGATCTTCCCGATATCAACCTGCTGTCGGATTTCAATTTCTCCATCATCAACGGCCGCGTGCAGGATGCCGTGACCGATGCCGAGGGCATCAATGGCAGTCTTGCCGATGCCTGGATCAAGGACGAGGTGACCCAATGACCGACATCTTCCATTACACGCGCTGCCCCGCTCCGACCTCAACCGGGGTCAGCGCCGGGCTGGGGATCCTTCAGGCAGGCCTGCGCGACCACGGCCTTGACGCGCGGGCGCTTCAGGACATCCCCGACCCCGAGATCCGGCGTCATCATTTCGAACATGGCATCGCGAATCTGATGCGCGAGGGCGGCAATATCCCTGCGATCTGGGCGCGCTCGCACGGGGCGGACACGCGGCTTCTGGGCATCACCTGGCTGGACGAATTCCAGGCGGTGATCGTGCGCGAGGACAGCGAATTCACCGATGTCGCGTCGCTCGGCGGGCACCGCTTCGCGCTGCCGCTTTCCTCGGGCCATCGGCTGGACGTGTCGCGCATCACCTCGGTCCGCGGCATCCAGCAGGCGTTGCGCTATGCCGGGCTGGGGCTCGACGCGGTCACGCTGGTCGATGCGCGCGACCTGCGCGGGGTGCTGCCCGGCCAGACCGGCGGCGAAAGCTTCGACGCGGAACTGGCGCTGCTGGATCAAGGCCACGTCGATGCGGTCTGGCTGAAAAGCGCCGCCGGAGTCGCGGCGCTGCGCAGCGGACGCTATCGCGCGGTGCTGCGGATCGACCAGCTCTCCGATCCGCTCTTGCGGGTCAATAACGGGACGCCCCGCACGCTGACCTTCCATGCCGATTTCATCGCCGCCCGGCCCGAGGTGGTGCGCCGCATCCTTGCCGACGCTCAAGGCGCGGTGGCGCGCATCGCGCAGGACCGGGCGCGGCTCTGGGCGATCCTTGCCGGCGAAACCGGCCAGTCGCCCGAGGATGCCGAGGCCGCATTCCAGTCCTTCGTGCCGGAAAACCTGCTGCCCTCGCTGACGGTCGACCGTCTGGCCGCGTTGCAGGATCAGGCGGATTTCCTGCTGGCGCAGGGCCTCATCCCCGAACATGTCGATGTCGCGGGCTGGGCGCTCGACTGGAACGACCTGCCGAATGCGGATCGGGCCGCATGACCCATCTTGCCCCGATCATCCCGCTGCCGACGCGCGACACCTATCTGGAAACGGCGCGCGCCTTTGCCGCCGAGGTGGCAAGGGACGCCGTGCGTCGCGATGCCGAAAACCACGACCTCAGGCGCGAATTCATCGCCTGGGGCCGGACCGGCCTTCTGACCCTGACCATCCCGAAGGCGAATGGCGGGCCGGGCTTGGGCTATGCCGAGCTGTCACGCATGATCCAGATCGTCGCCGAGGCCGATGGCGCGCTGGCCCAGACAACCCAGACCCATTTCGGCACCATCGACGCCTTGCGCACCTTTGGCAGCCCCGAACAGCGGCAATGGGTCTTTGACCTGATGCTGAAGGGCGCGGTCTTTGGCAACGCGCAGGTCGAGCGCGGCCAGCGCGGCGTGGGCCTGCCGAATGTCCGTATCCTTCGGGACGGCGACGATTACGTCCTCAGCGGCCAGAAATTCTATACGACCGGCGCCTGGAACGGCGACTGGATCCGCGTCTCGGCCACGGACGAGGAGGAGCGCTTCACCTTCGCCATCGTGCCCCGCGACGCGGCCGGGCTGAGCTTTGGCCATGACTGGGATCTGTTCGGGCAAAAGGGCACGGCCAGCATGTCGATCACCTTCGACAATGTGCGCGTGCCTGCCGACCGCGTCCTGCACAAGCACGAGGGCGCCGGGCCCTTCCTGCCGCTTTGGGCGACCTTCATGCTGGTTCATTCCGCCATCGACATCGGCATGGGCCGCGCCGCGCTTGATGCCGCGCGCGAATTGATTGCGGCGCGCGGCAGGCTGGCCCCGGAGGCGATCGGCCACGGCCATGCGAGCTATCTGGACGACACCCATATTCTCTACCGCTTCGGTGAATGGGAAACCCGCCAGAAGGCGGCGGAACTGCTGCAAGAGGACGGGGCGCGTGGGCTGGATGCCGTCATCGACAGCGACGATGCCGAGGCGATCGGCCGCGCGACGCTGGAGATCGCCAAGGCCAAGACCTTTGGCGGCGAGGTTGCGCTGCGCATGGCCAGCGACCTTTTCGAGTTCGGCGGCGCCGGCGCGGCGAACCGGACGCTCGGCCTCGACCGGCTCTGGCGCAACCTGCGCGTCCATACCCTGCATGACGCAAGTTGGTGGAAATATGCCCAGATCGGAGAGCATGCGCTCAGCGGCAAGCTGCCCCCGCCTTTGCCGCATCAATAGCCCAGCCGGCTTTCGTAATATCCACCATCATGGTAGAGCATGGGGAACATTGCGAAACGCGGATCATCCATGCTGACCATGAAGGGGAAATACGGCATCAAGGCGCTTATCGAGCTGGCGCGCCTTGATCCGGGCGAAGTGCGGCAGTCGACTGCCATCGCCAACGCGAACGGCATTCCCAAGAAGTTTCTGGACACCATCCTTGCCGATTTGCGTCAGGCTGGTCTGATCCAGACGCGCAAGGGCCGCTCGGGCGGGTATTCCCTTGCCCGGCCGGCCGACACGATCAGCGTGGCCCAGATCCTGCGCGTGATCGACGGGCCGATCGCGCCGATTTCCTGCGTCAGCAAGACCGCCTATCGCAAATGCCACGATTGCCCGACGCAAAGCGCCTGCGAGATCCGTTTGCTGATGCTGGAAGTGCGCGATGCGATGCTGGCCATTCTGGAGCATCGCACCCTGCAGGATCTTTGCAGCTCGGTCCCGCTGAGCGGTCCGCTTACGGGCGAGGATCAGGCGGCCAGCGCCTGATCCCATGCGCGGCGGTCCACCCAATCCGCAATGCTGAAATCGGCGGCAAGGAAACCCTCGGCCAGCAGGAAATCCTTGTAGCTTTCCACCGCGGCCAGGGCCTCGGGCTCCAGCGACAGACCGAAGCTCTGGGCAAAGCGCGGGCCGTGGGCCACATGGATCTGCTCTTCGCTGGCGCCTGTTTCACGGGCGGCAAAGCGGGCGGTGTCGTCGGGATGGGCGGCGGCCCATTCGCCCGCCTGCCGGATGGTCCCGATCAGGGTCGCCGCCAGATCGGGCCGTTCGTCCAGCAGCGCCGCATCGACGGTCAGGAGGCGCGGCGTCCCCGAATTTATGCGGATCGCGGGATCGTCATGGAAGCCGAAGGACACCGCCTCCTGCGCCGCGATAAGGTTCGCGGCGGCAATCCCCGAGGCACCCTTGACGAAGATCGCATCGACCTCGCCCCGGAACAGCGCCGCGATTTCCGGGCCATAGGGGATGCGGCGGGCAAGGCCGAAGCGGTCGGCCTCGTGGCTATCCAGCACGCTCTCCGAGAAGGCGATGTCGACCAGCTCGACCTCGCTGCGCGCCAGACCGGCGATGGTCAGGGCGGAATCGAAGGCCTTGAGCGCACTGGCCCGCCAGAAATCGACGACGAAAACATCACCCTCGGGTTGTTTCGGGACGCCCAGCCTGCGCCCTTCCAGATCCGAGGCGCTGCGGATGCCGCTTTCCGGCAGCGCGATGATCGCTTGATACTCGTCGGTCCAGGTGACGCCGATCAGCCGGGTATTCCGCCCCTCGGACCGGGCGCGGATCGGGGGCACGTTACCGCCAAGGCGGAACGACCATTTCAGGGTGTGGTTGAAATGGCTTTGCCGGATATTGCGGTCCTTGCTGTCGATGATCGAGGCAAGCTCGACCCCCTTGGCCGCAAAGGCGCGATCCAGCAGGCCAAGCTGCACAGCCAGCCCTACCGGAGTCGGAACCGGGCAGCGTGTATACCAAAGCGTATCCATGTTCACCTCATGCGACGAAATGCAGATCGGCGGCATTGCCGAAAAGGCCGGTGCCGTCGGGCGTGTGCCCGGCCAGCCTGCGGCTGAAAACCGTGTGTTCGGGGCTGGTCACGGTATAGATCGACGGCACGTCCTCATGCAGGATCTCCTGCACGCGCCGCCATTCCTGACGCCGGGCCTCATGGTCGTTCTGCACGGCCGAGGATTCCAGCAGCCGATCGACCTCGGCGTTCTGGTAATGGGCGCCATTGCTGAACGGGATGCCGGGCTTGAAGTTCTTCGACCAATAAAGCCGCTGCACACCCACTTGCGGGTCGAACAGGTTCGACATGCCGTTATACAGGAAATCCCAGTCGCGGTCGGTATAGACGCGCTTGGTATAGGTCGCGAAATCCTGCGCGCGGATCTGCGCATCAACCCCGACCTGTTGCAGCGCCTGCCGGATATATTCTGCGCCGCGTCGCGTGCCCTCGTTGCCTGGAACGTAGTCGAGGGCGACGCTGAAGCGCGTGCCGTCCGCGCCGCGCGGATGGCCCGCCTCATCCAGCAGCGCCTCGGCCTTCTCGGGGCTGATCTCGTGCAGGGGCAGGTCGGCGAAGTGATAATCCTTCAGCGCCGGGTGGATCGGGCCGTTCAGCACCGCGCCATAGCCGTAATTCGTGAGGTTCAGCAGAACCTGCGGGTCGATCACATGGGCGAATGCCTTGCGCACCCGGCGGTCCTGAAAGATCGGGCGGTCGAGGTTGAACTCGACCCGGCGGACGCCGTTCGCATATTGATAGCCGTTCCATTCCAGCCCCAGCTCCGGGTTCTGCTCGATCCGCGCCAGATCGGCCAGAGGGATGGGCTCGCCCGGCGCGACATGCACCTCGCCGGATTCGATCGCGGCGGTGCGTGCGGCGGCGTCGGGCAAGAAGCGGATGACCAGTTGGTCGATGGCGGGCTTCGGCGCGTCCCAGTAATCCGGGTTGCGATCATAGACGATATGGCTGCCGCGCACCCATTCGCGGAAAAGGTAGGGTCCGGTGCCGATGGGCGCGTTCTGCGCGGGATTTTCCAGCGGCTTGCCCTCGGCATAGACATGGGCAGCGACGATGGGCGTTTCCGATGCGGCAAGGGCGCGGATCAGATAGGGCGCGGGGGCGCGCAGGATCAGGCTGACGTGATGGTCGTCCTGCACCTCGATCCGGTCGAGATTGGCAAAGGTATTGCGGCCGCGCGGGTGAACCTCGCGGATCGTATTGATCGAGAAGGCCACATCCTTGGCGGTGAAGGGCTGGCCGTCATGCCATTTGACCCCCTGCCGCAGGGTGAAGTCATAGCGCAGGCCGTCATCGCTGATCTTCCATTCCGTCGCCAGCTGCGGCTTGGGCGTCAGGTCGAAATCATAGGTCAGCAGCCCTTCGTTCGTCTTGGCCGAGACGAGGACCGTATAATAGGCGGTATGGCCAAGGGCCGAGATCACCGGCGGCTCCGAGCTGATCGCGATGACCGCAGTGCCGCCGGATTTGCCCTGCTGTGCAAGGATTTTACCCACGGGGAAAACCATTCCGGCAGCCAGCGCGGCAGAGCCGAGCAATATGCCACGGCGAGAGATATTTTCACTGTATTCCATATGATTACCGTCGCTTGTCAGGTTGCGATGCGGGCTTCTGGCGCGCCATCTGATAGCCACATTTATTGACAATATACACAAAGTTAGTCAACAAATAGGCGCGCCAGAATGGACGCTCGGGCCGCCTTGGAACAAGAACGCCGGAATTCTTCCATCTCGCCCGCCGCCGGGAAAAGAAAACGGTCGCGGACCACCACTCTCGCAGCAGATTCGCTATCCCGCGACCGCTGCAAGGACGCACGCAGCAAGGCCCCCTCGGGGCCAGGACAGGAGACCATCATGGTCGAATATCGCTATCTGGGACGCAGCGCCCTGAAAGTTTCCCCCATCACGCTCGGCACGATGATGTTCGGCGGCCCGACCCCGGACGATGTGGCCTTCCGCATCATCGACAAGGCCCGCGAACAGGGCATCAACTTCATCGACACCGCTGACGTCTATCACGATGGCGCCTCTGAAACGACCGTGGGCAAGGGCATTGCCAAGCATCGCGACCATTGGGTCGTGGCGACCAAGTTCACCAACTCCAAGACCGTTGGGCCGAACCTTGGCGGGCAGTCGCGCAAATGGATCATCCAGAACGTCGAGGGCCAGCTGAAGCGCCTGAACACCGACTATATCGACCTGCTGTATTTCCACCGCGCCATTTTCGACGCCCCGCTGGAGGAGCCGCTGCGCGCCATCGGCGACCTGATCCAGCAGGGTAAGCTGCGCTATTTCGGCGTCTCGAACTTCCGTGCCTGGCGCATCGCCGAGGTGGCGCATCTTGCCGACAAGCTGGGCATCGACCGCCCCATCGCCAGCCAGCCGCTCTACAACATCGTCACCCGCGCGGCGGAACGCGAGGAACTGCCGGCCGCGAGTTACTTCGGTCTGGGTGCGGTCACCTATTCCCCCCTCGCACGTGGCGTCCTGACCGGGAAATACGTCCCCGGCGAGGCTCCGGCAGCGGACACCCGTGCCGGTCGCGGTGACAAGCGCCTCCTTGAAACCGAATGGCGGCCTGAATCGGTCCAGATCGCCCATCAGGTCGCCGAACATGCCCGCGCGCGGGGCCTGACGCCCACGCAATTCGCGCTGGCCTGGGTGCTGGAGAACCGCCTCGTCACCTCGACCATCGCGGGGCCGCGCACCGAGGAGCATTGGGATGGCTATGTCGAGGCGCTTGGCACCAAGCTGACCGCCGAGGACGAGGCGCTGGTCGACGGGCTGGTCACGCCCGGCCATGCCTCGACCCATGGCTTCAACGATCCGAGCCACCCGATCGAGGGTCGCGTCAGCCGCGGCTCGGGGCAGGAACCGGCATTCCTGCGCGCGCGCGGCTAAGACGGAAACGGCCCGCCAGACCGGCGGGCCGTCTTTTCAGAACACCTTGCCTTCCAGCAGGTGGGTCGTGGTGCCATTCAGCAGATAATCCCCGATGACCCGCGCCTTGTGGTTCAGCGGGTTGTGGTTCAGGACCGTGCGGATATTGCGCCAATGCCGGTCCAGGTTGAACCGCTGCGAGGTCGCCGAGCCGCCGCCCAGCTCAAAGATCCGGCCCGCCGCCTCAAGCGCCAGCTGACCCGAGACAAGCTGCGCCCTTGCGCCGTTGATCGAGGCCTGCACCAGCAGCCGCTCGACCTGCTCATCCGAGGCGCGGGACAGGATCGCGTCGGCCACCGCCTCCTGCTCGCGCGCGGCCTCACGGATCGCGGCATCGACGCCATAGGAAAGCGCGGCAATATCGCCCAACACCTTCTGCACGAAGAAGTCGTCGCGGGCGAAATCCGCATGGCTATGCGTCGCCGCGCGCCCGTGGTTCAGCACATAGTCCCGCCCGTCATGCAGCGCCGCCGCCACCGCCCCGGCCGCTGAAGCCGCAAGATGCAGCTGCCGCATGGTCGAGGTGTGGCGACCGATGAAGCTGTTGATGTCGCGCTGGCCGATCTCCTCGACCTCAACCCGCACGTCACGCAGGACGATCCCGCCCGAGGCGGTCAGCCGCTGGCCCATGCCGTCCCAGTCATCCAGAATCTCGACCCCCTCGCGGTCGGTCGGGATCATGGCAAAGACCAGCTCGCCCTGCTCATCCGTCGCGCTGATCGAGGCGAAATCGGCAAATGCCGTGCCGGTCGCGTAATGCTTGCGGCCATTCAGGCGGTAGTGATCGCCCTGCCGGGTCAGGGTGGTGCCGATATCGCCGGGATGGCGGGTCAGGTTCTCGGTATGCGCCCCGCCAAAGATCGCGCCGGACAGCAATCGCTGAAAGGCCAGATCGTCGGGCTGGTCGACCGAGCGCAGCACGATGGCCTGCGCAAAGTTGAAATGGCTGCGCAGCGCATGGGCCACGTTGCTGTCGCCCTCGCCAAGCTGACGGATCACCTCGATATAATCGGCAAGCTTGCCGCCCGGACCGCCGCGCTCCCTCGGCACCAGAAGCGTTCCTATCCCCGCCTGCCGGAGCCAGTCGAACGCCTCGAAGGGCAGGATACGCTCGCGGTCCCTTTGCGCCGCACCGGCCCTGATGCGATCCACCAGCGCTGGCAGCGAGGCGAGGATCTGGTCCAGCCGGGGCGCCTTCGCCTCGACATGCAGGTTTGCGCGGACGGGGTTTTGCATCGGTCATCCCATAAGATAAATCTACTTGTGCAATATACATTAATCGCGCCCTCAGCGATCGGACAGCAGCTTCTATGGATCGGGTAGGGAAGCCGGAAAATAAGGCAATTCATTCTGTTCATGGGCGCATATGGGGAAGCCGGATGCTGTCACGGCGCGATCTGTGAAATAGACCTGCCCAGCAAATGCCTATAGTTTTCCTGCATATTTTTACGAGACGACGATGCCTGATTTCCACAGCCTTGATGCGGCAGACGCAGCGCAGGTGCTTCTTTCCGGCGACAGGGTCGTGGCGCCGCTGGATCATGGCATCGACCCCACGCGCCCCCGCAAGGAGCCTTTGCGTCGTCTGCTTGAGGCCCTGCCCTGGGCCACGATCATCGCCACGAACCATTGGGTTCCGACGCTGCTGAACCTGACCACGCGGCATCTGGAGCTTTGCGTCAACGCCGCGGTGCTGATCTGTCCCGGTGACAGCAGCCGCCTGCCCCTGATGCCGCTGCCCTATCCCACCGTCATCCTGACCGACGCGCCCGAGGCGGTCCGAAGACATGCACGGGCGTGGAGCAGTCTGGTCATGCGCCGCAATCCCTCGCTGGCCGAGGCGCAGAACCTCCGTCTGGCGCTGAACATGCTCCGCCCGGCCTGACGAAATCATCACAAGGACAGCAGAATGTCGAACCGCCCGCGCGAGTTGCATCTGAATATCGGCCTGAACACCACCGGCTATCTGGAAAGCGCATGGCCGCATGGCTCGGCCCGGATGCGCGACGTCAACGACCCGGAGTTTTACCTCGGGATCGCGCGGCTGGCGCATCGCGGGCGCTTCGACGCGCTGTTTCTTTCGGATCATCCGGCCTTGCGCACAGGCCCTGGCACCCGCCCCTTTCACACGATCGAGCCGCTGATCCTGCTGACGCATCTGGCGGCGCAGGTTCCCGATATCGGGCTGGTCGCGACCATGTCCACGACCTACAACACGCCCTATAACCTTGCCCGCAGCAGCCAGAGCGTTGATGTGCTGAGCGGGGGGCGGCTGATCGTGAATATGGTCAGCTCCTTCAACCCCGACGTCGCCGCGAATTTCGGCAGTGATCCTCTGCCGCCCCGCAAGCAGCGCTATGAGCGCGCGCAGGAATTCCTCGATCTGGTGAAACAGCTCTGGCAAAGCTGGAAGCCGGGAAAGGATGCCGGCGCGTCCGATAACTTCTGGTCCGGCTGGCAGGCTGAGCCGGTGAATTTCGCGGGAAATCACTTCGTCGCCAAGGGGCCGCTGAATGTCCCGGTCAGCCCACAGACCCATCCGGTCATCGCGCAGGCCGGCGGCTCGGACAGCGGGATCGACTTCGCGGCGCGGCATGGAGAGATCATCTATGCCAATATCCTGTCCCGGCAGGCCGGCCTCGCCTTCCGCAAGCGCCTGCTCGACAAGGCTGCGGAATACGGGCGCGATCCGGCGGGTATCCTGCTGGTGCCCGGCGTCGTGCCCTTCGTCGCCGAGACCCGCGAGGCCGCTTTGCGCCTGCATGAGCGCCTGAGCGGCGTCCGCAACGAAGATGAGCTGGTCGCGGCCTTCCTGCGCCAGTTCGGGCTGGATCCCGCCAAGGTCGACTTCGATCGCGTCCTCAGCGCCGATGACGTGATGCCCGACCCCGAGCAGGGCGGCGCGCTCGGATTCCTGCTGGGGATGGTCGAATTGCTGCGGCACGAAGACCTGACCCCCCGGCAGGCGGCCCGGCGCTCGGCCGGGCATCATCGCATCGTCCTTGGCACCCCTTCTGAGGTTGCGGACCAGTTGATCGACCTCTGGGCGGATGGAACGGTGGACGGCTACACGGTGCAGCCACCCCGCAGCCCCGAGGACACCGCCATCTTCGTCGATCAGGTCGTGCCGATCCTCCAGTCGCGTGGAGTCTATCGCCGGCACTACAAGCCGGGCGAAACCATCCGCGAGCGGTATGGCCTCCCACATGGGGCGTCACCCGCCCGGCAATCCGAAAAGGCATCCCCCGCCCCGGATACCCGCGCCGTCAGGGACGAGGCGGCCCCAGTCGTCTGAACTGCGCCAAAGGCAGAAGGCTCGGGCCGGTCGTTGACGCCGTTCAAGCGATGCGCGGCGAAGCCTTGGTGTCCGCACCCGGCCAAGGTGTTCAAGGCCCGATATTCTTGGCGCGGCTACCGCCGCGCCAATCTGAAGCGCATCTGGGCGAACGCCTCCGTCGCGCCCGATGCCCGGCTTTTAGACCCGATATTGCGCCGCGAGTTCGCCGGCCGCCCGCATGAACAGCCCAACATCCGAACCGATCGCGATGAACTGTGCGCCATCCTCGCGGGCTTCCGCAACATGTTGGGGGGCGCCCAGCAGGATGCCCGGCGCGATGCCGGCCGCGCGGATCCGGCGAGTGGTCTCGCGCAGGATGCGGCGCATTTCGGGATGGGTCGCCTGACCGCGATAGCCCATGTCGGCCGACAGATCCGCCGGACCGATGAAGATGCCATCAATCCGCGGCACCGCCAGTATCTCGTCCAGATTTTCCAGCGCCTGCCGGCTTTCGACCTGCAGCAGAATACAGATCTCGTCATTGGCATTGGAAAGATAGCCTGAACGGCGGCCAAAGTCGGAGGCCCGGGCCAGCGCTGCACCCACCCCCCGGCAGCCTTCCGGTGGATAAAGGCAGGCGGCGACAGCCTGCCGGGCCTGCTCGGCCGTGTTGATCATCGGAACCAGAACCGTTTGAAAGCCGATATCAAGCGCCTGTTTCAGCATCCAGGGCTCACCCGATACGACCCGAATGATGGGATGCGCCGAGCCGCCCTGGCTTGCGCGCAACTGGTCCCGCAGCATGGCCATGTCATTCGGCGCATGTTCGCCATCAAAGAGCAGCCAGTCAAAACCTGCGCGCGAGCTGATCTCGACCGTTTCCGTCGAGGTCAGCGCCTGCCAGAAGCCGATCCTGACCTCGCCCTGGCGCAACGCATCGCGAAATCCGTTACGGGGGGCAAGCAGTGCGCGATCGGGATTATCAGAGGAACTCACAATTCACCTCTCCGAATGGGCCGTAATCGGCCGAGAACCTTGAGCCCTGCGGGGCTTCGACCGGCCGAATGAACGACCCGGACAGGACGACGTCGCCGGCCCTTAGGCATTGACCATAATCAGCAATACGGCCGGCCAGCCAGATGATCCCTGCGACCGGATCGTCGAGAACCCCGGCCCCAAGGCCTGTCTCTTCGACCACGCCGTCGCGCTTCAGAATGCAGCCCATCCAACGCAGATCCGCTTCATCAACGGCGAAGCGGCCCGAACCCAGGACCAGCCCCCCATTCGCGGCGTTATCCGCGATCGTGTCCATTACCGTGCGGATCGCACCTGTTGCCGCATCCCGGCGCCTGATCCGGGTATCGAGCAGCTCCAGTGCCGGGGTCACGAAATCTGTCGCCCTGAGCACGTCGGCCCGGGTCAGGTTTCGGCCTGCCAGATCCTCTTTGAGAACGAAGGCAATTTCTGCCTCGACCCGCGGCTGGATGAAGCGGCCCGCGGGAATGGATGCGCCATTGGCGAATAGCATGTCGTCATACAGCACGCCCGAATCCGGGGACGTGATCTGCAGCGCCTCCTGCATGGCGCGCGACGTCAGGCCGACCTTCCAGCCAATGCGCCGCAATCCTGCAGCGTCCCGCGCGGCCAGCACCCGATCCTGGACCGCATAGGCATCGTCCAGACCCATTTGCGGGAATTCTTGTGACAACAGCGGAATTTGGACGCCGGACTTTTCGGCGTCGAAAAGCGCAGTTCCAAGACGCTGGTGGTCTTCAGGGGTCATGCCGGCCATGTAATCACTCCGCTGCCAGTTCAAATGAGGTCGCCGGTCTACCCAACTGCTTGCGCAGACGATCGACCGATGATGAAAGTTCGTCGCGGTCACAGATCGCGAAGACATAGCGATCCGGGCGCAGGATGAAAAACCTCTGCTTTGGCGCCTTGAGGAGCATATCGCGGAAGACACCATCCAGATCGTCTATGACCAGCGTATCGGGACTCGCCTGCCAGCCGGCGGTGCCGCGCCGCGAGCGGTTCACCTGAACGAGGCGCCCGATGGAATTCACGAACGCGCGGTCTATGGCCGAGAGTTGTGCCGCCGGATCCTCGTTGATGCCAATGACGGCAAAGCCCTTGCCGATGGCATTGTCGAGCAGCATGGCACGCCCCTCGGCATCGGCAACCTTGGGTTGGTTGATCATGCGACCAACCTTTTCCTTGCCGCCTGCATTGGCGAAATCGACGACACCTCGTTCGTAGAAGGGCATCGGTTTGAATTTCATCTGCAGCACATAATCGCGCAGGGACGGCAAGCGGTGAACGCCCCAGAAGAAGGCCTTGCGGAAATATTCGGTCAGATAGCTGTAGGGTGCATAGAACTTGCCGATGCCCGTCGCGAACTTCACCATCTTTTCGGCATGATGCTTGCGCTCCTGCTCGTAGGTTTGCAGCAGCACCGGCCCGGCCTGACCCTGCGTGACCATAGCGAGCTTCCACGACAGGTTCATCACATCCCGCAGGCCAGAGTTCAGACCCTGGCCGAAAAAAGGTGGCTGCAGATGCGCCGCATCTCCGGCGATGAAGACCCTGCCCTTGCCGAAGGATTCAGCGATCCGCGAATGATGGGTATAGATGCGGGCACGGATGACCTCGGGCTTTTCATCTTCGCCAAGGCGCTTGCGCAGCAACTTGTCGACTTCCTTGGGATCCGACATTTTCTCGTCCGTATCCTCGGGGCGCAACCGGAACTCGAAGCGGCGATGACCGTAGGGCAGATCAATCACGATATACGGGTTCCTGGGGTCGCAATAGATCGCCGAATAGGGCTCGAAGCGGTCGTCGTTCTTCAGATCGACCACCAGCCACCGCCACGGATGAGTATCGCCCAGAAGCTTGATGCCGAGGCCTTTGCGGATGAACGACTTCCCACCGTCACATCCCACCACATAGGGCGCGCGCATGATCTTGCTGCCGTCAGCGGTTCTCACGGTCAGCGTTACACAATCTTCGTTCTGATCGAGTCCGATGACTTCGTGGCCCTGCAGAATCTTGACGTGGTCAAACCGGTCAATTCCGCTGCGGATCACTTTCTCGGATAGCGGCTGGATGAAAAGGTTCCGGCGCGGCCAGCCGAACGGCTTTGCCTTGGGACCGACCTCGGCAAACATCCGGCCGTTGGAGTGGTGATAGCGCAGCAGCGTGTTCTGGATCATGTCGCGCAATAGCGGTTCGGCCAGGTCGACGGTCTGGAAGGCGCGAAGCGCCTCATCATCCATCCCGACGGCGCGCGGATAGTCGATGATCTCCTGCTCGCGCTCCAGCACGATGGTCGAAACACCGTAGCCACCAAGCAGGTTGGCCAGCGTCGTCCCCGCCGGACCTGCCCCGACAATGATCACAGCGGCATCGAATTGGGAGGATGTGGTCATCAAGTTCTCTCTCCGGCTGGGAAGTGCCAAGCATATGCTTGTCTCTATTTCGATAATGCTATTACCGCAATACAGTAATTGTTGTCCAAGACCGACACCCAAGAAGAAAGGCCGCCCCAAGGGGCGGCCCGTCCAGTCACAGCTTGTGACCGCGCGCGTTCAGTTCGTGCGGATGCCGGCTTTCTCGATCAACGGCCCCCAAAGAGCGATCGCTTCATCAACCCGTTGCTGAAGTGCTTCCGGCCGGCCTCCGACCGGCGTATAGCCGTTCTTCTCGAGATACTCGGTCACGCGCTGCGACTTGAGGGCATCGTTCACGCCGGCATTGACCTCGTCCACGATGTCGTCGGGCGTGGCAGCGGGCGCGAAAAGACCCCACCAAGCGATCGAGCGCATTCCCTCGACCCCTGCTTCGGCATAGGTGGGCACATCCGGCATAAGCGGCGAACGATAGTCCAGCGCGAGAACATTCATCGTGCCCTTGGTCACTTCGGCAGCCGCGGCGCCCGCGCCAAAGACGCTGACCTCGACCTCGTCCGATGCAAGGGCCTGAATGACCGGGCCAACGCCCTTGAAATGCACGATCTTCAGCTTCGCGTCGGTCAGCGACATCAGCAGTTCCGCCGCCAGATGCGGAGAGGACGCCGGCCCGAAAGTGCCGAAACTCAAGCTCTTGGTTTTCGTGGCTTCGACCAACTCCGGCAGCGTTTTGATGCCCGTGGAATTGCTGACGACGACCGCCAACGGCCATTCACCCGCGGCGACGATCGGACGCAAATCCTTCGACAGGTCGTAGGGCCGCTTCGACATTGTCACTTCATTCAATGCAATGCCGATGTCATTGAACAGGATCTGGGTGCCGTCGGGTTTCGAACGTGCTACAGCCTGCGTCGCGATGGCTCCGCCAGCGCCCGGCTTGTTCTCCACCACGACGGCAGAGCCCCAGCGGGTCTGCAATTCTTCGGCGATCAGACGGGCAATGGCGTCGGTGGTCCCCCCAGCGGCAAAGGGAACGACCAGAGTGACCGGACGGTCGGGATAGGCATCACCGGCAATCGCCGCACCAGCCATGACCGCAAGACCGAGCCCAGCCGAAAGAACAGTCCGGCGGGTAATACACAAGTTTCGGAACAAGATGTTTCCTCCTCATCTTGCGGCCGTAATACGATAACTATCTTATCATATAAAGATGATTTGTGACGAACTCTGCCGGCAAAGCTACAACGCACTGGAAGTCGGTCGGAATTTCTTCATAATATGAGATGGCATTGGCTGAAATACGACACAGGAAAGATGATGGCGAGCACTCTCAGAGGTGAGGACAAGTTGACGAGCGCGAATTCTACCGCCGATCGCGCTATCGAGATCCTGCTGGCTTTCGACGCCGCGCACCCGGTCTGGACGCCGACGGCGCTGGCGCAGCACCTCAACATGCCCCGCTCGACGATCTACCGATATTTCAACAGCCTGAAGCATTATGGGCTGATCATCGAGGACCGCGAGGGTGGGTTTCAGCTTTCCGCCAAGATCGTCGAGCTTGCGCGCGTGGCTAAGGGCAACTCGACTGTGCTGCGCATTGCCCGCCCCTATCTGGAGCGGCTGTCCGAAAAATTCGGCGAATTCACCTCGCTGCGTGAATTGATCGGCCCCGAACTCGTGCCGTTGGACCGCATCGATTGCCGACATCATGTCCGCATTCCCTATCTGCGCAATACCACCCTGCCCTGGCCGGCCACCGCCGGCGCAAAGGTCATGCTGGCATTCCTGCCGCCGAACGAGGTCAAGGAGATGTTCCGCAACTTCACCCCGCGCGCCTATACGCCAAACACGATCACCGACCCCACCCTTCTGGAACGCGAGTTGGAGCGCGTCCGCAAGCAGGGTTTCGCAATCTCGAACGAAGAGCGCGACGAAGGGGTCAGCGGTGTGGCGGGGCCGATCTTTTCCGGCGGTCGCCTGACCTACTGCATCGCGCTTGGCGGACCGGCTTTCCGTTTTGTCGGAAACAATCTGGCCGAAATGACTGACGAGGTGCTTCAGGCCGTCCAGGCAATCACGCGCGAACTGGCCGAATACGAGACTTGAGCCGGTGCGACCACTTCATCGCAGAACGCCCCGCGGGTCTCCACGGGGCGTTTCCAATTGCTTCAGGCGGTGAGGAATTCAAGACTCAACTGGTTGAAGGTCTTGGGATCTTCGAATTGCGGCCAATGGCCAACCCCTTCCATTTCGACATATTCCGCGTTTGGCATCAGCCTGGAGACGATCCGGGCTGTGCGCAGATACTCATCGGCATCTGCCAACGATCCCACCACGAGCGCCGGGGCGGTGATCGACCTCCAATCATCGTCCTTCAGCAGATTGCGTTCCCGGATTTCGGGATCCTGTAGCGCAAGAATATTGATCATGCCGCGCTTCATCTCGGGCATCCGATAGATGGCCTGGCGGTGGGCGACCAGATCGTCGATGCGGCTTTCCTCTTTTGCGAGGAGTTTGTTGAAGATCGCCTTGACGTTGTCCCATGAGGGATCGTCCACCGCCTTGGTCCGCTGCGAGATGATGCGCCCGCGATTTTCCGCCGAGGAGAAATAGCCCGAAGCCGAAAGCAGAACCAGCTTGTTGACACGCTCGGGATGGCGCAAGGCGATGGTGGCCGAGATCCATGCCCCGAGCGAGCAACCCATCAGATGGGCACGGTCCAGCCCCATGGCGTCCATGAAGCCGATCACATGCGCCATGTAATGCTTCACCTCCAGCGGGTGATCCGGCTTGTCAGTGAAGCCGCAGCCGACCATGTCCAGCGCATAAAGGTCGAAATCCTCGGCATGGGCCCGGAAATTGGACGAGAAGGCTTCCCAATGGCCCGCGGTGCCATGCAGCATGACGATCGCGGGCTTGCCCCGGGTGCCGGCATGGGCATAGCGCGTATTCAGACCGTTGACGCGCGTGAAGCCCTGTTCAAAGGCCGTTTCGCGCAGCCCTGTCCAAAGCGAGCGGTAGTCCTGGTTTTGTTCGATCATGGCGATACTCCGCGTTCAGCCTTGTTTGTCTTGCGGCAGGCAGATGCCACCGCCGATCACGCCCATGCCGGTGATCCAGGTTGGCACGGCCTCGTAGCCCACGGTCCTTATGTCGCGGCCCCAGGCCGCGGCCGCGGCCAGCCAGGTGCGCAACTCATGCGCGCCATTGCCAGCAGCCTCCTCGATTTCGGCATCGGACATGAGATGCAGCGGCTCGAAGTTTCCGGTCTCGACCAGATTCAGAAACCAAGCATCCCACGCTTCGGAAACCTTGCCCGTGCGTTTTTCGGCGCGGCGTTCCTTCGAAACGCGCTCCTTCTCGGCATTCACCTCGCGCGAGCGTTCGCGGCCGTTGATGATGTAGTCGCGGGTATTTTCCGGGGTAGCCGTGTCGTCGGCAGACATCTTTGGCAGGAAGTGCGAAAGCCCGCCGGAACCCATGACGATGACATTCATCTCCGCCGGAAACGAGCGGATTGCTTCGCCGACCACGCGGCCGAAATCCATGACGCGGCGGTAGGTCGGCCGCGGACCGCCCTGGCAGTTGATCATGATCGGCACGACCGGAATGTCGAGCGCCGGGTTGACCGCTGCATAAGGCTGGGTGTGGCCATGATCCACACACATGTTCAGCGACACCGCCGGATCGAAGCCCGAGGACATCAGCCGGTCAAGCACATGCTTGCCCAGTTCCCGCTGCACCGGCAGGGGACCGGCCGGACTGTCATAGTCGCCGTATCCATCCAGCTTTTCCACGCCAATGCAGAATTGCGGCATCTGGTCATAGAAGAAGTTGCGATAGTGATCCGGCCCGAACAATACGATTGCGTCGACCTTCTGGCCGTTGAACTTGCGCAGTCGTTCGACCGCCGCGACGAAGGCTGCGCCTGGACCCTCCAGATCCCGCGAGAGATCCCAGGACGGAGAATGTGACAAGGCGGCAATGCCGACAAGATTGGCCATTTCTAATACTCCGGGGTTGAGAAGAAGGCCCGCCGGAATGCACCCGGCAGGATAGTGAGCAGAAAACGAAGCCTTTGCGCTATTCCTCGAAGACCGCTTCGCGCGACCTGCGCAGGCCCGGCAACGTGACCGCCAGCACAAGCAGCACCGCCATGATCAGAAGCGAGAGCGAGATGGGCCGCGTGACGAAGATCGAGTAATCCCCCTCCGAGACGGTCAGCGCTCGCCGCAGGTTCTCCTCCATCATCGGGCCAAGGATAAAGCCAAGGATCATTGGCGCCGGCTCGCAATTGCAGCGCGACAGCAGATAGCCCAGCAGGGTAAAGGCGCCGAGCAGGAGAATCTGGAGGGCATTGCCACCCTCGGAATAGACCCCAATCAGGCAGAACATGATGATCGCCGGAAAGAGCAGCTTGTAGGAGATCGTCAGCAGCTTGACCCATAGCCCGACCAGCGGAAGGTTCAGCACGACCAGCAGCAGATTTCCGATCCACATCGAGGCGACGAGGCCCCAGAACAGCTCGGGTCGGTCGGAGATGACGGCCGTGCCGGGCGCGATGCCGTGGATCATCATTGCGCCCATCAGCAATGCCATGATCGGATTTGACGGCAGCCCCAGTGTCAGCAACGGGATGAAGCTTGTCTGCGCCCCGGCATTGTTGGCGGCCTCGGGCGCTGCAACCCCGGCTGGTGCGCCCTTGCCGAAGCTGGCCGGATTCTTCGACAGCTTCTTCTCAAGCGTATAGCTCGCAAACGAAGCGAGGATGGCCCCTCCGCCGGGCAGAATGCCAAGGATCGAGCCGACCAACGTGCCCCGGACTGCGGCAGGCGCCGCGTCCCGCACCTCCTCACGCGTCGGATAGATGTCGCGCAGCGAGGTCTTGATCGAGCCCAGCGTCGGCTCGGGAAATTCCAGATTTCGCACCACTTCGACCAGACCGAACAGGCCGATCGAGATGGCAAGAAAGCTGATGCCCTCCCAGAGTTCGGGCAGCTCGAAGGTGAAACGCTGCTCGCCCGAATTGATGTCGATGCCGACCAAGCCAAAAAGGAACCCGATCAGCATCACTGCGATGGCCTTGAAGATCGAACCGTGGGCAAGGACGATGGACATGGTCAGGCCCAGCACCATCAGCGAGAAATAGTCGGCGGAATGAAACAGCGCGGCGACCTTCGCGAGCGAAGGCGCAAAGCCGGCAATCAGCAGTGTCGCCACGGTCCCGGCAAAGAACGACGCAATCGCGGCGATCGACAAGGCAGCCCCGGCGCGCCCCTTCCGGGCCATCTCGTAGCCGTCGATCGCGGTCACGATCGAGCCTGCCTCACCCGGCATGCGGACCAGGATTGCCGCGGTGGATCCGCCATATTGTGCACCGTAATAGATGCCGGCCAGCATGATCAGGCCCGAAAGCGGATCAATCCCGAAGGTCAGGGGCAGCAACATCGCCACCGTGGGCACAACGCCGATGCCCGGCAATACGCCCACCAGCGTGCCCAGAAGACAGCCACAGAATGCGTAAAGGATATTCTCGAGCGTGGCCGCGCCGGAGAACCCGATGGCGAGATTGTTCAACAGGTCCATCATGTCAGAACCACCACAGGTCGAAGGGCAGGCCCAGGCCCAGCACAAAGACGACCGCCAGCGCAGCCGGCAACAGGATGCTCTGGCCAAGCAGGTATGGCAGCGAGGGGCGACCCATCCCGAAGGTCGAAAGCAAGACGACCGCGACACTCGCCGGGATGAAACCAGCTGGCTCGACAAGCAAGGCAAACAGACCCACCGCGCCCATGACCACGAGGATCGGACGCAGCTTGATGCCTCCCACACGCGGCGACGCGATCCAGACGCTTCGCAGCATTGTGATAATGCCAAAACCGAGAATGAGCCAGCCGAGGGCGCGGGGCAGATATCCCGGCCCCATCTCGGCCGAAGTGCCGGGTTCCAGCATCCGTCCAAACCACAGTGCGGAACTGCCGATCAAAATGAATATCAGTGCTGCAAGCAGATCTTGCGATAACCGAACGTTTAGCACCTTGCTCCTCCCCAGGCTTTTCAGATCATTGGGGAAGGCGCAGTCATGCAGACCAAGATCAAGAAAGTGACCAGCTCCTTCTCCAAGAGCAGGGCAGGCTCTACTTCAAGCAGGCTTCATTATCAATATGAAAAATAGCTCTATCGAATTGTGGGATTTCTGAGACTCACCTGCTTCTGCCTTGCAGGTGACCTGCGGGTTTCATCAGCATCTCGAGGAATCCAAGAGCGTGGCCGTGATCCGGCCGCTCTGGCGGATCTTGAGATACGTCGCGTCGATCCAGAGGGGGTATTCACCTCGATCGGACGGGTGAGGGAAAGCCTCGACCCCCTTGTCGTTTCCTTACAGAACCGACTGATGCCCCGACCGCAAACAGGGCGAGGCCCCATTTATGAAGCCTCCCCAAGACCTGGTCCTGATCTGCTGTTTCAGATTGCCGAGCAGATGTATTTGATCTCGAGATAGTCCTCGATGCCGTGGTGAGAGCCCTCGCGGCCGAGACCCGATTGTTTGACCCCGCCGAACGGAGCCACCTCATTCGAGATCATGCCGGTATTATGGCCAACCATACCATATTCCAGCCCCTCGCTGACGCGAATGACCCGGGCATGGTCGCGGGTATAGAAATAGGCGGCCAGTCCAAAGATAGTGTCATTGGCCAGCCGCAAGGCTTCGTCCTCGGTCTTGAAGCGGAACAGAGGGGCCAGCGGCCCAAAGGTTTCCTCTTGCGCCACCTTCATCGCCGGGGTCACCCCGGTCACGACGGCAGGTGACATGTAGAGCCCGCCCAGACGCTTGCCCCCTTGCACCAGCTCTGCCCCTTTCGACAGCGCATCGGCAATATGATCCTCGACTTTCTGCAGCGCCTTTTCCTCGATCAGCGGGCCAAGATCGGTGCCCTTCGTGATCCCGTTTCCGACTCTCAAACCCGCAACGCGCTCGGCCAGCTTCTCGGCGAAGGCATCGTAGACACCGTCCTGGACCAGAAAGCGATTGGCGCAGACGCAAGTCTGCCCGGCATTGCGGAATTTCGAGATGATCGCCCCTTCGACCGCCGCATCAAGGTCGGCATCGTCAAAAACGATGAAGGGCGCGTTGCCCCCCAATTCGAGGCTGACTTTCTTGATCGTCGGTGCGCATTGCGCCATCAGCAGCCGGCCCACCTCGGTCGAACCGGTGAAGGACAGCTTGCGCACAATATCGCTTTCGGTCAGTGCCTTGCCGATCCCGGTCGAAGATCCCGTGACGATCTGCAACACGCCTGCCGGTATCCCAGCCCGCTCGGCCAGCGCGCCAAGCGCCAATGCGGTCAGTGGCGTCAGGTCGGCTGGACGAACGATCATCGTGCAGCCCGCCGCCAATGCCGGACCGACCTTGCGGGTGATCATGGCCGCCGGGAAGTTCCACGGCGTAATTGCTGCCGTGACGCCAATCGGCTGCTTCAGCACCGTGATGCGTTGACTCGTCAGCGGCGCGGGAACGGTCTCGCCATAGATGCGCTTGGCCTCTTCGGCAAACCACTCGATGAAGGAGGCGGCATAGATCACCTCGCCCCGCGCCTCGGCCAGCGGCTTGCCCTGCTCGGAGGTCATGATCAGCGCAATATCTTCGGCATTGGCGACTATCAGCTCGAACCATCTGCGCAGAACGCCCGAGCGGTCCTTGGCCGTACGCGCCGCCCAAGGTTTCTGCGCCTGCTCGGCGGCCGTGATCACCTCGGCGATCTCATCGTGATCAAAGCGAGGCACTTGCCCCACGACCGATCCATCGGCCGGGTTGGTGACATCGATCAATCTGCCCGACACGCTTTGCCGCCATTCTCCATTCACGAGGCAGGCTGAACGCAGAAGCGACGGATCGGCGAGATGAAGCATGGTGTATTCCCGGTTGGAGCGGATGAAGCCAAAGGCGTGGCGGCGATAGAAGTTCATTGACAGGCTGTTGTGTTCGATATTATGAACAGTAATCAATATACCGAACGATGGGACATTAGAAAGCCTGGCGCCTTCTGTCAACTTGTCAGAGCCAGTCGCACCTGTCGGAAACGAAGGCCTGTCCTTACAAGCCGGGACGAACGAGGATCGAGTCATGGACAACCTGTCTGCTCCGCGTCAGAAGCTTGTGGTGCCAGCCCTTGGCCGTGCGGTGGCAGTGCTTGACCTTTTGGCGGAGGAGACGGGGCCCTTACGCCTGTCGGAATTGTCGCAACGCCTCCAGATTGCGAAAAGCACGCTGCATGGCCTGTGCGAAACCTTGGTGCGGCTCGGGCTATTGCAAGTCGAGGCCGGGGGGTTTGCTCTCGGTCCGCATGTGCTGCAATGGAGCGCGGCTTATCTCGGCCGCAATGATCTTGTCCGCGCCTTCGACCATCTGATGACGCAGGATATGCGGCTGGCCGATTATACGGTGACACTCTCGGTACTGGACCAGGCGGATGTCGTTTACATCGGCTGCCGCAACTCGGTGCGGCCACTCGGCTTCACCTTTCGCACCGGCATGCGCGTGCCTGCAGTTTTCTCGGCCACAGGCAAGGCGATTCTGTCGACGCTTGCCACCGCCGCGCGGCAGGCGATCCTGCCAACGACCTGGCCCGAGGCCTTTACCCCGGCCAGCGTCTCTGACGCCCAAAGCCTCGAGACGCAGTTGGATGAGGCGGCGGCACGGGGCTTTGCGCTCGATTGCGGCGAAATCCGGGTGGGAATGGTCTGTGTCGGCGTGCCGATCCGCGAGGCTGGAGGGGCAGTGGCTGCGGGTCTGGCTATCTCGATGACCGAGGCCGAGGCCGAGATGCACGGTCCTGCTCATTTCGCCGAGATCGCTCGGGATCTTGCCAGTCGGCTCGCGTTTCATAACCCCTGACCGGGTAATGTGCGGACTGCATCGGCGGCCTCGAGCGGCATTCTCCCCTCGAGGGTAGGGTCAGATTGCGCCAATGCGCTCCTCGACAACAAAGGTCTGCATGGACTTGGCGACGGCCGTGACCCCACCTCCAGCTGCGGCTTTTCCAGCCGCCCGCGTGACCGATCCCGGTGGTAGCCCTCGAAAATTCCATACCCCCGCTACAATCCCGACCCTCTCAACGAAGTGGGAGTGCATCCGAATTCCGACCGAAAGGCGCGTGTCATCGCCGTGGCATCGTCATATCCGCAACGGCTGGCGATCTCCGAGATGCTCTGGCGGCTGTATTCAGCCAGCCGTCGCGCCTCGCGCAACCGGATGGCGCGATAGACGGCCTGCGGGGTCATGCGAAGACGGTCGCGAAACAATGTTTCCAGACGCTTGCGGCTCAGCCCGGCGCGGGCGGCGATCTCGGGGATCGGCAGGGGTGCCTCGATGTTGCGACGCATCAGCGACACCACGGCATGGACGGCGGCGTCGGGCGTGGCGCGGTATTGGCTGGCGTGCTCTCGGGTGCCGTGCATGAACAATGCGGCGACCTCCAACGCCAGCATGGAGCCGTGCTGTTCGCCGATCAGATGCAGGATGAGGTCGAAGGCCGTGGTCACGCCGCCGCAGCACAGCCGGTTGCCGTCGATGGTGAAGCGGTCCGAGATGACCTCGACCTCGGGGAAGGTCTCGGCCAGGGTGCCGATCTCGTCCCAGTGGATGGTTGCGCGACGCCCATCCAGAAGGCCGGCTGCGGCCAGCAACCATGCGCCGGTATCCATGCCGACCAGCATGCCGTAGCGCCGCGCGGCGGCGCGCAAGGCGTGCAGACAGGCGACCGAGGCATGGGCACGAAAGCCGTAGCTCGGCATGACGATCAGGCAATCACCGCCGTCCACATGACGCAATGCGGCCTCGGGCGTCACCGGCAACCCGCTGGAGGACTGCACCGGCGCCCCGTCGATACCAAGGAAGCGCCAGCGATACAGCGATTTGCGCGAAAGGGTATTGGCGGCGCGCAATGGCTCGATCGCATTGGCCAAACAATGGTTCGAGAAATGGTCGAAGAGCAACACGTCGACCTGCCAAGCTGGATCTTTTTCATTCCAACTCTGCATGACCATTGGCCAATCCTGCATGATGCCCTCCGCCGAGATGTTCCATCCTGAAGTCGAATCGACAAGGGGTTTCTTCATGGATTTCGGGCTGGACGATGAACAGCAGATGATCGTTTCCACCGTGCGCAGTTTCGTGGAAAACGAGATCTACCCGCATGAGGTGCTGGTCGAACGGACGGGTCAGGTGCCGCGTGAACTTGGCGAAGAGATCAAGCGCAAGGTCATCGAACTGGGCTTCTATGCCTGCAACTTCCCGGAGGAGGTCGGTGGCGCCGGCCTGTCGCATCTGAGCATGACGCTGGTTGAGCGCGAGCTGGGTCGCGGCTCGATGGCGCTGACGCATTTCTTTGGCCGGCCGCAGAATATCCTGATGGCCTGCAAGGACGAGCAGCGCGAACGTTACCTGCTGCCCACCGTGCGGGGCGAGCGGATGGACGCGCTGGCCATGACCGAGCCTGACGCGGGTTCGGACGTGCGCGGCATGAAATGCACGGCGGTGCGCGATGGCGGCGACTGGGTGGTGAATGGCTCGAAACACTTCATCTCCGGTGCGGAACATGCGGATTTCTTCATTGTCTTCGTGGCGACCGGGTTGGACGACACGCCGCAGGGACCGAAAAAGCGCATCACCTGCTTTCTGGTCGATCGCGGCACGCCGGGATTCGAGGTGCGCGACGGCTACAACTCGGTTTCGCATCGCGGCTATCGCAATTACACGCTGTATTTCGACGGTTGCCGCCTGCCGGATACGCAGGTGCTGGGCGAGGTCGATGGCGGCTTTGCGGTGATGAACGAATGGCTCTATGCCACGCGATTGACGGTCGCGGCCTTCTGCGTCGGGCGGGCGAGGCGCTGCTTTGACCATGCCGTCAGCTATGCGGCAGAGCGGCAGCAGTTCGGCCAGCCCATCGCCCGGTTTCAGGGCATCAGCTTCCAGATCGCGGACATGATCACCGAGATCGACGCCGCCGACTGGCTGACGCTTTCCGGCGCGTGGCGGCTGGACCAGAACCTGCCCGCGAACCGCGAGATTGCCAGCGCCAAGCTTTATGCATCCGAGATGCTGGCCCGCGTCACCGATGCGACGCTGCAGATCCATGGCGGCATGGGGCTGATGGACGATTTCCCTGTCGAACGCTTCTGGCGTGATGCCCGTGTCGAGCGGATCTGGGACGGCACGTCAGAGATCCAGCGCCATATCATCGGGCGCGAGCTGTTCCGGCCTTTGGGGGCGTGATGGAGCGGTTGTTTCGTCCCCGCTCTATCGCCGCCATCGGTGGCAGCGGGTGGTGCGGGAATATCATCAGCGCCTCCCAGCGCATCGGCTTTGATGGGCCGATCTGGCCGGTCAACCCCGGCAAGGCCGAAATCGGCGGGCTGCGCGCCTTTGCCCGGCTGGCCGACCTGCCATCGCCCCCGGACGCGGTCTTTGTCGGCGTGAACCGCGACAGCTCCATTTCAGTGATGACCGAGTTGGCGACGATGAGGGCAGGCGGCGCGGTCTGCTTTGCCGCCGGTTTCCGCGAGGCCACCGCCGAGCTGGCCGATGGCGCCTCCATGCAGGAGCGCCTCGTCGCGGCAGCGGGTGACATGCCGTTCCTGGGACCGAACTGTTACGGTTTCATCAACGCGCTGGATGGTGCTGCGCTCTGGCCCGACCAGCATGGCTGCGAGCGCGTGGACCGGGGTGTCGCCATCATCACCCAGTCCTCGAATATCGCGATCAACCTGACCATGCAGCGGCGGGGCCTGCCGCTCGGCTATGTCGTTACCCTGGGCAATCAGGCCCGGTTGGGCTTTGCCGAGGTCGGAAAGGTGCTGCTGGCGGATCCGCGCGTCACCGCGCTTGGCCTGCATATCGAGGGCATCGGCGATGTGCCCGGCTTCGAGGCGCTGGCCGCCACCGCGCGTGCTTTGGGCAAGCGCATCGTGGCGCTGAAGGTCGGCGCCTCGGCGCAGGCCCAGACGGCGACGGTGTCGCATACCGCCTCGCTGGCCGGGTCGGATGCGGGTGGCCGTGCATTGCTGCGCCGACTGGGGATCGCGCAGGTCGACAGCCTGCCGGCCCTGCTGGAAACGCTGAAGCTCTTGCATGTGGCGGGGCCTCTGGCCTCGCGCCGCATCGCGTCCTTGTCCTGTTCGGGCGGAGAGGCCAGCCTGATGGCCGATGCCGGACTGGCGCATGGCGTGGAGTTTCCCGCGCTGAATGCGGTCCAGAAATGCGCCCTGCGCCAGGCGCTCGGGCCCAAGGTCGCGCTTTCCAATCCGCTGGACTATAACACCTATGTCTGGGGTGACCGTGACGCGATGGCGGCCTGCTTTCGCGCTGTCGCCGACCCGACATTGGCCATGGCCTGCGTCGTGCTGGACTTTCCCCGCGCCGACCGATGCACGGTCGGCGCGTGGGACGAGGTGGTGGCGGCGATGGATGCCTCCCTGACCGGCAGCCCGGCACCCGCGATGCCGCTGGCGCTGATCGCCTCGCTGCCCGAGAACCTGCCGGAGGAGGTCGCGCGGCGCTGCATCGCCATGGGCATCACCCCGCTTTGCGGCATAACGGAAGCGATGACCGCCATCGCGCTTGCCGCGAGCCCGCTGCCCGGCAAACCTGAGCCGGTCTGGCCCCTGCCCCCCGATCCGGCGGTGTTGCCCGCGCTCATGACCGAGGCGCAGGCCAAGGCCGAGCTGGCGGCCCACGGTCTGCGCGTCCCGGCCTCGCGCCGGGTAACCTCGCCCGAGGAAGCCGCTGCCGAGGCGCCCGGCTTTCCGGTGGCGCTCAAGGGCGAGGGCTTTGCCCATAAGACCGAGGCTGGCGCCGTCGTCCTGAGCCTGAACGATGCCGAGGCGGTCAGGGCAGCGGCACGCCGCATGGGCGCGACATCTTTCCTGATCGAGGAAATGGTGACCGGGGGCCTCGCCGAAATCCTGATCGGCGTCACGCGCGACCCGGCGCATGGCTGGCTGCTGACCATCGGTTCCGGCGGTGTGCTGACCGAGCTTTTGCGCGACAGCGCCTCGGCTCTGCTTCCGGTCTCGCGCGATGACGTGATCGCCATTTTGCGCGGGTTGAAAATCTGGCCGCTGCTGCAAGGCTGGCGCGGCGCGCCACCCGCCAACCTGGATGCCATCGCCGATGCCGTCATGGCGGTGCAGGACTATGTTCGCACCACGCCGGGACTGACCGAAATTGAAATCAACCCGCTCATCTGCCGCGAACACGATGCCGTCGCCGTAGATGCGCTGATCCGAAGGGAGCTGCCATGAACCCGATCCGAACCGAGACGCGCGGTCATGTGCTGGAGGTCACTCTGAACCGGCCCAAGGCCAATGCCATCGACCTTGCCACCAGCCGCATCATGGGCGAGGTCTTTACCCGTTTCCGCGATGACCCCGACCTGCGCGTCGCCATCCTGACAGCCGCGGGCGAGAAGTTTTTCTGCCCCGGCTGGGACTTGAAGGCGGCGGCGGGCGGCGATTCAGTGGATGGCGACTATGGTGTCGGAGGGTTTGGCGGCTTGCAGGAGCTGCGCGGTCTGAACAAGCCGGTGATCGTGGCGGTGAATGGCATCTGCTGCGGCGGCGGGTTGGAACTGGCGCTGTCGGGGGACATCATCCTCGCCGCTGAACATGCGCGTTTCGCTTTGCCCGAGATCCGCTCGGGCACCGTCGCCGACGCGGCCTCGATCAAGCTCCCGAAGCGCATCCCCTATCACATCGCGATGGAGATGCTGCTGACCGGACGCTGGCTGGATGCCGATGAGGCCGCGCGCTGGGGCCTTATCAACCGCATCCTCCCCGCCGACGGGCTGATGGCCGCCGCCCGGGCGCTCGCCGACGAACTGTCCTCGGGCCCACCGCTGGTTTTCGCAGCGATCAAGGAAATCGTCCGCGAGGCCGAGGACATGAAGTTCCAGGACGCGCTGAACCGCATCACCAAGAGCCAACTGGAGACCGTCGAACGGCTCTACCGTTCCGAGGATCAACTGGAAGGGGCGCGCGCATTCGCCGAGAAACGTGATCCGGTCTGGAAAGGGCGCTAGCTGCGCCGAGTCGCCCGAATGGTCTGTCCGAAGCTCGCACGATAGGCACGGGCCAACGTGGTGGCAGAGGAAAACCCGGTGCGCGCCGCGATCTCATCCAGAGTATGGCCCGTCTCGATGGCCAGCGCGCGGGCGTGGGACATGCGGATGGTGCGATAATAGCCGCCTGCCGCCATGCCCAGATGCTTGTGGAACAGCCGGTCCATCGTGCGCGGCGACAGTGCCGCACGCGCGGCGATCGCGGCCAGCGGCTTTGGGTTTTCCGCGGTCTCCCGCATGGCCAGCACTGCGCGCTGAAGACCGGGGGGCAATGCGCGGTCCACCATCCGGTTGCTGCCGCTCTCCGGCATCCGCATCTGGCTGCGGCCAAACATATTGGCAACGTCATAACGCAGCGCCTCGTCACCGTGGCGGCCGATCAGATCCAGCGACCATGAGAGCACCCCCTGCGCCCCGCCGCAGGTCACGGTATTGCCGTCGGCGACCCATTCGGACTGCACGACATCGACCTCGGGGAAGGCTTCCGCCATGGCCTGCGCCTCCATCCAATGAATGGACGCGCGACGCCCCGCAAGCAGCCCAGCCTCGGCCAGCAGCCAGGCGCCGGTGTCGATCCCGCCAACCACCGGAAGGCCACGCCCCTTGGAACGCACCAGTTGCAATGTCTCGCGCCGGGCATGATCCCGCGCTCCATAGCCCGCGACCACGATCAGCCCATCCGTCGCACCGACGCGGGATAGGGGGATATCCACCCCCAAGGACAGGCGTGAGGAGCTGACCGCCGGCCCACCATCGACCGAGGCGACCTGCCATGAAAACAGCCGTTTCCCGCTGAGATCGCGGGCCGCGCGCAACGGCTCGATCGCGCTGGCCAGCACCATGTTGGAAAAGCCGTCGAGCAGCAGGAAAGTCAGGTGAAACGGCGATATTGACTGCATAAGCAAATATTATGGCCTAATTCGCATATCATGCCAGCCAAATCCTCGTAACCTGAAGGGAATACTTCTCCGAGGAATCAGATGAATCACGACGTCTTCATCACGTGCGCCGTCACCGGATCGGGGCAGAGCCACAAGAAATCCCATCTCGTGCCGATCACCCCCGCCCAGATCGCCGATGCCTGCATCGAGGCCGCCCGGGCCGGCGCCGCCATCGCGCATGTGCATGTCCGCGATCCCGAAACCGGCGCGCCCTCGCGCGATCCGGCGCTGTATCGCGAGGTGGTGGAACGGGTGCGGTCCTCGGATGTGGACGTGGTGCTGAACCTGACGGCTGGCATGGGCGGCGACATCGTGCTGGGTTCGGCCGAGGCGCCGCTGCCGCTGTCGCCGCAATCCGACATCGTCGGCGCCACCGAGCGGCTGGTCCATGTCGAGGAGCTTTTGCCCGAGATCTGCACCCTCGACTGCGGCACGATGAATTTCGCCGAGGCCGATTACGTCATGACCAACACGCCCGGCACCCTGCGCGCCATGGCTGCCCGCATTCAGGCTGCCGGGGTGCGCCCGGAAATCGAGGTCTTCGACACCGGCCATCTGTGGCTGGCTAAGACGCTGGTGGACGAGGGGCTGATCGACGATCCGGTGATGATCCAGCTTTGCATGGGCATTCCCTACGGCGCGCCCAGCGACCCGAACAGCCTGATGGCGATGGTCAACAACATCCCGCCGGGCTGGGTCTATTCCATGTTCTCGATCGGGCGGATGCAGATACCCTATGCCGCACAGGCGGTGCTGGCCGGGGGTAATGTCCGCGTGGGTCTTGAGGACAATATCTGGCTGGATCGCGGTGTCCTGGCCCGCAACGGCGATCTGGTCGAACGCGCCGCGACGATCCTGACCAATATGGGATGCCGTATCCTCGGCCCGGCCGAGGTCCGCGAAAAGCTGAAGCTGACCCGCCGATAAACGGACGGGCGCCACAATAGGGGGAGAAGAAAGTCATGACCATCCACAAGGGAATCTCGCGTCGTGGCCTGCTTGCAGGTGCGGCGGGAATCACTGCGGCAGGGCTGATCCTGCCGCGCGGGGCGCGGGCGCAGGCCACGCCGCAAAAGGGCGGACAGTTCCGTATCGGTCATTCCGGTGGCGCCACCTCGGACACCATCGACCCGGCGACCTTTGCCGCCGGCCCGGTGGTGACGGCGATGCTGGCAGTCTGCAACAATCTGGTCGAGATCGACGCCAAGGGCCAGGCCGTGCCCGAACTGGCCGAAAGCTATGAGCCCGATGCCGAGGCGCGCATCTGGACCTTTCGCATCCGCGATGCCGCTTTCGGCGACGGGCGCAAGGTCACCGCGCGCGACGTCATCGCCTCGTTCAACCATCACCGGGGCGAGAATTCCGTCTCGGGCGCCAAGGGGGCGCTGGCGCAGGTCAAGGATATCCGCGCCGATGGCGACAATGTGGTGGTGTTCGAACTGGAAAGCGGCAATGCGGATTTTGCCTTCCTGACCTCGGACTATCATTTCATCATCATGCCCGCCAAGGAGGACGGCTCGCTCGACTGGCAATCGGGCCTTGGCACCGGCGGCTATACGCTGGTCGATCACGAGCCCGGCGTGCGCATCACCCTGAAGCGGCGCGACGACTACTGGAAGCCGGACCGCGCCTGGTTCGACGATGTGACGCTGATGACCATCAACGACCCGACCGCGCGGCAGAACGCGCTGATGACGGGCGAGGTCGATGCGATCAACGGCCCGGACCTCTCGACCATCCACCTGTTGCAGCGCCGGCCCGGGATCACCATGGTCGAGACGACGGGAACCGCGCATTACACCATGCCGATGTTCTGTGACGCGGCGCCCTTCAACGACGTCAACGTCCGGCTGGCGCTGAAACATGCCATCAACCGCGACGAAATCGTCGAAAAGGTGCTGCGAGGCTATGGCAAGGTCGCCAATGACAGCCCCATCACGCCGGCGAACCGCTATTTCTCGGCCGACCTGCCGCAGAACAGCTACGATCCCGACAAGGCCAAACACTATCTGAAACAGGCCGGGCTCAGCGAGCTTTCGGTGGACCTGTCGACCTCGAACGCGGCCTTTACCGGGGCGGTGGACGCGGCGCAGTTGTTCCAGCAATCGGCCAAGGCGGCGGGCATCAATATCAACGTCAAGCGCGAGCCCGAGGACGGCTACTGGTCCAATGTCTGGCTGAAGAAACCCTTCTGCGTCGGCTACTGGAACGGCCGCCCGACCGAGGACGACATGTTCAGCCTCGTCTATGCGCGCGGCGTCGAATGGAACGAAAGCCATTGGGACAATGCCCGCTTCAACGAATTGCTGTTGCAGGCCCGGGCCGAGCTGAACGACGATCTGCGCCGCGAGATCTATGCCGACATGCAGGGGCTGGTCAGCCAGGACGGCGGCACCATCATCCCGGTCTTCGTCAATTATGTCGATGCGCATAACGACAAGGTGGCGCATGGCGAGGTGGCGGGGGATCGCTTCTTCGACGGCTGGAAGCTGGTCGAAAGGTGGTATGCGGCATGAAGATCGCGGCAATCGGCGGCGGCGTGATCGGCGGAGGCTGGATCGCGCGCTTCATCCTGAACGGGCATGACGTCCATGTCTTCGACCCCCATCCCGAGGCCGCCCGCATCGTGGGCGAGGTGCTGGCCAATGCCAGCCGCGCCTATGACCGGCTGTTCCAGGCGCCGCTGCCGGAGCCCGGCCGGCTGATCTGGGCCAAAACCGTCGCCGATGCCGTAACGGGCGCGGATTTCGTCCAGGAAAGCGTGCCGGAGCGGCTGGACCTCAAGCATCGCGTCATTGCCGAGATCGCGGCGGCGGCGCCTGAAACGGCGCTGATCTGCTCCTCGACCTCGGGGTTCAAGCCCTCGGAACTGCGGCAGGGCGCGCGGCATCCCGACCGGATCCTTGTCGCGCATCCCTTCAACCCGGTCTATCTGCTGCCCGTGGTCGAGGTCGTGGGCGGCGGCGAGGCGGCGGATCGTGCCTGCGCGATCCTGACGGCGATCGGCATGAAGCCCGTCACCGTCGCGCGCGAGATCGACGCCCATATCGGCGACCGCCTGCTGGAAGCGGTCTGGCGCGAGGCGCTGTGGCTGGTCAAGGACGGCATCGCCACCACCGAGGAAATCGACGACATCATCCGCTTTGGCTTCGGGTTGCGTTGGGCGCAGATGGGCCTATTCGAGACCTATCGCATCGCCGGCGGCGAGGCCGGGATGAAGCATTTCCTGGCCCAGTTCGGTCCGGCGCTGAAATGGCCCTGGACCAAGCTGATGGATGTTCCCGATCTGGACGACGCGCTGATCGACACCATCGCCAGCCAGTCGGACGCCCAGTCCGGCGCCCATTCCATCCGCGAACTGGAGTGTATCCGCGACGACAATCTGGTCGGCATCTTCCACGCTCTGAAGGCCAATGACTGGGGGGCCGGCAAGACGCTGCGCGAGGCCGAGAACCGGCTTTATGCCCGTCAGGTCGAGGCGCCCTCGGGCTATCCCCTGCGCCTGCACCGGGCGCGGGTCGGTGGCTCGTGGCTGGACTATAACGGCCATATGACCGAATTCCGCTATCTGCAGGTCTTCGGCGATGCGACCGATGCGTTCCTGATCCATATCGGTCTGGGCGAGGCTTATCGCAATGCCGGCTTCTCGGCCTATACGGTCGAGACCCATATCCGCCATCTGGCCGAGATCGGCGCGAACGAGCAGCTGATGGTCGAAACCCGGCTGCTGGGCCATGACGCCAAGCGCATCCGCCTGCATCACGCCATCCTGCGCGAGGACGGCACCGAGGCCGCCACCGCCGAACACATGCTGATGCATGTCAGCACCGATCAGGGCCGCGCCACCCCCTTGCCCGACGGGCTGCTGCAAGCGCTGGACCGGATCGCGGCGCAGGACGCCGGCGCCCATCCCGATCACGCAGGCAGGGGCATCCGCGACATCCGCCCGCGCGAGGTCGCGACATGAGCGGCGGGCCGCGCGACCACCCGCTGCGCCGGATGATCCTGATGCGGCTGGGGATCGGGCTGTTCACGCTGCTGGTGATCTCGGTTCTGGTGTTTCTGGCGGTCAGCCTGCTGCCGGGCGACATCGCCCAGCAGATCCTGGGCCAGTCGGCGACCACGGAAACCGTGGCGGCGCTGCGCCGGGAACTGGGCTTGGACCAGCCGCTGATCACCCGCTATTTCGCCTGGATCGGCGGCATCCTGACCGGGGATTTCGGCCGCTCGCTGGCCAATGGCCGCCCGGTCGCCGACCTTCTGGCGGCGCGGCTGGGCAATACCATGCTCCTTGCCGCCTATGCGGCGGTGATCGCGGTGCCGCTGGCGGTGACCCTTGGCCTGCTGGCGGCGCTGTGGCGCGGATCGTGGTTCGATCGCTGCGTGAACGTGATCAGCCTCTCGGCGATTTCGTTCCCCGAGTTCTTCATCGCCTATATCCTGATGTTCTGGCTGTCGGTGCGGCTGGGCTGGTTCCCGTCGATGGCCGACCCCGGCGCGAACCCTTCGCTGGCGGACCTGCTGGGCAAGGCCTTCCTGCCCGCCGTGACGCTGGTGCTGGTCGTGACGGCACATATGATGCGGATGACACGGGCGGCAGTGGTCAATGTGCTGGGCGCGCCCTATATCGCCATGGCGCGGCTGAAGGGCGTGTCGCGCTGGCGGATCATTACCCGGCACGCGCTGCCCAATGCGCTGGCGCCGATCATCAACGTCATCGCGCTGAACGTCGCCTGGCTGATCACCGGCGTCGTCATCGTCGAGGTGGTCTTCGTCTATCCCGGCCTCGGCCAGCTGATGGTGGACAGCGTCAGCAACCGCGATATGCCGGTGGTGCAGGCCTGTGCGCTGATCTTCGCGGCGGTCTATGTGTTGCTGAACCTGATCGCGGATGTGCTGGCCATTGCGACCAATCCGCGCCTGCTGCATCCGAGGTAAGACATGACACTTGCCTCGCTGCGGCAGATCCCGCCTACCGCCCTGCTGGGGCTGGTCCTCATCGTGGCCTATGCGCTGGTCGGCATTCTCGCCCCCCTGATCGCCCCCTATGGCGAGGCGCAGATCGTCGGCGACCAGTTCCTGCCATGGGGCGGAGATTACCTGCTCGGCACCGACAATCTGGGCCGGGACATGCTGTCGCGGCTGATCTGGGGGGCGCGCAATACCGTGGGCGTCGCCTTGCTGACGACGCTGCTGGCCTTCCTGCTGGGGTCGATTGCCGGGCTTCTGGCCGCGGCGCTGCCCGGCTGGGTCGATATGCTGCTATCGCGGCTGGTCGATGTGCTGATGGCCGTGCCCTCGCTGATCTTCACGTTGCTGGCGCTGTCGGCGCTGGGGCCGGGGATCTGGAACCTGATCATGGTCATCGCCGTGCTGGACGCCACCCGGGTCTTCCGGCTGGCCCGGGCCTCGGCAATGAACATCATGGTCATGGATTATGTCGAGGCCGCCCGGCTGCGCGGCGAAGGCACATGGTGGATCATCCGCCATGAGGTTCTGCCCAATATCACCGCGCCGCTGATCGCCGAGTTCGGGCTGCGCTTCTGCTTCGTCTTCCTGACCATCTCGGCGCTCAGCTTTCTGGGGCTGGGATTGCCGCCGCCGATGGCCGACTGGGGCGGCATGGTGCGCGACAATGCGGCCCTGATCACCTTCGGCGATTCCACGCCGCTACTGCCCGCCGCCTGCATCGCGCTGCTGACGGTCTCGGTCAATTTCGTGGTCGATTGGCTCTTGCACCGCGCCTCGGGCCTGAAGGAGTAAACCATGCTGCTCGACATCCGCGACCTGAAGATCGAGGCGAGGGGCGAGGCCGGCTGGACCCCGATCCTGCACGGGGTCGATCTGACCGTGAACCAGGGCGAGGTGGTCGGGCTGATCGGCGAATCCGGCGCCGGCAAATCGACGCTGGGGCTGGCCGCAATGGGCTATGTCGCGCCGGGGCTGCGTTTCGCGGGCGGCAGCGTGCGTTTCGACGGCACCGATCTGCTGGCCTTGCCGGATGCCCGCCGCGCCGCCTTCCGGGGCCGCCGCGTCGCCTATGTCGCGCAATCGGCCGCGGCCAGCTTCAATCCGGCCTGGCGGCTGATCGACCAGTTCTGCGAGGGGCCGAAGATCCACCATACCGCCTCGCGGTCCGAGGCCGAGGCCCTCGCCCGCGAACTCTACGCCCAGATGTCGCTGCCCGAGCCCGACCGGTTCGGGTTGCGCTTTCCGCATCAGGTCTCGGGCGGGCAGTTGCAGCGGGCCATGGTCGCCATGGCGATGGCCTGCCGCCCCGATCTGATCGTCTTTGACGAGCCGACGACGGCGCTGGACGTGACCACGCAGATCGGCGTGCTGGCCGCGATCCGGCAAGCGGTGGAAAGCTACGGAGCCGCCGCGATCTATATCACCCACGATCTGGCCGTGGTCGCGCAGATGGCCGACCGCATCAAGGTCATGCGCCACGGCCGCGAGGTCGAGGAGGCGCCGACCCGCGAGATGATGTCCGCCCCGTCCCAGGACTACACCCGCTCGCTTTGGGCAGTGCGCGAGTTTCGGCGCCCGGCGCGGGAACTACCCGGCGGAGGCCCGGTGATCCGCGTGGCCGGGGTGACGGCAAGCTATGGCACGCGGAACGTGCTGGAGGATGTCGATTTCGCCGTGCCAAGCGGGGCGACGGTGGCGGTAGTGGGGGAATCCGGCTCGGGCAAATCCACCACGGCGCGGGTCATCACCGGCCTGCTGCCGCCCAGAGCCGGTCGGGTCGAGCTGGACGGCCAACCGCTGCCCCCGCGCCTCGCCGACCGCTCGCGCGAGCAATTGCGCATGGTGCAGATGATCTACCAGATGGCCGATACCGCGCTGAACCCGCGCCAGACCATCCGCCAGATCCTGTCGCGGCCGCTGGGTTTCTATCTGGGCCTGACCGGCCGCGCCCGGGACGAGCGCCTGCACCAGCTGATGGACCAGATCGAGCTGGAGCCGAGGCGCTTTCTCGACCGCCGCCCGGGTGAACTGTCGGGTGGGCAGAAACAGCGCATCGGCATCGCCCGCGCTTTGGCCGCCGAACCGCGCTTCATCATCTGCGACGAGGTGACCAGCGCGCTGGACCATTTGGTGGCCGAAGGCATCCTGAGGCTGCTGAGCCGGCTGCAGGACGAACAGGGGCTGTCCTACATGTTCATTACCCATGACATCGAAACCGTTCGCGCCATCGCCGATGAGGTGGTGGTCATGCGCAACGGACGGGTGATGGACAGCGGCACGCGCTCGGCGGTGATGGACCAGCCCCGGCACGATTATACGAGGCAGCTTCTGGCCTCGGTCCCGCAGCCCGATCCCGATTGGCTGACCCGGCGCATCGCCGAGGGTGTCCGATGATCCGCGATCCGCAGGTGCTGGATTTCATCGCCCGGACCGAGGCCGCTTATCCCGCCGACGCGAACCAGGCCAGCGCCGCCGATAATCGCCGCCACTATGACGCGATGTGCGCCCGCTTCCGCGCCCCGCGCCCCGATGGGCTGGCAGTCATGGATCGCCGCGTCGCGGGCGTCCCCTGCCGGTTTTATGGCGCACCGTCCGAAGTCTTCGTGCTTTACCTGCATGGCGGCGGCTTCATGGTCGGCGGTCTGGACAGTCATGACGATATCTGCGCCGAGATCGCGGATGCCACCGGCTTGCAGGTGATTGCGGTGGATTACCGGCTGGCGCCCGAGCATCGCTGGCCCGCGCCCCTCGCGGATGTGCAGGCAGTCTGGCGTGCGATCTCACGCCCCGGGATCGTGGCCGGTGACAGCGCCGGCGGCTTGTTGGCGGCGGCGCTGTGCCTCTCGGAACGCGGCGGGCATCCGCCACTCGCGCAGGTGCTGATCTATCCGGGGCTCGGGGGCATGGGCGATGCGCCGTCCTATGCCGAGAACGCCGAGGCACCGCTGCTGCGGACCAGCGACCTTGTTGTCTATCGTCGCGCGCTGCACGGCGACGAGCCGCCAACCGACCCGATGGCCGCGCCGTTGCTGGTATCGGACCTGCGCGGCTGCGCCCCCGCATTCATCATCAGCGCCGACGTAGACCCCCTGCGCGACGACGCCAGGCTTTACGCCACGCGGCTGCGCGAGGCGGGCGTGCCCGTGCGCTATCGCAACGAGCCGGAACTCCCCCACGGCTATCTGCGGGCCCGGCGCGAAAGCGACCGCGCCCGGCGCAGCTTTCAGACCATCCTCGCCGCGATCGGCCTCTCCGCAGGACATACCGGACCGGGATGGCCTGCCGCGTGACATATTCTTGAAGGAACTCCATGACGCGGCGACGACATCGACACGCTGGTCGCGGGCGGGGCGAAAAGCCTCAGCCTTGCGGCAGGCGCATCAGCTCGATCCGGGTGCCCTGCCCCAGATGGACCTGGTTCCGGGCGATCCGGGTCATGCGCGAGGTGCCCTCGGGCGCGCCGGTATTCGGGTTCACGTCGAATTTCGGATAGTTCGAGGACGAGATGTCCAGCCGCAGCCGGTGCCCCTTGGCAAACAGGTTCGCCGTGGCGAAGGGGTTGATCTCGATCTCCATGATCCCTTCATCCGGCGCGACCGGCTCGGGCCGGTCCCAGCCCTTGCGATAGCGCAGGCGGAAGATCCCGTCCGAGATGATCAGCGCATAGCCGCGCGGGTAATCCGGGCTGGGCGGATAGACGTCGACCAGCTTCGCGGTGAAATCCGTGTCCGGCGCATCGGTCGAAACCTCAAGCCGAACCACCACCGGGCCGACCACGGCCAGATCCTCGGCCAGCGGCGCGGTCTCGAAGCTCAGCACGTCGGGGCGC
>NZ_DATMFA010000021.1:0-10767 GCF_035556475.1 Paracoccus sp. (in: a-proteobacteria) | reverse complement strand
CCCGCGATCTCTCGCCGGAGCGCGAGCTCGCCGCGCGGGTCCGGGTAGATCTGTGCCGCGCTGGCTTCGGCCCGGACAGCGTTTGCGCGGATACGTGCGAAGAGCGTTGCCGGAAAGGTCTCCGGCGCGGGGACGCCCATCTGGAAGAAGGCGGGGCCTTGGGTCATCTCCTGATAGGTTTCGAGGAACGAGCCGGGATCGGGCCGCGGCTCGCTTTTGACCACCGCGCGAGGACGGGCGGCGACCCGGGTGCCGGTCGCGCGTGATGCGACGATCAGTTGGGCTGCGTTCAATTTCTCGTAGGCTGCCCGCACGGTTCCCCGCGCGACACCGAGCTGCACGGAAAGATCCTGCCAGGAGGGCAAGCGCGTGCCCGGTTCGAGCACGCCGCGTTCGATCGCGACCGCAATGCCATACCGGATCTGCTCGGCGAGCGGTACTCTGGCGGTGCGATCGACGCTGAGGTTCAGGGGTTTGGTCATACTGCTGTGGTACACTATTCTTTTGCGTTTTTGGTTCTTTTTTCTGACCCAGAAGAGAGGCATCTTCCGTGCAGAAAAAGGGAGAAGGCCCATGAAGGTTCGAACCATTGTCACCACTGCCTGTACGGCCATGGCCTTCTCGATGGCCACCGCAGTCGACGCCGATGACGTCGAGGCAGAAACCGTTAGACCGAGCTTCGAGGCCGCGATTCCCAATATCCCCGGCAAGTCGATGATCGTGGTTGAAGTCGATTACGCGCCGGGTGAATGACGGTGAGACGCGCATTTACCGGGCCGGCGAAAGCTGGTCCGAACCGCCGGGTGCGCGTCATTCGGTCAGCCGCAATGCAAGCAAGACCGCCCCGGCGAAGCTGCTGGCAGTTTTCGTTCTCGATACGGGTGACAGCCCGCTGACCACACCTGTCAGGTGACTGAAAAGGATTAAGAAAGATGACCAAACGACTGGATTATAACCAAATTTCTCCGAACGGCGCCAAGGCACTCGGGGGCGTGTATGGTTATGTCGTGCAGAGCAGATTGCCGGCCGAACTGGTGGAGCTTGTCTATCTGCGGGTATCGCAGATTAACAACTGCGCCTTTTGCCTCGACATGCACACGCGCGATCTCACCAAGAAAGGGGTGCCCATCGAAAAGCTCGCTCTGCTGCAAGCATGGGACGAAGGCGGCGATCTTTTCAGCGAGACCGAGCGCGCTGCGCTGGCTTGGGCCGAGACGGTGACGCGGGTTGCCCAAACCGGCGTCCCCGATGACGCTTACCAGGCCGCACGCACAGTATTCGACGAGAAGGAACTGGTCGACCTCACGATCGCGATCAGCTTGATGAATGCCTATAACCGCATGGCGATCAGCTTTCGCAACACGCCCCAGGCGGCCGTCAAGAAATAGCGAAGTGCGACCCTTTCGGTAGCGTGGTCGCTCTGGAGGCCGCGGCGCGAAGGGGGCGATCACGCCGCCTTCCGCGTCGTCGAGCCAGCTGCCATCATTGCGTATCGTGAAGATGGGCGGGGACGTCACCAAGGCGCGTTCCCCAGAGCGCCCGGCCCACGAAGGCAAGGCGGTTCCGGGGACGGTCAAGCGCCTCGGGTCAAAAGGCTACGGTTTCCGGGCCTTTCAAAGCAAGGATCTCGCGGGCTTCGTCAGGGGTGGCGATTGCCAGACCCAGACCTTCGATGATCTGCCGCGCGCGGTTCACCTGTTCGGCATTGCTGCGCGCAAGTTGGCCTGGCCCGTTCCACAGTGAATCTTCCAGGCCGACACGCACATGCCCACCCATGGCCGCTGCCATGGCGGCAATGGGCATCTGGTTTTTGCCCGCGCCCAGCACCGACCACCGATACTCATCGCCGAACAGCCGATCTGCGGTGCGCTTCATATGCATCACATCCTCGGGGTGAGCGCCGATGCCGCCCATCAGGCCAAAGACAGTCTGGATGAACAGCGGCCCCTTGACGATTCCGGCGTCACGGAAATGCTTCAGGTTGTAAAGATGCGCGCTGTCATAGCACTCAAACTCGAACCGGGTGCCATTGGCACCCAAAGTGGTCAGAATGTGCTCGATGTCGCCGAAGGTGTTGCGAAAGACGATATCGCGATTGCCCAAGTAATCCTTTTCCCACTGATGCTTCAGCTGGCCGTCGAAGCGGTTCAGCATCGGGAAGAGGCCAAAGTTCATCGTGCCCATGTTCAGGGATGCGACCTCGGGCTTCCAGGTCGCGGCGGGGCGGATACGCTCCTGAATTGTCATCGTGGGCGCTCCGCCGGTCGTGATGTTGACCACGCAATCGCTGCGTTGCTTGATGACGCGCAGGAAAGGCTCGAAAGCTTCGGGCGTCTGGTCGGGCCGACCGTCCCGTGGATCGCGTGCGTGCAAATGCACGATGGCCGCCCCGGCCTCTGCTGCACCGATCGCAGCCTCGGCTATTTCGGATGCGGTCACCGGCAGGTATTCCGACATCGAGGGCGTATGAATAGCGCCCGTCACGGCGCAGGTGATGATCGTCTTGCGAGGCTTGGCCATTCAATCGTTCCTTTCGCAGCGGCTGCGCAGATGGCGGTCAAGCGCCGCCAGTTCCCGGTCACGCCAGTCCTGACGCGCGCGGATATCGGATTGCGGGAAAGCATCGGCCACGATCTGGCCAGCGCTCTCGGTAAAGGCTTCGCCGCGGGCGGCGCTATCCGTCAGCTGTGCCAGCATCGGACCATAGCGACGGATATAGTCCGGCACGCCGCCCGGAGCGTTCAGCAGGATCGTCTCCATCGGACCCATGAAGGCCCAGCGGCGGCCAAGGCCATGTCGGATGGTGTCGTCCAACCCCTGCACATCAATCACGCCCTGCTCGACCAGGCTCAAGGATTCCGCGAGCAGGACAGCCTGCAAGCGGTTCAGCACGAAGCCCTCGATTTCCCGCGACAGGCGGGCGGGTACCTGACCGACGCTGCGAAACAAGGCGCTGGCCCGGTCCATGACTTCAGGTGAGGTTTGGGGTGAAGGGCAAAGCTCGACGATGGGGACGAGATGCGGCGGGTTGACCGGATGCGCAACCAGACAGCGCGCCGCCCCTGCCAGTCCGTCGGACCAGACCGAGGGCATCAATGCCGAGCTGGATGAGGCCAGGATCGTGCCGGGCGCTGCCAGACGGTCCATTTCGGCAAAGAGCGCGCGCTTGATCTCTGCGTTTTCGGGGCCGTTCTCCTGCACCCAATCCGCACCCTCCAGTGCCTCGGCCAGCGTGGCGCAGGCGGTGATGCGCCCCGCGATGGCCGAGTCGCCACCAGCATCGCGGATCATCGAGGCGATATCATCGCCCAGCCGCGCCAACACATTCGGATCAGCGTCCCAGACCCGGACCGTCAACCCCGCGCGGGCAAAAACCATGGCCCAGGAGCGGCCGATCAGGCCGGCTCCGACAATGGCGATTTTGGTCATCCGAATACTCTCCTCAAAGCCACAACACCTTGCGGCGCAGTTCAATATCTGTTGCCAGCGCGCGCGAAGGCCCGTCATGGAACACCCGGCCCATTTCCAGCGCCACCGTGCGATCCGACAGCGCCAGAGCCAGATCGAGATTGTGATCGACGATGACGATAGACAGGTGTTCGCGCAGCTTGTCGAAACTGTGGAAGAGCTGCTCGACCACTGCGGGCGCCAGCCCCTCGAACGGCTCATCCAGCAGCAGCACGCGCGTATCGCCTGACAGCGCCCGGGCCACGGCGGCCATCTGCTGTTCGCCTCCAGACAGGCGATCGGCTTCGGTTTCCATCCGTTCGCCGAGACGCGGGAAGAACTCGAGGATCTGCTCGTCACTCCAATGGCTGCCCGAGCCGGTGCGGCGTTTGAGGCGGCCGAGTTCAAGGTTTTCGCGCACCGTCATCCCGGCAAAAAGGCCTCGGCCTTGCGGGACGTAGCCGATGCCTGCGCGAGCGATGGTTGCGGGATCAAGCCCGGCCAGCTCATGGTTTTCCAGCCGGATCGAACCCGAACTGACCGGCGCGATTCCGATCATCGATTTCAGCAGGGTGGATTTCCCGGCCCCGTTGCGACCCAGAAGCGCCAGGATTTCACCCTTGCGGATGTCAAATCCGACATCGTGAAGGATATGGCTTTTGCCGTAATGCACGTTCACGTTGTCGAGCATGCAGATAGTTTCGCCGATCACGCCGGGATGCGCGCTGGCCGCAACCTCGGCGGTTCCCGAGCCGATATAGATCTCGCGCACTTTGTCCGAAGCGCGGGCATCGGCGACCGTCCCGTCCAACAGCACCTTGCCCTCGTTCATGACGGTCACATGGTCTGCCAGCGAAAAAACGCGATCGATGTCATGTTCGACCAGCAGGACCGGAATATCGGCCGAAACCTGCTTGATCAGGTTGCCCACCCGCTCGCGCTCCGCGACCGAAAGCCCGGCGAGCGGCTCGTCTGCCAGAAGCACACGCGGATGGTTCGCCAGCGCAAGCCCAAGATCCAGAAGGCGCTGGCCGCCATAGGACAGCGATCCGGCCTTTGCGCCTTCCATACCGGCCAGCCCGACCCAAGCGAGGATCTGGCGGGCTTTATTGTTGATGCGCTCGATGCGGTCGGCCCGCAACCACGGATTCATCCGTGCGGGATCGCCCGCCTGAAGGGCGAGGCGGACATTTTCCTGCACGGAGAGATCGGGAAACAGGCTGGTGATCTGAAAGGAGCGCCCCATGCCCATCTCGGCGATGCGGTCGGCCGGCAGGCCGGCGACCTGATGACCAGCAAGGGTCACGCTGCCGCTGTTCGGGGTCAGCATTCCTGTCAGCAGGTTGAAGGCCGTGGTCTTGCCCGCGCCGTTCGGACCGATCAATGCGTGCAGACTGCGATCCCGCACGTCGATGCTGACGCCATCCACCGCTTTGAAGGCACCGAAGCTCTTGACGATATCCGTGGCCTTCAGGACCGAACCGGCAGGGTCGCCCTGCGCGCGGAGCATCTCGGGCAAAGGCAGAACCTCGACTTTGCGATCGGCCATGGCAGCGGCCAGGTCGGGGCCGGGGAAAAGCCGCGCCGCAATCTGGCGGCCGATGCCGATCAGCCCATCGCGCGCAAAAAGCACGAAGCCCATGAACACCAGACCGAACCAAAACAGCCAGTTTTCGGTATAGATCGACAGGTATTCGCGAAACAGGATATAGAACAGAGCCCCCAGCGCCGGTCCGAGGAAGCCGCGCATGCCGCCAATTACCGTCATGGCCAGAAGTTCGCCCGAAAAGATGATGGACATCGGCTCGGCAGAGGTCATGCGGTTCTTGTAAAGCAGGAGCGCCCCCGCCAGCGCCGCGATGCTGGCTGAGATCACGAAGGCCGCCAGCTTGTATCGGCGCGTCCGATAGCCAAGAGCGGTGGCGCGGGTCTCATTCTCGCGTATCGCCTCGAGGACGTGGCCCAGTGGCGAATTGACCAACCGCCACAGCAGCGCCACCACGACAAGGGACAGCAAGACGATGGCGATATAGAAACTCATGCTGTCGTTCAGGTCGATGCCGAGCAGGACCGGACGCTCGATTCCGCCGAGACCATTCTCGCCCCCGGTAACGGCAGTCCAGCGAAAGGCGACCGTAAAGCCCAAGGCAGAAAGCGCCAGCGTCATCAGCGAGAAATACACCCCACGCCGGCGCAACATCAGCCAGCCGAAGCCTGCCGACACCACACCCGTCAGCGCAATTGCGGCCAGAAGCGGCAGAACGAAGGCGTGGCCCGGCAGTGCCAGCGCAACCAGTGCCGCGATATAGGCGCCCAGACCAAACCATGCACCATGACCAAAGGACACGAGGCCGGTATAGCCCGCCAGCAGGTTCAGCCCCATGCAGGCCAGGGCATAGATGACCACTTCGGCCGCCGAGGTGGTCGTGAGGCCAATGGCATTCATCAGCGCAGGCAAAGCCGCCGCGGCGACAATCGCGACGAGAAGTGGATGGATCAAAAGATTTCTGGTCATCAAGGATCACTCGAAGCGCAGAATGCGCTCTCCCATCAGGCCCCGCGGACGCAGCAGCAGGACGAGGAACATCAGCAGATAGATCGCGGCCAACGACCAAGATGGCAGTCCGATGGCGATCACCAGCCCCTTGACCAGTCCGACCAGCATCGCGGCCCAGACCACCCCCCAGAACGAGCCCAGCCCTCCGATCACGACCACGACGAAGGCTGCGGTCAGCACCTCGGCGCCCATGGCGGGATGCACGGGCACGATGGGCGCCATCAGCACTCCGGCAAGTCCTGCGAGCCCGATTGCGATACCCGCGACTGCCGACAGATAGGGACGCAGGGAAATGCCCATCGCGGCGAGGATGTCCGGGTTCTGGATTCCCGCCCGCACGATCCGCCCGAAAGCCGTGCGGTTCAGCAAAAGCCACAGGCCGGAGACCGCGACGATCGCGACAGCGATCAGGAAGATGCGATAGCGCGAATAGATGAAATCCCCCAAGAAGACCTGCCCACGCAGGATATGCGGGATGTTGTAGGCGAGGGGTGCAGATCCGAAATACCAGCGGAGCGCCTGTTCGATCACCATCGCGAGTCCAAAGGTCAGCAACAGCGAATAGAGCGGATCAGCGCGGTAGAAGCGGGTAAAGAGAAGCCGCTCGGTAATCATGCCAAGACCTGCCACCAGCAGGGGCACGATGATGACGGCGCCGAAGAAGCCCGTGTAGGGTGTGACGACGATCGCCAGATAGGCGCCTATGGCGAAGAACGCGCCATGCGCGAGGTTCACAATGCCGCCGAGAGAAAAGATCAGCGACAAACCGATGGCGATCAGCAGATAATAGAAGCCATCCAGCAGCCCGTTCAAAAGCTGCGAAAGGAACAGAAACATGCTCGGCGATCCCGGCTTGGGTGAGGACGGGGCAATGCTTGCCCCGCCAGGTCGTCATGAGTGGGCGTTCGCGACGCAGAGGCGCGCGGCAGGAAAAGCCCCATCAGGACGAGAAGCTGCAAACGCCGCCGACCGCATCGGCGATCAGGGTTTCCAGCGGTTGATCGGGTGCCGGTAGCGGGTCGGAGGTCGTGAAGATGTCCCATTCATTCTCGGCCTCGTCCGGCGGCAAGGCGGTGATCGCGTAGATTTCCTGCAAGAGCTGGTGGCTCTCGGGATGGAAGTAGCCTTCGCGGGTTTTCATCATGTCGAACTTTGCCTCGGGCGACTCGAAATAGTCGATGATGGCAGCGGCGTCGGTACCCTTGGTCTCGCGAATGGCCTGCGCCATGATGTGGATGGCCATGTAGTCGCCCCAGGCCTGATTTTCGGGCGGCTTACCGTATTTGTCCGAGAATGCTTTGACGAAGGCCTGCGATTTCTCGGTCTGGATCTGGTGGTTCCAGACGCATGGCCAGGTGCCGCGAAAATTCTCGGCACCTGCGGCCCAGGCTGAGGCAGTGTCGAAGCCGAAGCCCCCCAGCGGGAACTCCAGTCCGAATTCACCGTATTGCTTGAAGAAGCTGGTGATCTGCGTGCCGGCAAGGTTCAGCGCCACCAGATCCGGCTTGGCCTCGCGGATCTTCAGCATGAAAGATGAGAAGTCGGTGGCATCCGTCGGGATCAGATCTTCGCCCGCCAATGTGCCGCCATTGCGTTTCAGGAAAGCGTTGGCGCCCTTCGACAGATCATGGCCGAAGGCATAGTCGGCAGTCAGGAGATACCAACTCTTGCCCTCGACCAGACCGTTCTTCAACAGATGTTGACCCTCGGCATTGACGTACATCACGTTCTGCGTCTCGACGTGGAACATATGCCGCTTGCAGTCGCTGCCGCGGAGCGCATCGGAATTGGCGCCGGTGTTGATGAACAACCGCTTGGCCCGCTCGGCAGTCTGGGCGATCGTCAGCGCCGAGGCAGACGAGATCTCTCCGACAATGGCGGCAACCTTGTCCCGCTCGATCATGCGCTCGGCCTTGGTCGAGGCCGTCTGAGGGTTGACCGAGTCCTCCTTGATGACCTGCAACTGTCGTCCGTCGATGCCCCCGGCAGCGTTGATCTCGTCCACCGCGAGATCAACCGCCATGACGGCATACTCACCCAAGGGGCCCAGGAAGCCCGTTCGTGGCGTCAGATGACCCAGAATGATGGGGCCGTCTTGCGCCCGCACAATGGCAGGCGCGGCCAGCGAACCCACGGCAAGGGCAGTTCCGGTCATCAAAAATTTGCGGCGATCGATCTTGGATTGGCTCATTGAAACAGTCCTCCCTCTGTCCGAAGCAAGATCGCTGCAACCTCCCAATTGCCGCAATCTGAGATCACAGTTTATCGTTGATTCTAATATGTCAAATGTTTTGCGGCTTTATCGCTTGCAAACTGAGATCACAATTGTCAGCTTGAGCGGGAAAGGAGCCGGATCAATGACGCTCCACCCCACAGCTGCGACCCTGCCGGAACGCCCAGAACCGCTGGCGCGACAGGTTTATGGCATTCTTTCGGAAATGCTGCTCTCGGGACAACTCAGGCCTGCGGACCGGATGTCCATGCGCGATCTGGCCGAACGTCTGGGTGTCTCGGTCATGCCGGTTCGAGATGCCGTCAGCCGACTTGTCGCCGCAGGTGCGCTGGAAAGCAGCCCCAATCGCGCGGTGGCGGTGCCGGTGATGACACGGGCCGGTTTCCGCGACCTGACCGAGGTGCGCATTCATAACGAAACCTGGGCCGCATCGCTTGCGGCGCAGCGCATGTCCGTACCGGAACTGGACCAGCTGCGCCAATTGGAACGGGGGTTTTGCGAGGCACTGGCAAGCGGGGACAGCCGCGATGCGGTGCGCGCGAACAAGACATTGCATTTCCACATCTATGACGGCGCCGGATCACCGGTCTTGCGCGATGTGATTTCGACAATGTGGCTCAAGGCGGGGCCGGTGATCACGTTGGATCTGGGCGAGGCCTCGCGTCGAACGCGCAATGCCGCCTCGATCAGCAATCACGCGGATTTGGTCCGCGCACTCTGTATCCGCGACGGTGAAGGCGCGGCACGGGCGATGAAGGCGGATATCCGTTCAGCAGCCGAGTTCATCCTCTCGAGAGACGTGTTGCGGGACTGATAAGGTAAGAAAGGGTGAGGGATGGATCTCGACTTGAAGGGCTTGCGGGTTATCGTGACTGCGGGTGCCAGCGGCATCGGACGTGCGATCGTCGACGCGTTTCTGGCCGAAGGCGCACAGGTTGCCACTTGCGACATTGATAGCGCGGCGCTGGACACTCTGCCCCCGGCGGTGTTTCGCCAGCACATCGATGTGGGCGATGCAGAGGCCCTGCGCGGGTTTCTTGCCGCGTCAATCACCGCGCTTGGTGGGCTGGACTGTCTGGTCAACAACGCGGGCATTGCTGGCCCCACCGCGCGGATCGAGGACATCGACCTGACCTCCTGGCACAAGTGCATCGACATTTGCCTGACAAGTCAGTTCATTGCCTGCGCCGCTTGCGTCGATTCCCTGCGCTCGAGCGCAAACGCCTCGATTATCAACCTGTCCTCAGTGGCGGGTCGGGTGGGGTTCAAACTGCGAACCCCCTATGCGGCAGCAAAATGGGGGGTGATCGGCCTCACGAAATCCTTGTCGATCGAACTGGGGCCGGACGATATCCGCGTCAACGCGATACTGCCCGGATTGGTCGCCGGTGACCGCCAGCGTCGTGTTCTGGAGGCCAAGGCGCAGTCTCAAGGTCGTAGCGTCTCCGAGGTAGAGGCAGAGGCGTTTTCGTTCACGTCGATCCGACATTATGTCGACCCCGCGCAGATTGCGGATCAGATCATCTATCTGGCCAGTCGACGCGGGGCGGCTGTGTCTGGACAGGCGATTTCGGTCTGCGGCGATACTCAGATGCTGGCCTGACAATGTCGATCTGAAGGAGAGAGTATGAACCCCCTGAAACAGCGCATCCTTGCAGGCGAGCAGATCGCTGCCGCATGGGTTCAACTTGGCAGTCCCGACATTGCCGAGATATTGGTCCATCACGGGTGGAAGGTGCTGGTCATCGACGGCGAACATGGCCGCGGCGGGATCGAGGACTGGGTCGCCATCGCCCGCGCGGTCGAGGCGGCAGGCGGCGAGGTGGTCCTGCGCGTCCCCGACGGATCGGACACCATCTTGAAGCAGGTGCTTGACCGAGGCTTCCGGTCGCTGATCGTGCCATTCGTGAACACCGCCTCTCAGGCGCGATCCATCGCTGCCGCCGCACGTTATCCGGGCCTGGGTCATCGCGGCTATTGTGCGCCGATCATCCGCGCCTCGGGCTGGGGATCGCGCGCGGCGTATGCGCGGCAAGAGGCCTCGGAGGAGCTGTTGCTGATACTGCAATGTGAACATGCCGAAGCCGTCGAGAACCTTGCAGAGATCGTATCCGTGCCGGGGGTGGATATGGTGTTCATCGGCCCAAATGATCTGGCTGGCTCGATTGACCACCTGGAGCGGACGCTCGATCCTGCCCCGCAGGCGCTGATCAAGCGGATCGAAGAAACGGCCGCGGGCCTTGGCAAGCCGTTGGCCACGATCATCGGGGCCGGACGAAGTTGGAGCGATCTATGGGCGCTTGGATATCGCTTAGTGGTTGGCCCCAATGATGTTTCGCTCATCATCGACGGCGCGCGCCGAACGGCTGCAGAACGTGATCTGTTGCCGTCGCCGTCCCAGGCTCCAGACCCATTGATTTCGTGCCTTTGGCGTGTTTCAGGCTCCGCAAGGAGAACTGACCGATGGGCAATTTTTTCTGGCTGAGCGAGGCGCAGATGGAGCGGCTAAGGCCCTTCTTTCCCAAGAGCC
>NZ_DATMFA010000020.1:0-27688 GCF_035556475.1 Paracoccus sp. (in: a-proteobacteria) | reverse complement strand
GCCTGGGCCATCGCAATGGCCATGCGGCTCTCGGTGACGGTGTCCATGGCGCTGGAGAGAAGCGGAATGTTCATCCTGATCTGCCGGGTGACATAGGTTGTCACATCGGCGGTCGACGGCATCACCGAGGACGCCGCAGGTACGAGAAGAACATCGTCGAAGGTCAAAGCCTCACGAATCTGCATGGGAGCATCCTTGTCAGGGGTTCGTTTGGCAGTTTCCCATTTCACGAGCCGCAGGGATTGTCCAGCGCCGACATGAGGGAGCAACGCAGATTCGCGTTGGATGCATGGCCCGCCCGGCTCCACGCTGGTGTTGTAACGTGGCCGCATCGACACGCGCATTGATTGAACCCGCCTTACGACGCCGCGTCAGATCAGCCATATGATTGACGTGGACGGAAGCGCCGCGAAATGCTCGCTCCAAGGCCCTCGGGCCCGAATGGGAGGATAAACATGAAAAAGATTTTGGCCGGAACGGCGGTGCTGCTGACCAGCGCAGCCCCGGTTTTCGCCGGAGGCATCGAGCGCGCGCCGCAATCCATCGCCGTGCTTTTCGAGGAAGGCAAATATGTCGAGCTGAGCTTTGGCGGCGTCGATCCGACGGTCGACGGGAACGACCTCGACATCTATGGCGGTCGTGGAACCGGCGACGTCGCCCAAGGCTATGGCTTCGTCGGCCTCGCCTACAAGCACCAGTTCACCGAGAACCTGTCGGCCGCCCTCATCGTGGAGCAGCCCTTCGGTGCCGACATCACCTATGACCCGGCGCGCTCGGTCATGCTGGGCGGCACCGCGGTCGAGGTGAACTCGACCACCTATACCGCCTTGCTGCGCTACAAGTTCGAGAACAACTTCTCGATCCACGGCGGTCTGCGCGGCTCGCATGCCGATGGCAACGTGACGCTGCGCGGCCTCGCCTACAGCTCGCTCTCGGGCTACAACGTCGATCTCGACAGCGCCTGGGGCGTGGGCTGGGTGCTTGGTGCCGCCTATGAGATCCCCGACATCGCGGCCCGCATCTCGCTGACCTACAACTCGCCGATCGAACATGACTTCGACACGACCGAGACCCATCCGGGCATCGCGGGCGCGCTGCCGCCGCTCAGCGTCGACAGCGAAACGACGGTCAAGACCCCGCGCTCCTGGATGCTGGAGGGCCAGACCGGCATCGCGCCCGACACGCTGCTTTTCGGCTCGATCCGCTGGGTGAACTGGTCCGAGTTCAAGGTGGATCCGCGGCTTCTCGTCTCGGCCCCGCCCGCGGGCTTCGGGGTCGAGGATGGGCTGGTCGAGCTTGACGACACCACGACCTACACGATCGGCATCGGGCGCAAGTTCACCGAGAACTGGGCCGGCACCGCCTCGATCACCTACGAGCCGGAAACCGACGACCTCGTCTCGCCGCTCGCTCCGACGAACGGGCGCAAGGGGGTCACGCTGGCCGCGATCTATACGAGGGACCAGATGAAGATCACCACCGGGATCAGCTACATGAAGCTGGGCGACGCCTATGCCGAGACCGGAACGCCCGACGAGAAACGCGCCAAGATGGAAGGCAACGACCTTTGGGGCATCGGTATGCGGATCGGCTACAGCTTCTGATCCGCCGGACCGCAGAAAAGGAAGGCCCCGCGACCGATGCGGGGCCTTTTTCCGTTGGGGCAATCGCCGGATACAAAGCGAAGCGCGCCGCTTTCCGCCTGCCCGCCCGGCGCTAGCTTGACCAGCGTTTCATGTGCTGCATAGCCTCACCGCTCACGGCATCTGCCTGCCGTGGGAGAGCGGGCCGAATGGGCTCGGGGGCGGCTTTTGATGCGTGAACTTATCCTGCTGCGGTGCCACAACTTCGACGCCCCCGCGCGGAGACTGTTCGATTACCTGCATGAAACCTCGGGCCGCGATGTCGTGCTGATCTGCGAGGAGGGGCGCGCCGCGGTCGATGCCGGCAAGGGCCGCGCCAAGATCGGACTGGATCGCGCGCATGTCGAGGCGATGGGCCTTCATGCCCCCAGGAACTTTGCCTGGCTCTGCGGCGACTATTTCCTGTTCACGGGAATGCAGTCGCTCCCCAATTACGACCGCTACTGGATGATCGAATATGATGTGCGGCTGAGCTTTGCGCAAGCGCGGCAGTTCTTCGACCGTTTCGCCGACCCGACCATCGACTTTCTGGCTTTCATGATGCGCGAGGCCGGCCCGAACTGGAGCTGGCATGAACCGATGCGCCATTTCAGCGCCCGGGTCCATGCCTGCCTTTTCCCCATCGTCGCCGTCGGTCGCAAGGCTCTGCAGCACGCCTTCGCGGAACGCCGCCGCATGTCCGAGGGCTTTGCGGAAACCCTTGCAGAGAACCCCGCGCGGCGATGGCCGAATGACGAATCCTTCATGTCCACCGTGCTGAACGAGGGCGGGTTTCGGTGCAGCGACATGAACGCGATGGACCGTCGCCTCGCAACCTCGCGGACCTATCGCTTCGGCCTGCCCATGTCGGATCTGCGAATAGCGGAGATGCCCCCGACGGGCATGGTCTACCATCCGGTTCATGCCGGGGCGCATTTCCTGCGCAAGCTCGACGGGCAGATGAAAATGCACGAGGCGTCGCGGATCAGCCTCGCGCGGATCGACGAACTCTTTACCGAGGAGTTGCGGCAGGACGTGATGCGCGAGGGAGGGGCCGAAGTGCTGGCGGCCTATGACCGCCGCATCGCCGGCCTCAGATCCGCCGCAGCCTGAGGGGCTAGCCGGCCAGCAGATCCGATGTCTCGACCACCTGCGCGAAGTCGGCTTCCAGATGAGCCAGCGTGACATCGAAGATCGCCTTGGCGGAGAGGTCCGCGGCGGGCAGGTCGAACCCGATCACCGCATCACGAACCACCGTCATGCCGAAGCCGAGGTCCGCGCCGTGCCGCACCGTGCTGTTGACGCAAAACCCTGCGACGGCCCCGGTCACGACCAGATCGGCGATACCTTCGCCGCGCAAATGTGACGCCAGATCGGTCGAGGCGAAACCCGACGACGTCCGCTTGAGAAAGACCGCCTCGCCCTCGATCGCTTCGGCGCAGGGCATGGCGGGAAAACCCGCCGCATCCTCATGCAGCGGCGAGGCGCTGTCCTCCTCGCGGTGCCGGATGTGGATGACGGGCAGCGCCCGGCGGCGAAATTCCGCAGCGAGAGCCGCGATCCGGGCCGGAGCGTTGGCATTCACGCAATCGTAGCCGGCATCGATGCGGTGCTGCATCTCCATCTGCATGTCGATGATGATCAAGGCCTTCAACGCAGCACTCTCCCCGGCTGAATGTGACGCGCCGGTCTGGCACTTTCGCGCGGGGAACCGCAAGGGACCGCTGGCGCATGTTCCTCTGCCCGGCGCGGAAGGTTCATTGCCTTGACTTGAAAAATGATGCCTTAAGGCCATGCAGCCGCGCGAGGTGAACGATGACGAATACCGCAACCGGAAGTGCCGGAGCTTCTGCGCTTCGCCCCTCCATACCGCTCACCGTCTGGATGCTGGGGATCGTCAGCCTGCTGATGGACATTTCCTCGGAAATGATCAACGCGCTGCTGCCGCTCTATCTTGCCGGAGGTCTGGGTGCCTCGGCGCTAGCCATCGGCTTTATCGAAGGCTTCTCGGTCGCGGTCGCGACGGTGACGAAATTCCTGTCCGGCGTGTTCGCAGATATCAGCCGGCGCTCGAAACCGCTGGCGGTACTGGGATATGGGCTTGGCTGGCTCTCGCGGCTGATCTTTCCGCTGGCTGTCAGTCTGGACCAGATCGTGCTGGCAAAGGCGCTGGACCGGGTGGGCAAGGGCATTCGAAGCACGCCGCGGGACGCGATCATCGCCGCCGTGAGCCCGCCCGAGATTCGCGGGGCGAGTTTTGGCCTGCGCAAGTCGCTCGATACGGTCGGCGGCTTCGTCGGTCCACTGGTCGCGGTGGGCGCGATGATCCTTCTCGCCGGTGATATCCCGGCGGTATTCTGGTTTGCCACGATACCGGCAACGCTCTGCATGATCGTGCTGGTCTTCTTCGTGCGGGAACCCGAGGAAAGCCGCGAGGTGAAGCGCGACGGCTTCCGCCTTGCCGACACGCTTCGTCTGAACCGGGCGATCTGGGCGGTGATCGGTCTGGCCTCGATCATCATGCTTGCCCGCTTCAGCGAGGCCTTCGTGCTTCTGAAGGCGCTGGAGGCCGGGTTCATGCCGGCATGGGTGCCGCTGTCGCTGGTCATCATGCATGCGGCCTATGGTCTGACGGCCTTTCCCGTCGGCAGGATCTCGGACCGGATCGGAACCAGCGGGCTGCTGCTTTGCAGTCTGGCTTTCCTTGCCGCCGCCCATCTGACGCTCGCCTTTGCTGCAACGGTCTGGATCTACATCCTCGGCACCGTCCTCTGGGGGCTGCATATGGGATTCTCGCAAGGACTGCTTGGCGCGATGATCGCGGGCGCCACGCCGGATCACCTGAAGGGCAGTGCCTTCGGTGCGTTCAATCTGGTGACCGGCCTCGTCCTGCTTTTGGGCAATACGATGGCCGGATGGCTGTGGCAAAACGCGGGATCCGCATCCCCCTTTCAGGTCGGGGCCGGGCTGTCGGTGATGGCGATGCTTGTCATCGCGCTGCGCCGGCGACGGGCCGCGCGGCATCCGAACTCTGCCTGAGCCCGGATCGCCGCCGGCGCGTCGCGCTCCCGCGCCGTCTCAGCCCTTCAGGGCCTCGACAAGGGCGGTGAAATGCTCGCCCCGCTTCTCGAAATTCGGATATTGGTCGAAGCTCGCGGCAGCGGGGGCCAGAAGCACGGTGTCGCCGGGCTGGGCCTCGGCATGGGCGCGGGCGACCGCCTGTTCCATCGTCTCGGCGATCTCATAGGGGGTCTGGCCGATCTGGAGAGCGAAGTCGCGGGCGGAATGGCCGATCAGATAGGCCTTGAGCACCTGCCCGAGATGCGGGCCGATGGCTTCGATCCCGCCTTCCTTGCCCATGCCGCCGGCGATCCAGCGGATATTGGCGAAGGCGGTCAGCGCCTTGGCGGCGGCATCGACATTGGTGGCCTTGCTGTCATTGACCCAGCGCACGCCACCGATCTCGGCCACGGTCTGACTGCGATGCGGCAGGCCCGAGAAGCTGTGGAAGGCGCGCTCGATCTCGCGCGGGGCGACACCCACGGCGCGGGCGGCGGCATAGGCGGCGCAGGCGTTCTGGTGGTTGTGCTCGCCCGGCAGGCCGGTGATTTCGCGCAGGTCGATCGAGGCGACCTGGCGACCCTTGCGATATTCCGAGAGGAACCCCTTGCGGGCAAAGACCGACCAGCCGAAGCCCTCGAGCTTCTGTCCCGAGGAGACGCGGATCACCCGGTCGTCGGCCGGCGACATGGCAAGCTGGTCGGCAAGATAGCGGCCCTCGACCTCGTCGACGCCGATCACGGCGCGGTCCGGCCCGCCTTCGGCGAAAAGCCGGCGCTTGGCCGCGAAATAGCCGCCCGGCCCGCCATGGCGGTCGAGATGGTCGGGCGAGAGATTGGTGAAAACCGCGACATCGGGCGTCAGCGACCTGGCAAGGTCGGTCTGGTAGCTGGAGAGTTCGAGGACCACGACCTCGCCGTCATGGGCCGGTTCGAGCGAGAGGACGCCGGTGCCGATATTGCCGCCGATCTGGGTCGGGCGCCCGGCTTCCTTCAGGATGTGATGCGTGAGGGCCGTGGTGGTCGACTTGCCGTTCGAGCCGGTGATGGCGATGACGCGGGGGATGGTGTCGAACTCCTCCCACTCGCGCGTGGCGAAGCTACGGAAGAAAAGGCCGATATCGTTGTCGACCGGCACGCCCATCTCATAGGCCTTGGCGATGACGGGATGGGGCCGCGGGTAGAGATGCGGGATGCCGGGGCTGGTGATCAGCGCCGAGACGCCTTCCCAGCTCTGCTCGCGGGTCAGGTCGAGGACACGCATCCCCTCGACCTCGGCCGCGTCGCGCGTGTCGACGCCGTCATCCCAAACGACGACATTCGCCCCGCCCGCCGCGAGCGCGGCGGCGGTGGCGCGGCCCGAACGGCCGAGGCCGAGCACGGCGATGGTCTGGTTTTCGACGCCCTGGACCGGGATCATGGCATTTCCTTGGCTGAGGAAGGCCGGGGGCGCTTCGCCCCCCGGACCCCCCGAGGGTATTTGGAAAACGGTGAGGGGATCAACGCAGCTTGAGGGTCGCGAGGCCGATCAGCGCGAGGATGAGCGCGATGATCCAGAAGCGGATGACGATCTGCGCCTCGCCCCAGCCCTTCTTTTCGAAATGGTGGTGGATCGGGGCCATCAGGAAGACGCGGCGGCCGGTGCGCTTGAAGTAGAGGACCTGGATGATGACCGAAAGCGCCTCGACCACGAAGAGGCCGCCGACGATGGCGAGGACGACCTCATGCTTGGTGACGACGGCGATGGCGCCGAGCGCGCCGCCGAGGGCGAGCGAGCCGGTATCGCCCATGAAGACCGCCGCGGGTGGGGCGTTATACCAGAGAAACCCGAGGCCGCCGCCGATCAGCGCCGCGACGAAGACTGCGAGTTCGCCGGTGCCGGGGACGAAATGGACGCCGAGGTAATTCGCAAAATTGGCGTTGCCGACCATATAGGCGATGACCGCGAAGGTGGCGGCGGCGATCATCACCGGCATGATCGCGAGGCCGTCCAGCCCGTCGGTGAGGTTGACCGCATTGGCCGCGCCGAGGATCACCAGGACCGAGAAGGGCACATAGAAGATGCCGAGATTGATCAGCGCGTCCTTGAAGAACGGCAAGGCGAGCTGGCCGCTGAGTGCTGCGGGATGCAGCCAGGCGGCGGCGACCGCGGCGGCGGCGGCGATGATCAGGCCGATCAGCAGCCGGACGCGGCCGGAGAGCCCGGCATGGTGCTGCTTGGTGACCTTGGCATAGTCATCGGCAAAGCCGATCGCCGCGAAGCCCAGCGTGACCATCAGCACGATCCAGACATAACCGTTGTCGAGCCGCGCCCAGAGCAGGGTTCCGACGATCAGCGCCGCGAGGATCAGGAGCCCCCCCATGGTCGGCGTCCCCGCCTTGGAGAAGTGGTTCTGCGGCCCGTCGTCCCGGATCGGCTGGCCCTTTTTCTGCTTGCGGCGCAAAAGGTCGATCAGCGGACGGCCGAACATGAAGCCGAAGATCAGCGCGGTGAAGAACGCCCCTCCGGCCCGGAATGTGATATACCTGAAAAGGTTGAAGAAATCGCCACCGTCAGAGAGGGTCGCAAGCCAATAGAGCATTACTCAGTCCTTTCGCCAGGCGGCGTGCTTTGCAGCCTTCGCCGCAGCGCGTCAACCACCGTCGAAACTTTCGAGGATTTGGACCCCTTGACCAGCACGATATCGCCGGGCGCGACGAGTTCGGCGGCTTGCCGCGCAAGCTCCTCGGCGGTCGCCGCGTGAAAGCCTCGCCGCGCCTCGGGGAGCGCGTCGTGGAGGGCGCGCATCCGCGTCCCGGCGGTATGAACCAGATCCACCGCCGCCATCGCGGGATCATCGGCGATGGCGCGGTGCATGGCGATTTCATCGGGTCCGAGTTCCAGCATGTCGCCGAGGATCGCGACGCGCCGCCCGCCGGTCAGGCGCGCCAGCGTCGCAAGCCCGGCGGAAAGCGAGGTCGGGTTGGAATTATAGGCGTCGTCGATCAGGCGGATGCCGCCCAGATCCTCGACGGCGCCGCGCCCGAGCGGGGGCCGCCAGTCGGAGAGCGCGCGCGCGGCGGCCGCGAGATCCGCCCCGGCCGCCGACAGCGCCGCAAGGACGCCGACCGCGTTCATCACGAAATGGGTACCGGCGCTGGCCAGCGTGAAGTCGACCGTGTCGCCCAACACGCGGGCGCGCACCTGCGTCACCCCCTCTTCGGTCGTGGCCTTGACCGGGCGCGCCATGCCCTGCTGACCGAAGCCGATGACGATGGCCCCCGCCTCGTCCGCGAGGTCGCGCAGGATCTGCGTCACCGGCAAATCCTCGGGGATGATGGCGGTTCCGGGCTGCGTCAGGCCGCGAAAGATCGCGCCCTTTTCGCGCGCGATGCCTTCGATCGCGCCGAAGGCTTCCAGATGGGCGGCGGCGACGGTGGTGATCATCGCGACATGCGGGCGGGCGAGGCGGGCCAGCGGCTCGATCTCTCCGGGGTGATTCATGCCGATCTCGATGATGGCGAAATCAGTATCCGCGGGCATTCGCGCCAGCGTCAGCGGCACGCCCCAATGGTTGTTGTAGCTGGCCTCGGCGGCATGGATCCGGCCCTGCCCGGCAAGCGCGATGCGCGCCATTTCCTTGGTCGAGGTCTTGCCGACCGATCCGGTGATGCCGATGACCTTGCCGCCCATCCGGGCGCGGCCGGCGCGGCCCAATGCCTCGAGCGCGGAAAGCACCTCGGGCACGATCAGCAGCGGCGCGTCGGGGGCGACGCCCTCGGGGATGCGGCTGACCAGCGCGGCGCCCGCGCCTGCCGCAAGCGCCTGCGCCACGAAGTCATGCCCGTCCCGCGCCGCCGCGAGCGCAACGAACAGATCGCCCGGCCGGATGGTGCGGGTGTCGATCGACACGCCCGTGACCGCGAAATCACGCGTGGCGCGCCCGCCGGTCGCGGCGACGGCCTCCTGCGAGGTCCATAAGCTCATATTCTGCCGTCCAGTGCCGCGACGGCCACCGAGGCCTGTTCCGCGTCGTCAAAGGGATAGATGTCATGGCCGATGATCTGGCCGGTCTCATGCCCCTTGCCCGCGATCAGCAGCGCGTCGCCGGGTTGGAGCGCATCGACCCCGCGCAGGATCGCCTCGGCCCGGTCGCCGACCTCGATCGCGTCGGGTCCGGCGCCGGCCAGAACCTCGGCCCGGATCGCGGCGGGGTCTTCCGAGCGGGGGTTGTCGTCGGTGACGAAGACGACATCGGCAAATTCGCGCGCCGCCTCGCCCATCAGGGGGCGCTTCAGCCGGTCGCGGTCGCCGCCCGCGCCGAAGACGACGACGATCCGGCCCATCACATGCGGGCGCAGCGATTGCAGCGCCGAGGCCAACGCCCCGGGCTTGTGGCTGTAATCGACAAAGACGACCGAGCCGTTCTCGCGCATCGCGGCCAGCTCCATCCGGCCGCGCACGGTGACAAGCCCCGGCAGTGTCTCGATCACGCGCTCGGGCTCGTCGCCGGCGGCGATGGCAAGGCCGGCGGCGGCCAGCACGTTCTCGGCCTGGAAGCCGCCGATCAGGGACAGGCGGACCAGATGCGCCTGCCCCTTGCAGGAAAAGCGCAGATCCTGGCCGGTGGCGTCATAACGCTGGCCCAGGATGCGCAGATCGGCCGCCCCGTCGCGCCCGACGGTCATCAGCTTCAGGCCGCGCGCGCGGGCGATCTGGGCGATCTGGCGGCCGCGGGCGTCGTCGATATTGACGACCGCGCCGGCGCCTTCCTCCAGCACATGATCGAAAAGCAGCGCCTTGGCGGCGAAATAGGAATCGAAGTCCTTGTGGTAATCCAGATGGTCCTGGCTGAAATTCGTGAAGGCCCCGGCCTTCAGCCGCACGCCGTCCAGCCGGCGCTGGTCCAGCCCATGCGAGGACGCCTCCATCGCGGCATGGGTGACGCCCGCGGCCGCCGCCTCGGCCAGAACGCGATGGAGCGTCAGGGGATCGGGCGTGGTATGGGCAAGCTTCGCCTCGTAATCGCCCTGAACACCCATGGTGCCGAGGCTGATCGCCTTGTGCCCAAGCGCCTGCCAGATCTGCCGGGTGAAGGTCGCAACCGAGGTCTTGCCCGAGGTGCCGGTAATCGCGACCATGGTTTCGGGCTGCGCGGCGAACCACAGGGCCGCCGCCGCGGCCAGAACCGCGCGCGGGTCTTCGGCAATGACCAGCGCCGCATCGGCGCCGGCAAGTTCGGCTGCCGCGATCTCGGCCCCCTGCCGGTCGGTCAGGATAGCGGAGGCCCCCTGACGCAGCGCATATTGGATGAACTCTCCGCCATGCACCGTCGATCCGGGCAGCGCCGCGAACATGTGCCCCGGCCTGACATCGCGCGAGTCGAGCGAAATTCCCGTCACCTCGGGGTCGCGCCCCTTGTCCCCCCGAAGCCCCAGAAGGGACAGCCGCATCGCCCTGTCAGTCACGAAAACCCCATATCTCAGTTCGAGACGAGCTTTAGCCCATCCACCAGAGGCCGTTCAACCACGGGAAGGGGCTGATCGGTCAGCGGGCGCAGGCCCAGCAGGGGGGCGACGCGGCGGATCACCTCTCCGGCCACGGGTGCTGCGGTCATGCCCGCGGTGCGACTCTCGCCGCCGCCCTTGACCGAGGTGGGCTCGTCCAGCGAGACGACGACCACATATTTCGGGTCGCTGGCCGGAAAGACCGAGGAGAAGGTCGAAACCACCTTGTTGCCGTAATAGCCGCCGGTCGGGCGCGGCTTGTCGGCGGTGCCGGTCTTGCCCGCGACCTCATAACCTTCGACATTGGCGCTGCGGCCGCTCCCTCGGACCACGACCTGACGCAGCAGCTGCACGGCGGTCCGGGCGGCTTCGGCCGACAGGATCTGCTCGCCCTCGCGGCGGTTGCGGTCATGGACCAGCGTGGGCTTCACGCGTTTGCCGCCATTCGCGACAGTCGCATAGGCCGAGGCGAGGTGCAGCGGGCTTGCCGCCAGCCCGTGCCCGAAGGCGACCGTCGCCGAGGTGACGGCCGGCCAGCGGCGCGGCACCAGCGGCTTGCCGGTCGGGCCTTCGCTCAGCTCCACCGTGGTCGGCTCGAAGAAGCCCAGCTTCTCGAGGAAGTCCTTCTGCCGGTCCGCGCCAAGGATCTGCGCCACCCGCACCGTGCCGACGTTCGAGGATTTCACGATGATATCCGTGACGGTCAGCGTGCCGTAATTGTGGTTGCGGAACTCGTTGATCAGGTATTTGCCGATCCGAAGCGGCGCATTGGCGTTGATCATGGTGGTCGGGCTGACCAGCTTCAGGTCGATCGCCTGCGCCACCGGAAAGATCTTGAAGGTCGAGCCAAGCTCGTATTGCCCCTGAACCGCGCGGTTGAACAGCGGGCTGTCCGAGGGATCGCCCTTGAGCAGCGGCCGGGGACGGTCATTGGGGTCGAAATCGGGCAGACTCGCCATCGCGACGATCTCGCCGGTATGAACCTCCATGACGATGCCGGTCGCACCCTTGGCGTTCATCACCTTCATGCCGTTCGACAGCACCTCCTCCATCGCCGACTGCACGGTCAGGTCGAGCGAGAGCGTCAGCGGCGCGCCGTCATTCGCGGGATCGCGCAGCCAGCGGTCGAAGGCCTTCTCGACACCCGCGACGCCGACGACCTCGGCGCTGGCCACATCCTCCTTGCCGAAGGTCGAGCCGCCGAGGATATGGCTGGCAATGCGCCCGTTCGGGTAAAGCCGCATCTCGCGCGGGCCGAAAAGCAGGCCCGGCTCGCCAATGTCATGGACGGCCTGCATTTGCTCGGGCGAGATCTTCTTCTTGATCCAGAGGAAGCTGCGCTTGCCCGAGAAATCCTCCTTCAGCCGGTCGACCTTGAGATCGGGAAAGATCGCGGCCAGCTTCTCGGCCGCGCCGTTCGGATCGACCATCTGGCGGGGATGGGCATAAAGCGAATGGGTCAGCAGGTTCGTCGCCAGCACCCGCCCGTGCCGGTCCGTGATGTCGGCCCGCTGCGAGATGATCTGCGCGCCCGTGACCTGCATCTGCGGCTCGCTGGGCTGGGTCGCCGCCAGCGCGCCCATCCTGAGGCCGACCACGCCGAAAGCGCCGACAAAGGCCAGCGCGAGGATGAAAAGCCGCCCCTCGGCCCGGCTGCGGGCGCCGTCCTGAATGACGGCGTGACGCTGGGCGCGGTTCTCGGCCTCGATCGCGTCGGGATTCTCGCCCTTTTCGCGGGCGCGGAGGATGCGCGCCAGCGGGCGCAGGGGGGTGCGGATCATGGCGTCCTCTCCTGTGGTCTGAGCGGCGGGAACCCGGCGGGGCGTTCAACGGGGACGCCATCGGGCAATCCCGCCGGATCGGCGGCCGGCGGGGCCTTGGGAAGCGGGAAGGCCACCTGCCGAACATCGACAAATTGCTCGGCATTGAACGGGACGAGCTTCAGCTTCTCGAAATTCAGGTTCACCAGCTCGCGCAGGCGCTCGGGGCGGTTCAGATAGGCCCATTCGGCGCGGCGCACGCCCAGATCCTCGCGCAGGGCCGCGATTTCGCGCTGGACCTTGACCATGTCCGTCAGGGCGGCCTGGGTGCTGTAATTCTCGCGATAGGCCCAGAAAGCCATCCCCATTACCAGCAATGTCGTCAGCAGGTAGAGGACCGATCGCATCACTTGCCCCTTTCATCCAGCCGCGGAAGCCCCAACGCCTCGGGATCGACGCCGCCCGGCGGGGCCGAGGTGCGGATCCCGACCCGGAGCAGGGCCGAGCGCGCGCGGGGATTGGCGGCCATTTCGGCATCGTCCGGGCCGATGGCGCGGCGGAAGGGCAGCCGGAAGGCGGCCTCGGATTGCACGACCTCGGGCGCATAGCGGCTGCCACCGCCGGCGCTGTTCGAGCGCGCCTGCATGAAGCGCTTGACGATCCGGTCCTCGAGCGAATGGAAGCTGACCACGGCCAGCTTGCCACCGGGGCGCAAGGCGCGCTCGGCCGCGGCAAGACCTGCGACCAGCTGGCCGAATTCGTCATTGACCCAGATGCGGATCGCCTGAAACGCGCGGGTCGAGGGATGGCTCTGCCCCGGTTTCGGGCGCGGCAGGCAGCCGGAGATGATGTCGGAAAGCTGCCCGGTCCGGGTCAGCGGGCGCGCGGCCACGATCGCCTTCGCGATGCGGCGCGAGGCGCGCTCCTCGCCGTAAAGGTAAAGCACGTCGGCAATGACCGCTTCCGGGGCGGCGTTCAGCAGTTCGGCGGCGGTCGGACCGGTGCCGCCCATCCGCATGTCGAGCGGCCCGTCGCGCAGGAAGGAAAAGCCCCGCTCGGCCTGATCGAGCTGCATCGAGCTGACCCCAAGGTCGAGGACGACGCCATCGACCTGCTCGCCCGCAAGCCGGTCCATGTCCGAGAACGTGCCCTCGACCAGCCGCAGCCGGTCGCCATATTCGCCAGCCCATGCCGCCGCCATGCGAAAGACCGAAGGGTCGCGGTCGATGCCGATGACGCGGTCCGCACCCTGCGCAAGCAGGCCACGCGAATAGCCACCGGCGCCGAAAGTGCCGTCGATCCAGGTTCCGGCCACAGGCGCAACGGCCCGCAGAAGCGGGCCAAGCAGGACGGGAACATGGGGATCATCCATTGTGGACATCGCCTAGCCCTCGCCCTTCTCGGCCGCGGCCAGCAGCGACAGCGGATCCGCGCCCGGCTCGAAATCGGGCACCAGCTCCTCGAGGCGGCGCTCCTCGGTCTCGTAACTCTCGGGGGTCCAGACCTTCAGGCTGTCGCCGGCGGCGATGAAGAAGGCGCTGTCGGCAAGGCCGATCTTCTCGCGCAGCTTCTGCGCCAGGACCAGACGGCCATCGCCGTCGATCTCGGCCTCTTCCGCATGGCCGTGATAGATGTTTTCCAGCAGGTTCCGCTCGGCGCTGCCGCGACCCAGACGCGAGATCTGGGCGTCGATGTCGTCCATCGCCTCGACGGTGAAAAGTTGCAGATGCTTCCAGTCGCGCGTGCCATAGACGATGACGAGCTGGGGGCGCTTGCCGGCGGACCAGTCGGGATCGGATGCCTCGAAGACCCGGCGGAACTTGGCCGGGATCGAAACGCGACCTTTCGCGTCGACCTTGACCTCCTCGGATCCTCTGAACCTGCGCGCCACGGGCCCGCACTCCTTCCACTGTCCCGGCCTTTCCGGTGTCCCGAAAAGGAAAGGGCGGATCGGGCTGCTGCCACTGCCCGATCCGCCGCCCTCGTTCCCATCTCTGGGCCCCGTAGTTTCGGGGATCGTGCCCTGTGTTTGCGCCACCTGGGGGAGGTGCTGCTCGCGCGCCACAGAAGCATGTTCGGAAAGCGGGTGCCTGTATGAAGCCTGCTTTTCGCCTTCGGGGTCTTGATGCCCCTTGAGCCCGTTTCCGTGATCAAAGGGATGACATGGGAATGCATGGGACGCAATGGGTTTGTTAGGGCGCAATCGGGGCGAGAGCGGTTCTTTGCCCGAGAACAGGCATCGAACGAAAAGTCGCAGAAATGTCGTCAAGGGAAGGGATGGAAGTTCATCGCGATCAGACTACTAGATATGGTATCCTCGATGAAGTGCGGCAGAAATCCCACAATTCCCCGGAAACCGCTCTGACTCCCCTGCCCTCGGCCCGTGAAACCGCTATTAGGGCCAACCGTCTCCCTCGCGATTCGTCAGAAAATGCTGGGCCTCACGTCGGCTCACGGCAGAGTGATTCGTGGATTCGGGGGCTTTCCCATGAAATCCCAGGCGAGCCCCGCACACGCCTGAATAGAAAAAGGGGCCGCGACAGGCCCCTTTCGACAATCCCGGCAATCGGGCGGCTCAGGCCATCCCGCCGTCGATCAGCCGCGCCGCCAGTCGGGCGAAGGCATCCGCCACCGGCCCCTCGGTCGCCGCGACGGGCGTGCCCGCATCGCCGGCCAACCGCACCTCCAGATCCAGAGGGATCTCGCCCAGGAAGGGCAGTCCCAGTTGCTGCGCCTCGGTGGCGACGCCGCCATGACCGAAAAGATGCGCCTCATGCCCGCAATTGGGGCAGATATAGGTGGACATGTTCTCGACCAGGCCAAGAACCGGCGTCTTCAGCTTGTTGAACATGTCGATGGCGCGGCGCGCGTCGATCAGGGCCACGTCCTGCGGGGTCGAGACGATGATCGCCCCCGACACCTGCGCCTTCTGGCACAGGGAAAGCTGCACATCGCCGGTTCCCGGCGGCAGATCGACCAGCAGCACGTCAAGCTCGCCCCATTTCACCTGATTGAGCATCTGCTGCAGCGCGCCCATCAGCATGGGACCGCGCCAGACGACCGCCTCGCCCTCCTTCATCATCAGGCCAAGCGACATGACGGTGACGCCATGGGCGCGCAGCGGCTCGATCATCTGGCCGTCGCTGATGGGCTTCTGGCCGGTCAGCCCCAGCATCCTCGGTTGCGAGGGGCCATAGATATCGGCGTCCAGCAACCCGACCCGCCGCCCGGCCCGCGCCAACGCCACCGCGAGGTTCGAGGTCAGGGTCGACTTGCCGACCCCGCCCTTGCCCGAACCGATGGCAAGGATCCGCGCGACCCCGCTGACCGGCGCCGGACCAGCCTGCGGCGTCGGATGCCGGCCTATCTTGAGGCTGGGGGGTTCGGCGCCCGCTGCCGCGCCCGATCGCGCGACCACCTCCGCACCTGCCTGCGGCGCCTGCCGCGGACCGGCCGGCGCCGTCATCACGATCTGGACCTTCTCGACGCCGGGGATGGCGCCAAGGCGGCGGCGCGCCTCGGCTTCGGCCGGGGCAAGGGCGCGCGCGGCGGCGGCATCGCTGGCCTCGATGACGAATCGAACCGTGCCCTCTTCGATCGCGAGCGCCCGGACAAGGTCGGCCGAGACCAGATTTCCGCCCCCCGGAACCGCTATTTGTTGCAGTTCGGAAAGCACAACTTCTCGTGATATGGCCATGGCAACCCCCGTATTCAAAGCGCGGGCAGCATCGCAAGTTCAAACCCGCTCGGCAAGGCGTCCGGGCCGCCCGGAATATAAACCGCTGAATCCCCACGCAACTTGTCGTGGATTATCCCGGTTTTATTGACACTGACCCTAAGCCATTTCAAAAAACCAAGGATTATGAACCGTTTGTGACCACGATTTTCAACAGCTATTCGATTTCTGCATAGCAGCATCGCACCTCCGTCTATTGTGCAAACGCAGCGAAAAGCGCATGTTCGCCCTAACAAAGCGACGGCAACGACGACCGAAGCTTAGACCGATAAAGTAGAGTGTGTGAAATGGCTGTTCTCGATCTGAATCATGACGCTGCCCATCGCAGCCGGGCCACCGAAGGCCGCTTCGGGAACCTGATCGCTGACCTGCGCGATTACCTTGCACGCCGTGCGCTGTATCGCCAGACCGTGCGCGAGCTGAACGACCTGTCCGGTCGCGAGCTTGCCGATCTGGGGATCAACCGCTCGATGATCCGGGGTGTGGCTTACGAAGCCGCCTGGGGTACGAAGTAAGAATAGAATACCCGACCCACTCCTCCTCCCTTGGGTCCGGGTTCAGGCGACATCCTCCTCCTCCTCCCTGAGGATGTCGCCGCTCTAATACGGTGAAGCCCCTCCTCCTCCCTGGGCTTCGCGGTTCAGGTGGCACCTTCCTCCTCCTCCCTGAGGGTGCCACCGATCTCATACCGTAAGGCCCCTCCTCCTCCCTGGGCCTTGCAGTTCAGGCGGCGCCCCTCTCCTCCTCCCTGAGGGCGCCGCCGACCAGATACGGTGAAACCCTCCTCCTCCCTTGGGTTTCACGGTTCCGGCGGCTTTCCCCCTCCTCCTCCCTGGGGAAGCCGCCAACCGACACGGCGAAGCCCTCCTCCTCCCTGGGCTTTGCGGTTCTGGCGGCGCCCTCCCCTCCTCCCTGAGGGTGCCGCCAAAAACCTTCGGTCGGGAACATGGAATGCGATGGCCCCCTCCTCCTCCCTGGGGTCGTCAGCTAGCGGTGAATGGCTCCTCCTCCCTGCCATCGCCGCGCCTCATACGCGGCCCCTCCTCCTCCCTGGGCCAGCGTTCCGCGGCGGTGCCCCTCCTCCTCCCTGGGCACCGCCGCTTTTCATTTTCAGTCAGGCCGGATATTCGCAGGACATGTTGTCCTATCAGCACGCCTATCATGCCGGGAATCTGGCCGACCTGCAGAAGCACGCGCTGCTTGCGTGGATGCTCGACTACCTGACCGCCAAGCCAAAGCCGCTGAGCTATCTCGAAACCCATGCCGGGCGCGGGCTATATGACCTTGCCGGGCCGGAATCGGAAAAGACGGGCGAGGCGCGCGCCGGTATCGGCCGGGCGCTGGCCGAGGACTGGCTGCCCGCCGATCACCCGCTGCTGGGCGCGCTGGACCAGATCCGCCGTCTGCACGGGCCGGACGCCTATCCCGGCTCGCCCCTGATCGCCCGCTATTTCCTGCGCCCCGAGGACGAGGCCCATCTGGCCGAGCTGCACCCGGCCGAGCATGAGGCGCTGTCCCGCGTCGGCGGTTTCGCGCATCTGCACCGGCAGGACGGCTTCGCGATGGCGAAGGCCGTCTGCCCACCCACGCCGCGGCGGGGGCTGCTGCTGATCGACCCCAGCTACGAGGTCAAGGCCGATTACGACGCGGTGCCGCGCCACATCGCCCAGATTGCGCGGAAATGGAACGTGGGCGTCATCGCGCTCTGGTATCCGATTCTGACGGACGACCGGCAGAAACCGATGGTCGAGGCATTGCGCCGCGACCATCCCGAGGCCCTGATCTCCGAGGTGCGCTTTCCCCCCGCGCGTCCCGGCCACGGCATGGTCGGATCGGGGATGTTCGTCATCAACCCGCCTTACGGGCTGGAGGAAGAGGCCCGCCGCATCGAGGCGCTTTACGCGCGGCTATAGGCCAGCGCGGCGGCCAGCCTTCGATCCTCGGCATCCTCGGGTCCGCTCGCGCCGGGCCGGAAACGCAACCGGAATGCCGCCAGCGTGGTGGCGGTTTCGGGATAGCCGATCCGGGCAAGGCTTTGCGACAGCGGCAGGTCATCGCCCCCCGCCTCGGGCCAGATTGCCAAACCCTGTCGCGCCAGCCTCAACCAGTCGAAGCGCGGGCCTGGGTCAACCTTTCGGCCGGGCGCCATGTCGGAATGGGCGATCACGCCCTCCGGCGGAATACCCCATCGCGCCATCACACTACGCAGCAAGGCCTCCAGCGCCGCCATCTGCGGTTCTGGAAAGGGCCGGTCGCCCGGATTGACCAGCTCGATCCCGATCGAGCGCGAATTGACATCGTCACGCCCCTGCCAGCTTCCGGCGCCCGCGTGCCATGCCCGCCGGTCCTCGGGCACCAGCGCCTCGGTCAGCCCGTCCTCATGGACCAGCCAATGCGCACTAACCTCGGCCACCGGATCGCAAAGCCGGGCGCGGGCCGACGCGCCATCTGCCATGCCGGTATAATGCAGAACGATCAGCTCCGGCCGCTGTCCGCGCCGGTCGCCGTGATTGGGTGAAAGGCTCAAAGCCCGTTCTGCTGACGCACCGGGCGCGGATCCCAGCCGCAGACATAGCCGTCACCATCCGGGTCCATGCCCTTCGGGTCGATCAGCGGCCCGCCCTGCGCGATGAAACCACGCTGCGCCGCATCGGTCGAGGGATAGGTGCTGCAGATCCGCGCCGCCTGCGCGACCGAACCGCCGGTCCGCTTGTAGATCGTATTGCCCGGATTCTGCTTCTGCTCATAGGCATAGCGCACCAGAACCGGTGTCGTCCCGGCATAGGGGCCGCTGGTCGTCACCGGCATCGCGCCGCTGGGCTTGCCGCCGCTGGGCTTGGCCGTCGCCACCGTTCCGATCTGAACCTTGGCCGGTGTGGTCGAGGTCGGCGTGCCGCCCACATCCAGCACCGAAGGCGCATGCGCCGGCAACTGAATCGGAATGGCCTGCGGAACCGGACCGGTGCCGTGCAAGGCGGCCTCGCGCTCTCTGAGATACTTCGAATAGCCCGAACCGTTGTTGATCGCGCTGTAATTCGGGTTCCAGCCCGTATTCTCGGCGCAAGCCGCCAGCGTCAGGGCAGAGGCAAGCATTCCCAGCGTCGCGAGTTTCCGCATCAAGCACACTCCCAGTTCTCTGCGCCTACCACCAGTGCGCGGGTTTCGCCGTGAAGCCTGCCGCAGTTTCCAGGGCTTGCGCAAGGTTCAACAGCCCCGCCTCGTCCCAGGGGCGGCCGATCAGTTGCATTCCAAGCGGCAAACCCTGCTTGTCCAGCCCGACCGGAACCGAGATTCCGGGCAGCCCGGCAAGGTTCAGCGTCACGGTAAAGACGTCGTTCAGATACATCTCGACCGGATCGCCCTTGTTCGCGGTGCCAAGGCCAAAGGCCGCGCTGGGGGTCGTCGGCGCCAGAATCGCGTCGATACCGCCAGCATAGGCCTGGTCGAAATCGCGCTTGATCAGCGCGCGCACCTTGCGGGCGCGGTTGTAATAGGCGTCGTAGAAGCCGGCCGACAGCACATAGGTGCCGATCATCACCCGGCGCTGAACCTCGCGGCCAAAGCCTTCGGCGCGGGTCTTTTCATACATCTCGACGACACCATCGCCCTGCCCCAGCTTGGCGCGACGGCCATAGCGGACGCCGTCATAGCGCGCGAGGTTCGAGGACGCCTCGGCCGGCGCGATGACGTAATAGGCGGGCAGCGCATATTTCGCATGCGGCAGGCTGATATCGACGATTTCGGCCCCGGCATCCTTCAGCATCTCGGCGGTCCTGGACCAGAGGCCGTCGATCTCGTCCGACAGGCCCTCGATGCGGTATTCGCGGGGAATGCCGATCTTCTTGCCGCGGATATCACCGGTCAGCGCCGCCTCGTAATCCGGGACCGGACGATCGGCGCTGGTCGAATCCTTCGGATCGACCGAGGCCATGGCGCCCAGCATGATCGCGGCATCGCGCACCGTCTTGGTGATCGGCCCGGCCTGATCCAGCGACGAGGCATAGGCGATCACGCCCCAGCGGCTGACCCGGCCATAGGTCGGGCGCAGGCCCACGGTGCCGGTGAAGGCCGCGGGCTGGCGGATCGAGCCGCCGGTATCGGTCGCGGTCGCCGCAAGGCAAAGGTCGGCCGCCACCGCCGCCGCCGAGCCGCCCGAGGAGCCGCCCGCAGTGCGGGAAACCCCGTCCTCCAGCTTCCACGGATTGACGGTCGCGCCATAGACGCTGTTCTCGGTCGAGGAGCCCATGCCGAACTCGTCCTGGTTCAGCTTGCCCAGCATGACCGCGCCCTGATCCCAGAGGTTGCGGGTCACGGTCGATTCATATTGCGGCAGGAAGCCCTCGAGAATGCGGCTCGCCGATTGCGAGGGCACGCCCTTGACGCAGAAAAGATCCTTCACGCCCACCGGAATACCGGTCAGGGGTGCTGCATCGCCCGCCTTGATCCGGGCATCGGCAGCCTTCGCCATGTCCCGCGCGAGGTCGGGCGTGTCATGGACAAAGGCATTCAGCGCGCCTGAGGCGTCGATCGCGCCAATGCAGGCCTCGGTCAATTCGACCGCGCTCACCTCGCCCTTGGCCAGCGCATCGCGGGCACCGGCAATGGTCAGTTTGTTCAGATCGCTCATTCCACCACCTTCGGCACGGCAAAGAAGCCTTCGCGCGCATCGGGCGCATTCTTCAGGATCAGGTCCTGCATCTCGCCATCCGTCACGATGTCCTCGCGCCGCTTCAGACGCATGGGCTCGACGCCGGTCATCGGCTCGACGCCCTCGACATCGACTTCGTTCAGCTGTTCCATGAAATGCAGAATGCCGTTCAACTCCTGCGCGAGCGCCGGCAGGTCGGCATCATCGACCGCGATGCGCGCCAGATGCGCGACCTTGCGGGCTTCATCCTCTGTGATCGACATGGGGGTTCCTTTCGCTTGGCCGAGGGTTTACCGCCCGCGCCGGTGCGGGGCAAGCGCGACCCGTTGGGGAACTTTACGCGCCGCCGCCGGCTTGGCAGGATGCGCCCATCGAAAAAGGAGCATCCCATGAAACTGACCTGGCTTGGCCATTCCGGATTCCGGCTTGAAATCGAACGGGCCGTGATCCTGATCGACCCCTGGCTCTCGGGGAATCCCTCCTTCCCCGACAATGAGCGTGACCGGGCGATCGAAGGCGCCACCCATATCCTTCTGACACATGGTCATGGCGACCATACCGGCGACACCCTGACCATCGCGCGCGAGCTGAATATCCCCGTCGTCGGCATCTACGACCTTGTCAGCACCTGGCAGACGCACCAGTCCATCCACGGCATCGGCTTCAACAAGGGCGGCACGGTCGACCTCGACGGCGCCAAGGTGACCATGGTCAACGCCTCGCATTCCTCGTCCTTCGAAGGCAATGAAGGCCCGGTCTATGCCGGCCACGAATCCGGCTACATGATCGCGGGCGAAGGCCACGTGATCTATGTCTCGGGCGATACCGACATCATGGCCGACATGGGCTGGATGGGCGAATATCACCAACCCGATATCGGCATCCTCTGCGCAGGCGGCCATTTCACCATGGACATGAAGCGGGCGGCCTGGGCGGCGAAGAAATACTTCGATTTCAAGACGGTGATCCCTTGCCACTACAAGACCTTCCCGCTGCTCGAGCAAAATGCCGATGCTCTGCGGGAGGGACTGCCGGGCGTCGAGGTCATCGAGCCGGTGGTGATGGAACCGATCAACCTCTAACCGCTTCGCCTGTGAATAGGCCGCATGGGTATTTGGAAAACGGTGAAGATCGCAAGCCCCGCGTGAGTTTTCACCGTTTCACAAATACCCATTGCAACGCTGAAGCCAAGGCGGCGTCGCAGGGTGGAAACGGCAAAGGCGCGGCTGGCAAGCCGCGCCATCATCGTTCAAGGACTTTTTGCCGCGATCAGGCGGCGAGGCGCTCATCGGCGCGTTCGAGCGGCGCGGGCTCGAAGCTGAAATAGCCAAGCATCTGCTCGAGAACAGCCTGAGCCTCGGTCGTGGTTTTGTCGGCGACGGGTTTCAGGACGGTCAGGTTGCGGGCTTGCGGATCGGTCTTGCTCATCGGGCTCTCCGGGGTCGGATCATGTCAATCTCTCCCTGCCCGCGAAATAACGCCGCGCCGCAGCATTTTCCAGTGCAGCGACGCGGCGTAAAGCGGTTCAGGCCGGCATAGCGGCCATGCCCTGAAGGCAAATCAGACGATGCGGTCGACCATCATGTGTTTGATGGAGGCGATCGCCTTGGCAGGGTTCAGGCCTTTGGGGCAGGTGTTCGTGCAGTTCATGATCGTGTGGCAGCGATAAAGCTTGAAGGGGTCCTCAAGCGCATCCAGACGCTCGCCGGTCGCCTCGTCGCGCGAATCGATGATCCAGCGATAGGCGTGCAGCAAAGCCGCCGGGCCGAGGTAGCGGTCACCGTTCCACCAGTAGCTCGGGCAGGCGGTCGAGCAGGAGGCGCACATCACGCATTCATAGAGGCCGTCGAGTTTCTTGCGGTCCTCGATCGACTGGCGCCATTCCTTGTCGGGGGTCGGCGTCTCGGTAATCAGATAGGGGTTCACCGAGGCGTGCTGCGCATAGAAATGGGTCAGGTCGGGGATCAGATCCTTCACCACCGGCATATGCGGCAGCGGGTAGATGTTCACATCCTTGCCCGTAACTTCGTCGATGCCGAAGATGCAGGCCAGACGGTTGCCGCCGTCGATATTCATCGCGCAGGAGCCGCAGATCCCCTCGCGGCAGGAGCGGCGGAAGGTCAGCGTCGGGTCGATCTCGTTCTTGATCTTGATCAGCGCGTCCAGAACCATCGGGCCGCATTTGTCGAGGTCGATGAAATAGGTGTCGATCCGCGGGTTCTCGCCGGTATCCGGGTCCCAGCGATAGATGTTGAAGCGGCGGACATTCTTGCCCTCGGGCTTCGGCCAGGTCTTGCCGACCCGGATACGGGAGTTCTTGGGAAGGTTGAACTGGACCATCTTGACCTCTTCCTTGGCTCGTCTGTTCGGCCAATGCCGACTGGCTCGTGTTGCTGGCCGCTGGTGGCCATCTGGCCGCAGCGGACGGTTTCTTCAGACTGCCGGACGCATCTCGCGCCCGAGCAGCCCGCTCAGATATTCGAATGTCAGCCGCCCGCCCGTGCCCGTGGACAGCCGGCGCGTATAGTCGGCATAGGCGGCCTCGGCCATTGCCGTGCGCGCCCGGGGTTCCTCGAGAAGGCGGGCGATCGCGGCGATCCAATCCCCCGGATCATTGCTGACCACCCCGGATTTCCCGGTAAAGAACAGGCTGTGATCGACCTCGTCGCTGCAGATCACCGGCACCTTGGCGTCCAGATAGGCAAGGATCTTGCCGAAGGACTTGCCCCGACTGAACCCCTCGGGGACGATGGGGGAGAGGCCCACGGCGGCGCTGCCGAGCGAGGCGATGAAAGCCTCGTAGGGCATGAAGGGCAGAAGTTCGACCTTGACCCCGTCCCCGGCCATCGCGGTCAGCGCGGGATGGTCGCGGGGTCCGTCCCAGCCATAGAGACGCAGGCGCACGCCACCACGCAGTCGGGCCACCCCCCTCATCACCTCGGCCACGAAGGCGAGTTCGCCCGGATAGCCCAGCGGCGAGGATTGCGCCCAGGTCACGATCGGTTCGCGCAGGCCGGCCTCGACAAACGCACGCGGCGTGATCGGGGTCGTGGTCCAGATCACCACGGGGTTGCGCGAGAACTGCGCCGCCCAGTCGCGGATATAGCGGCTGCCGCAGATGACGCCCGAGGCGTGGCGGGCCATGTCCTCCAGCGCGTCTCCCAGCGTTGGGTCAAGAAAATCGGCATCGTCGATGTCGAGAACGAAGGGCCATTCCCTGACATGGACCAGGCGGTTCAGCGGATGGCGGCATTGCTGGACGACCACCATGTCCGGGCGGAACGTCGCAAGCAGGCGGCGGCGCTGCGCCAGCGTCAGTTGCTTGGGCACGACCAGCGTGGCCCAACCCTGCTTTTCAAGCTCTCCCGCGATATTATAGGCGCGCAGCATGCTTGATTGCACACGGGCGTCGCTGGGCAGGAAGGCGATCCGGCGGGTCGCGCGCCGGCCCCTGACAGCTGCCGGATAAAGCGCGGCTTCCCGCGCGACACGACCGCCGAGGCGGCGAAGGGTGGCAACAAGCGACATGGCTAGCCCTCCACCCCATCAGCGCCCGGCACAGAAAGTATCGGCGCGCAGGCCATCGCCCCCGGCATCGCGGGGGTCTGAAGGCCAAGCGCGCCGCGAGGGCACATCAGGCAGCGCCCTTGGCCGCGGCTGCGGCACCGGCGATGCATTGCGTGGTCGTCGGCCGGCTGACGATCGAGGCGACCGTGCCGCTGGCGCTGGTCGCGGAATCCGCGATCGTGGCCAGTTCAGCCGAGGTCGCGTTCTGCATCACGCAGTCGGTATAGGGCGCGACATTGGCGCCCGGCAGGCGGCGCGCCATCTCGCGGTTGACGACGACCCGCGCGTTCGAGCGGGCGGCCGCGTCCGGCGAGACCGAAGGCACCGGCACCGGCGCGGGCACGGGTGCCCCCGCCGGGTTCTGGACCACGCAGCCCGAAAGGGCCAGCGCGGCGGCAGTCATGATCAGGGGAAGACGCATCAATAAACCCTCGCTTTGGGTGCGATTTTCTTCAAATCGATCCCGCCTTCCTCTTGCGTGGTCAGAGGTTCGAGGTGAACGGGCCGATAGGCCAGTTTAACATCGTTGCCTTCGATCCATGCAAGCGAGTGCTTGCGCCAGTTGGCATCATCCCGCTCGGGCCAGTCCTCATGGGCATGGGCGCCGCGGCTTTCCTTGCGCGCCTCGGCAGCGACGATGGTCGCCAGCGCGTTCGGCATCAGGTTGGTCAGTTCCAGCGTTTCCATCAGGTCGCTGTTCCAGATCAGGCTGCGGTCGGTGACCTTGAGGTCGTTCATCTTGGCCGCGATGTCGCGCATCTTGTCGACGCCTTCGGCCAGCGTCTTGTCGGTGCGGAAGACGGCGGCATCGGCCTGCATGGTCCGCTGCATCTCAAGCCGCAATTCCGCGGTCGGGATGCCGCCATCGGCAAAGCGGATGCGGTCGAAGCGGTCGAGCGCGTTCTGCACCGATTCCACGTTCGTCGTCGGGATCGGCGCTTCGCGGTCGATGACCTGACCGGCGCGGATCGCGGCGGCACGACCAAAGACCACGAGGTCGATGAGCGAGTTGGAACCAAGACGGTTCGCGCCGTGGACCGAGGCGCAGCCGGCCTCGCCCACTGCCATCAGGCCGGGGAAGACGCCGTCCGGCGCGTCCTCGGTCGGGTTCAGCACCTCGCCCCAGTAGTTCGTCGGAATGCCGCCCATGTTGTAATGGACCGTCGGCAGGATCGGGATCGGCTCGCGCGTCACATCGACGCCGGCAAAGATCCGGGCCGATTCCGAGATGCCCGGCAGACGCTCGGCCAGCGATTCCGGCGGCAGGTGCTGCAGGTTCAGGAACATATGGTCCTTGTGCTCGCCCACGCCGCGACCCTCGCGGATCTCCAGCGTGATGCAGCGCGAAACCACGTCGCGACTGGCCAGATCCTTGTAGGTCGGGGCATAGCGTTCCATGAACCGCTCGCCTTCCGAGTTCGTGAGGTAGCCGCCTTCGCCGCGCGCCCCTTCGGTGATCAGGCAGCCCGAGCCATAGATGCCGGTCGGGTGGAACTGCACGAATTCCATGTCCTGAAGCGGCAGGCCCGCACGCGCCACCATGCCGCCGCCGTCGCCGGTGCAGGTATGGGCCGAGGTGGCCGAGAAATAGGCGCGGCCATAGCCGCCGGTCGCCAGCACCACCATCTTGGCGTTGAAGACATGCATGGTGCCGTCATCCAGCTTCCAGCAGACGACGCCGGTGCATTTGCCATCGGTGATGATCAGGTCGAGGGCGAAATATTCGATGAAGAACTCGGCCTTTTCCTTCAGCGACTGCCCGTAAAGCGTGTGAAGGATGGCGTGGCCAGTCCGGTCCGCCGCCGCACAGGTGCGCTGGACGGGCGGGCCTTCGCCGAATTCGGTCGTGTGGCCGCCGAACGGGCGCTGGTAGATCTTGCCTTCCTCGGTGCGCGAGAAGGGCACGCCGTAATGCTCAAGCTCGTAGACCGCCTTCGGGGCTTCGCGCGCAAGGTATTCCATCGCGTCGGTATCGCCCAGCCAGTCCGAGCCCTTGACGGTGTCATACATATGCCACTGCCAGTTGTCCGGGCCCATGTTCGACAGCGAGGCCGCGATGCCGCCCTGCGCGGCCACGGTATGCGAGCGCGTCGGGAACACCTTGGTCACGCAGGCGGTGCGCAGGCCCTGCTCGGCCATGCCCAGCGTCGCGCGCAGACCTGCACCGCCGGCGCCGACGACAACCACGTCATAATCGTGAGTTTCGTATTTGTAATCAGCCATGGCGGAACCTCAGAGCACGATGATCGCGCCAAGGCCCATGCGGACCAGCGCGTAGACGGCGGCGGCGATGACCGCCCAGCCGAAGATGGCGGAAAGGATGATCGCGGCCTTGCGCGTCCAGCCGTGGCAATAGTCGTCGATCATGATGCGCGTGCCCTTGATGAAGTGCACCATGCCCACGATGACGAAAAGCCCGGTGATCAGCGCCGGCAGCGGACGGCCGAAATAGGCCACCACCAATTCGCGCGGCAGCCCGATGGCGCAGGCGATGGTGATCATGAAAAGGGGCGTCAGGATCGCCAGGGCGACGGCGCTGACGGTCATCTGCCAGTGGTGCTGCGTCCCTTCATGGGCCGCGCCCAGACCGACGGCGGATTTGCGGGGGGTAAGATAACGCATGATGCCGCCTTTCCTCAGAACAGGAAGAAGATGATCAGGGTCAGAATGGCCAGGAGGACCGAACCCGCGATCAGCGCCTGGCTGGAACGCTCGGCCTGCTCGATCTCGAGGCCGTAGCCCGCGTCGTAGAACAGGTGCCGGATGCCGGCCAGCATGTGATACCAGAGCGCCCACATCGACCCGGTCAGGATGATGAAGCCCAGCCAGGACCGCATCACCCAATCGGCGCAGGCAAATGCGCCGGGCGAGGCGACGGCGGCGACAAGCCACCAGACGATCAGCACGATGCCGGCAACCAGCGCATGACCGGTGATCCGGGTCATGATCGAAGTGACGGCGGCGAGTGGCAGGCGATAGACCTGCAGATGCGGTGACAGCGGCCGGTTGCCCCGGTTGACGTCAGCCATGGTGTGCTCTCCTGCGTTCAGGGGCCCTCACAGCACGGCGGCTGGCGGCAAGGGCTGGCCGAGAAATTGGGTTTGCTTCTAGTCGTTTTGTCGCATCTGTCACGGTTCGCGACCAGACGAAAGGGGGAATGAGGGAAATTTCTAACCTTTGTGATCACGCAGGAATGGCCTGTGATCACGCTTTGCCGCGATCGGGGGAAATGATTGCGGTATCACGATACGCCCGCCGGTCGCGACGCGGTTCCCTAGCGATTCCCTCATCTTTGCCGCCCGGGTAGCGGATTCGGGGGTGCCGCGCTGGCCGAGGCCGCATGTCACCACCCTGCCCGCTAGACGATCCGGCCGCACCTCCCCTTGCAGACGTCGCAGGGTATTTGGGCAACGGTGAAAGACGCGGGCGTGCTGATCCTATTGCTGGCCCAGCTTCATGTCGGGGTGGTAATCGGCCTCGATCTCTTTCGTGACCGCCTGTGCGCAGCGCATGACGCCGCGTCCTGCATCGAAGGCGATCGAGGGCGCGCCGTGGAGTTCCCACCCTTTCGACAAGGCAAGGCTGACCTTGTGGCAAAAGGCCGAGGTGTCGTCCTCGGTCAGCAGGCGGTAGATCTTGGACATTTCAGGCTCCGAACGGGTTGTAACCCAGCAAGCGGTGGATCAGCCCCACCACCAGCATGACGATGACCGCGCCAACCACGGCCATGATTTCCTTGCGCACCGGGAAGGGTCCGGCTGGCGGGGTCCAGTCGGGCTGGGCGCGGTTGATCGCCACCATCTCGGCCA
>NZ_DATMFA010000019.1:0-37683 GCF_035556475.1 Paracoccus sp. (in: a-proteobacteria) | reverse complement strand
AGGCGGGCTATCCGGCGGCAGATCTGGAAACCCGGCTTGAGGTTCAGGGCATGTCCTGCGCCTCCTGCGTGGGCCGGATCGAAAAGACGCTCCGCGCGGTTCCCGGCGTCGCCTCGGCCAGCGTGAACCTCGCGACGGGCGCGGCGGTCGTCGTGCACGCGCCCTCGGTCGAGGCGCAGAGCCTTGCCGATGCCGTGACGAAGGCGGGCTATCCTGCCCGGCTGCCGATGGCGCATGGCGCCCATGCCGGCGGCCATGTGCATGAGGCCGATGCCCCTGATGTCGGCCGCAACTTCCTGATCGCGCTGATCCTGACCCTGCCGGTCTTTCTGGCCGAGATGGGTGGACACCTGTTCCCCGCTTTGCATCACCAGCTTTACGCCCTGATGGGCGAGCGCGGGCTGTGGCTTGCGGAACTGGTGCTGACCACGATCGTGCTGGTCTGGCCGGGCCGCGTGTTCTTCCGCGTCGGCCTGCCCGCGCTCTGGCATGGCCGGCCCGAGATGAACAGCCTCGTCGCGCTGGGGGCCGGGGCCGCATGGCTTTATTCAACCGTCGCGACCATCGCGCCCACCCTGCTGCCGGTCGAGGCGCGCCATGTCTATTTCGAGGCAGCGGCGGTCATCGTGACGCTGATCCTGCTGGGCCGCTGGCTGGAGGCCCGCGCCCGCGGCCGCGCCGGCGCTGCCATCCGGCGGCTGATCGAACTGGCCCCGGCGACGGCCGAGGTCGAGCGGGACGGCAAGGCGGTCGAGCTTCCGGTGGCCGAGATCCGGGCCGGCGACATCCTGCGCCTGCGCCCCGGCGAGCGGGTGGCACTGGATGGTGAGTTGGTCGAGGGCGAAGGCGCGGTCGATGAGGCGATGCTGACCGGCGAGCCCCTGCCCGTCGTCAAGCGCGTCGGCGACCCGCTGACCGGCGGCACCGTGAACGGCAATTCGGCGCTGCGCTACCGCGTCACCGCGACGGGAGAGGACACGGTCCTTGCCCGCATCATCCGCATGGTCGAGGAGGCGCAATCCGCGAAACTGCCCGTGCAGGCGCTGGTCGACCGGATCACGGCGGTTTTCGTCCCGGTGGTGATCGGGCTCGCGATTCTGGCCTTCGCGATCTGGATGATCGCGACAGGGTCGATCACTCATGCGCTGATCGCCGGGATCTCGGTCCTGATCATCGCCTGCCCCTGCGCCATGGGCCTTGCCGTCCCGGTCTCGATCATGGTCGGCACCGGGCGCGGCGCGGAACTGGGGATCCTGTTCCGGCGCGGGGACGCATTGCAGCATCTCGCCGAAGCCGAGGTGGTGGCCTTCGACAAGACCGGCACGCTGACCCTCGGGAAACCGGCCTTGACCGGGGTTGCGACCGCCGGCATCGCGCGGGACGAGGCGCTGCTGCTGGCCGCCGCGGCCGAGGCGCGCTCGGAGCATCCGCTTGGCGCGGCCATAGTCGCCGCGGCGCAGGAGGCGGGGCTGGATCTGCCTGAAGCCCGCAACGTCACCGCCGCGATCGGCCGCGGCCTCTCGGCCGAGGTCGAGGGGAAGAACCTGCTGATCGGCAATGCCGCCGCCCTGCAGGAGGCCGGGATCACCCCCGACGCTGCGCTGCTGGCCGAGGCCGATGGCTGGGCCGAGAGTGGCGCGACCCCGGTGCATCTGGCCATTGACGGCACGCATCGCGCCGCCCTCGCCCTCGCCGATCCCGTGCGACCCGAGGCGGCGGCCGCGATCCGGGAATTGCACGGGCTGGGCGTCCGAACGGCAATGATCACCGGCGATGTCGAGGCCACGGCCAAGGCGGTTGGCGGCAGGCTGGGCATCGACCGCGTGATCGCGGGCGTGCTGCCCGAAGGCAAGCTTCAGGCCATCCGGCAGATGGGCGGGAACACGGTCTTTGTCGGCGACGGGATCAACGACGCCCCGGCGCTTGCCGCCGCGCGCACCGGAATCGCGATCGGCACCGGCACCGATGTCGCCATCGAATCGGCCGAGGTGGTGCTGGCTGGCGGCGATCCGCAGGGCGTCCCGCGCGCATTGCGCCTGTCGCGGGCCGTCATGGCGAATATCCGGCAGAACCTGTTCTGGGCCTTCGCCTATAACGCCGCGCTCATTCCCGTGGCCATGGGGCTTCTGGTTCCCTTTGGCGGCCCGCAGCTTTCGCCTATGCTGGCGGCGGGCGCCATGGCGCTGTCTTCGGTCTTTGTGGTTACCAATGCCCTGCGGTTACGAGGTTTCAGATGACCCTACGCCCCCTCTTGCTCAGCCTGGCCCTTGCCGCTGCCCCCTTCGGGGCCGTGGCAGAGCCGATGCGCATCCTCGCCTTCGGCGACAGCCTGACCGAGGGCTACGGCCTTGCCCCCGAGGTGGGGCTGGTGCCGCAGCTTCAGCATTGGCTGGACGCGAGGGGGTATGACGTGCTGGTGCTGAACGGGGGCGCATCGGGGGATACCACGGCCGATGGCGCAGCCCGGATCGACGCGACGATCCGGCGGGGCCAGCCCGATGCGGTCATCGTCGAACTTGGCGGCAATGACCTTCTGTCCGGCGTTTCCCCGCGCCGGGCGGAACGCAATCTCGACGTGATCCTGTCGCGGATCGGGGACCGGAACCTGCCCGCCCTGCTGGTCGGCATCGCCGGGCGCGAGCGGAACGAGGCGCAGGGCCGCGCCTGGGCCGAGATCTGGCCGCGCCTTGCCCGGAAGCACCGGGCCTTGCTGCTGGAAAACCTCTACGAGCCGTTCTTCACCCTGCCCGAGCGTGAGTTGGCAACCGTCCTGCAACCCGATCAGGTCCATGCCTCGGAGGCGGGCGTCGCGCTGATCGTCGAGGCATTGGGGCCAAGCGTCGAGGCCCTGATCGCCGAGACCGAGGCCCGCAAGCCTGTCGCCGCGGGTGGCTGAGCCGCGAAAATCCCGATACCGCACATGACAAAGCCCCGCCTGATCGGGCGGGGCCGGAGCCATCTTCTCCTTGGGCCGCGAATCGATCGGCCCTTGGAAAAGCGGTGACGATCAGGCCTTGGCCAGCTCGCGCTTGATCTTGAGGGCGCGGTCCGACAGCTCTTCGTCACGGGCTTTCGCCAGGAACGCGTCCAGACCGCCACGGTGGTCGACCGAGCGCAGGGCAGCAGCCGAGATGCGCAGCTGGTAGCTACGGCCCAGCTTGTCGGAGATCAGCGAGACCTCGTTCAGGTTCGGCAGAAACCGACGACGGGTCTTGTTGTTGGCGTGGGAGACGTTGTTGCCGCTCATCGGGCCCTTGCCGGTCAGTTCGCAAACGCGCGACATGATCTGTTCCTTCGATTCGATGGTGCGGTCGCCCGCAATATGAAAGGGCGCCGCGTGGCAGCGCCCGGAAATCTGTTGCGGGGAAATACGGGCTTGGGCGGGGCGCGTCAAGCCTTTTCGCCCGTCTTTCCTGCCCGCACGCCCCGGTTCCGGGGCTGAGGGCCATGAAATCCTCGCCTGACCCAGCGTCCTGACGACCCGAGCGTTAGGCTTCGCCGGGGCGATTCGCCCCTTGCAGCCAGTCCAGCACCAATGCCGCGGCCGCGTCGGGCTCGGCCTCGCCCCGCGCCACCGCATTCCCGGCCTCGCCCAGCCGCTTGCGGACCTCGGGCCGGTCGAGGCGGGCAAGCAGGCCAGACCGGACCTCGGACAGGAACCATTGCCGCGCCTGCTCGGCCCGGCGGGCCTCCAGATGCCCGGTTTCGCGCCGCCAGTCGGCCAGATGGGTCATGTGGCCCCATGCCTCCTCCAGCCCGTCGCCCGTCAGGGCCGAGACCGGCAGGGCGCGCGGATATCCCTCGGGATCCTGCGGCCGCTTGCGCAGAAGGCGCAGGGCGCCCGCGTAATCGGCGACCGTGCGCAGCGCATTGCCGCGCAGCTCGCCATCCGCCTTGTTGACAAGGATCAGGTCGGCAATCTCCATGATCCCGCGCTTGACGCCTTGCAGCTCATCCCCGCCGGCGGGGGCCAGCAGCAGCACGAACAGGTCCGACATCTCGGCCACGAGGGTTTCGGACTGGCCGACGCCCACCGTCTCGATCAGGACGATGTCGAAGCCCGCCGCCTCGCAAAGCCGCACCGTCTCGCGCGTGCGTCGCGCGACGCCGCCCAGTTCCGCGCGCGAGGGCGAGGGGCGGATGAAGGCCAGGGGATCGCGGGCCAGCGTCTCCATCCGGGTCTTGTCGCCAAGGATCGACCCGCCCGAGCGCGAGGAGCTGGGATCGACGGCCAGCACCCCGACCTTCAGCCCCTTTGCCGTCAGCATCTTGCCGAAGGCCTCGATAAAGCTCGACTTGCCGACGCCCGGCGTTCCCGAAAGACCGATGCGCAGCGCCTGACGCGGCGGCAGTTCCGCCAGTAGCCGGCGGGCGCGGGCGCGGTGGTCGGAGCGGGTGCTCTCGATCAGGGTGATCGCGCGGGACAGCGCGCGGCGGTCGCCGCGAAGCAGAGGCTCGGTCAACTCGTCCATGGGATCCTCGGGCCGGTAACGGATGCGGGCGCGGCGAAACGCGCCCCCGACTGGATATTTGCACATGAAGTCCATGTAAACGCTTGCGCTTGTCCATCGCCCGGGGCCGGGCTAGGGTTTCGCCATGAAACGGGAAGCCAGATTGCCGAACCGCCGCCATGTCATGGGACTGGCGCTTGGGCTGTCGCTTTCGGCAAAGGGCGCCCTTGCCCGTGGGCGCGACACTCGGCTGATGATGGTGCGCCGCAAGGGCTGTGTCTATTGCGCGCAATGGGACCGTGAGATTGGCCCGATCTATGCCAGCCACCCCGAAGGCCGGGCGGCGCCACTGCTGATGGTTGATATAGACGGCCCCTTCCCCGACGGGCTGGCGCTGGACCGGATGCCGTGGCTGACCCCCGGCTTCATCCTGCTGCTCGATGGGCAGGAGGTCACGCGCTTTGAAGGCTATCCCGGCGCGGAACGGTTCTTTCCCGTCCTGCGCGACATGCTGGACGAGGCGCGCCACTGGGGCTGAACCACGCGCGCCCCGGCTTTCGTCCGGGCCGGGCTTGGGTTATTGAAACTTCGGTAGACAATCCGAGGAACCGGCCAGCCATGCATGACATCCGCGCCATTCGCGAGAATCCCGCAGCCTTTGACGCAGCCCTTGGCCTGCGCAACCTGCCCCCCCTCTCGCCCGAGATCCTGTCGCTGGATGCCGACCGTCGTTCCCGTATCAGCGCGGCCGAGGCGGCGCAGGCCGAGCAGAACAAGGCCAGCAAGGAAGCCGGTGCCGCCAAGGGTCGCGGCGACGAGGCCGAGTTCGAGCGGCTGCGCGCCCTCGTCACCGCCAAGAAGGAGGAGACGGCGCGCCTTCAGGCCGAAGCCGCCGCTCTGGACGCCCAGTTGCGCGACATGCTGATGGGCATTCCGAACCTGCCCGTCGAAGGCGTCCCTCCCGGCAAGGACGAGGACGACAATGTCGAGATCCGGCGCTGGGGCGATCCGCGCAATTTCGACTTCACCCCGGTCGAGCATTTCGAGATCGAGGGCGTCCGCCCCGGCATGGATTTCGAGACCGCGGCGAAGCTTTCGGGCGCGCGTTTCGTGCTGCTGCAAAAGGGCGTCGCGCGCATCCACCGGGCGCTGGCACAGTTCATGCTGGACCTGCACACCGAGGAACACGGCCTGACCGAGACATGGACTCCGGTTCTGGTTCTCTCCGAGATGATGGAGGGCACCGGGCAATTGCCGAAATTCGGCGAGGACAGCTATCAGACCCGCGAGGGCTTCTGGCTGATCCCCACTGCCGAGGTGACGCTGACGAACACCGTCCATGGCGATCTGGTCGACGAGGCCAGCCTGCCTCGCCGCATGGTCGCCCACAGCCAGTGCTTCCGCTCCGAGGCGGGCAGCGCGGGGCGCGACACCGCCGGGATGCTGCGCCAGCACCAGTTCGAGAAGGTCGAGATGGTCTCGATCGTCGCGCCGGCCGAGGGCATGTCTGAACACGCCCGCATGACCCGCTGCGCCGAGACCGTGCTGGAGCGGCTGGGCCTGCCCTATCGCACCATCGTCCTTTGCGGCGGTGACATGGGCTTTGGCGCGCGCATCACCCATGACCTCGAGGTCTGGCTGCCCGGACAGGGCAAGTATCGCGAGATTTCCTCGGTCAGTTATTGCGGCGACTTCCAGGCCCGGCGGATGAATGCCCGTTTCCGCCCGGAAGCTGGCGGCAAGCCGGAATTTGTCCATACGCTGAACGGCTCCGGCCTCGCCGTGGGCCGCACGCTGATCGCGGTTCTGGAGAACGGCCAGCAGGCCGATGGCTCGGTCGAATTGCCCGCGGCGCTGCATCCCTATCTGCGCGGCAAGACGCGGCTTCAGGCGGACGGCACGCTGGCCTGATCCTTCGCGAGGGGGCGAGAAATCGCCCCTCCGCCGGAAACCGCTTTCACATGCTCCGCGTTCGGCAGCATGAGACCCGCAGGCACGCTTATCCTCATGCTGGCGACACTGGCCTTTGTCGCCAGCACGTCGGGCTATGCGCTGCAGCCGGTCCCCGCCCCCCCGACGATCGAGATGGCGCTGCCCGGCATGGGGCTAGACGCGATCACGGGCGCAGCCCCGGCGGTGCCGGACATGGTCGCGCAATTCATGCGCCCGCGCGTGCCTGCAATGCTGGCGCTGCTGGTCGCGACCTGGCTTGCGCTGATCTATCACGCCGCGAGCCAGATCTTCGCATCGCGCAAAGACCCGTCAGCCGCGACGCCCCTCCCCCGCCGCTGGTCCGGTGACCATCATGGCGCGCTGGTCATCGGGTTGATCGCAGGCGCGATCTGGCCCTGGCTGCTTGCCCCCCAGCCGGGTGGAGCCTTCCTCTTGGGCGCGGTGATGGTGGTGGGATTTGTCGGCGAGGCACTGGCCGGGGTGCCGCCCTCCCCCGACCGACGCATCAGCGCCTCGCTGGGCTTCGCGGCGGGCTGGGCGACGCTGGCGGGCTGCGCCCTTGTCGCGACCCTGCTGCATGGGCAATTCGGGATCCCCGAACGGGTCGCGGCGGTGATCGGCGTCACCATGGCGGCACTCGCCGCGGTCAGCGTCCAGCTGAGGCTGGGGCGGACGATCAGCTATGGCATCGCGGTGATCTGGGGCATGATCGGGCTGGCGGCAGGCGCGGTCGCCACACAGGCGGCGCTGTCGATGATGGCCGTGCTGGGCATCGCCATCATCGCCTTCGCACTGGTGCGCGTCACCACCTGAGCCGGGTCAGGTGCCCTTGGGCTTCTGCCGGACCCGGTGCTTGGAGAGCGCGCCGGACTGGTTGATCTTGTTCGCCTTGTCCCGATAGGGGTTCTTGGTGCCCTGATCGCGGAAGGTCAGGCGAATCGGCGTGCCGGGCATGTCGAAATCCGCCCTGAGCCCATTGACCAGATATCGCGCATAGCTGTCGGGCAGCTTGTCGGTATGGGTCGCCATCACCACGAAGGCCGGTGGCCGGGTTTTCACCTGCGTCATATAGCGCAGCCGGATGCGGCGGCCGCCCGGCGCGGGCGGCGGATGCGCCTCGGTCATGGCGGAAAGCCACTGGTTCAGCCGCGCGGTCGAGATGCGGCGGTTCCAGACCTCATGCGCCTTCAGGACCGCATTGTGCAGCCGGTCGAGGCCCTTGCCGGTGCGCGCCGAAACCGTGACCAGCGGCGCACCCTTCAATTGCGGCAGCAGGCGCTCGAACGCCTCGCGCAATTCGTTCAGCTTCTGGGGTTTCTCTTCCTCGAGATCCCATTTGTTCGCGGCGATGACCACGGCACGGCCCTCGGTCTCGGCGAAATCGGCGATGCGCAGATCCTGCTGCTCGAAGGGAATGCCCACATCGAGCAGCACCACGACCACCTCGGCAAAGCGCACGGCCCGCAGCCCGTCCGCGACCGAGAGCTTCTCGACCTTGTCGGTCACGCGCGCCTTCTTGCGCATCCCGGCTGTGTCGAAAATGCGGATCGGCGTGCCCATGAACTCGGTCGAGACACTGATCGAATCGCGGGTGATCCCGGCCTCGGGGCCGGTCAGCAGGCGATCCTCACCCAGAATCTTGTTGATGAGGGTCGATTTCCCGGCATTCGGACGGCCGATCACCGCGATCTGCAGCGGCTTGCGGGCCGAGGGACGCCAATCCTCCTCGTCCTCATCGCCATCCTCGGAGACATCGACATCGGTTTCCGGCGCCTGCTGGACGTTCTGCGCCTCGAACTCCTCGGCAAGCGGGACGAGCGCGCGATAAAGATCGTCCATCCCTTCGCCATGCTCGGCCGAGATGCGCAGCGGCTCGCCCAGCCCCAGCGCATAGGCCTCCATCGCGCCTGCCTCGCCCGCGCGGCCCTCGGCCTTGTTGGCGGCAAGGATGACATGCTTGGCGCGGCGGCGCAGGATCTCGGCGAAATATTCATCCGCCGCGGTCACGCCCACGCGCGCGTCGATCACGAAGAGGCAGACATCCGCCTCGTCCACGGCGCGCTCGGTCAGGCGACGCATCCGGCCCTGAAGGCTGTCATCCTCGGCAATCTCGAGACCGGCCGAATCGACCACGATGAAGCGCAGGTCGCCCAGCCTTCCCTGCCCCTCGCGCAGGTCGCGCGTCACGCCGGGCTGGTCATCGACCAGCGCCAGCCGTTTCCCGACGAGGCGGTTGAAAAGCGTGGACTTGCCGACATTCGGTCGTCCGACGATGGCGAGGGTGAAGCTCATCTAAATGCAATCAGCTGGCCGTCATGGGTGACGACGTAAAGGGTCTGGCCTGCGACGGCCGGGGCCGCAGCGGCGCCGCCCGGAATCTCGGCCTGGCCGATCAGAGCACCCGATGCGGGATCGAAGACGCGCAGATAGCCGTCCGAGCCGGCAAGGTAAAGCCGGTTTCCGGCAAGCACCGGCCCGTAGTGATTCCAGACCTTACCCTGCTTCCTCACGATCTGCTTGGTGAAATAGGGCAGCTTTTGCGCCCAGACCCGCCCGCCATTCGCGGCGTCGAGCCGCAGGAGCTGGGCCTGATCGTTCACGAGGAAGACCGAGTTCCCGGCGACAAGGACCGGGCTGGAGGCTCCTTCCGGCGCTTCCCATTTCATCAGCCCGCTCTCAAGGTCATAGGCACCGACGCGGCCCGAGCTGGTGCCCGAATAGACCGTGCTGCCGACGATCACCGGATCGCCCGTCATTTCCCGGAAGAGCGAGATCGAGCGGCCAAGGCGCGAGCCTGCGACATCCGCGGCCCAACGCTGGGCGCCGTTGCTGGTATCGACCCCGACAAGCTGGCCGGTGGAATAGGGGAAGACGACCGTGCCGCCAGCGACTGCCGGCGCACCGCCGCCCATCACGCCCGCCATGCCGTCATTGCCAAAGACGCGCCACATCACCTTGCCGTCGCTGGCGCGCACCGCCCAGCCAGAGGCATCGCGGCCGACCACATAGACGATGCCATTAGCCACGGTGGGCGAGCCCGAGATCGGCGCGTTGACCCGCTGGCGCCAGGCGACGCCGCCAGTCCGCGCGTCCAGCGCGACAAGCTCGCCATAGCCGGTGGTGGCAAAGACGCGGCCGCCCTCATAGGCGAGCCCGCCGCCCGAGACGCTGTCCCCCGATTCCCGCGCGGGGCGCAGGCCGGTGCTCCAGACCCGGCCGCCGCCGGTGGTGGTGGCCGTGACCGTCGAGAGGCTGTCGAGCGTATAGACGATGCCCCCCGCCACGACCGGATCGGCGGTGATCCGGTGCCGGCGGTCCGAGGCGGACCCGATCGGGGCCGACCAGACCCGGTTGGTCCCCGCGCCAAGCGCCATATTGCCCGATGCGTGGCTGGCGCTGCCCGCACGCTGCGGCCAGTCGGCATTCGCGCGCATCGCAGGCAGCGACAGAGCCGTGGTGGTCGGGCCGGGCTGGCCCATGACAGCGGGGCCATCGGCCGAAAGCACTGCCCTCGGGTCCAGCCGCTCTCCGGGCAGGGCCTTGTCCCGTTGGCCACAGGCCGTCAGGGCCGTGAGACCCGCCAAAGCGGCGAGCAGGGGCAACCTCGTCATCGCTGTCTCCTCATTGCGGCTGATGCACCGCATCTTGGTCTTGGTCGTGAACACATTCCCGGCAGCCGCGCCGGATCATTCCGAGGGCGCGATCGGCATCGTTTGCGGCCCCGGTCCCTGCGCCTCGTCGGGATCGGCACCAAGTGTGATCATCACCTCGCCCAGCCGGCGGCGCAATGGCTCGGAAAGCCCGTCCTTCTGCTGGATCTGGCGGATCAGCATGGTCGCGTCCTCGGTCCGGCCCGCGCCGATCAGGGCCACGGCCTTCTGTTCCAGCGCCAACAGCTCAAAGGGCGCGCCGGGCTTCGACAGTTGCGACAGGATGCCGTCGCGCTTGGCCGCATCCATGCCCGGCCCCGCGACCATCACCGCCTTCAGGAGCGCGAGGTCATGAAGCAGCATGTCGTCGGAACCGGCCTCTGCCGCCGCGAGCAGCCGCTCGGACGCCTGCTGGGTCAGGCCGGCCTCGGCCTCGGCCCCGGCGGCCAGCATCTCGGCCAGAAGCTTGCGCCCGGACGATCCGTTGGCATCGATTGCCGCAAAGGCGGTGGCGCGCTCGGGCGAATCCTGCGCGGCCAGCACCGCGTCACCCCAGGCGCGGGCTTTCGCCTCGGCCTGGTTTGCGCTGTATTCCCGCCAGACCGACCAGCCAACCATGGCAAGGATCAGGGCAATCGCGATCCAGCCAAAGCGGCGAAAGGCCGCGAACAAACGGTCGCGGCGCAGGTCGTCAGTGACCTCGTCGATGAAGCTGTCGTTCTGGTTGGCCATATCGTCCCCGTATGCTTTCGCGCTGTTTTATACGGGCTTGCCCGCATTTGCCAATGCCGGGCTGCTTCACGAACCCCTGTGCGTCCCGATCCGGCTGCCAAAAACCGCCGAACCGGAATAGATGGCGAGCGCAGTCCAGATCATCGCGAAGGCGATCATGTGCCAGATGGTGAAGGTCTCGCCAAACAGGGCGACCGCGCAGAAAAATTGCAACGTGGGGTTCAGATATTGCATCAACCCCACCGTCGCCATGCTGATCCGTCGGGTCGCATAGCTGAAAAGGATCAGCGGAACGGCGGTGATCACACCCGACAGGACCAGCAGCACCGTGGTTTCCCAGTCGCGGCCGATCCCGATCGGCTGGAGCATTCCGGCCGGAAGAAGCCCGGTCCCCTGCAGCACCAGCCAGATGAGCGCGAGGGGCGAGAGAATCGCGACCTCGCAGGCGACGGACAGGACCGGACCCATCGGCAGGGCCTTTTTCACCACGCCGTAAAGACCGAAGCTGATCGCCAGCCCCAGGCTGATCCAGGGCGCGACACCCAGCCCCCAGGTCAGGACCAAGACCGCGAGTGCGGCAAGCGCCACCGCAGCGCCCTGCGCGAGGCTCAGCCGCTCGCCAAAGACCAGAACGCCCATGACCACCGCGACCAGCGGAAAGATGTAATAGCCCAGCGAGCTTTGGACGACATGTCCGCTTTGCACCGCCCAGATGAACAGCCCCCAGTTCAACGAGATCGTGACCGCCGCGAACAGCAGACGCCAGAATGCCGGGCCGGTCAGCGCCGCCCGCAACTCTCCCAGACGCCCCTGCACGCCAAGGATCCCGAGGAACAGGACCAGCGACCACAGCGTGCGATGCGCAAGCACCTCCATGACCGGGACACCGGAAATCGCGTGATAGAAGATCGGCGCGAAGCCCCAGATCACGCAGACCGCGATCATGGCCCAGAAGCCCTTGCCCTGCTCGCTCATCCACGGGTCTCCTTTTCACAGCCGCCCTGACATGAACCCGGCCCGGAACGGCGACAAGCGCAAAACGCCCGCCCCGAACGGAAAAGGCCCGCCAGAATGGCGGGCCCGGTTCCATCTGCAACGGGGATCAGAGGCGCGAGGCCACGTTTTCCCAGTTCACCAGCTTGTCGAGGAAGTTCTCGAGGTATTTCGGGCGGGCGTTGCGGAAGTCGATGTAGTAGCTATGCTCCCACACGTCGCAGCCCAGGAGCGCGGTCTGGCCGAAGCAGAGCGGGTTCACGCCGTTCTCGGTCTTGGTGATCTTCAGCGAGCCGTCCGCGTCCTTGACGAGCCATGCCCAGCCCGAGCCGAACTGGCCAACGCCGGCAGCCGCGAAGTCCTGCTTGAACTTGTCGACCGAGCCGAAGGATTCGGTGATCGCCTTTTCCAGCGCGCCCGGAATGGCGCCCGGATTCGGACCCATCATTTCCCAGAACTGGGCGTGGTTCCAGTGCTGGCTGGCGTTGTTGAAGATGCCGTTCTGCGCCACGGCGCCCGACTGGTAGGTGCCCTTGACGATGTCCTCAAGGCTCTTGCCTTCCCACTCGGTGCCGGCGACCAGCTCGTTCAGCTTGTCGACATAGGCCTTGTGGTGCTTGTCATGGTGAAATTCGAGGGTCTCTTTCGACATGCCACCGGCAGCAAGTGCATCATGGGCATAGGGAAGATCGGGAAGGGTGAAGGCCATTTCGATTTCCTTTCCAAGGGGTTCGGAACAGGGTTCTGGCACAGCCGCAAGGCGGGGGAAAGCCCCGATGCGCGGCGGCGGCGTCAGGCTGCGCAACGCGTGACCGCATCCCAGGGTTCCACGCGCTCATTGTGGCGGAGAGGCGCAATGGCCGTGCCCCCGCATGACGTTCTGGTATCCTTTCGCGGTCACGATCATCTCGGCGCGGCCGTCAGTCTTGCTGACCGTCAGGCGAAAGTCCACCCGCTCGGCATATTGGCGGGATTTATTGCGGACCCCGCCCAGCGCCCAGCCATAGCCGCGCTGGCGGGCGTCGTCGGCGGTGATGACCGCTTCGATCGGGCGGCGGACCAGATCCTTCAGGATCGGGTCAAAGACCTCGATCCGGCCGGTATGGGGGCCCGAATCCTGCCGGGTGAACATCAGGAATTCCGGCACCCAGCCGGTCCCGCTCTCATCGACCAGCTCGCACATCATCACATGCAAAGGCGGCCTCGACGGCGGCTCCTGCGCGAAGGCCGGGGCCGCGAGGGCAAATGCGAGAAGCGAAAGGGCAAGGTTCAGGCGGCGCATCGGCAGTTCCAGCGGGATCGTGCCCTATCCATAGGAAACCGGCGCGCCGCGGCAAGTGCAAACTGGCTCAGCGCGGATCGAGCGTCGTGCCGGGTCGCGCCGCGCCCGAGAGGATACCGCGCAGATAATCCGCGACCGAGCGGAAGCCGATCAGCCCGAAGCCCTCGCTTTCGCGCCAGATGCCGCAGGCGACCTGCGCCGCCCGCGTCCGCCGCATCCCGTCCACGGGTATGGCCGCGATGTCGGCAGGGCAAAGCTTCATAAGCACCTGACCGGCCCCCGCCCCTTCGATCGCGAAGGCGACGCGCATGTCGCTGACGTCCACGACAAGCGCATGTTCCGACCCGAGCGCCGAGGTCAGGGCCGCCATGCTCTCCGCGACCTCGCCCTCGGGCAGGACCAGCAGCAACTCGTCCGGCGACATCCAGCAAAGCCTGCGGGCGCCCTGCGTCGTGGTCATGCCGGGGCCGGGCAGCGCCAGCCCCACAGCCTCCGCGATGGCCGCGCCCGTTCCATCCAGATCGGCACGGATCTGGATCATGCCCAGCCCCGCCGTCTCGGTGATCTTCGCCAGCGCCTCAGCCATTCGCCCGGCTCCCTTCCTTGTCGTAGAAGACCGGATCGACGATCCGCGCCTTGTAGCTTTCCTGCCCGGCGACGGGGAATTCCAGCACCTCGCCCATGCGGTCCGGTCCGTGCCGGACCAGACCCATGGCGATCGGCCGGTTCAGCGTCGGCGAGATATAGGTCGAGGTCACCCGCCCCTGCATGTTCCGCTGGCCATTGCCGTTCACGCCCTCGGCCACGGCATAGACCCCGTCCGGCAGCATCCGCCCGTCGAGGCTTTCAAGGCCGACCAGCTTCCAGCGGTCGGGCGAGGCCATGAAGCTGCGCTCCTGCGCGCGCTTGCCGATATAGTCGGTTTTCTTCTTGCTGATCGCCCAGCCGAGGCCCAGATCCTGCGGGATCACCGTGCCATCGGTCTCATCCCCGATCATGATGAAGCCCTTTTCGGCGCGCATGACATGCATCGCCTCGGTGCCGTAGGCGGTGATCCCCAGGTCTCGGCCAGCCTCATGCAGCCTTTCCCACAGCTCAAGGCCGCGCTTCGCCGGCACCGCCAGTTCAAAGGACAGCTCGCCCGAGAAGCTGATACGATAGATCCGGGTGGGGATGCCGCCGATCTCGCCCTCGGCCCAGCCCATGAAGGGCAGCGCCTCGGGCGACAGGTCCATGCCGCCCAGCCGCTCCAGCAGCACACGCGCTTTCGGTCCGACGACGGCGACCTGCGCCCATTGTTCGGTCACGTTGGCGGTCCAGACCTTCCAGTCCCACCATTCGCATTGCAGCCAGTCCTCCATATGGGCATGGATCCGGTCGGCGCCGCCGGTCGTGGTATGGACGAGCCATGTGTCCTCATCGAGCCGCGCGGTCACGCCGTCATCTGTCAGAAAGCCGTTCTCGTTGCAGATCAGGCCATAGCGGCACTTGCCCACGGGCAGCCTCGACATCATCCCGGTATAGATCATGTCGAGGAAGCGGCCGGCATCCGGCCCCTTGACGATGATCTTGCCCAGCGTCGAGGCATCGAGCGTGCCGACGCCATCGCGCACCGCGCGAACCTCGCGCGCCACCGCATCGGCATGGCTCTCGCCCGCCTGCGGATAGCAATAGGGGCGGCGCCAATGGCCGACCGGCTCCCAATGGGCGCCATGCGCCTCGTGCCAGCCATGCATCTGGGTCTTGCGCAGGGGCTGGAACAGCGCCCCCCGTGCCTCGGCCGCGATCGTGCCCAGCGTCAGGGGCGTATAGGGCGGGCGGAAGGTGGTCGTTCCGGTCTGCGGGATCGGCTGCTTCAGCGCCTGCGACAGCACCGCAAGGCCGTTGATATTGCTGACCTTGCCCTGATCTGTCGCCATGCCCAGCGTCGTGTAGCGCTTGGTATGCTCGACGCTGGCGTAACCTTCCTGCGCGGCCAGTTCGACATCCGAGACCTTCACGTCGTTCTGGAAGTCGAGCCACATCTTGAATTTCATCGCCCGCGTGGCGTTGATCGGCATGACCCAGACCGGCATCAAAGGCTGCTCGGCCGCCGCGCCGACCAGCAGGTCGCCCGCCGCCGCGCCCACGGGCGTCGCCATGGCCTTGCCATCCGCGCCGGTCGGGGGCCGGGCCGTGTCGGGCACGAACATCGCCTGCGCGTCGATCCAGTTCAGCTTGCCGCCGCAATGGCTCCACAGATGGACGACAGGGGACCAGCCGCCGGACATGGCGACGCAATCGGCCTCGATCACCTCGGACACCCGGCCCTCGCCCACATGCGAGCAAAGCTTGACCCCCTCGACCCTGCGATGCCCCTTGATCCCGGCAATGGCGCTTGCCGGCAGGACGCGGATGCCGCGCGCCCGCGCCGCCTCGGGCAGCGCCCCCAAGACCGTGGGCCGCGCGTCGATCACCGCCGGCACCTCAAGCCCCGCATCCAGCGCGGCAAGCGCCGTGCGATAGGCGTCGTCGTTATTGGTGACGAGGATGATCCGGCGTCCCGGCGCGACGCCGTAATCGCGGATGAAATCGCGCACGGCCGAGGCCAGCATCACGCCGGGAACGTCATTGCCCGCAAAGCTCAGCGGCCGTTCCAGCGCGCCCGTGGCGACGATCACATGCCCCGCCCGGATGCGCCAAAGGCGCTGGCGCGGCAGGTCGGCATTCGGGTCGTGATCGGCCAGCGCCTCGCGCGCGATCAGATAGCCGTGGTCGTAAAGCCCGGTCGCCATCGTATTGCGGCGCAGGGTGACGTTCGGCAGGGCGCGAAGCTCGGCCAGCAGCGCGTCGATGCGGGACTGCCCGTCCGCGTGATCGGTGGGGGTGCGGCCACCCCAATGCGGGTTCTGCTCCAGCACCGTGACCGACTTGCCCTGCCGCGCGGCGTCGCGCGCGGCGGTCAGCCCGGCGATACCGCCGCCCACCACGACCAGATCGGCATGGGCATAGGCTTGCTCATAGCTGTCCGGGTCGGCCTGATGCGGGGCCTTGCCCAACCCGGCCGAGCGGCGGATCACCGGCTCGAACACATGTTTCCAGAACGAACGCGGGTGGATGAAGGTCTTGTAATAGAAGCCCGCCGGCAGGAAGCGGTAGAGCCAGTTGTTGACCGCGCCGACATCCACCTCGAGGCTGGGCCAGCAGTTCTGGCTGGTCGTGACCATGCCGCCCACCAGAGCGGTGGTGGTGGCGCGCTGGTTCGGCTCGAACCTGCCGCCCTGCCCGAGGCCCAGCAGGGCATTCGGCTCCTCCGCACCCGAGGCCAAGGGGCCGCGCGGGCGGTGATACTTGAAGGAACGCCCCATCATCAGCTGGCCATTCGCCAGCAGCGCCGAGGCCAGCGTGTCGCCGCTGAGCCCGCGGAACTGCCGCCCGTCGAAGCGGAAGGGAAGCTGATAGGCGCGGTCGATCAGTCGGCCGCCGGAGGAAAGGCGGAAGGGTCCGGTATCGCTCATTCGGTCAGGCTTTCGGCGGGCGAGGTTGCGGTGGTGTCGGAGGTCTGCGCGGGCAGCCAGTCCGGGGTCCAGTCGGGACGGCGGGCGCGGATCGCGTCGACGATCTCGGGCGTGGGATGGGGATTTTGCGCCTTGTAGGTGCCGAACACCTCCAGCGTGATCGTGCAGCGTGCGGCAAGAAACCATTTCCCACAGCCATAGGCATGGCGCCAGCGTTCGAAATGCACGCCCTTGGGGTTCTTGCGCGCGAAAAGATAGCTCTCGAAATCCTCGTCGCTGGAACCGGGTCCGAAGCGTTTCAAATGCGCCTCTCCGCCTGCATGAAGTTCGGTCTCTTCGGCGGAGATGCCGCAATAGGGACAGGTCAGGGTCAGCATCTGAACTCCTTGAGCGGCAGAGCGCGCATGCAGGCAAGCGCCGCGGCGGTCAGCCCGGCGGTTGTCGTCTGGTTTGTGGGGATATGGGCGACGGGCGCGCCTGCACGGCCACAGGGGGCGGCGGCGCCGTTCGTCAGGTCATCGGAAAAACGGGAAAAACGCCCCGGCACCGGCATTGCCGCCGGTTCGGGCCATGCGCCGGGACTCTGGCGCGCCGCCAAATCCACGCCGGGGGCGCACGCCTTCAGGCGGCTCCGCCAGAATGGGGCAACTTCCGAGGGGCGAGCCGCCCCCCGGATTGTCAGATTGCGCGCGGCATCAGTCGCGCCGCCCGCCTCAGTTCGCGGGCGGGGTGGTGCCGGCAGGGGCCGGCGTGGCCGGGGCAGGCTCGGTTGCCGGAGCAGCAGGCTCGTCGGCAGGTGCGGCCGGCGCGGCAGGCTCGACGCTGACCGCGCCATCTGTCGGTGCCGGGGCGGGAGTGGTCGCAGCAGGTGCCTCTGCCGGGGCTGTCGGCTCGGGTGTGCCGGACGACATGTACCAGTAGATGACGGCCAGCACGACGACGATCGCGCCGATGATGAGCCAGAGGTTGCCCTTGTTCTGTTCGGCCATGAAGAAAACTCCTTGGTCATGGTGACGTGAACCACCAATGCGTTATGGCCGAAAGAGTTCCATTGAAATTTCAGCATTTTTCCGCGGCCTCCGCGATGGGCGAAATCCTGCCCCCGCAGCCCAGCGCCAAGCAGGGGCCCGCCATCAATGGGCGACCCCCGCCGCCACGCTTTCGTCGATGAAGCGGCCTTCCCTGAACCGGTTCAGCCCGAACTCGGCCGCGAGCGGGCCGGGTGCGCCGTTCGCCACGAGTTCGGCCATGGCCCAGCCAGAGCCCGGAATGGCCTTGAAACCGCCCGTGCCCCAGCCGCAATTGACGAAGATGTTACCAACGGGCGTCGTCGACAGGATGGGAGAGCGGTCGCCGGTCATGTCGACGATCCCGCCCCATTGCCGCAGCATCTTCAGCCGCGACAGCATCGGGAAGGTCTCGATCAGGGCGCGGACGGTCTCCTCGACATGCTGCCAGGAACCGCGCTGCGAGTAATTGTTGAAGCCGTCGGTGCCGCCGCCAATCACCATCTCGCCCTTGTCGGATTGCGACAGATAGCCGTGGACGGTGTTCGCCATGATCACCAGATCGCAGCAGGGCTTGATCGGCTCGCTGACCAGCGCCTGCAGCGCCAGTGATTCGATCGGCAACCGGAAGCCCGCCTTTTCCGCGAGGACCGAGGAATGGCCCGCGACGACCAGGGCGAGCTTCTCGCATTCGATGCGGCCCTTGCCGGTATTCACCGCGCGGACCTTGCCGCCCTCGGTCTCGACCCCGGTGACTTCGCAATTCTGGATGATGTGCATGCCCATGGCGCTGCACGCCCGCGCATAGCCCCAGGCCACGGCATCATGGCGCGCCGTGCCGCCGCGTTCCTGATAAAGGCCACCGAGGACCGGATAGCGCGGCCCCTCGATATTGATGATCGGCAGCATCTCCTTGATGCGCTGGGGCGTGACCCACTCGGTCGCGACATTCTGCAGCTGGTTGGCGTAGACCGTGCGCTTGTAGCCCCGGATCTCATGCTCGGTCTGGGCCAGCATCAGCAGGCCGCGCGGGCTGAACATCACGTTATAGTTCAGATCCTGCGACAGGTTCTCGTAAAGCTTCAGCGCCTTGTCATAGATCGCGGCCGAAGGATCCTGCAGATAGTTCGAGCGGATGATCGTAGTGTTCCGCCCGGTATTGCCGCCACCCAGCCAGCCCTTCTCGATGATCGCGACATCGGTGATGCCGAAATTCTTGCCAAGGTAATAGGCCGTCGCAAGGCCGTGCCCGCCTGCCCCGACGATGACGACCTGATATTTCTGCTTCGGCTCGGGGCTGGCCCATGCGCGTTTCCAGCCGGTATGCAGCCGCATCGCCTCACGAGCGATGGCAAAAACCGAATAGCGGCCGGTGCTGCGGGATGCGGGATTTGCGGACATGGGCGGACCTTTTGCGACTCTCGGGACCGAGAGTGGATCTTCGCCCCCGATCCGGCAAGGCGGGCTTGCGACGGGTGAATTGTCGAAATGCGTCAGGCGGAGGCGCAGTTCTCCCGCGCGGGCACCCTACGGGTGTTTTACTTTTTCCCCGCGCCCGGAAAGGCTATGAGGCGAAGGCACGGCCGCGCGCCGCGAGGGGGAGGATGCGATGTTCTGGATCATATGTGCCGCGATGGCGGCAGTCGTGGCGATCGCCATTGCCGCGCCGCTGATCCGGCGGAGTGCTGCGGGCGAGGAAGCCGCCGCGGCCTATGACCTGCGCATCTATCGCGACCAGCTTCGCGAGGTTGAACGCGACCGCGAGCGGGGGGTGGTCGAAGCCTCCGAGGCGGAGCGGCTGCGAAACGAGATCGGCCGCAAGGTGCTGGCCGCCGACCGTGCCCTGGCGCGCGAGGGCGCAACCGGGCGCGCGCCGGGCGGTCCCGCCGCCGTGGCGCTTCTGGTGGTGCTGGTCGCCGGGGCCGGGCTGCTTTACCACCGCATCGGCTCGCCGGGGCTGCCGGATGAACCGATCGCGGCGCGTATCGCGCTGGCGGAAACCTTCTACGAGAACCGGCCGAGCCAGTCCGAGGCAGAGGCAGCCGCGCCGAAGCCCGAGCGGCCGCCGGCGGATGCCGACTACCTCGCCCTGATCGACCAGCTTCGCGCCACCGTCGCCAAGAATCCCGACGACCAGCGCGGCCAGGAATTACTGGCCCTGCATGAGGAGCGGCTGGGAAACCTGATCGCCGCAAGGGAGGCGCAGCGGCGGCTGATCGCGCTGAAGGGCGACAAGGCCAGCGCCGACGATCACCTGCGCCTTGCCGCGCTGAACGCCGAGGCCGCTGGCGGTCTGATCACCCGCGATGCGGAAACGGAACTCGCCCGTGCGCTGGAGCTTGACCACGATCACCCGCAGGCCCGCTACATGGCCGGGCTGATCCAGATCCAGAACGGCCGGCCCGACCGCGCCTTCCCGATCTGGGCCGGCTTGCTTGCCGAAGGGCACGGCAGCGAGCCCTGGGCCACGCCGCTGCGCATGGCGATTTCGGACCTTGCCTGGTTCGCGGGGCGCCCCGACTATACCCCGCCCGAGGCGAAGGCGATGCCCGGCCCTGACACCGCCGCCATGGCCGCCGCCGAAGAGATGTCGCCGGACGAGCGCCAGCAGATGATCGAGGGCATGGTCAGCGGCCTCGAAGCCCGCCTCGCAACCGAAGGGGGCACGCCCGAGGAATGGGCGCGGCTGATCTCGGCCCTTGTGGTGCTGGGCAAAAAGGATCATGCGCAGAACATTCTGGACGAGGCGCGGACGCGCTTCGCCGCCATTCCCGAAGCTCTCGACACCGTCGAGGCGGCGGGCCAGCAATCGGGACTGCAATGATCTGCGAGACGATGGAGGAATTCGCCGCCGCCCTGCCCCGCACCGGCGCGGTCGCCGGGCTGGATCTGGGCACCAAGACCATCGGCGTCGCGGTCAGCGACGGGCTGCGTTCCGTCGCCTCGCCCATCACGGTGATCCGGCGCACGAAATTCACCGCCGACGCGCAGGCCTTGCTGAAGCTGGTCGAGGAACGCGCGCTGGTCGGGCTGATCCTTGGCCTGCCCCGCAACATGGACGGCAGCGAGGGGCCGCGCGCGCAATCGACGCGGGCCTTCGTGCGCAACCTCGAACGGCTGACGCCGCTGCCGATCAGCTATTGGGACGAACGGCTGTCCACCGTCGCGGCCGAGCGCGCGCTGCTGGAGGGTGACACCTCGCGCAAGCGCCGGGCCGAGGTCATCGACCAGGTGGCGGCGGGCTATATCCTGCAAGGCGCACTGGACCGGCTGCGCTTTCTGGGATGAAACCCTCGTCCCCCTGCATCGACATCTGCCAGATCGACCCCGCCACGCAAATCTGCATCGGCTGCCTGCGCACGCTGGACGAAATCGCGCGCTGGGGCGGGATGGCGGAAGTGGAAAGGCTGGCCGTCATGGCCAGCCTGCACCTGCGGCGGAAGGGACCGGGACCGCAGCCCGGCCCTGAACCTTACATCTGGAAGGACCAGAGGAAGGTTTCGCCGGACGAATCGTCGACGCCGTCATTGTCGGTCGCGACCCATGCCATGCCCTCGGGCGTGATGGCGAGGCTTTCGACCTTGTCCTGAACATAGCCGTTCCACTGCTTCAGGTCGGGGATCAGGTCGCGCACCACCTTCTTCTCGACCACCGGCAACTCACCCCCCAACGCGGCGGGCTTCAGATCGGCCAGCGCGACCGAAGTGATCTGCTTCAGCTTCGCCGCCTGACCGATCAGGTTGTCACGCTCGATCAGGTAGAGATTGCCGCCGTGGATCGCGATTTCCGACAGGCCGACCCAGCCCTCGCCCTTTTCCAGCGGATAGCGGACACCGGCCCATTCGGCCGAGGCCGGATCGAATTGCAGCAGCTTGGTCTGGCCCTTGGGATCGTCCTTCCATTCCCGCTGGACCGCCATCCACAGCTTGCCATTCTCGGCCAGCGCGATGCCTTCCAGACCGAAGCGCGTCGCGCCGGCAGTCAGATCGGCGGGCAGTTCGATCTGCTGCTGGATTGCGCCCTCGCCGTCGACATGCAGGATCTGATGCGGGATTTCCTTTTCGGCATCCCCCTCGCTCGCCAGCCAGAAGCCGCCCTGCCCGTCAGCCGCGATGCCTTCGAGGTCGAGCTTTTCGGCCGGCTTACCGTCTTTCGACACCACGATCTTGCGGGTGATGGTGGCGGGCTTTGCCGCGGTCTCGATGCGGAAGATCGAGGGCTGGCTGTCATAGGCGCTGTCGCTGATCCCGTAGAGGACCGAGGCGTCCGCCGGATCGACGGTCAGGCCGGAGATCGCGCCCCAGCCGATCAGATCCTCGCCGGTCGAAACCAGCGTCGGATAGGCGGCGGTGCCTTCGGCGCGTTCGAAGATCATCACATGGGCCCGCGCGGCGCCGTCCTCGCCCAGATCGGTTTCGTTGGCGCTGGCGAACAGATTGCGCTGCGGGATCGCGACCAGCCCCTCCGGCCCGATGCCCGAGGGCAGGATCTGCAGCAGTTTCGGCTCGGCCGGATTCGCGACGTCATAGACGCCGATGGCGCTGCCGCGCTCGGACCCGACGAAAAGCAGCTTCTGGCCGTCGAACTCGGCATATTTCAGCGCCTCGGGCTCGACACCCTTGTTGTCCGAACGCCCCTCCGGGTAGTGGCCGATGCGGATCAGCGCATGCTCGAAGCTGTTCCCCGCGTCATAGACCACCGAACCGTCACGGTTGAAGATGGTGAAGCCGCGCGAGCCGCCCTTCCAGTCGCCCTCGTTCGCGGTGGCGAAATGGTCGTTGTCGAGCCATGCAACCGTGTCGGGTTCGCGCGGGACCGCCTTCAGGCTTGCGGTGAAGTCAAGCTTGCCGTCATCCTCAATGTCGATCTGGTCCAGATCGACGGTGCCGGCGCTGAAATGCGCGGCGACCTTGCCATCGGCACCGATGATGACGATGTGGTTGTTTTCCTGAAGCGTGACCACGAGGTCGCCGTTCTGGTTGAAGTCGAGATATTCCGGCTCCGGGTCTTCGGGCGCGATTTCGGCAAGGCCGGTCAGCTCCACGACCTGCTTCTGCTCGCAATCGACCTGACCGTCCTTGATCGGCAGGCGAACGACGAAGCCCGCGGGCATCTGCGGCAATGCGCCGTCATTCACGTCCTCGTCGCGCTCGTTCTCGATCACGACGCCCAGCATGTCGCCCTTGGGCGACAGCGCGACCGAATCCGGCTGGCCGCCCAGATCGCAATTCGCGGTGACGGTCTTGCTGGTCAGGTCCACGCTGCGCAGGACACCCGAGGGCGCGGTGAAGCTTTCCGAGGTATTGACCCCGACAAAGGCCATCTCGCCCAGAACGACCGTGGTGGTCGGCTCGCCATCCATCGCGATATTGCCCAGCGGCTTCGGGGCCTTCGGGTCGGTGATGTCGATCAGGCCGATCGCCTTCAGCGGGCTGTCGGAATAGATCAGCTCCATCCCGTCGGCGGTCGCGGTCATGATCTCGGCCGAAGTCTCGCGCGCGCGATCCTCGCCCTCGGCCATATTATCTGCGGTTGCAAAGCTGGAAATGCGGTTGAACACCGGCTCGGCCAGCGCCGGAGAGGCGGCGGCCAGCGCGATGAGCGAACAGAGGGACAGGCGAAAGGTCATTCGATCCTCGGGGGTTGGAGGGTTCCCCGCGGATGTGGCCTCGCGATGTAACGCGCTATTGTCGGGCCGGTGACGCTTTCATGACGATTGGCTGCGGGTCACGATCCGAACCTCGCGGATCGCGGTCTTGAGCCTTGCCCGCGTCTCGACCGGCTCACGCGCCACCGCGTCGAGGATCGCCCGCATGTCCCCGCGCAAGCCGTGAAGCTGGTCCACCAGCGACAGGACCAGCGACAGCGCCTCGTCGTCGAGGTGATAGCCCTCGGACAGGTCGACCACCAGTTGCAGCCGGGCAATGTCGAGTTCGCGAAACAGCGGCCCCCCCGCCGACTGGACCGGCAGCACGACGCCATGATTGATATAGCTTTCAAGCTGCTCGCGCGTGAGGTCGGGCAGTTCGACCAGCACCTCGGTCAGGGTGTAATGTCTGCGAGTCATTTGCCCCTCCTCGGATCGTAGCCGTGGTCCTGACGCCAGTTCTCGATGAAGCGCGCCAGATCGTCGTCGATGCGCGGCGGCATCACCACCTTCAGGACGACATGCTGGTCGCCCCGCTTGCCGTCCGCGCCCTTCAGCCCGCGCCCCTTCAGCCTGAGCTTCTGGCCCGAGCTTGCGCCGCGCGGCACCGTCAGCATGACCGGCCCGTCGATGGTCTCGGCCTCGACCTTGCCGCCAAGGATCGCCTCGTCCAGCGTGATCGGCAGCGTCGTCTCGACATCGTCGCCCTCCCGCCGCCAGTCGGGGTCGTCGGCGACGATCAGGGTCAGCAGCGCATCGCCCGGCGCGCCATCGCCATAGCCCGGCCCGCCCTTGCCGCGCAGCCGGATGATCTGGCCGTCCCGCGCCCCTTCGGGCACCTTCACGTCAAGGATCGCGCCATCGGGCATGGTGATCCGGGTCGAGCCGCCACGCGCGGCGGTCATGAAGTCGATCTCCATGGTGAAGCGTTGGTCCTGGCCCCGCATGTCGAAGCTCCGTGCGCCACGGCGGCGCTGTGACGCCTGCCCGAACAGGTCCGAGAACACGTCGGAGAGGTCGTCGAAATCCTGCGTGCCCTGCCGATAGGGATTGTCCCCTGCCTCGGCATAGTCGCGATAATAGTGGCGCTGCGGCCGCTCCTGCCCGGAGGCGTCGATCTCTCCCCGGTCGAAACGCGCGCGCTGCTCGGGGTCTTTCAGCAGGTCATGGGCCGAGGACGCGGCCTTGAAGCGTTCATGCGCCGCGGGATCGGGATTGAGGTCCGGGTGATCGGTCTTGGCGATCTTGCGGTAAGCCTTCTTGATCTCGTCCTGAGTCGCATTCTTCCCCAGACCCAGCGCCTTGTAGGGATCATCGGCCATTGCCGCTCCGTCCTTTCGCTCTCCCGTGGCAAACCGCACGCCTGCCCCGGCCGTTCCCGAACATGGGACACAAGGACGGCGCGTTTGTCCAGATTTCCGTCACTTCGCTGGCCTGAAGGCCTTGATGCGGGCCGGGTCCGTCTCGATCCGCGCGGCCCCGGTCAGGTCGAGGCAATAGGGCACGGCGGCAAAGACCGCATCGAGGCAGGTCGCGATGGCCGAGGGCTTGCCGGGAATGGTGATCATCAGCGTCTTGCCGCGCGTGCCGGCGGTCTGGCGCGACAGGATCGCGGTCGGCACCTCGCGCAGGCTGGCGCGGCGCATCTCCTCGCCAAAGCCGGGCAGTTCCTTTTCCATGACATCGGCCATCGCCTCGGGCGTCAGGTCGCGCGGCGCGGGGCCGGTGCCGCCGGTGATGAGGATGAGGTCGGCGCCCTCCTCGTCGCAGAGGCGGCGCAGCGTCGCCGCCACAACCTCGCGGCCGTCGGGGATGATGGTGCGCGTAATCTCCATCGGCGAGGTGATGACGCCCCTCAGCCACGCCTCGGCCCCCGGACCGCCCTTGTCCTCGTATTCGCCGCGCGCGGCGCGGTCCGAAACGGTGACGATGGCGATATGGGCGGGGCTGGTCATGGCGGCGGCTTTCCTTGCAGGTTCGGGGCCATTCTGGCGGGGAAGTCCGGCAAAGGGAATCCCGTATTGCCCGCGACCGCGCCGCATGATCGACTGGCCCCATGCAGCCCATTCCGATCCGCCCCGCCCTTGCCACCGACGAACCCGCGATCCGCGCCTGCGCCGAGGCCGCCTATAGCGGCTATATCGCCACCATCGGCCGCAGACCCGCACCGATGGACGCCGATTTCGCGGCCCAGATCGCGGCGGGACAGGTCCATATCGCGACGGACGCCACGGGCGCGCTTCTGGGCTATGTCGTCTTTTATCCCGAGGGCCGGCACATGCATCTGGAGGCCGTGGCCGTCACACCCGCCGCCGCCGGGAAAGGGATCGGCAGACAACTCATCGGATTTTGCGAGGGGGCGGCGCGCCGGTCGGGGCTTGGCGCCGTGCATCTCTACACGAACCGGAAGATGACCGCGAATCTCTCGCTCTATCCTCATCTGGGCTATGTCGAGGTCGGTCGCCGGTCCGAGGACGGGTTCGACCGGGTCTATTACGAGAAATCCGTCACCTGACCATTCCCGCCGAAATGAAAAGGGCCGCGGGTGAACCACGGCCCTTTCGGGATCACTTGCCGGCGACGCGCGCGTTGCGGGTCGCGATCAGCTTCAGGCGCAGCGCGTTCAGCCTGATGAAGCCTGCCGCGTCCTTCTGGTCATAGGCGCCGGCATCTTCCTCGAAGGTGACGTGCTTCTCGCTATAAAGCGAATGCTCGGACCAGCGGCCGACGCAGGTGGCGAGGCCCTTGTAGAGCTTCAGGCGCACGGTTCCGGTCACATGCTCCTGCGACTTGTCGATCAGCGCCTGCAACATCTCGCGCTCGGGGCTGAACCAGAAGCCGTTATAGATCAGCTCGGCATAGCGCGGCATGATCGAATCCTTGAGGTGGCCCGCGCCGGAATCCAGCGTGATCTGCTCGATCCCGCGATGGGCTTCCAGAAGGACGGTGCCGCCGGGGGTCTCGTAGATGCCGCGCGACTTCATGCCGACGAAGCGGTTCTCGACGAAATCGAGACGGCCGATGCCGTGCTTGCCGCCAAGCTCGTTCAACCGGGTCAGGATCGTCGCGGGCGACAACGCCTCGCCATTGATCGCGACCGCATCGCCCTTCTCGAAGGTGACTTCGATGAATTCAGGCTCGTTCGGCGCCTCCTCGGGCGAGACGGTGCGCTGGTAGACATATTCCGGCGCGGCCTCGGCCGGGTTTTCCAGCGCCTTGCCCTCGGACGAGGTGTGGAGCAGGTTCGCATCGACGCTGAACGGCGCCTCGCCGCGCTTGTCCTTGGCGATCGGGATCTGGTTCGCCTCGGCGAATTCCAGAAGCTTGGTGCGCGAGGTCAGATCCCATTCCCGCCACGGCGCGATCACCCGGATCGACGGATCCAGCGCATAGGCCGAAAGCTCGAACCGGACCTGATCGTTGCCCTTGCCGGTCGCGCCATGCGCCACGGCATCGGCGTTGTGCTTATGCGCGATCTCGACCAGATGCTTCGAGATCAGCGGACGCGCGATCGAGGTGCCCAGCAGATACTGACCCTCATAAAGCGCATTGGCACGGAACATCGGGAAGACGAAGTCGCGCACGAATTCCTCGCGCACATCGACGATATGGATGTTCTCGGGCTTGATGCCCAGCAGCAGGGCCTTTTGTCGCGCCGGTTCCAGTTCCTCGCCCTGACCAAGATCGGCGGTAAAGGTAATGACCTCGCAGCCGTATTCGGTCTGGAGCCATTTCAGGATGATCGAGGTGTCGAGCCCGCCCGAATAGGCAAGGACGACTTTCTTCGGCGCGTCGGACATGCTGGTAAACCCTTCGTGGAATTTCGGCAGGGGAATAGGCCCATTCGCCGCGTGTCACAAGGGGAAGGGACAAAATAGGCTTGACAGTGATCTGGACGGGACGCGACGTGCGACCGCCACCGACCCGGCGCACCCTGCAAGTGCAAGCCCGCTTGTCAAATCCGCTGTTTCGCGCCATTGGCGGGGCATGGAAAACTTTGCCGCCTCTGTCCGCCAGGCAGAGATCGCGCTACGCGACCTCTTCGAGCCGACCCCGCTTCAGAAGAACGACCACCTTTCGGCGAAATACGGCGCCGAGATCTGGCTGAAACGCGAAGACCTGACCCCGGTGCGCAGCTACAAGCTGCGCGGGGCCTTCAACGCCATGCGCAAGATCGGCGCGGGCGCGGCGGGGCATTTCGTCTGCGCCAGCGCCGGGAACCACGCGCAGGGCATGGCCTTCGCCTGCCGCCATTTCGGCGCGAAGGGCACGATCTTCATGCCGGTGACGACGCCGAAGCAGAAGATCGACAAGACCCGCATCTTCGGCGGCAGCGCGGTCGAGATCGTGCTGACCGGCGATTACTTCGACCAGACCCTCGCTGCCTCGCAGGAATTTGCCCGCGCGCATGGGGCAAGCTTCCTGTCGCCCTTCGACGATCCCGACATCGTCGAGGGTCAGGCGACGGTCGGGCTCGAGGTTCTGGAGCAGCTCGACGCGGCCCCGGACCTGATCATCCTGCCGGTGGGCGGCGGCGGGCTTGCCGGGGGCGTCACCCGCCTCATGGCCGAGCTTTCGCCCCGGACCGAGGCGGCTTTCGCCGAACCCGAGGGCGGCCCGAGCCTGCAGGCCGCGCTGCGCGCCGGTGAGCCGGTGACCCTGCCCGCCGTCGACAATTTCGTGGACGGGGCCGCGGTCGCGCGGATCGGCGCCCTGCCCTATCGGCTGCTCTCCGGCTTCTCGCCCGATCAGGTCCACCTCGCCCCCGAGGACCGGATCTGCGCCACCATGCTCGAGATGCTGAATATCGAGGGGATCGTGCTGGAGCCCGCGGGCGCGCTTGCGATCGACGTGCTGCGCGACATTCCCGACCTTGCCGGCAAGCGCGTCGTCTGCATCTGCTCGGGCGGGAATTTCGACTTCGAGCGCCTGCCCGAGGTCAAGGAACGCGCGCAGCGCTTCTCGGGGCTGAAACGCTATTTCATCCTGCGGATGCCGCAGCGCCCCGGCGCTTTGCGCGATTTCCTGCAATTGCTTGGACCGGATGACGATATCGCCCGCTTCGAATATCTGAAGAAATCGGCGCGCAACTTCGGCTCGATCCTGATCGGGATCGAGACCAATGCCCCCGAAAACCTCGACCGGCTGCGCGCGCGGCTGGAGGAGGCGGGCATCGGCTATCGCGACATCACCCGCGACCCGGTCCTGGCCGAGTTCCTGATCTAGCAGGGGGCCCGGGCAAATGATGAAATTGCCCGGCATTAATCGAAGCTTCAGCCCTTCCGTCCTAGAAGGGCGGCATGAACGACACGAAACCTCATGGCGCGAACGGGGCGCGGACATGGCGGCTGGTCCTGCTGGTCAATGACCGCCGGGCCGAGCGCCGCTCGCTGGCCGCGCAGCTCAAGCGGGCAGGCTATGACGTGCTCGAGGCGGCCTCGGCCGAAGAGGCGATCGGGATCTGTTCGACCCGCTGGCCAGAGATCGTGATCTCGGACTGGATGGCCTCGGGCGATGCCGGGCTGGAATTCTGCCGCCGCTTCCGCACCCTGCCGAGCGAGCGCTATGGCTATTTCATCCTGCTGACCTCGCGGCAGGACAAGGCTGACGTGGCCGAGGGGTTGCGCGCGGGCGCGGATGACTTCCTGACCAAGCCAGTCTCGGGGGCCGAGTTGCTGGCCCGGCTCTCCGCCGCCGAACGCATCCTCAGGGTCGAGGAAAGCCTGCGCATGGCCAATGCCCAGCTCAGGGAAACCCTCGCCCGGCTGCGTGAAAAGGAGGCCGCGCTGGAGCGTGACCTGCGCGAAGCCCACCGCCTGCAACAAGATCTTGTGCGTGAACGCAATGGCTTGTTTGGAAACTTCAGCCTGTCACTCCTTATGCGCCCCGCTGGCCATGTCGGGGGCGATCTGGTCGGCTTTTTCCCGATCAACCAGCGGCGGGTCGGGTTCTTCGCGCTCGACGTCTCGGGTCACGGGGTCGCGGCGGCGCTGCTGAGCGCGCGGCTTGCGGCCCTCCTCTCGGGCGAGCCGGAGTTGAACATCGCGCTCCGTCCCTCCGACCGCAGGCAGGGCCAGCCGCGCCCGCCCACCGAGATCGTGCGCCACCTGAACAAGCTGATGCTGAGCGAGCTTCGCACCGATTCCTATTTCACCATGGTTTATGCCGATCTCGACATCGTCACAGGAGAGGTCCGCCTCGTGCAGGCGGGGCATCCCCATCCCGTCCTTCAGCGCGCGGACGGGCGTATCGAGCTGATCGGACAGGGCGGCTTTCCGGTCGGCGTCTTTCCGGGCGCGGATTTCGAGGAGGTGCAGCTGACGCTCGGCCCCGGCGACCGGCTGTTCATCAGCTCGGACGGGCTGATCGACAGCGAAAACGCGCGGGGCGAGCCCTTGGGCGACGAGGGGTTGCAGGCGATCCTGCGCACCAATGCCATCCTGCGCGGGAACGCGCTTCTCGAGTCGATCTGCTGGTCGGTGGCGAATTATGCCGGAGGCAGGCGCAGCGACGACATCTCGGCCGTGCTGGTCGAGCATCTGGGACCGCGCCCCCGCCCGCATTGAACCGGATCAGCCCCGCTTCAGCAGCCATTGCGCGAAAGCGCGCGAACCGGGATCCGGCAGCAGGTCGACCAGCCGGTCGAGGCTGACCCAATGCGCCTCATGCCCGGCCTCCGAGGGCGGGCCAAGGCGGCGGATCGGCCGGGCGAGCCAGACCGAGCAGATCTTTTCGGCCCAGAAGTCGTAATCCGGCATGAAGCAATAGCGGCGATAGACGCCCAGCCGGCGCGGCGTGCCGATGGTCCAGCCGGTTTCCTCATAGACCTCGCGATGGAGGGCGGCGATGGGCGATTCGCCCGGATCAATGCCGCCACCGGGAAGCTGGAACTCCGGTTCGGGCGACTGCTGGAATGTCACCAGCGCCGCGCCGTCGCGGATCAGCAGGGCATAGGCCCCCCTGCGCTGGCGATAGCGGCGGGGACCGGGCGGCGGACCGAAAACGGGGATCATGGAAAGCCTTGTCGATATGGCCGGCGCGGGAGATGCGCCATGCGCGGCGAGGACGAAAAAATCCCCGGAAACACGAAGTTTCCGGGGGTTTTTTATTTGGTGCCCAGGAGAGGACTCGAACCTCCACGCCTTGCGGCACACGGACCTGAACCGTGCGCGTCTACCAATTCCGCCACCTGGGCAGGTGGTGTGGGCGGGTCTCTAAAGGCAGTCGCGGGGGCCGTCAATGGGGCGCGATCAGATTTTTCGCGATGCCGTCATTTTTTCTTTGCGTGCCCCTTCGGCACCCCTTGGGACAGCGCGGATCGCACGGCTTGCCGCTTGCGGCCGTCAAGGGTAATGAGCAGGAAAGCACGCCATTCCAAGGCACGCCACGAAGGAGCGAGAGCCATGTCCGCAGCCAAGCTTGTCACGATCTATGGTGGGTCAGGTTTCCTTGGCCGGCAGATCGCCCGCGCATTGGCCCTGCAGGGCTGGCGCGTCCGCGTCGCCGTCCGCCGCCCGAACGAGGCCGGGGTCGTGCGCACCTATGGCGCGCCGGGCCAGATCGAGCCGGTCCCCTGCAACGTCCGCGACGACCGTTCGGTCACGGCCTGCATGATGGATGCGGATGCGGTGATCAACTGCGTCGGCGTCCTTGTCAGCGAAGGCAAGAACACCTTCGACGCGATTCATCAGGAAGCCGCCGGCCGCATCGCGCGAATCTCGTCCCAACTGGGCGTGGCGCGCTTCGTGCATGTCTCGGCGCTTGGCGCGGATGCGAAGTCGGACAGCCGATACGCGGCCTCGAAGGCCAAGGGCGAGGAGGAGGTGCTGAAGCATCGCCCCGACGCGGTGATCCTGCGCCCCTCGGTGATCTTCGGATCGGATGACAAGTTCTTCAACCGCCTCGCCTCGGCCGCGCGCCTTGGCCCGGTGATGCCGCTGCCCGCGCCCAAGGCGAAGTTGCAGCCGGTCCACGTCCTCGACGTCGCCAAGGCCGCCGCGATGGGCGCCGACGGCAGCGCCGCGCCCGGCATCTATGAGCTTGGCGGCCCCGAGGTCGTCACCATGCGCGAACTGGTCGGGCAAGTCCTGACCGCGATCGACCGCCGCAAGATCGTCGTCGGCCTGCCGAACTGGCTGACCGGCGCGCTGGCGACGATCATGGACGGCGTCGCCGTCGTCAGCGGCGGCTTCGTGCCCAACCGCTTCGTCACCCGTGACCAGCTGCGCGCGCTTGGCCATCCGAATGTCGCAAGCGCAGGGGCGAAAACCTTCGCCGATCTGGGGATCGTCCCGACCGCCGCGCCGGCCGTCATCGGCGAATATCTGTGGCGCTTCCGCCCGTCCGGGCAATACGAGGCCATGACGGCGAGCGCGAAAAACCTGCGCCAGAACTGATGGATCAGAACACGATCGTCGCCGCCCTGCTCGGCCTGCTTGAAGGGCTGACCGAATTCATTCCGGTTTCCTCGACGGGTCATGTCCTGCTTGCCGGGCATTTCCTGGGTTTCGATTCCCCCGGCCGCGCCTTCGAGGTGCTGATCCAGTTCGGCGCGATCCTTGCGATCCTCGGCGTCTATGCCGGGCGGCTGTGGCGCATCTTCTCCAGCGCGCCGCATGACGCGCGCTCGCGCCGCTTCATCCTGGCGGTGCTGCTGGCCTTCCTGCCCGCCGTCGTCATCGGGGTGCTGGCGCATGACATCATCAAGACCGTGCTGTTCGAGACGCCGATTCTGATTGCCTCGATGCTGATTCTGGGCGGGGTGGTGCTGCTTTTCGTCGACCGGATGGCGAAGAACCCGCGCTATCACGCGGCCGAGGACATTCCGATCGGCCGCGCCTTCGGCATCGGGCTGATCCAGTGCCTCGCGATGATCCCCGGCGTGTCGCGCTCGGGCGCGACGATCACCGGCGCCCTTCTGCTAGGCGCGGACAAGCGATCCGCTGCCGAGTTCAGCTTCTTCCTGTCCATGCCGACGATGCTGGGCGCTTTTGTCTATGATCTCTACAAGAATCGCGACATCCTCGATGCAGCCGCAGCCGGAAACATCGTCGTCGGCTTCATTTGCGCCTTCCTGTCGGCACTGGTCGTGGTGCGGGTGCTGCTGAATTACGTCTCCGTCCATGGCTACGCGGTGTTTGCATGGTGGCGAATCATTGTCGGCGGCCTTGCGTTGCTGGCTCTGGCAGCAGGTTGGTAAACTATGCTGACCTTTTTTACAGCCGCCATACCCTAGGTTTGACGGCCCTCGGGTCGAAAATCGTTAATTAAGTAAACTAAGCTGACTTTTATTTGCCGCCGCCCTGTCATATCAGGCTTTCACAGTCTTAGACCGGGGGACGCGCAGCCATGGCCACGCAAAAGATGCTTAAGTTCGTCAACGTCGGGCGGGAGATGCCGGAGAAACGCGACGCGGCGTCCCGATCCGAGGATTTCCACGAGATCTATCGCGAATTCGCCGACGCCAAGGCGAAAGAGCAGGCCAGCCGCTGCAGCCAATGCGGCGTGCCCTATTGCCAGTCGCATTGCCCGCTGCACAACAACATCCCCGACTGGCTGCGCCTGACGGCCGAGGGGCGCACGCAGGAAGCCTATCTGCGCAGCCAGGAAACCAACACTTTCCCCGAGATCTGCGGCCGCATCTGCCCGCAGGACCGCCTGTGCGAGGGGAATTGCGTCATCGAGCAGTCGGGCCACGGCACCGTCACCATCGGCGCGATCGAGAAATACATCACCGACACCGCATGGGAGGAAGGCTGGGTCCAGCCCATCGCCCCTCTGGCTGAGCGCCCGGAATCCATCGGCATCATCGGCGCGGGCCCCGGCGGCCTCGCTGCCGCCGACCGGCTGCGCCGCATGGGCTATCAGGTCACGGTCTATGACCGCCACGACCGCGCGGGCGGGCTGATGATCTATGGCATCCCCGGCTTCAAGCTGGAAAAGCACGTCGTCGAGCGCCGTAACAAGCTGCTGGCCGATGGCGGGGTCGAATTCGTGCTGAACGCCAATGTCGGCGAGGATATCAGCTTTGACGCGATCCGCGGCAAGCATGATGCCGTGCTGATCGCCACCGGCGTCTACAAGACCCGCGACCTCGATATCGACAATGCCGATGCCAAGGGCGTCGTCCGGGCGCTGGACTATCTGACCGCCTCGAACCGGGTCGATCTGGGCGACGAGATCCCCGATTACGAGGATGGCGAACTCAACGCCAAGGGCAAGCGCGTCGTCGTGATCGGCGGCGGCGACACCGCGATGGACTGCGTCAGGACCGCGATCCGGCAGGGCGCGCAATCGGTCAAATGCCTCTATCGCCGCGACCGCGCCAACATGCCGGGCAGCCAGCGCGAGGTGCAGAACGCCGAGGAAGAGGGCGTCGAATTCGTCTGGCTCTCGGCCCCCGGCGCCTTTGCCGGCCATGTCACCGGCGAGGCCATGACCCAGCAGGAGCGCGACGTGGACGAGGTGGGCGATGTCCCGACCATCAGCGCCGTCCGCATCCAGAAGATGCGTCTGGGCGCGCCCGATGTCTCGGGTCGCCAGTCGCCGGAACTGATCGAGGGCGCTGATTACGACGAGCCGGCCGATCTGGTCATCAAGGCGCTGGGTTTCGAGCCCGAGGAACTGCCGCGCCTTTGGGGCGTGGACGGTCTGGAAGTGACCCGCTGGGGCACGATCAAGGCCGATTTCCAGACCCATCAGACCAGCCTGCCCGGCGTCTATGCCGTCGGCGACATCGTGCGGGGCGCCAGCCTTGTGGTCTGGGCGATCCGCGACGGCCGCGAAGCCGCCGACAGCATCGTGGGCTACCTTTCGGGCGCGGCGCGCGTCGCCGCCGAATAGTGGGAGCGTGACAATGGTGCGCATGGCAAAGACGACATGTTCACCGCGCGCAGATCGGCAGCAGGCCTTGCATGCCGCGCGCGGTCGAATCCTTGCAGCGGGAATGGCAGCCTTGCTGACATTGCCCGCGCTGCCCGCCTTGGCGGCGAACTTCACCCCTCCCGACGGGTGCCGGCTGGAGGTCACGGTTCAGAACCGCGGCTGCACGGTCTCGCAGCATTATCGATGCAGCGGGGATGCGCCGGGCGATCAATGGGTGGTCTATTTCACCCCCGACGGGCCGAGGTATCAGTCCCGCATCGACCGTGAGACGCGCTGGATGGAAAGCACCGACCTGCCGAGCGGTCTGGTCGATACGCTCGAACCGGGGGCGAAGGACGATGCCTCGTTCTCGACCCTGCTCAAGACGGGCGCGGATGATTTCGATTTCTGGACCAGCTCCAGCAATGGCGAGCGTCTGCACCATGTCGGGCACGACGAGCTGACCGGGGAAAAGGTCGATATCGACGGGGTGGAGCTGGAGCTGACCCGCTTTCAGCTGACGACCTACAACGAATCCGGCGACGTGCTGATCGAGCGCGAGGGACAGCAGTTCATCAGTCGCGCTCAGGGGCGCTTCTATGGCGGTGTCGAGCGGTCGAGCGACTGGACCGGCGCCGTCGAGAACACGAATGACAGTCCGGTGAGCTTTTCCTTTCCGGGCCAGCCCGGATTTGGCTCGACCAAGCCGGAATATGATTGCGACCTGCAGATGGTCCGGGGCGGAAAGCCCGACCTGATGCGGCAGCTTATGAGCTTTAAGGAGGCACGGACGTGATGGATCCGACGCAAAAGGACTGGGAACAAGAGGAACAGGCCCGCCGCGACTGGATGGCCGAGAACTCGCTTTACCGTGCCGAGGACGAGCATTCGTCCTGTGGCGTCGGTCTGGTCGTCAGCCTTGACGGCAAGGCCAGCCGCAAGGTGGTCGAAAGCGGCATCAGCGCGCTGAAGGCAATCTGGCACCGTGGCGCGGTCGACGCGGACGGCAAGACCGGCGACGGCGCGGGCATCCATGTGCAGATCCCCGTCCCCTTCTTCTATGATCAGGTGCGCCGCACCGGGCATGAGCCGGACCAGTCGAAGCTGATCGCCGTCGGTCAGGTCTTCCTGCCGCGCACGAATTTCGCCCAGCAGGAATCCTGCCGGACCATCGTGGAATCCGAAGTCCTGCGCATGGGCCATTACATCTATGGCTGGCGGCACGTCCCGGTGAACACCGCCGTTCTGGGCGAGAAAGCGAACGCGACCCGCCCCGAGATCGAGCAGATCCTGATCCGCTGCGAGAAGGACATCGACCAGGAACAATTCGAGCGCGAGCTTTACATCATCCGCCGCCGGATCGAGAAGGCTGCCATCGCCGCGCAGATCGCGGGCCTCTACTTCGCCTCGCTGTCCTGCCGGTCGATCATCTACAAGGGCATGATGCTGGCCGAGCAGGTCGCGGAATTCTATCCCGACCTCAAGGACGAGCGTTTCGAAAGCGCCTTCGCGATCTACCACCAGCGCTATTCGACCAACACCTTCCCGCAATGGTGGCTGGCCCAGCCCTTCCGCATGCTGGCCCATAACGGCGAGATCAACACGCTGAAGGGCAACTCGAACTGGATGCGCAGCCATGAGATCCGCATGGCCAGCCGCACCTTTGGAGAGATGGCCGAGGACATCAAGCCGATCATCCCGGCCGGTTCGTCCGACTCGGCCGCGCTTGATGCGGTGTTCGAGGTGATGGTGCGCTCGGGCCGCTCGGCGCCGATGACCAAGACCATGCTGGTCCCCGAGGCGTGGTCCAAGGCCACGACCGACATGCCGAAGGCATGGGCGGACATGTATGCCTATTGCAATGCCGTGATGGAACCGTGGGACGGCCCCGCCGCCCTTGCGATGACCGACGGCCGCTGGGTCTGCGGCGGTCTGGATCGCAACGGGTTGCGTCCGCTGCGCTATGTCGTGACCGGCGACAACCTGCTGATCGCGGGTTCCGAGGCCGGCATGGTCCCGATCAACGAGACCAGCGTGCGCGAAAAAGGCGCGCTCGGCCCGGGTCAGCTGATCGCCGTCGACATGAAGGAAGGCCGCCTCTACCACGACCGCGAGATCAAGAACCGCCTTGCCGGCAGCCAGCCCTTCGGCGAATGGCTGGAGAAGGTCGTCCAGCTTTCCGAGGTGATGAAGGACCTGCCTGAACAGGTGGTCTTCCACGGCGACGAGCTGCGCCGCCGCCAGATCGCGGCCGGCTACACGATCGAGGAAATCGAATCGATGCTGGCCCCCATGGCCGAGGACGGCAAGGAGGCGCTGGCCTCGATGGGTGACGACACGCCGCCCGCCGTGCTTTCGGGCCAGTATCGCCCGATGTCGCATTTCTTCCGCCAGAACTTCAGCCAGGTCACCAACCCGCCAATCGACAGCCTGCGCGAAACCCGCGTCATGTCGCTGAAAACGCGCTTCGGCAACCTCAAGAACGTGCTGGACGAATCCTCGGCCCAGACCGAGATTCTGGTGCTGGAAAGCCCCTTCGTCGCGAATGGCGAATTCGTCGAGATGTCGAAGCTGTTCGGCGAGACGGTGACGCAGATCGACTGCACCTTCGCCGATGGCGCCGGCCCCGAGGCCATGGGCGAGGCGCTAGCGCGCATCCGCGCCGAGGCCGAGGATGCCGTGCGCTCGGGCGCGGGCCATCTGGTCCTGACCGACGAGAAGTGCGGGCCGGGCCGCATCGGCCTGCCGATGATCCTTGCGACCAGCGCCGTCCATAGCTGGCTGACCCGCAAGGGCCTGCGCACCTTCTGTTCGCTGAACGTCCGTTCCGCTGAATGCGTCGACCCGCATTACTTCGCGGTCCTGATCGGCTGCGGCGCGACCACGGTGAACCCCTACCTCGCGCAGGACACCATCGCCGACCGGATCGAGCGCGGGCTTCTGACCGGCTCGCTGATCGAGAACATGCGCAACTATCGCGATGCGATCGACGCGGGCCTTCTGAAGATCATGGCCAAGATGGGGATCTCGGTCCTTTCCTCCTATCGCGGCGGCCTGAACTTCGAGGCGGTCGGCCTGAGCCGTGCGATGGTCGCGGAATATTTCCCCGGCATGCAGTCGCGCATCTCGGGGATGGGCCTCCACGGGCTGCAGGCGAAGCTCGAGGATATCCACGACAAGGGCTTTGCCGGTGCGACCACGGACCTGCTGCCGGTCGGCGGCTTCTACAAGGCCCGCCGCTCGGGCGAAAAGCACGCATGGGAAGCCAATACCATGCGCCTGCTGCAACTGGCCTGCGAGAAAGCGTCCTATGACGTCTGGAAGAAGTTCACCGCGACCATGCGGGCGAACCCGCCGATCCATCTGCGCGACCTTCTGGACATCAAGGCGCTCGGGAAGCCCGTGCCGCTGGAGGAGGTCGAGTCGATCACCTCGATCCGCAAGCGCTTCGTGACGCCGGGCATGTCGCTGGGGGCGCTCTCGCCCGAGGCGCATATGACGCTGAACATCGCGATGAACCGGATCGGCGCGAAATCCGACTCGGGCGAGGGCGGCGAGGATCCGGCGCAGGTGCTCGGCTCGAAGCTCGCCGCGACGACGCGCGGGGC
>NZ_DATMFA010000018.1:0-35295 GCF_035556475.1 Paracoccus sp. (in: a-proteobacteria) | reverse complement strand
CAGCGCCAGCGCATCGCCATTGCCCGCGCCATGATCCTGAAGCCCAAGCTGGTTGTGCTGGACGAGCCGACCAGCGCCCTCGACATGACCGTGCAGGTCCAGATCGTCGATCTGCTGCGGCGCTTGCAGCGCAAGCACGGGCTGGCTTTCCTGTTCATCAGCCATGACCTGCGCGTGGTCCGGGCGATGTCGCATCAGATCATGGTCATGCAGGCCGGCGAAGTCGTCGAACATGGCACGACCGAGCGCGTGTTCGAGGCCCCGCAAAGCGACTATACCCGTCGCCTGATCGACGCGGCGTTTCTTGAGAAACTTCGATGAAGATCCTGTTCGTCCATCAGAATTTTCCCGGCCAGTTCCTTCATCTCGCGCCCGCGCTCGCCGCGCGCGGCCATGAGGTTCTGGCTCTGACGGATGAGGGGAACAACCGTCCCGCGCCGGTGCGGGTCGTGCGCTATGCCAGCCCGCCCAAGAACGACACGGTCCGCGGTCTTGGCCGCAGCTATTTCGAACATACCGAGCGTGGTTGGCTTGCCGCCCGCGGCTGCCGGGCGCTGCGCGACCGGCACGGCTATACCCCGGACCTGATCTTTGGCCATAGCGGCTGGGGCGAGACGCTGTTCCTGCGCGAGATCTGGCCAGAGGCGAAGCTGCTGGTCTATGCCGAACTCCTTTATCGGACGCGGGGGCATGATGTGGGCTTCGACCCCGAAATCAGCGCCGATACGGATGACAGCCGGGCCTTCGCGGTCGCCAGATCGGCGCATCTGATCCAGGGCCTCGTTCAGGCCGATGCGGGCCTTGCGCCGACCGAGTATCAGGCCGGTTCATTTCCGCCCGAACTGCGCCAGAAGCTGACCGTGATCCATGACGGCATCGATTGCGAGAACGTGCGCCCCGATCCGGCGGCGCGCCTGCAACTGCCGAATGGGCGGGTGCTGGGCGCGGGCGACGAGGTGCTGAGCTATGTCTCGCGCTCGCTTGAGCCTTATCGTGGCTTCCACCGCTTCATGCGCGCCTTGCCCGGCGTTCTGGCCGCGCGGCCCGAGGCGCAGGTGGTCATCGTCGGCAATGACGGCATCAGCTATGGCAGTGCGCCGCGCGACGCGGAAAGCTGGAAGGCGAAGATGCTGGCCGAGCTGGATGGCCGGCTGGATCTGAGCCGGGTGCATTTCCTGGGCCGGGTGCCTTACCGGGACTATCTGTCGCTTCTGCAGGTCGCGCGGGTCCATTGCTATCTGACCTATCCCTTCGTCCTCAGCTGGTCCCTGACCGAGGCGATGGCGGCGGGTTGCCAGATCGTCGCCTCGGATACCGAGCCGGTGCGCGAACTGATCCGCGACGGTGAGAATGGCCGGCTGGTGCCCTTCTTCGATCAGCCCGCGCTGGAAGCCGCGCTGATCCGCGCGCTGGCGGGCGACCCGGAGGCCGAACGACTGCGCAAGGCCGCCCGGCAAACCATCGTCGAGGGCTATGACCTCAGAACCCGCTGCCTGCCGCGGCTGGTCGATTGGGTCGAGGGCTTCGCGCCCTAAAGCTCGATCTCGGGCATGGCGGTGGGATCGGGCAGGGGCTCGGGCTCATCCGGCGACGGCGCCGTATCGGAGGGCGCGTCCGAGGGCGGCGCGTCGCCCGGTGCCAGAAAATCGCGCAGCGTGTTTCCGATCACCGGCGGCGGCGGCGCATCGGCCCGCCTGCGGATCAGGATGTCGCCATTCTCCAGCCGCTCGGGCGTCTGGTAATTGCCGACATCGTCCATCAGGTCGCCAAGCTCGTCCAGCACCGGCTTGAAGCTGTTGACGGTATCGCTCAGATCGCGGCCCAGCTGCTCAAGATGCGGCTGGGCCTCGTTCAACAGCTTTTCCATGAAGCCCTGCAAGCCGCTTTCGATATCGCTTTTCAGGTCGTCGCCCGACGGTTCATCGGCGGGCGGCGGTTCATAGGGCGTCTGGGCCAAAGCGAGGCCCCCGGCCAATGCGGCGGCAAGGGCGATGATGGCGAAGCGTTGCATGGTTCTTCTCCTTCAGCGAAGGGCGGCGGCCGGCTGGGTTGACGCCTGCTTTCAGACCGGATGCAGCTTGTGCATGTTGCGGAACGTCTCCCATGCCTCGTTCAGCGCGCGGGTCCGCGCCTCGGCCAGGCGGATCGCCTCGGGCGGGAGGCCGCGGGCAATGGCGCGGTCGGGATGGGACTCGCGCACGAGGTCGCGCCAGCGCTTGCGGGCCTCGGGCAGCGGCGTATCGGGCGAGACACCCAGCACCTCGCAGGACGGACAGCCCCTGCGCCGGTCATAGCGGGCGCGGATGGTGGCGACTGTCGCCGGGGTCAGCCCGAAGATGCGGCCGACCTCGTCGAGGAAGATGTTCTCGGCCTCGTGCAGGTCGCCATCGGCGACCGCGATGATGAAAAGCCCCTCCAGCACGTCGATCAGGACCGGGTCGCCCGGTCCGAACATGGCGGCGATGCGCCGCGCCCAGCTGTCGAAACCGGCGACATCCTGACGCGCGAGGTCGAAGACGCGCGCGGCGTTCTTCTCCTCCGAGCGGGGGATGATGAAGACGCGGCGGAAGGCCGCGACCTCGGACCGCGCGACTGCGCCATCGGCCTTGGCAAGCTTGGCCCCCAGCGCGATCACCGCGATGGTAAAGGCCACCGACCGTTCGGGCGGCGCGGCCGGGCGCACGGCGCCGACAATCGCCGCGAGGCGATCAGCAATCCGTTGCCAGAAGCTGCGGGGCTTCGGCAATTCAGGGCAGTTCGTCCCTTTGTCCTTCAGCGCGGTATCCATGTCGCCAGCCTAGCGCGGGGTCAGGCAGCAAGTCCACTGACAATCCCGCCAGTTGCGGTGGATCACCTGCGACCTTCCAGCGCGGCCTTGACGACCAGAACGACCAGCGCGATCACCGTGAGCGTCGAGGCGGCGGCGAAAGCGCCGGTGGTGTTCAGGTCGTTGAACATCAGCTCGATCTGCAACGGCAGGGTATTGGTCTGGCCCCGGATCGAGCCGGAGACGACCGAGACGCCGCCGAACTCTCCGACCGCGCGGGCCGTGCAGAGGACCGCGCCGTAAAGCAGCGCCCAGCGGATATTCGGCAGCGTGACACGCGAAAAGATCTGCCAGCCTCGCGCGCCAAGGGTCACGGCAGCTTCCTCCTGCTCGGAGCCTTGGGCCTGCATCAAGGGCAGCACCTCGCGCGCGACGAAGGGGGCGGTGACGAACATCGTGACCAAGAGGATGCCGGGGAGGGCGAACATGATCTTGAGGTCATGGGCGGCCAGCCACGGCCCCAGAAGCCCCTGACGGCCGTAGAGCAACAGGTAGCAGATGCCCGCGATGATCGGCGAGATCGAGAAGGGGATCTCGATCAGCGTGACGAGGAGGCGGCGGCCCGGAAAGCGGAAGCGGGCGATCAGCCAGGCGGCCGCAATGCCGAAGGCGATGTTCACCGGCACGACGATAACCGCGACCAGCGTGGTCAGCCAGATCGCATGAAGCGTCATCGGGTCGGTGATATTGGCGATATAGGTGGCCCAGCCCTCGGTCAGCGCCCGCCAGAAGATGAAGACCAGCGGGGCAAGGACGAAGATCGCCGTCAGCAGGACGGCAAGGCCGATCAGCAGCCGGGGAACCGCGCGGCTCTGGCCCGGGGCGTGGTCGAGTGCGAGGGTGGTCATGCCCTGGCCTCCAGATAGCGGGCGGCGCGGAATTGCACGAGGTTCGAGAGGACGAGCAGCACCAGCGCGATGAACAGCAGGACCAGCGCGATGGCCGCCGCGCCCTGATAGTCGTATTCCTCCAGCCGGATATAGGCGAGGAGGGCCGCGATCTCGGTCTTGAAGGGCAGGTTTCCGGCGATGAAGATCACCGCGCCGAACTCACCCAGCGAGCGGGCGAAGGCCACGGTCGATCCGGCCAGCCATGCCGGCAGGATCGCGGGCAGCACGACGCGGCGAAAGATCGCGAAGGGGCTGGCGCCCAGCGTCATCGCCGCCTGTTCCAGCGCCGGGTCGAGATCCTCGAGCACGGGCTGGATGGCCCGGACGACGAAGGGGACCGAGGTGAAGGCCATGGCGACGATCACGCCGCCCAGCGTATAAACCAGCTCGATCCCGACCGATTGCAGCGGGGAACCGAACCAGCCATTCGCCGAGTAAAGCGCGGTCAGAGAGATGCCGGCCACCGCCGTTGGCAGCGCGAAGGGAATGTCCATCAGCGCGTCGAGGATGCGCCTGCCGGGAAACTGGTATCGCGTCAGCACCCAGGCCATGAGCAGGCCGTAAAGCGCGTTGAAGACCGTCGCCACCGCGGCGGCGGTCAGGGTCACGCGCAGCGCCGCCAGCGTCCGGGGCGCGGTAATGATCGCCCAGAATTGCGTCGGCCCGATCTCGGCCCCTTTCAGGAACAGCGCGATCACCGGCAGAAGGATGACCAGCGCAACGTAAAGCAGCGTCGTGCCGAGGCTCAGCGAGAACCCCGGCAGGACGCGTTTCGCACGGATCGGGGCCGATCCGCTCATCTGTTGACGAAGACCTTGTCGAGGATGCCGCCCTCGGCCAGATGCTCGGACTGGATCTTGCCCCAGCCGCCAAAGGCCTCGTCCGCGGTGACGAGCTTCACTTCGGGGAACTCGGCGGCGTGCTTGGCGGCGACGTCCTTGTCCGTGACACGGAAATTCTGCTCGGCCAAAGTTTCCTGCGCCTCGGGCGTGTAGAGCCAGTTCAGGTATTCGGTCGAAACCTCGAGCGAGCCGTCCTTTTCGGCGTTCTCGGTCACGATAGCGACCGGGAAGGCGGCGAAAAGGCTCATCGAGGGGGTGACGGCCTCGAAGCCCTGATCGGCATATTGCTTGGCGATGCCCTTGGTCTCGGCTTCGAAGGTCACCAGAACGTCGCCGATCTCACGCTCGGCAAAGGTCTGGGTGGCGGCGCGCCCGCCGGTGTCGAAGACCGGGACATTGGCGAAGATCTTGCCGACGAATTCCTGCGCCTTGGCGTCATCGCCCCCGTCCTGCGCCAGCGCATAGGCATAGGCGGCAAGATAGGTATAGCGCCCGTTGCCGCTGGTCTTGGGGTTCGGGAAGACCGCCTTCACGTCGTCGCGGGCAAGGTCGGACCAGTCCTTGATGCCCTTGGGATTGCCCTTGCGCACCAGGAAGGACGGCAGCGAGTAATAGGGCGAGGCGCCGTTCGGGAAGGCCTCGCGCCAGTTCTCGGCCACCATGCCGCCCTTGGCCAGCGCGTCGATGTCGGTTTCCTGATTGAAGGTCACGACATCGGCCGGCAAGCCTTCGAGGATCGCCCGCGCCTGCTTGGACGAACCGGCATGGCTCTGGTCGATGGTGACGTCGCGGCCGGTCTTGTCTTTCCAATGGGCCTGGAACTCGGGGTTCAGCGCCTCGAACAGTTCGCGCGCGATATCATAGCTGACATTCAGGATCTTGTCCTGCGCGAAAGCCGGGGTCGTCCCCAGCAGCAGGGCCAGCGCGGCGAGGCGAAGTCTCGGGATCATAGGCTTTTCTCCTTGCGAGGGAATGCGGCTTGCGGGCTCTCGGCCACAATGGGCGCGAGCCGGTCGGAAAAGATCGCCCCGGCTTCGGGGCGCAGGATGACGGGGGTGCCGGTGGCCAGCCCTTTCGCCTCGGCCGCGCGGCGCGGCAGGTCGACCGGGATGGTCGTCGTGCCGTCGCTGAGGTCGATGCGCAGGATCGCGCCATTGCTTGCGCAATGCGTGACACGCCAGCGGCCATTCGGATCGGCGACGGGGGTAACATCGCCCGGCCGCAGGAACAGCGTGGCCGGGCCATCGGGCAGGGCGCGGCGGGCCATGCGGCTGGAATCGAGGCCGGGCGCCTCGGCGCGGCCGGCACTCATCGTCACCGCCAGCTCGATCGTGGCGCCCATGAAGCGGGCCACGAAGGGCGTCGCGGGGTGGTCGTGGATCCGGTCGGCATCGCCGATCTGCTCGATCCGGCCATCGCCCATGACCACGACCCGGTCGGCCAGCTCGAAGGCCTCCTCCTGATCGTGAGTCACGAAGATGGTGGTCGACCCGGTCTCCTCATGGACGCGGCGCAGCCATGCGCGCAGGTCGCGCCTGACGGCGGCGTCCAGCGCGCCGAAGGGTTCGTCGAGCAGCAGGACCGTCGGCTCGATCGCCAGCGCCCGCCCCAGCGCGACGCGCTGCCGCTGCCCGCCGGAAAGCTGCGCGGGATAGCGGTCGCCCAGATGCCCGATCTGGAGGAACTGCAAAAGCTCCTCGACCTTGGCGGCGATCACTGATTTCCCCGGACGCTCGGCGCGGGACCGGACGGTCAGTCCGAAGGCGATGTTGTCGCGGACATTCATATGCGGGAACAGCGCGTAATGCTGGAAGACAAAACCGATGCGCCGCTGCTGCGCGGCAAGGCCCAGCCAGTCCTGGCCATTGACGACCAGCCCGCCGGCATTCGGCCATTCAAGCCCGGCGATGATCTTCAGAAGCGTCGTCTTGCCCGAGCCGGAGGGGCCGAGCAGGGCCAGCAACTCGCCGGATTCGACGGTCAGGTCGATTCCGCGCAGCACGGCGGTGCTGCCGAAGTTCTTGGTCATGTTCTCGATGACGATCGACATGGCTTCCCCCGCGGTTCCGCGAAAAGAGGTAGCCTTGCCTTTGCGGGTCGGCAAGCGCGCGCCCCCGGCCGGGCTTCCCATTGAGGACAAGGGAATTTTGGCTGCGACGGCTTGGGCGGACCAGCGTTCTGCCGCCGCCTCCCGAGTTGCGGAAGTTCTTCGGGAAAAGCGGTCCGCGCCGGGGCGCCATCCTTATTTCGATCACCCGTGCGTGAACCCGTCTTCTGCCCGCCTTCGGGCTTTGCTAAGCGGGGATGATTCACAGGAGCCGCAGCATGAGCCACAGCGTCGACCAGCAGCAGCCGTTGATCCTGAGCCGGGAGAGCCCGCTGACCGAGGATCTGGAACTTCTGTTCCTGCGCCATACCGCGGACATGCATGCCGATACTCCGCCCGAGTCGATCCACATGATGCCGCGCGAGGATCTGGTCGATCCCGATATCGACTTCTTCGTCCTGCGCGAGGCGGGCCGCCCGATCGGCATGGGCGCGATCAAGCGCATCGCTCCGGGGCATGGCGAGGTGAAGTCGATGCATGTGCTGGCCGAGGAGCGCGGCCGCGGTCTCGCCCGCCATGTGGTCGAGTTGCTGATCGCCCACGCGCGCGACGCTGGTTACCAGCGTCTCAGCCTCGAGACCGGGACGCAGCCGACGTTCATTGCGGCCCGCGCGCTCTATGGCCGGGTGGGCTTTGTCGAATGTGGACCTTTCGGCAGCTATCGGCTGGACCCGAACAGCGTCTACATGACGCTCGACCTCGCGCAGGCTGCAAAGAGCGGTTGATAAAGCCCGCAGGCTTTGCCATGAAAGCGGACGTTGCGGACCCGTAGCTCAACTGGATAGAGCAGGGACCTTCTAAGTCCAAGGTTGGGGGTTCGAGCCCTCCCGGGTCCGCCAAAGATTTCAATGTATTATGGGTGTTTTGGTCAGCAGCCTGACCCCGCGCCTTGTCCCGCTTCAAGCAAAAAGGCCGGGCAGACGCCCGGCCTTTGCAAGTTTCGCACCTGAGGGGTGATCAGTTGTTCCGGTTGCCCATGAATTGCAGCAGGAACATGAACAGGTTCAGGAAGTCGAGATAGAGCTGCAGCGCGCCCATGATCGCGGCCTTGCCAAGGAAGTCGCGGTCCGAATTGGCGAGTTGCAGATAGGTGTTCTTGATGTTCTGCGTGTCATAGGCGGTCAGGCCGGCAAAGATCAGCACGCCGATGACCGAGATTGCGAATTGCATCGCGCTCGACTGCACGAAGATGTTGACGATCGAGGCGATGATCAGGCCGATCAGGCCCATCATCAGGAAGGTGCCAAGCGCCGAGAGGTTCCTCTTGGTCGTGTAGCCGTAAAGCGACAGGCCCGCGAAGGCGATGGCCGTCACGAGGAAGGTCTGCACGATCGAGAAGGAGGTATAGGCGGCAAAGATCCAGCTGATCGAGATGCCCATGACCGCCGCGAAGGCATAGAAGAGCGTCGTCGCGCCCTGCACCGAAAGCCGGTTCAGCGCGGCGCCAAAGGCAAAGACCATCAGCAGCGGCGCGAACATCACCACCCATTTCAGGGGCGAGAGATAGAGCGTCTTGCCGAATTCGGTCAGATACTGGCCGTTACCCAAGGCGTAGGGGGTCTGGACATCCGAAAGCGCAAGGCCAGCCATGCCCCAAGCGGCGCCGGCGGTAACGAGCATGCCTATGGCCATCAGGCCATAGACCCTGTTCATATAGGCGCGAAGCCCTTCATCCACGGCGGCCGAACGCGTCGCGGTCCCGGCCGTGCGGATCGAATTGTAGTCTTGCATAGGTTCTCCCCGGTCGAAAATCGCGGTGCGGCCGTCTACGGCCCACCATCTGCCCTGATATTGGCGAGTTCTCGCGTTTTTTCAATGTTCATGGGGTGGAATGCCGCGGTTTTGACCCGTTTTTCACGCGGGACGACAAAGGGCGACGCGAGATGCGGAATGCAGCGCGCCGGCCGAGATCCCCGGACCGCCTCCGGCGGGGCCACTCGCCCGGAAGGCGCGGACATGCCTTTTCGGACAACCCTGTCATTTTCCGGTATTCAGGCCGATTTCTCCCTGTCATACATCGCTAAGGTGCCGCATCAAGGCGCAAATTTCGATCTTGACGACCCGACCCGAGGGACAGTTAAAATTTTCCAAAGGTCAGGACTTTGCCACTCGAAAATTGCAGCCCCATACTGTAGCGCCCGTATAGATTGAGTGAGGTGTTACCATGAAGCATAATGTCGATGTCCATGTCGGAAAGCGCATCCGTCATCGCCGCTGGATGATCGGAATGACCCAGCAGCAGCTGGCCGAGAAGGTGGGCATCAAGTTTCAGCAGATCCAGAAGTACGAGACCGGGATGAACCGGGTCTCTGCCTCGCGGCTGTGGGACATTGCCCAGGCCGTGGAAGTGCCTGTCAGCTTCTTCTTCGAGGGGATCGAGGACGCCAATCTGCAGAGCGCTGTCGAGGGGGACATCCTGGCCGACAAGGAAGCGCTGCAACTGGTCCGCGCCTATTATGCGATGCCCGAGGCGCAGCGCCGCCAGATCTTCGAGCTTGCGCGGGTCCTTTCCGACGCCGCCTGAACTCGACGAGACGGGTTTCCTCTTCAAAGGCTCCCGGCTAATCCTGCATTGATGCAGGATCTAGTCGAGGATGGCCATGGGACAGGATCAGGGAACGCGACCGGAACGGATCGCGGCCGGAATTTCGGCTGATGTCGCCGACCAGATCGTGGCGACGGCGCACAGACTGGCCGATGCCGCGCGGATCGAGACGCTGCGATTGTTCCGCAGCCCCGATCTCCATCCGCAGAACAAGGCCCAGAAGGGCTTCGATCCGGTCACCGATGCCGACCGTGCGAGCGAGCGCGCGATGCGCGCGATCCTGGCTGCCGAGCGGCCCGATGACGCAATCCTTGGCGAGGAATACGGCACCAGTCCCGGCAGCAGCGGGCTGACCTGGGTGCTGGACCCGATCGACGGGACGCGCGCCTTCATGTCCGGCGCCCCGAGCTGGGGCGTCCTGATCGGCGTCACCGACGGGCGGGGCGTCATCTATGGCATCGTCGACCAGCCGCATCTGGGCGAGCGTTTCGAGGGTGGGCTGGGTCATGCCCGCCTGACCGGCCGCGACAGCGTGACCGAGTTGCGCGTGCGTCATGGGGTGGCTCTCTCCGAGGCGACGCTGATGAGCACCTATCCCGAGGTTGGCAGCATCGAGGAACTGACGGCCTTCCGCCGGGTCGCCGATCGTGCGCGGCTGACGCGATACGGGCTGGACTGCTATGCCTATGCGCTGCTGGCGGCTGGGCATGTCGATCTGGTGATCGAGGCCGGGCTGCAATCCTATGACATCGTGGCGCCCATCGCGGTGATCGAGGCCGCGGGCGGGGTGGTCACCGACTGGACCGGCGGACCGGCCCGGAACGGCGGCCGCATCATCGCCGCCGGCTCGCCCGAACTCCATGCCGAGGCGCTCGAACTTCTTGCAGGTTGACGCGCGCGTCGATTGAGGCCACAGGGCGCACCGATTAAGCTGCCGAGCAGCGCCGACCCCCGCAAGAGGAGCCAGTCATGACCGAGCCGCGCGAAGCCGAGAACGACGCCTCCGAAGACGAGTTCCAGCTGAGCCAGGCCGAGCTTGAGGCGATCAACCGCGCCATCGACGAGGGCGACGGGGCGGCGCTGGACGCCCTGCTGGAGCATGTCCACGCGGCCGATATCGCCGACCTGATCGAGGGGCTCGCGCCCCAGCGGCGGCGGCGGTTCCTCGATCTCTATTCGGGCGAGATCGACGGCGAGATCCTGTCGGAGATCGACGATTCCATCCGCGAGGAGGTGATCGAGCAGCTGCCGCGCGAGGTGCTGGCCGAGGCCGTGCGCGAGATGGACAGCGACGATGTCGTCGACCTGATCGAGGACATGGAGGCGCCGGAGCGGCAGGTCATCCTTGACGCGTTGGACGAGCCGGACCGCGCCGCCGTCGAGCAATCGCTGACCTATCCCGAGCATTCCGCCGGCCGCCTCATGCAATCCGAGGTCGTGACCGCCCCCGAGCATTGGACGGTGGGCGAGGCGATTGATTTCGTGCGGCAGGAGGATTGGCTACCCGATCAGTTCTATCACGTCATTCTGGTCGATCCGCGTCGCCACCCGATCGGCTATGTGACGCTTGGCAAGCTGCTGGCCTCGCGCCGCCATACGCCGCTGCGCGAGATTACCGAGGACAGCTTCCGCACGATCTCGGCGCGGGAGGATGAGGGCGACGTCGCCTATGCCTTCAACAAGTATCACCTGATCTCCGCCCCGGTCGTCGATGACCATGACCGGCTGGTCGGGGTCATCACCATCGACGACGCCATGTCGGTTCTGGACGAGGAACACGAGGAGGATTTCCTGCGCATGGCCCGCGTCTCGGACGAGAGCCACGTCTCGGACGGCCCTGTCGAGACCGCGCGCCAGCGCCTGCCCTGGCTGGTGATCAACCTGTTCACCGCGTCGCTCTCGGCGCTGGTCATCTCGCGTTTCGAGGACACGCTGGCCCATCTGGTGATCCTTGCCGCGCTGATGCCGATCGTCGCCTCGACCGGGGGGATTGCCGGGACGCAGTCGCTGGCCGTTGCCGTCAGGGCGCTGGCCACGCGCGAGTTGACGAGCGCGAATGCGCGCCGCGTCATCCTGCGCGAGCTGATGGCGGGGATGCTGAACGGGCTGGGCCTCGCCATCCTGCTGACGCTGGCCGGGACCGTCATCCTCGGGAACATGCAGATCGGCATGGTGCTGGGGATGGCGATGATCGCCAACCAGATCGTTGCGGCGATGGGAGGGGTGCTGGTGCCCCTTGGCCTCAGCAAGCTGGGACTGGATCCGGCGCTTGCCTCGGGCACCTTCGTCACGACCATGACCGACATGATGGGCTTTTTCGCATTTCTGGGGCTGGCGTCGTGGATATTGGTCTGAAGGCCGCGCTGCGGCGTCAGGCGCTGGCGGCGCGCACTGCCGGCGGGGATGACGAGGCGTTGACCCGCAACCTGATCCGGGCGCTGGAGCCATTCGCCGGCCGTGTGCTGGCCGGCTACTGGCCGATGCGGGACGAGGCCGACCCGCGCCCCGCCATGTCCGCGCATCAAGGCCCGGTTTGCCTGCCGGTGGTGACCGGTCCGGCGCGTCCGCTGGTCTTCCGCCGCTATGACGGCCGGCTGGAAGGCGGGGGCTTCGGCACCAGTCACCCGCCCGCCGAGTGTCCCGAAGTGACGCCCGAGGTGCTGATCGTCCCCCTGGCGGGATTTGACCGGCGCGGGCACCGGCTCGGCTATGGCGGCGGCTTCTATGACCGGACGCTGCAAAAGCTGCGCGCCGAGGGGAAGATCATGGCCATCGGCTTTGCCTATGCCAGCCAGGAAGTCGACCCGATTCCCGCTGAGGCCACCGACGAGGCGCTGGATCTGCTGGTCACCGACGGCGGGATCCTGACGCCGGAGAGCCAGTCCTGACCGCGAATCCGGCGCGGCGTGCGAAATCCTGCCCTGTCAACTTTCAATCCCGCCAGCGGGTGAAATAATTTCGTTGAAAAGCGATCCCGCCGCGTGCAATTTGTAGCAATCAGATCGCGCGCTACCAGATATAGAGTATATGTCCAGGTATTGCCGATTGGAACGAAATTTCGCCGAGGGCCTGTCGAGCAGGGAGCCCGGTTCTGGTCACAAGTGAAGAATGGGTATTTTTGAAACGATGAAGAACGGCCACCGTCTTGCGTCGGGAGAATGAACGGAAGCGGTGAGGATTGGTCGGGCGGCTAGAAATCCAGAAGGATCGCGACCGGACCGAACGACAAGGCGCAGAGCAAGGGCGAGGGTCTGCGCCATGTATCGACCGGGGGCCGTCTGCTATTTGCAGCCGGTCCCTTGCCATTTCTGACCGAGCGGAGTTTCAATATCCGGGCCGCGGCAGATCGCGGAACCGTGTGCGTCCAGACATGGATCAGACCCTTTTGCGCAAGTCACGATCAGTTCATTCTTTGCGAGCGTGGTTCATTTGCAACGGGGCCGAAAATCCCCTTGAAAGTGAGCATATTGCCGAGGCGACCGCCGGCCGCACGGCACCGTAGGAGACCTTTCAGATGAAAAACCTCTCACCCCGCCATTTCCTGACTGCCTCGGGATTGGCACTTCTCATGGCCCTGTCGCCGGCGATCGCCCAGCAGGCCACGGCGCCGAAGGAGGCGCAGGCGGCAGCGAATGACAACCAACCCTTGACCGCACCCGAGAGCCGGGCGCGCAAGGAACAGGTCATGCCCGAGACCTTCGCGGATCTCGTGGAGCAGGTGAGCCCTGCGGTGGTGAACATCACCACGACCGCGACCGTCTCGAGCCCGATCGCCGGCGGCCCGCAACTGCCCGAGGGCAGCCCGTTCAGCGACCTTTTCCGCGAGTTCGGCTTTCCCGGTTTCCCGCAGGGGCCGGGAGGCGGCAATCCCTTTGGCCGCAACGAGGAGCAGCGTTCGAACGCCCTTGGCTCGGGCTTCGTCGTCTCGGCCGAGGGGCTGATCGTCACGAACAACCACGTGATCGAGGGCGCCGACGAGATCGAAGTCGAGTTTTTCTCGGGCAAGACGCTGCCCGCGAAGGTCATCGGCAAGGATGAAAAGACCGATATCGCCGTCCTGAAGGTCGAGAGCGACCAGCCCTTGCCCTTCGTCAAGTTCGGCGACAGCGACAAGGCGCGGGTCGGAGACTGGGTGCTGGCGCTGGGGAACCCGCTGGGGCAGGGCTTCTCGGCCTCGACCGGGATTGTTTCGGCTCGCAACCGTGCGCTTTCGGGGACTTATGACGACTTCATCCAGACCGATGCGGCGATCAACCGCGGCAACTCGGGCGGTCCGCTGTTCAACATGGACGGCGAAGTCATCGGGGTGAACACGGCGATCCTGTCGCCGAATGGCGGCTCGATCGGGATCGGATTCTCGATGGCGTCGAATGTCGTCAGCAAGGTCGTGGGCCAACTTGAGGAATTCGGCGAGACGCGGCGCGGCTGGCTCGGCGTGAAGATCCAGCCGGTGACGGATGACATCGCCGAATCGCTGGGGCTGAAGGAAGCCAAGGGTGCGATGGTCACCGATGTGCCGACCGGTCCCGCCCTCGATGCCGGCATGAAGGCCGGGGACGTGATCACAAGCTTTGCCGGCAGCGACATCAAGGATCCGCGCGATCTGGTGCGCCGGGTGGCCGATGCGCCGGTCGGCGAGGCCGTGGACGTAACCGTTCAGCGCGACGGCAAGCCGGTCGATCTGCAGATCACCCTCGGCCGCCGCGAACTGGCGGAAGGCGGAGAGACCAAGGCGACGGAAGGTGAAAAAAAGCAGGATCCTTCGACGGTGATGGGCATGTCGCTGGTTCCGCTGACCTCGGAACTGGCGGCCGAACTGGGCACCGCGTCCGACGCGAAGGGTCTGGTGGTGCAGTCGGTCGAGCCGGAAGGTGCCGCCGCAGACAAGGGCCTGAGTGCCGGGGACATCATCACCGAGGCTGGCCAGCGCCCGGTCGCCACGCTCGAGGATCTGGAAGGGCGTATCACCGAGGCGCGCGAGGCAGGCCGGAAGTCGATCCTGCTGATGGTGCGCCGCCAGGGCGAGCCGCGCTTCGTCGCATTGCCGGTGGAATGAGAAGAGGCCGGGAAATCCCGGCCTCGATCTTCGATGGATTACGGGGCGCCTTGAGGGGCGCCCCTTTTTCGATCTCAGGGCTTGGGCGCCGGGGTCGCGTCGGCGGCGGGTGCCGCTGCGGGAGCCGCCGCGGGGGCAGGTGCGGGTGCTGCGTCTTTGTTCGCCGCGGCCAGCGCGTCGAGGCCCGAGGTGAAGCCCTTGAGCGAGAGCGACAGCTTGACCAGCTGTTCCTTCGGCGCGCCGAAGGGTAGCAGCGAGACGGTGGCCGTGTTGCCGCGCTTCATCGGGCCAAGCTCGGCTTCGGCGAGACCGATCCGCGAGATGCAGCCGACCGGGGCGCAGAGCATGAAGGGATAGCGCGCGGCCTTGCCCGAATCGACCTGCAACCCGAGACCGGCCTGCAGATCGGTCTCGAGCGGGGCGACGAAGGTGATGACGGCCTGCACTTCGCCCTGCATCGGGAGGACCGAGGTTTCGGCCACGGCGGCGCCGTTCTGGTCCTTGAGGAGCTGGTAAAGCTCGCAAGGGTCATTGCCCTGCTCGGTCTTCATGCAGCGCAGCGACCAGTCGCCATGGGTCGACTTGGCATAGGGCTGGCCGACCTGGGCCTCGGCCTCCGTGGGCGCGGCACCGGTTTCGCCGGCTGCGGGCGCCGCGGGAGTTGCGGGGGCTGCGGCCGTCGGGGCCGCGGCAGGCGCAGGCGCTTCGGCGGCGGGGGCTGCGGCGGGCGATTCGGAAGTCTGCGCCATCGCGCCGCCGGCGGTGCCGGCAATGGCGAAGATGGCGGCAATCAGCGCCGCGGACGTCCTGTTGGCCATGGTTCCCTTCCTTTGGTCCAAGTTGTCGCGTTGGTCCTAGCACGCAGGCCCGACCTTGTCAGGCGACTTTACCGGTGGATCTGTCAACTTTGTGTTCCATCCGGGGCCGCCGGAGGGATAGGATGCGGGGCAGCGAAAACCCGTTCAGGTTGTGAAAAAAGCAAGAAACCCGAAGCACTTGGACATGCCCCGGGTTCCCATTCTTTCCTTCCCTGCCGGACTGGCCGGTCTTCATTGTGCGGAAAGCTAGAGGAGCCCGGCAGCACGGTCAACTGTCCTATTAGTCAGCTTTTTGACGCTTGAGCCAGCTTTCGCGGATGGGTGGAAAGCGGCATTTTACACTCAATCAAGCCGGACAAAAAAAGACCGCGCCTTGAAGGCGCGGCAGTCCAACAGGGAGGAAAACCGGGCGAGGGATGAATCCCGGCACCCGATATAACTACACTGGCACAAAAAGGTTTCGCTTGTATTCTGCTTTTTGCTGACCCGCAGAATTTTGCCGGACCGAGGGAAAACATGGCACAGATCGTCAATGTCGAAGCAGGCACCGTGTTTATTGGCGGGGGCGGCGAGGGTTATGGCGAGGCGCAGAATCTGCTGCTGAAATATGCCAATCGCCACGGCCTGATCGCCGGCGCGACGGGAACCGGAAAGACCGTCACCTTGCAGACCATCGCCGAATCCTTCTCGCAGGCGGGGGTTCCGGTATTCATGGCCGATGTGAAGGGTGATCTTGCCGGCATCGCGAAATCGGGCGGAGCCGATCCCAAGCTGGCCGAGTCGTTCGAGAAGCGGGCCGCGCAAATCGGCATTACGCTCGACTACCAGGCATTTCCCGTCACCTTCTGGGATATCTGGGGCGTGCGTGGGCATCCCGTGCGAACGACCCCGGCGGAGATGGGGCCGCTGCTGCTCTCGCGTCTGATGGGGCTGACCGACGCTCAGGAAGGGGTGCTGAACATCGCCTTCCGGGTGGCGGACGAGGAAGGGCTTGCGCTGCTGGACCTGAAGGATCTTCAGGCCATGCTGGTCTGGGTTGGGCAGAATGCCAAGGATCTGAGCCTGAAATACGGCAATGTCTCGACCGCTTCGGTGGGCGCGATCCAGCGCGCGCTGATGGTTCTGGAGAACGAGGGCGGCAACCTTCTGTTCGGAGAACCGGCGCTGGAACTCGCGGACATGATGCGGCTGGACGAGAAGGGCCAGGGGATGGTCAACATCCTGTCGGCCGAGAAGCTGATGAATGCGCCGCGCCTTTACGCGACCTTCCTGCTATGGCTCATGTCCGAGCTGTTCGAGCAGCTGCCCGAGGTGGGGGATCCCGATAAGCCGAAGATGGCCTTCTTCTTCGACGAGGCGCATCTGCTCTTCGACGATGCGCCGGATGCACTGGTGGCCAAGATCGAGCAGGTGGCGCGGCTGATCCGCTCGAAGGGGGTGAGCCTTTGGTTCATCAGCCAGAATCCGGCGGACCTGCCTGACTCGGTGCTGGGGCAGCTTGGCAACCGGGTCCAGCATGCCCTGCGCGCCTTTACCGCAAAGGATCAGAAGGCGCTGCGGCTCGCGGCCGAGAATTATCGTCCGAACCCGGCTTTCGCCACCGCCGACGCCATCCAGCAGGTCGGGACGGGCGAGGCGGTGACCTCGCTTCTGGAGGCCAAGGGCGTGCCGGGGATGGTTCAGCGCACGCTGGTCCGCCCGCCGCTGAGCCAGCTTGGCCCCATTCCCGACGAAGAGCGCGCCGCGATCATGGCCGCATCGCCGATGGCTGCGAAATATGGCGAGACGCTGGACCGGGAATCGGCGGCCGAGATGCTGAAGCAGCGTGCCGATGCTGCAGCCCAGGCCGTAAACGCAGCGGATTCAAAAGCCGACGCTGACCTGTGGAAGATGGAGCCCGCGCCAAGTCGCGGCCGCCGCTATGATCCCGCGATCGAAATTCCTGCCGAGACGCGGCCACGCGCGCGGGCGTCCAACCGCGATACCATCGCCTCGGCCTTCGGCAAGAGCCTTGCCCGGCAGCTTGGCACCAAGACCGGGCAGGCATTGGTCAGGGGCGTGCTGGGCTCGCTTTTCCGGGGAAAATAGCCGGAGAGGACTGCGCAAGACGGGTTTCCGCAAGGATCGCGACCAGCAGAAGGACATGGCGTTGCAGGTCGTAATCGGCCCACGCCTCCCGCCGGGCGATGTCGAGGGCGGCTTCCTTATGTCTCAGGCTTGAGACGATCACCTCGGACGAGGGCAGATCGTCGCATCCGAGGATGCGGCGCAACTCGCGTCCGCGCCGATAGCCGGAAAGCCCCGCCCGCGCGGCCATCGCAAGCAGGCGAGGGCGGCGCAGTTCGGGCTTGAGCGGCTTTAGCTGAAATTGGATCACGTTCGGCATCATGGTCATGTCGCGCCTCGCTAAGTCAGGATCCGTCAGATCATGTTCAACCTATGATTGTGTTGCGCGGATGGCGTGAGCTGCGCGCGCCGCGGCAAGAAATCTTTAGGATTTGTTAGCAAACAATTGACCATCTCGGCCGCCGAGCCGCTTGCCGAGACCTACCCCATAACGCCCGGCCGGGCCTGCTGCCGGCCCGTCTTCAGGAAAGCGAAGGAATAATCATGACTTTTCAAACGGGTGACCTGAACCTGGATGCGATGCCGGCCGATGCTCCCTCGGGCGGGCCGGACGTGTCTGCGGATCATTCGTCGCCCCCGGATGCCAGCGACCTCGGCCTTTATCTGCGGCATGTGGAAGGGGGAGAGAGCATCCGGGCCATTGCGCGCGAACTGGGGTGCCATGCCTCGACCATCCTGCGCCGGATCCGCCGGTTCGAGGCGCGACGGGACGATCCGCTGGTCGACCAGGCGATCGAGCGGGTCGCGTCGCAGGGAGGGAGCAGCGCAGGGCAGGCAGCGGGCGCCCGCACGATCGGCAGGCAGGGCATCAGGCAGGTGGCCCGGATTCTGCGCCGTCTGGCCGAGCCGGCGGCGCAACTGGTCGTGGCGCCGGGGATGGAGAAGGCGATCGTCGTCCGAGACGACATCCGTACCGCGATCCTCGACCGGGAACTGGCCGAGCATATGGCGCTGCGCGAATGGGTGCAGATGGTCGGGCAGGGCAGGGTCAGCCGCTATGTGATCTCGTCCCAGGGGCGCGAGGTGCTGCGCGGGCTGATCGCCGCCGGCCCCTCGGGGGTGCTGCCGCAACGGCCCGATTTCCTGCTTTCGGAGCGTGTCGCCGCGGAAGCTGCGGGCGGTTGTGCCGAGGACGCGGCGCGTTTCGATCCGGCCGAGGCGCATCGCGTCTGGGAAGAGCGTGAATTGCCGGATCCCGAGGATGGCAGGCGCCGCCGGACGCGGGTGAACATCGCCGAAAGCCCGCTTCTCGTGCTGGCGCGGCGGCGCGAGGCGGATGGCAGGCCCTTCCTCTCGCCCGAACTGGTGGCCGCCGGCGAGCGGTTGCGCGAGGATTTCGAGCTCGCCCAGATGGGGCCGCGACTGGCGCAGAACTGGGACAGGTTTCTGACGGCGGGCATCGACATCAGCCGCAGCGCCGCCGGTTTTGGCGGCGGCTCGGAAAGCGCCCGTCGCCGCGTTGCCGAGGCCCTGCGCGAGCTGGGGCCGGGCATGGGAGATATGTGCCTGCGGGTCTGCTGCTTTCTCGAGGGGATCGAGATGACGGAGCGGCGGCTTGGCTGGTCGGCACGGTCGGGCAAGATCGTCCTGCGCCTCGCCCTGATGCGGCTTGAGCGCCACTATCGCGAGGCTTATGGGACCGGCCTTCCTCTGATCGGCTGAGCGCGCTTGCAGGAGGTTGCTACAGTAACCAACTAGGCCTGCATATGTATTCTTTCGGAAGGACCTATGGATACCCTACTTGCCCTTGCCCAGAACCCGGCAGCCTGGGTTGCTCTTGCCACGCTCATCGTGATGGAAGTGGTTCTGGGGATCGACAACCTGATCTTCATTTCCATCCTGACCAATAAACTGCCCGAGCATCAGCGCGAACGCGCCCGGCGCATCGGGATCGGACTGGCGCTGATCCTGCGCCTCGGCCTGCTTGCCACGGTCGCCTGGATCGTGCGGCTTACGGAACCGGTTTTCACCCTGCTCGGCAACGAGTTGTCGTGGAAGGACCTGATCCTGATCGCGGGCGGCCTGTTCCTTGTCTGGAAGGCGACGAAGGAGATCCATCATCACGTCGATCCCGAGGATCACGAGGACACCATGGTCGGTGTCGCCGTCTCGACCTTTGGCGCGGTGATCGTGCAGATCCTGATCCTCGACCTTGTCTTTTCGATCGACAGCATCATCACGGCGGTGGGCATGACCCCGCATATCCAGATCATGGTCATCGCCGTCGTCACGGCCGTCACGGTCATGTTGCTGGCCGCAACTCCGCTCGCAAAATTCATCGAGCGCAACCCGACCATCGTGATGCTGGCGCTGGCCTTCCTGCTGCTGATCGGGACGACGCTGATCGCCGAGGGCTTCGCCGTCCATGTTCCCAAGGGCTATGTCTATGCCGCTATGGCCTTCTCGGCCCTTGTCGAGGGGTTGAACATGTGGGCGCGTCAGGCCCGCAAGAGGGCGCGTAGCACGAAGTGACGATCACTTGCCCGGGCGCGGATCATCCCGCGCCCGGCGCGGCGTTGCGTTCGCCGGCATGAGGGGCTATCTCTGCGGGAACCGCGACCGAAAGGACCAGACCTTGCGCGATCTCCGGATGCCCGACCAGCGCCACCCCGAAAAGGCCCACAGGCCCGATCAGGCCCAGCCAAAGAAACCCTCGTGGATCCGCGTCAAGGCCCCGACCTCGGAGGGTTACAAGCAGACCCGCGACATCATGCGCGAGAACCGCCTCTCGACCGTCTGCGAGGAGGCGGGCTGCCCCAATGTCGGCGAATGCTGGAGCCAGGGCCACGCCACCATGATGATCATGGGCGAGATCTGCACCCGCGGCTGCACCTTCTGCAACGTGGCGACGGGCAAACCCAACGCGCTTGATGTGTTCGAGCCGGGCAGGGTGGCCCATGCCGTCCAGAAACTCGGCCTGAAGCATGTGGTCATCACCTCGGTCGACCGCGACGATCTGGATGATGGCGGGGCCGAGCATTTCGCCCAGACCATCCGTGCGATCCGCCACCGCTCGCCCTCCTCGACGATCGAAGTGCTGACCCCGGATTTCCTCAAGTCGAAGCCCGGCGCGCTCGAGATGGTGGTCGAGGCGCGGCCCGACGTGTTTAACCACAACCTTGAAACCGTGCCCGGTCTTTACCCGGAGGTCCGGCCCGGTGCGCGCTACTTCCACTCGCTGCGGCTGTTGCAGAAGGTCAAGGAACTCGACCCCGCGATGTTCACCAAGTCGGGCATCATGGTCGGGCTGGGCGAGGATCGTCAGTCGGTCCTGCAAGTCATGGACGACATGCGCGCCGCCGATATCGACTTCATGACCATCGGCCAGTATCTGCAGCCGACCTCCAAGCATCACCGCGTCGACCGCTTCGTCACGCCGGAAGAGTTCGCAGGCTATGAGAAGGCGGCCTTCGGCAAGGGGTTCCTGATGGTTTCGGCCACCCCGCTGACCCGCTCCTCCTACCATGCGGGCGACGATTTCGCCCGCCTGCGCGAGGCTCGGCTGAAGAAGCTTGGCCGGGCCTGATTCCGGCCCTTGCAAATGCCTCAAATGCCCCTTAGTCGGGGTGGGCAGGCCCGAGTGGCGGAATGGTAGACGCAGCGGATTCAAAATCCGCCGCCGCAAGGCATGTCGGTTCGAGTCCGACCTCGGGTACCAACGCAAAAACATCAGGTTAGGCGATCTGGCCTGACCCCCGCGGAATATCTCTTCCCATATTCTGGCCCACCTTTCCCATTCCTGCTGGCCATATTGTCGTTCATGGCGACGACGCTGTCATCTTCGGCATCTGACCGCTGGGATTGGCAGCGAAAGTCCCTGCTTGCTTGACTCTCGTAGCAGCCGCTGCTTGTGATACGGTGCCGACCCACTCCGGCAGATAGATTGGTCAATTTTTCCAACAATACGCCAAGGAATGATATGCAGGACAATAGTTTTGGCAAATCGGCAGAAAGCTATGTCGATAGCATTGTGAGAAAAAACAAGCCGACCCGGACAGTGCCTTTTCGGTATTACAATGTCATACGGAACTGCGGCGACGCCATAACCAGCTATATACTGGAAAACAGCTTTGGAATCACCGGAAGGGTTTCCCCCCCCGGTGACGATCATCTCCTTCCGATCGGCAGTATATTTTTCATGGCGAACAGCCGGTCCCATATCTGGGGATCCGGCACCCTCAGCCCCAAGGCGAGCATTCCGCAGATCGATCCGAAAAAGATCTATGCCTTGCGCGGGAAAAAGACAGTCGAATATCTCAGCTCTCTCGGGTATTCGGTCCCGGATGTGCCGCTGGGTGATCCGGGTATTCTGGTCGAGGAGTTGATCTCACCCTCTGCGAAGCCGAAATTCAAGGCGGCCATCGTGCCTCATCATAGCGCCTATAAAAGCGCGAGATGGGACAACATCCGTAACAGCGATGAATTCTGCTTTGTCGACATGATGGACGACACGCTTCTTCCGCTCAAACAGATCGCGGATTCCGAAATCGTTCTGTCGCAGAGCCTGCATGGCCTCATTTTTGCCGCCGCACTCGGGAAGCCCTATCTGTGGATTTCCGGCCAGAGCACGGAAACGTGGAACTGGAAGTTCCTCGACTGGTTCAGCACTTGTGAAAATCCGCAGGATTCGCCGGTCCTGCTGAATGTTCCGGTGGATGAAATGTTGAAACAGGCTGAAGCCCGGGCCTGCCTGTCCAATCGTGAGGAACTCAAGTCGGCATTCCCCACGGAGTTGATAGACGATACTCCGGCCGCAAACGGTGATTTCCACTTCAACCGGCTCGCCTCTCCAGCGCAGGCGTTTTTGCAGCAAGCCGCCGCAGACGGGCGATATACCCCCAAGGAGTTCGTCGATCAGGCGTTGAGCCTGCGGGCGAAAACCTTCCAGGGTGCGCCGGAGCCGACCTATCTCGCGCTGACCAGCGTGGGCGCCAAGAATTCGCCCAGCCGGGCTGCCTTGCTCGCGGGGCAGCGCTTCCTTGATGAATACAGGGACGCGTCCTTCCTGTGGTTCTCGGGAGAACGGGAGATTGGCGACAATCCCGAGTTCCAGATTTCGAGCCTGCTTCTGTCGGAAGCATATCTGAATAACGGGACGGTTCTGCTGCGGCCAGACGGCGGAATGGCATTGGGGCGCAAATTCGCCCATCTGAAATGATGATAAGGCCGCCGTCCTGAACGGCGGCCTATTTTCAAGCCGCAGCGCGCTCTATCGCGGTTGCCAATCGGTCCTCGAACTGCCTGAACTCGTCCTCGGACGATTCCAGTCGCATTCCTTCGAGGAAAGCGTCATCGAAAAGCTGCTGCAGCTTTTCCTTTGTCGCTTTTCGATTGATGTAGCTGGTCAGCCAGCTGTTCGCCTTGTTTACAAACCGCTCGCCTGCTTGGACCGGATGATAGATCATTCCGTCCGGGTTCTGCGTGTGCAGCTGTGCGTCGGATTTTGGCAACCCGACCCCGAATGTATCCTTGTTGGTGAAGGCCCGCTTCGGAGAGTTCAGGGATTTGGTCGAGAAGCCATTTTGCATCAGCGTCGAGATGAGGAAGGACTCATCATTCGGCCATCTGCGCTTCTCGTCCTTCGGGACGATGCTGTCGAAGTTCGAGGACATCTTCAGCCTTTCGGCAAAGGCGAAATCGACTGCTTTCTTCGAGATCGCGACTACCGGGAAGAGGCAGGCATAAACGTCTTTAGTGAAATATGACATCGGGCTGTGCCAATACCAGGTGCCCGAGGATTTATACATGTGGAAGGCAAGAAGGTCGCTCGCGTCCTCCGAAAAAGCATCGAAGAATTCCGAGGCATTTTCGAAATTCATGCGCACATCGGATTCGATCATCCAATATCTATCATAGCCCGAAAGAAGTTGGGATCCTGCATAGAGGAAATAATCACCGCAGAGCCAGCCAAAACGACTTGGGACATGCAGCCCGAGTTTCTGCATGAAGTCGGCCGTGATGGAGATTTTCACCTTTCCCGCGCCGACATCGACAATTCCGTTGGTTTCGTCGCAAACGATGGCAACGTCACGGCCCGACGTCCGCTTGAGGAAGTCGTAGAACCTCTCCGTCGCTTCGCAAAAGAAATGCGTGCGGATAAGAATCAATTCGCGCATTCATTGGTCCTGATCAATCAATTGTCAGAGGCAGGGCTTTTCCGACGCAGCGTGCAGACTTGCTATTGGTTTGCAAGTCGAAACCGGGATGCTGCTTTGCAGGCTGCCGGTTCCGGCGCAATTTCGCGCAGGGTTTACGTCGTTTGTGCAAATTCTGGTTAAAACCTCCGGTCGCGGCATCGCTTGTCGATGGCAATTTAGCTGTCCCGGCTCACGACTGCGTGACAATGTGCAACCTTGGCCCGGATCTGCCCGTTTTCCCGCCGTAACCGCAAAGATCTACGAAGGAGAGTGCCATGAACTGGGACATCATCGAAGGCAAGTGGAATCAGGTTAAGGGTTCGGTCAAGGAGAAGTGGGGTGACCTCACCGATGACGAACTGACCGAGATTGACGGCCGCAAGGATCAGCTGACCGGTAAGCTTCAGGAACGCTATGGCTGGACCAAGGAAGAAGCGGACAAGAGAGTGAACGAATTCTTCCGCGATTATACCTGACAATTGCCAGATCGGCCCCTTCGTCAGGGCATATCTACATGCGGGCTCCCGGATTCACGGGGGCCCTTTCCTTTGCTGCGCCCAGGGGAACAGAGCGGGAACCAATGAACCATTGAACCTGATCCGCGCTCTTCCTATCTTGTCGTGAAGCAGGGGGCATGTGCTGCCGATCCCGGGGCCGCGCCTCTTGGCGAGAAAGGACTGATTCCATGAACGAATTCGCCCAAGTTAACCATCCTGTCCTGCCCTTGCGGGACATCGTGGTGTTCCCGCACATGATCGTGCCGCTGTTCGTGGGGCGCGAGAAATCCGTGCGGGCGCTCGAGGCAGTGATGGAACAGGATCGACCGATCCTGCTTGCCGCACAAAAGGACGCAGCGGTCGACGAACCCGCTGCCGACGGAATTTTCCGCACGGGCGTTCTGGCGAACGTCCTCCAGCTTCTGAAGCTTCCCGATGGCACCGTGAAGGTGCTGGTCGAGGGTCGTGAGCGCGTGCGGATCCGCGATTTCATCGCGAACGAGAATTATTTCGAAGCCACCGCCGAGCCTCTGGCAGAGGTGGAGGGCGACGAGGATACCCGCACCGCGCTGACCCGCGCCGTGGCCGAGGAGTTCGAGCGCTATGTGAAAGTGCGCAAGAACATCCCCGAGGAAGTCGTTTCGGCCGTGGCCGAGGCGCGTGAGCCTGCACGCCTGGCCGACCTGGTCAGCGGTCATCTTGGCATCGCGCTGGACAAGAAGCAGGAACTGCTGGAGACGCTCAACACCGCCGAGCGGCTTGAGAAGGTCTATGGCCTGATGCAGGGCGAGATGTCCGTGCTGCAGGTCGAGAAGAAGATCAAGTCCCGCGTCAAGACCCAGATGGAGAAGACCCAGCGCGAATACTATCTGAATGAGCAGATGAAGGCCATTCAGAAGGAGCTGGGCGACGGCGAGGACGGCTCGAACGAGCTGACCGAGCTGGAAGAGAAGATCGCTGCGACCAAGTTCAGCAAGGAGGCCCGCGAAAAGGCCGAGGCCGAGCTGAAGAAGCTGAAGTCGATGTCGCCGATGTCGGCCGAGGCCACGGTCAGCCGCAACTATCTCGACTGGCTGCTGGCGCTGCCGTGGGGCGTGAAGTCGCGCATCCGCAAGGATCTGGGCAAGGCCGAGGAAGTGCTGGACGCCGATCACTTCGGCCTTGAAAAGGTCAAGGAGCGGATCGTCGAGTATCTGGCGGTGCAGAACCGTTCGGCCAAGCTGAAGGGTCCGATCCTGTGCCTCGTCGGCCCTCCGGGCGTCGGCAAGACCTCGCTCGGCCGTTCGGTCGCGCGTGCCACGGGACGCGAGTTCATCCGCATCAGCCTTGGCGGCGTGCGTGACGAATCCGAGATCCGCGGCCACCGCCGGACCTATATCGGCTCGATGCCGGGCAAGATCATCCAGGCGCTGAAAAAGGCTAAGACCACGAACCCGCTCATCCTGCTCGACGAGATCGACAAGATGGGTCAGGACTTCCGTGGCGACCCGGCTTCGGCGATGCTGGAGGTGCTTGACCCGGAACAGAACGCGACCTTCGTGGACCACTATCTCGAAGTGGAATACGATCTGTCGAACGTGATGTTCGTGACCACGGCCAACAGCTACAACATGCCGGGGCCGCTGCTCGACCGGATGGAGATCATTCCGCTGTCCGGCTATACCGAGGACGAGAAGCGCGAGATCGCGCGCCAGCACCTGCTGCCGAAGCAGATCAAGGCGAACGGCCTGCGCAAGGGCGAATTCTCCGTCACTGACGAGGCGCTGACCCATGTGATCCGCTACTATACCCGCGAAGCGGGCGTGCGGTCGCTGGAACGCGAAATCGCCAAGCTGGCCCGCAAGGCCGTGACCGAGATCCTCAAGGGCAAGGTCAAGTCGATCGAGGTCGATACCGCCAAGGCCGAGGAATATCTGGGTGTCCGCCGCTACCGCTACGGTCTGGCGGAGAAGGATGACCAGATCGGCGTGGTGACGGGTCTTGCCTGGACGCAGGTTGGTGGCGATCTGTTGCAGATCGAGGCGCTGAAGCTGCCCGGCAAGGGTCGCATGAAGACGACCGGGAAACTGGGCGACGTGATGAAGGAATCGATTGACGCGGCGGCGAGCTATGTGCGCTCGATCGCGCCCCAGATCGGGGTGAAGCCGCCGAAATTCGATGCCATCGACATCCACGTCCACGTGCCGGACGGGGCGACGCCCAAGGACGGCCCCTCGGCCGGTCTGGCGATGGTCACCTCGATCGTCTCGGTCCTGACGCAGATCCCGGTCCGCAAGGACATCGCAATGACGGGCGAGGTTTCGCTGCGCGGCAATGCGATGGCCATCGGCGGGCTCAAGGAGAAGCTGTTGGCAGCGCTGCGGGGCGGCATCAAGACCGTGCTGATCCCGGTCGACAACGAGAAGGACCTGGCCGATATCCCGGCCAATGTGAAGGAAGGGCTCAAGATCATCCCGGTCAGCCATGTGCGTGAAGTGTTGAAACACGCCTTGGTCCGGGCCCCCGAGCCCGTCGAATGGGACGAGGCCGCCGAAGAGGCGGCCGAGGCCAGCAGACTTGCAGCCGCCCGCGAACAGGGCAGCGGTGGCGCCACCGTCGCGCATTGAACCAGTACTACCGCGCGGATCATATCCGCGCGGTTTTCCTTTACCCGGTAGCTGCATCAACCTGTGCAGGAGGTTTCATGACAGGGAACAGCCGGATAGACAGGACCGAACCCTTGTCGGGCCATCGGGGAGCGATCCCTTCGGACCCGGCGAATGCGACTGTCCTGCAAAAACGCCAGTTCCTGAATCGGATCGCGCAGCGCACCGGACAGCGCAACGCCGATATCAGGGATATTGTCGAGGCCACGCTTGCGGAACTCGGGGATGCCATTGCCGCCGGGCAGACGCTTGCGCTGCCGCCGCTTGGGCGGGCCCGGATCAACCGGCAGAAGGATATCTCCGGCTCCGAGGTCATCGTCCTGCGGCTGAGACGTCGCAAGGGGGATGTTACCTCCTCGGCGAAATATGATTGAGCTTGCCCGTCTTTTTTCCGCCATGCCCCTTGAAGGCGCAGCCGACTGCCGCTATTCAGCGCGGACCGGGCGATTAGCTCAGCGGTAGAGCGCTTCGTTCACATCGAAGATGTCAGCGGTTCAAATCCGTTATCGCCCACCAGATTTACCCCAGCAATTACAGGAAACGCCTTGTTTTGCTGGGGTTAGTCCGTTCTACTGTCACAAACACTGTTACAAAATGGGTCTGTGATGGCTGGTGCGCAGAAGTATCTTTTGAACCGAAATGGACGATTCTTCGCCCGGCTGGTGGTGCCGAAAGACCTGCGCAAGATCGTCGGAAAGACCGAGCTTCGCGCGCCCCTCGGGCCGGATCGCAGAACCGCCATGAAGCATCTGCCGGGTGCGGTGGCGACACTCCAACATGAGATCGCGCAGGCTGAGCGGAAGACCGCACCGGCCAATATTGCAGCGGCACCGATGCGCTACCCCCTCGCACCTGATCAGATTGCCCTGTCGCACTATCATCAGAGCCTAGCTATGGATGACGCGGCGCGCCGCAGCCCTGCCTATGCGTCCCTGAGCGTCAACGACCAGTATGTTGCAGAACTGCGGGCGGGCATCGCAGGCAAGCTTTCTGATCGGCAGCTAGGCGAGCTAGTGGGGCCGCGCATCGAACGCTTCCGGGCCGCTGACAACCTAGATGCCGCGCCCGGCACCGATGAGTGGCGCGTCATCGCCCGCGCACTCTGTAGCGCCGAGCTAGAGGCGCTGGCGCGCGTTGTGGAGCGTGACGAAGGCGACTTCACCGGCCAGCCGTCAACGCCGCTGCTGTTGAACGCCAAGCCGCCAGAGGATGAACCCGAGCCAGTAAATCTGGCTAAGCTCTGGAACGACTACATCAAGGCTCGCACCACGGCGGGCTTTATGAAAGACGGCGGGAAGCGAATGCGCCCGGTCATAGAGAGCCTGCGAAAGTTCCTGGGGCATAGTGACGCGCGCAAAGTCACCAAGAAGAACCTGCTAGACTGGCGAGACGAGTTACTTACCAGCCTTTCCGCCAAGACCGTATCGGATATGTATCTGTCCGCCGTGCGGTCCCTGTTCAAATGGGCGCATGACAATGAACGCTTGCCGGATAACCCTGCGGCCGCCGTCAAGCAGCCCAAGCCAAGAAAGCAACGGGGCCGTGAGGCGGGCTATACCGACGCCGAGGCAGTCAAGGTGTTGAAGGCGTCCCGGTCCTATCAGCCGAAGGCAGATCAGTTTGGCCGGATCAGGGAAACCCCGGAATCCGTGAACGCTAAACGATGGGTGCCGATCCTCTGCGCCTTCTCTGGCGCACGTGTTTCCGAGATCACGCAGTTACGGAAAGAGTATGTTCGCAAAGAGGGCGAGCGCTGGGTGATGCGGATTACGCCCGATGCCGGAACGATGAAGGTCGGGCACTATCGCGATGTGCCGTTGCATAGTCAGGTTGTCGCGGAGGGCTTTATTCAGTTTGTGGAAGAGGCCGCTGCCGGGCCGATTTTCCACAACGGGAAGGAGCCTGAGAAGTTCGCAGCTAAGGCGGTTAGGATGACCAATCAAGTCGGGACATGGCTGCAAGATAGCAACCTTGTTCCAGATGGCGTTTGGCCGAACTACGCATGGCGTCACCGCTTCAAGACGCAGGCCCGTGACATCGGCGCAGATATTCGGGTGGTTGACGGCATACAGGGCCATGCCGGGCGAACCGCATCCGACGATTACGGCGACGTGTCGCTGATCGCAAAAGCCCGCGTCATCGACGCACTTCCGAACTACGCGTTGTGACATCAAGTTGAAAATCATTCTCAACTGACTTGTCAGACTCGCGATATATGATATGTTATTACATATAATTTGTTGCGAGTATCACGTTGTCCAGTATCACCCAGCGCCTTGCCCGGTTCTTCGGGCAAGGCGTCACCGAATCCAAAGCCTTCACGCTGACCAGCCCTGAGGCTTACAGCTTGTTCGCTGGCGCTCCGGTGCGATCCGGCGTCACCGTCACCAGTAGCACCGCCCTGCGTGTCCCTGCCGTCGCCGCCGCTGTCGGTCTTATCTCGGAAGCTTGCGGCAACCTGCCGTTCAAGCTGCATGATCGCGACACGCGCGAGGCGCAGAAGGATCATCCGGCCTATGAGCTTATCCACGGCGAGGCGAACCCTTGGACCAGCGCCGAGGAACTGCGCGAACACCTGACCCGCGATGCACTGCTGTGCGGTCAAGGCTTCGCGGAGGTGGTGCGCAACGGCATCGGCCAGCCCCTCGAACTTCACCGGATCGACCCCGCCGCCATGTCGGTTGAAACCGACCATTACGGCGAGCCGTCCTATCGCATCCGCCTGAAAGGCGGCGGCGACCGGGTGCTATCCTATACCGATGTGCTGCATATCTCGACGCTGGACGGCGTTTCCCCGATCACCCATGCCAAGGAGGCCATTGGCCTTGCGCTGGCAGCGGAACAGCACCTTACGAATTGGTATAGCCGTTCCGGGCGTCCCGGTGGCTACCTCTCGACCGATCAGCCGTTGAAGCCTGACGAAGCATTGAACACTCTCAAGGCGTTTCAGGAAGGCCATACCGGCGAACAAGCTGGCCGCCCGGCAATCTTCGACCGGGGCACTAAGTATTACGCGGTCGCCACCAGCAACACGGATGCGGAGTTCTATAACAACCGCGTTGAGCAAATCCGCGAGATTGCCCGCGCCTTTCGCATCCCGCCGACGATGCTGTTTGAACTGTCGCGCGGCACTTGGTCCAATACGGAACAGATGGGCCAGCAATTCCTGACCCTGACCCTGCGGCCTTGGCTCAAGCGTTGGCAGGCGGCTTATGCCCGCGTCCTGCTGTCGCCGGAAGATCGCCGCGCCCTCTATATCGAGGCCGAGACGAAAGACCTGATGACCGTGGATTTTGCGGCGCAGGCCACCGCCTATTCGCAATACGTCGCCATGCGCGCCATGACCCCGAACGAGGTTCGGGCCGGGCTGAACCTGCCGCCGATGGCGGGCGGCAATGAGCTTGCCAACCCCTTCACCACCTCGGGCGGCGCACCTGCCCAGGTATCTGCCGATCGAGAGGCCGACGCATGAGCATCACCGCCACCGCGTTCTTTGGCGACCAGGAACGCCCGTTCACACTGACCGATGAACTTGTTGTGGAACTGGAAGCCACGACCGGCGCAGGCATCGGCACCTTGTATCAGCGCCTCTTAGGCCATGCCTTCAAGCTGGCCGATCTGGCCGAGGTGATCCGGCTTGGCCTGATCGGCGCAGGCACCAACCCCGAGGAAGCCGCCCGGCTGGTCAACAGCTACGCCCGCAACCGCCCGGTGGCCGAGGTGCTGCCGCTGGCGACCGCGATCCTTGCCGCCCGCTGGCTGGGCGCAGATGAGGTGCAGGCCGATGGCTGACCGTATCGAGATCAAGGCCCAGCTTACCGCCACCGAGGCGGGCGAAATCACCGGCATCGCGTGGCCGTTCGGCACCCCTGACCGCGTGGGCGATGTGATCGAGAAAGGCGCTTTCGACCAGCCCGAGGCGCTGCCCATGTTGTTCGCCCATGACCAAGGGCAGGTTATCGGCGTTTGGGATTCCATCACCGAAACGCCCGAGGGGTTGAACGTCAAAGGCCGCTTGCTGGTCGATGATGTGGAACGCGCCCGCGAGGTCCGCGCCATGATCCGGGCCGGTGCTGTGTCTGGCCTGTCCATTGGTTTCATCACCAAGGACGCTACCCGCCACGCCAAGGGCCGCACCATCAAGGCGCTTGCCCTGCATGAAATCTCTGTTGTCGCGGTCCCGTGCCACCCGGACGCGCGCATTCAATCCGTCAAAGGTGGCATCCCGCATCCCGTTAACGAGGAAACTTTTATGGAAAACGAAGAACTGGCCCAGAAGGCCGAAACCAAGACCCCGGCCAATGACGCGGCCCAGATCGACGCCAAGGCCCTGAATGGCGTCCTGTCGCGCCTCGACAAGCTGGAAGCCAAGGCGAACCGTCCCGGCGCACCGGCTATCGTGCAGGGCGAGACGAACGAGAAGAAATCCTTTGTTGAATACCTTCGCACCGGCAGCACCGAGGCAAAGGCGCTGACCACCGCCAGCGATACCGCGAACCACGTCCTGGCCCCCGAGGAAGTCAGCGCCGAGTTTATCCGCAATCTGATTGAGTTCTCGCCCATTCGTGGCATTGCCGATGTGCGCAGCACCGCCAGCGCCAATGTGATCCTGCCGCATCGCACGGGCATCACCAACGCGGCCTGGGTGGGCGAAACCGCTGCGCGCACCGCCAGTCAACCTACCTTCGATCAGGCCGAAATCGCGATCAAGGAAATCGCAACCTATGTTGACCTGTCGCTGCAACTGGCCGAGGACAGTGCCAACGTGCTTTCTGAGGTCAACTTGGCATTGGCCGAGGACTTCGGCCAGAAGGAGGCGCTTGCGTTCGTCAACGGCAATCTTGCCATTGAACCCTCGGGCTTCATGGCGAACGCCGACATTGCAACCCACGATAACGGCCATGTCGCAAACCTGTCGCCAGATGCGCTGATTGCGCTGATGTATGCGCTGCCCGCGACCTACCGGAATGCCGGAACGTGGGTGATGAACGGCCAAACCCTCGCCACCATCCGCACCCTGAAAGACGGTCACGGCAACTATCTCTGGCAGCCGAGCTATCAGGCAGGTCAGCCGGAAACCATTCTGGGCCGCCCTGTCGTGGAAGCTATCGATATGCCCGACATTGAAGAGGATGCGCAGCCGATCATCTTTGGCGACTTCAAGCGTGGCTATCGCATCTATGACCGGCTGGCGCTGGACGTGTTTGCGGATCCCTATAGCCAGCGCGTGAACGGCCTGATGCGTTACCATGCTCGACGCCGTGTTGGTGCTGGTGTTGTGCGCGCCAGCGCCTTCCGCAAGCTGGCAATGGTCGCCTGATGCCCTTGCAGCCCGCCTTTGAGACGACCCTGCGCCACGGCAACCATGCCGTGACGCTCCGGGCGTCCCTGCGGGCTGCTGTCGCTCTGGACAATCTGCCGGGCGGCATCCCCGGCGCATGGGATAGCCTCATGCGCCTATCCTATACCGGAATCCGTCAGGTGTTGCTCGCCACCGCGACGGATCAGGCAGGGGCCGAATTGGTCATAGCGTCCCTGTCCGACAAGCCGCTTGCGCCTTTCGTTCTCCAGGCGCAGGCGGCTTGCCTTGATCTTCTGGCCGCCCTTATCAAAGCAGGCGATGACGATGCTCAGGAAGCATCCAGCCAAGGCGGAGCCAGCGGCACCCCAATGACGCTGCGCGAGTATTTCGAGAAGCTGTATCAGTTTGCGACCGGCTGGCTTGGCTGGTCGCCTTCTGAGGTCTGGAACGCATCGCCCGCCGAGATCGAGGTGGCATTTCTCGCCCATACTGACCGGCTGGTGAAGATGACGCCCGGCCTGATGCCTGCCGATGCCAAGGCAAGCCCTGCGGGCCGATCGGATGCCGCACAGCGCCAATCCAACATTGATGCTGGCCTTGATCCCGAATTTGACCGCCACGCCTTGCACGCCATGAAAGCGCGTCACAGTGCCTAAGCCGCCGCGCCTCTGTTCCTGTGGTGCTATCGTGCCGCATGGCGTTCTCTGTGCCTGTCAGGAAGCCCGCCAGCTAGAGCGCAAGCGCAGGTATGACCGCACCCGCCCCAACAGCCGCCAGCGCGGCTATACGCGGGAATGGGAGAAGGCACGGGCCGAGTTCCTGCGCCTTCATCCCTGCTGCGCCATGTGCGGGGCCAACGCGACCCTTGTTGACCACATCAAGCCGCATCGGGGCGACAAGGCCCTGTTCTGGAACTGGAACAACTGGCAGGCGCTGTGCGCGCCCTGTCATAGTTCGGTGAAGCAGAGCCTAGAGGCTGAATCTAAGTGCCCGGATTAGGCGAGTGTTCCCCCGTGTTAGCAACGTAAAACTCTTCTAGGTCCAAAATGGATCGGCGGTATGAACGGGCATCATCCTCCATCGGCACTTCTATCTCCTCCGCCAATTCCTCCATTGTCTTTTCCCCAAAAAAATCCTGCTCACGTGGCATCTGGCGTGTCGCGATTAGATCAACGTAACAGCCGTAGTCTATTTTGTAGTGAACATAGCGTGCGCCGGGATTATCTCGAGATGAAACGTTTCGTTGACGAATGTGAATCATCCGTCGATCAAAAAGGAGATCGATATTATGGTCCTTCACCCCAACCTCGAGCAGGAAGGCGTTGGTCTTCTTTTTTCGGATGGCTGTATCAACAATGAACTGCAGTAAATCGCGAAGCACCGCATTCCCCTCTACTTGAGAGCTTTTATCCTCTTGATAATGCCGGTGCGCCGCCGCGCGCACCGTCGGAATGTCGATAAGGCCACTTAAAGATTTCTGCGCGCATATTGATATTATATGCAAGGCATCTCGCGGAACGCCCTCGGCTGCTTTTACAAATTCTTCAAGGGAGGTCTTTTGGTTAAAGGATTTTCGATATACTTCGTCTGCACCCTCGGGTTCAGGAAGGCCCTTTTCTTTGCAGTAGCTTTTAATATGACGATATAAAAACTCTTTGAAGAAGCTCACACTGGCATCGTTGTTGTTCTCAAAAAGTAGGTAGTCATCAAGCCTCACGTTACTACGAATATCGGCTGTTACCTCAAGGCCAACGATGTTATCCGAGTTTGGTTCAATGAGGAATTTTGTTCGATGCTCAATCGCGCCAATCTTTACTGTAATTTGAGGAATATTAAAAAACGCTCTCTTTAGCATGTCTGCCAGGAACGGCTGTAGCTCCAGTGGAACCGAACTCCACTCATCCAAGATGATCCAAAATCGCTTCGCTGGTAGTATATTAACTACGTCCCTCAATGACGCACTCAGTTCGGGAAAGCGAATTGATATACTCTCCGCTCCGGTGACTTCCTTGACCGATGTGTAGTCGGTTGCATTCTGCTTCTCTGCAGTGAAATCCCCTCCGGCAGAGTTGCCTCCGAGGCCAAACTTTGCAAAAAGTCCGCGCTTTTTTCTTGACGTATCGCTCCTTGCTTCTTTGATGCTTACCTTAACTTCACCGGAGACTCTTACTTGCGAAACGGCCTCTCCAAGTCTATCGAGTGGGCTTTCTAATGTTGCAAGATCTGCATTTGGGCTTGATACGGCGAAATCCAAGATGCCATCTTGTATGAATACCAAGGTGTCTATGAGTAGTCGTGTTGCTCTTTCGGTAACTGCAAGGTTGTGATCATTGTAAATTGAGTTGTCCGATCCTAAGTTGCGCATATCGACAAATATAGCGCAATCTCCTTCATCAGATTTAGTGGCGTAAAGATATCTAAGTGCGTGAGTTTTCCCGGTTCCTCGGCGGCCGAATATGACCTGATGGTCCTCTGTGGAGATCAGTGGCAGTAGGGGGCCGACGGAGGAGAATGATTCAATGACTTGGTCTGGTTCGAGCCTTTCAGCTCGGCCTTTCAGTCCGATCAAACATTTCATTAGCTGTTCAGAAGAAAGTTCAGCGCACACGATTCACCCCTTAGCTGGCTTTCCGTATGAGATGATGGGAAAATTTGAGCATTGTCGAGCTAGGCTCCAGACCCATTGATTTCGTGCCTTTGGCGTGTTTCAGGCTCCGCAAGGAGAACTGACCGATGGGCAATTTTTTCTGGCTGAGCGAGGCGCAGATGGAGCGGCTAAGGCCCTTCTTTCCCAAGAGCCACGGCAAGCCGCGCGTGGATGACCGGCGTGTGCTGAGTGGAATAATCTTCGTCAATCGCAATGGCTTGCGGTGGTGCGACGCGCCGAAGGAATACGGCCCGGCCAAGACCCTCTACAACCGTTGGAAGCGCTGGAGCGACAACGGGGTCTTCGCCCGGATCATGGTCGGCCTGGCCGCCGAGAGCGCCGAACACAAGACGATCATGATCGACGCGACCTATCTCAAGGCTCATCGCACGGCGTCGAGCCTGTGCGTGAAAAAGGGGGGCGCGGGCGCCAGATCGGGCGCACCAAAGGCGGCATGAACACCAAGCTGCACGCCGTCGCCGATGCCAAGGGGCGCCCGATCGGGTTCTTCATGTCGGCCGGCCAAGTCAGCGATTACACCGGCGCGGCGGCGCTGTTGGGCAGCCTGCCGAAAGCGGGTTGGCTGCTGGCCGACAGGGGCTATGATGCCGATTGCTTCAGAGAGGCGTTGAAAGACAAGGGGATAAAGGTCTGCATCCCGGGCCGGAAGTCTCGCAAGAAGGCGGTGAAATACGACAAAAGGCGCAACCGCATTGAGATCATGTTCGGCCGCCTGAAGGATTGGCGGCGCGTCGCGACCCGATACGACCGGTGCCCGGAAACCTTCTTCTCTGCGATCTTGCTAGCCGCAACCGTCTTGTTCTGGCTCTGAAACTCAATGAGTCTGGACCCTAG
>NZ_DATMFA010000017.1:0-9233 GCF_035556475.1 Paracoccus sp. (in: a-proteobacteria) | reverse complement strand
AAGGGGCGGATCCAGGCGCTGATCTGTTGCGGGGGGAGTTCCTGCTCCAGTTGCTGGAGGCAGGCCTGCCAAAATTCGTTCATAGAGGTCATTTCGCTAAACCTCGATTCTACCCTCTCCGGTCGCAAGTTATCCACAGCGTGGGCGGAAGGCCGGCCGCCTGCGTGGACAAGTCGGACAGGATCATTGAATCTGAACGTTTCTTTTGGATTCTGAATGATACGAAAAATCTGGGCGAGCGTTCTCTGGCCGGGCGAAGAGGCAAGCCGTCGTTCTAGTCGCTTTGCCCGTACTTGCGATCCAGTTCGGCAACTGCTCGCAGGCCGATGGTCTCGTTGAATTCGTCGAAAGACATCATGCGATCCCGAAGCGCGCCATATGTGCCGGAGCGCTGCACTTCCCTGTAAACGTCCAGGAGTGTCCGGGCAACCGGGAACACGATGTCGGGTGACAGTAAAAAGGCATAGCCGAGGGCCTCCAAGGTCTCGGGGTCCGTCGTGGGTGAGCGGCCGCCCAAGGCCCAATTGAAGACCTTGGGTGCTTGGATGTGCGAGGCGATCTCGCGCACTTGGGCCTCGTTTTCGGGGGCCTCGACAAAAACCGCGGCAACACCGGTCGCCTCGTAGGCGAGCGCACGTTCCATCGCCGATGTAAATCCCTCTACCGCGATCGCGTCGGTCCGGGCCACGATCAGGAAATCCGGATCGGTGCGGGCGTCGAGCGCGGCGTTGAGCTTATCCAGCATGGCCTGGCGGCTCACGACCCGCTTGCCCTGCATATGGCCGCAGCGCTTGGGCGCTACCTGGTCCTCGATCTGTACGCCTGCGGCGCCCATACGCTCCAATGCTCTTACCATGCGGCCCACATTCAAGTGGTTGCCGTAACCGTCGTCGCCGTCGACGATCATGGGGATACCGACGCTGTCAGTGATTCGACCCGCGGTAGAGAGCATTTCCGTCATTGTCAGATAGCCGACGTCCGGCAGGCCCAGTTGCGTGGCGGATACGCAATAACCGCTGAGGTAGATGGCGGGCAGCCCAGCAAGTTCCGCGAGCCGCGCCGACATGGCGTCGTAAACCCCGGCCAGGGGCACGAGAGAACGGGACTGGAGTAAGGCTTGCAGGCGGGCGGCGTTGGTGGTCATGTCGAGACTCCGCAATCATGGCAGGGACGGACGCTCATGGGGTTCTGAGCAGATCCGGCAGGGATGTGGATAGTGCTGGGAGGTAAGTGATGAAGCCCAGGGCAATGATGAGCAGCCCCAATAGCACCATGCATTCGCGCTGCATTTCGGGTAGCGCGACATTGGCGATCCGGGATGCGATCATGTTCGCGATGGCGACTGGCGGAGTCAGCAAGCCGAGATTCAGGTTCACCACGGCGATGACTCCAAGGTGAATCAAGTCGATGTCGTAGGCCTCGGCGATGGGCAGGAGCACCGGCACGATGAGGACAAGCGCGGCTGCCGGCGCGAGGAACATCCCGAGCACGAGCATGCAGGCATTGATCATCAACAGCACGATGATCGGCGAGGCATGGATGCTGATCAGCCAATCGGCCGCATGGTAGGGGAAACGAGTCACGGCGACCACCCAGGCCAGCGCTCCGGAAGCGGCGATCAGCACCATGATGACGGCCGTGTCCTCCGCAGTGTCGCGCATGGCGGTCCAGAGGGCGCCCCATGACCATTTTCGATACAGAACCACGAAGATCGCCGCATAAGCCACGGCGATCGCGGCCGATTCGGTAATCGTAAAGACGCCGAACACCACTCCCAGGAGGATCACGAGCGGGATGCCCATGCCCGGCAGCGCTTGCAGGGGGATGGCAAGCGCCTCCCTGCGGGTGCAGCGGGGGGCGACCGGCATGTCGCGGATGTGCGCGAGGACCGCGACGTAGGCCATTTGCACGGCGGCGATGATCAGGCCGGGGATGATGCCGGCGATGAATAGATCGATGATCGATACCTGGGCCTGCATACCATAGATGACGAACAGGATGCTGGGCGGCAGGATGGAGCCGATGATGCAGGACGCCGCCGAAATGGCCGCGCTGAAGGCGGCACCGTATCCCTGCGCCTTCATGCTCGGGATCAGCACGCTGCCAATCGCCACCAGGTCCGAGACGGCGGATCCCGTGGCACCCGCCAGCAGCACGCTGGATCCGACGTTGGCGATGCCCAGGCCGCCGCGCACCCGTCCGACCAGGAGCCGGGCCAGGTTGACGAGATGTCCCGTCAACCCCGAGATATTCATGAGCTGCCCCATCAGCAGGAAGAGCGGGATGGCGACCAGCTGGAAGGAATCCACGGCGGTGACCATGCTTTGCGCCATTGGCAGTAATGTGGCACCGGGCAAAAGCAGCAGACTGGTACATACCGCCAAACCGAGTGCGATGAAGATCGGCAATCCCAAGGCGATCAAGGCAAAGAAGAGCACGAGCGGGATCAGCGTGAGCATGGCGAATCCTCCTGGCTGGTTCCGCGCCGCGCCTGCCAGAGTTTCAGGCAACCGCAAAGGACGATCGCCGCCCCGAGGATGACGACGGGGAAATAGAGCACACTTTGGCGCATGCCGATCTCGGGATGGAAAAACCGGTGGCTGGCCTGCACCTGGAGCCATCCGCCCCAACATAGCAAGGCGCCGAAGCCGAGATGGCCCAAGCCGTGAACCGTTGCGAGGACTCGGCGGGAAAAACGCCGCGAAACCCAAGCCAGGTCCACGTTGAAATGCCGTCCTTGCAGCACTGCGATGCTGCCCCCGAGAAAGACTGTCCAGACGAAGACATAGCGAATAGCGGTTTCCGTCCATCCTGTGGGAGCATGGAGCAGGTATCGGGCAGAGACCTGGTACAGACACAGCAGCAGCATTACGGTCAGCAGAAGGATTTGCAGTGCGATCATGAATCTGCCGAAGCGCCTGCCGGATGGGTCGGTCGTCATGGGAGCGCCCTCACTCATTGGAAAGAATGAAAAAGCAATGCTAGCCGGGGAAATAGCCTCGTCTTTCGTCTTGGCGCCGGAGCGCCGGATCCCGTTCGGCGGGGGGGCCGTATCCCGCGCCCCCGGGGGAAAGGACCTGGACGATGTCGCCAGCCGACAGCGGCACGCGTTCGTCTTTCGTAACGTACGGGGGGCTGTACTGCGTGCCGTCCCTGCGTTTGATGCGCAGGGCCGTGCCTTGGGCGTCCTCGCCGCCGAATCGGCCGGCCGGCGGCAGGACCCCTCGGTCGCCGATCATGGATAACAGGGCCTCGCCGCGCAGCAACTCGAGTTCCAGGTCGACGCCGAAACCACCGCGATAGCGGCCCCGGCCCGCCGATCCTTCGCGCAGCCTGAAGTGGCGCACGCGAAATGGAAAATCCTGTTCGTATATTTCAGCCGGCGTCATGCGTGCGGTGCTATGCAGCGAGCAGCCGTTGCTGATACCGTCACCCTGCGCATGGGCCCCGTAGCCGCCGCCGAAGTACAGGTACATCACGTAAGGCCCCTTCAATGGGTCGTCGCCGCCGATCGTGACGTTCACCGTGGAGGAAAAACAGCCTGCGGTGACTTGCTCCGGCAGCACCTGCGCGAAGGCGCCCATGACGGTATCGATCAGACGCTGGGATACTTCGGCGGTGGCGCCGGACACGGGCTTGGGATGCCGGGCGTTGAGGAAGCAGTCCCCCGGCACGATGATCTCGACCGGCGCGAATGCCCCCGCGTTGATGGGAACGTCCAGGAACAAATGCTTCAGCGCGACATGGCATGCCGAGACCGTCGTCCCCAGGGCGGCATTGAACGGTCCTTTGCATGGCGGCGCGCTGCCGGTGAAGTCCAGCGTGAGCGTGTCGCCGCGCACGGTCATGCGCAGTGCGATCTTCAGCGGCGTTTCGTTGATGCCGTCGCTGTCCATGTAGTCGACATGATGGTATACGCCGTCCGGGAGCTCCCGGATATAGGAACGCATTGCGGATTCCGAGCGCAGGAATATCTCGGCAATGACCGCGTCGAGGGTCTCGCGGGAATATCGTTCCGAGAGCGCCACCATGCGGGCGGCCCCGACGTTCAATGCGCTGACCTGCCCCAGGATGTCGCCCCGCCGTGGCTCCGGCACGCGGATGTTGCGCAGGATCAGCTGCAGGACGTCCGCATCCAGTTCGCCGGCCCGGTACAGGCGGATGGGCGTGATCATCAGCCCCTCCTGGTAGATTTCCGTGGCGCGGCCGGGGAAGCTGCCTGGGGCGGCGCCGCCCACGTCGGGCCAATGGCCGGTATTGGCGAGAAAACACAACAGGTCCCCATCCAGGAAGACCGGCATGACCATCTTGACGTCGGGCAGGTGGGTGCCCCCATAGTAGGGATCGTTGACGATGTAGATATCGCCGGGCTGAAACTTTCCAGGTTCACCGACATGCCGAAGGACATGCTGCACGGTCTGCTGCATGATGGTGACGAACAGCGGCAGGCTTTCCTCGCCTTGGGCGATCACCTCGCCGGTCAAGGGGTGGAACAAGCCACTGGCGATGTCCCGCCCTTCGGAGATGATCGGCGAGAAAGCCGTTGAATAGAAAGCCGCATCCATTTCGGACGCGATCTCCTGCAAGGCCCCGCGAACGACGGCCAGCAGCAGTGGATCGAGGGTCGGGATCGGTGGGCGGTGCGCCATGCTCTACTCCTCGGATTCGGGCGTCTCCCTGGCGATCACCAGAGAGCCGCTGGGGCGGATGTCGACGGTAAAGCCGGTTTCGATCAGGATGGTCGAGTCCGGGTCTTCGATGATCACGGGGCCGGGCGTGGGGCGGCCCGGCTTGATGTCCGCACGGCTCAACAGGCGGGCTTGCCGGGTGGTGCCGCCGAGGTGCAGCGCCCGGTGCTCGAGCGCGGCAGCGCGTCCGTGCCCGGCGCCCTGGGAAGCCTGTAGATGGAAGCGGTCCAGGCGCGTGGCGATGGAGACGCTCTGGACGGCGGTGGCCATGATCGGGAAACCCGGCAGCGTGAGGCCGAAGCGCGCATGGTAGGCGCGCTCGAATCGGCCCGTGAGATCCGTTGCGTCTGCGGGATCGTCAATTTCGATCTCGATCGAATGGGACTGGCCGGCATAGCAGCACCAGAGGCTGCGCCGTAAGGCCGGCGGCGCCGTGGGAATTCCCGTCGCCCGATGCTGGTCGGCCGCGGCCTGTGCTTGTTCATCCCAGATCGAGCGAGCGAGTTCCAGCGCCGGCTCGCCGAGCGGCGCATGGATGGAACGGACTTGATCCATCCTCAGATCGCACAACAGGCAGCCCAAGGCTGAAATGGCGCCGGAGAATGGCGGGACGATGGCCGTCCGTATGCCAAGCTCCCGCATCAGCGCGCAGGCATGGCTCGCACCGCCGCCGCCGTAGACGACCAAGGCGAAGGTGGCGGGATCCTGCCCTTTTTCCGTCACCAGTTTCTTGATCGCGGCGCAGATATTGTGCTGGGCGACGGTCAGGATGGCCTGGGCGGCTTGCCGCAGCGGGATGCCGAGAGGGGAGGCGACGTGGCGGTCGATGGCCGCTGCCGCGAGCTCGACCGAAAGCGTCATGCCTCCGCCCGTGCCCAGGGGTTTCGCGTCGGGCAGGATGCCGAGGATCAGCTGGGCGTCGGTGACGGTGGCCTGCTCGCCGCCGGTTCCGTAGGCAGCCGGGCCGGGCCGGGCACCTGCGCTTTCGGGGCCGACCTGCAGGATGTTGCCCCGATCGAGCCGTGCGATGCTGCCGCCGCCGGCTCCGATGGAGCGTACGTCGATCATCGGGCAGAGAATGGGTAGGCCGAAATCGATGTCGTGGGCGCGCCGCATGTGCGGGGCGCCATCGGCGATGATAGTGATGTCGGTGCTGGTTCCGCCGATATCGCAGGCGATGGCGTTCTCGAACCCTTCCATTGAGGCTGTGGCGGTGGCCGCAACCGCGCCGGCGGCGGGGCCCGACATCAGGGAGCCGATCGGATTATCGACGGTCGCGCGCCAGTGCGCCACGGCACCATTGGACTGCGCAACGAGAAAGGGCGCATGGATGCCGCTGTTTTTCAGGGCTGCGTCCACGCCCACTAGATAACGTTCCATGGCGGGTTTGATATAGGCGCTGGCCACTGCCGTGCCGGTGCGATCGAATTCGCGGATCTCGCGCGAGATATCGGTTGCGATGACCGTCTTGGCAAGAGGCCAGCCCGCGGCGTCGAAAGCCGCCGCAAGCCGCTGTTCTTCCACGGTATTACGAAAACCGTTGAACAGGCTGATGACCAGTAGGTCGGCTTGCGCGTTATGCAGTGCTGCGACGATGCGGTCTATTTCTTCAGCGGACTCCTGTACCAGGAGACGGCCCTCGACGTCGATGCGGGTGCCGACTTCGAACCGCAGGTCCCTGGGAATCAGCGGTTCGAATCGCACGCGCAGACCGTAAGGCGCCGGGCGGTCCCGGCGACGCAGTTCGATCGTGTCGCGGAATCCGCGCGTGCTGACGCTGGCGGCCCTGCAGCCCTTGCGCTCGAGCAGGGCATTGATGGCGACGGTGCTGCCGTGGCAGATCGAAGAGATGGGGGCCGGCGCTGCGCCGGCGGAGACGGCAAGCCGCACCGCGTTCAGGAATCCCTCGGATTGGTCATGATTCGTAGTGGGGATCTTGAACACACTGAGCTGACCGGTGTCTGGATCGTGTGCCAGGAGGTCGGTGAACGTGCCGCCGACGTCGATGCCGAGTTGCATGGGGCTTGCTCCTGTCGATTAACCGCAACGGTCGCCCGCGGCGCGGAAGCGATCCACCCAAGGCACCATGTCGGGCAATGCCTTGCGCATGGGCTCTTCGATCGCGTTGTGCAGCACGTCCCGGTCCACTGTGTGGATGGTGGCTCCTGATTCCTTGAACAGGGCCAAGACGGCCTCCTCTTCCTTCACGGACTGGTCCGAGAACCATGCCGAGGCTTCCGTTGCGGCCGCTTCGATGACCCGGCGCGTGTCGGGATCCTGCGACGTCAGCCATTTTTCATCGAACAGCCAGGCGTAGTTGTCCATGGCGTGCCCTGTCAGTACGACGTGCCGGGCGACCTCGTGGAAACGCAATGCGCGTGCGGTCGGCAGTTCGATTTCAACCGCATCCACCACCCCTTGCCGCAATGCCGTATAGGCCTCCGCCACGTCGATGCCGGTCGGCACAGCACCCAGGGCTTCCCAGGGTTTGGAATAAACCGGTATGGGGGCGACGCGGACCTTGAGGCCTTTCAGGTCGGCAATGTCCGTCACGGGCCGGGTGGAATACAGATGGCGCGTGCCTTTGTAGGCCGGGGCCAGCGCGAGGAAGCCGGTGGTCTCGCGGACGTGTTCCAGGTAGGCCAGGCCCTCGGGCTGGGCATAGGCGCAGTCGAAATTCGCCTTGGCCTTGAAAAGATAGGGCCAGACCGTCATGGAGACCACCGGATCGATCAGGCCGAGCGTGCCGCTGCTGATGAAGATGCCGTTGGCCAGCCCCGTCGGGATGCCCTGGATGATTTGCTGCATGCCGCCGAGCTGTCCGCCCGGATAGATCTCCGCCGTCACCTTGCCGCCGGATTTTTCTTTCAGGATCTCGGCGAACTTGGCGTTTGCCCGGTCCTCCGGTCCGCCGGGAGCGAAAGGGTGGGCCATGCGGATAGTCAGGTCCGCCGCGTGGGCGGGGAGCGAGAAGCCGGCCGCCGCCGCGGCCAGACAGAGCGACGCGACGGCCCGAGCAGTGAAATGTCGATGCATAGCATGTCTCCATTTATTGGGATATAATAATCATTATTGTTTTTATGTTATCGTCCCATGGGGGAGTTGCTTTGTCAATCTTTCGGGGGCCGACGGCTGAATCGCGCCCGTAGCCGGGCAAAGGGCGCACATCGGCGGTGGTATATTCGCGAGTAGCGTCGGGGCTCCCGGACCCGGCGTGCCAAGCCGCGAGCTTCGCGGGATATCAGAACGGGAATTCCCGGATCATCAGGAAGGCGGGCGATGGAAGAGCTCGATCACCGGCTATTTGTCTCCTCCGCCAGCAAGGCGATACGCGTGCTGGAGGTCGTGGCGTCCAAGCGTGGCGGGATGACGCTGGGAGAGGTCGCCAGAGAGACCGGCCTCGGCATGAGTGCCGCGCAGCGGTTCACGTATACGCTGCATAAATTGGGATATCTGGACCGCGATAGCCGGCACAGATCGTTTTCCATCGCGCCCAAGATCCTGCGGCTCGGCATGTTCTATTTGCACGGCAATGAGCTGGTGTCCACCGCGGAGGGCCGGTTGATCCAACTGGCGCAGGAATGCAATGAGTCGGTGAACCTCGTCATCCTGGATAATATCCATGCGCTCTATATCTGGCATCGGCCATGCCGGGAGCTTGTCAGCGTGAACATTCCCGCCGGCACACGGCTTCCTGCGTACTGCACCGCGAGCGGACGCGCGATCTTGTCGCAATTACCGGATGCGCAGCTGCGGCAAATCCTCGACAATACACCGATCGACCAGCGCACCGCGACGACCGTCACGGCGCTTCCCGACATCCTGGCGCGGATCGAAGAGGTCCGCCGGACGCAGGTTTCCCTGTCCAACCAGGAATGTTTCGAGGGCGCGATGTCGATCGCTTCGCCCATTCGCGACGAGCGCGCCGCCATCAGCATTTCGCTGCCGATTTCCCGCAAGCCGGATGCTGCGGCTTTGAAAGCCCTTTCCCGCCGATTGCTTCAGACCGCGCGGGAAATTGCCGAAGATCTCGATGTTTTGCACAACCGCTAATTGACGCACGTCGCAAAATTTGATGAAATGATAGGCTTTTCGACGCTATGGGGGGATTGCGCCCGTAGCTCATCGGCCTTGAACCATAGTTCCTAGCTCTTTTGGATTTGCCATGAAACGCACCTACCAGCCTTCCGTCACCCGCCGCAAGCGCACCCACGGCTTTCGCGTGCGGATGAAGACCCGAGGCGGTCGCGCCGTCCTCAACGCGCGCCGTGCCAAGGGCCGCAAGCGCCTCGCCGTCTGACCGCGGATACACCGCCGCACGGCCGCCCCTCGGACGGCCCGACTGCCATGCCATCCGCTTTTCCACCGGCGGCCCGGCTGCATCGCCCCTCGGAGTACGCTTCTGCCTTGAAAGGCCGGCGCGTGGCCAGAGGGGCGATGTTCGTTGTCATGCGGCCGCGCGAACCGCAATCCGGTCCGGCCCGGCTTGGCCTGATCGTGCCCAAGCGGCAGGCGCCGCTGGCGGTCACCCGCAATGCGCTCAAG
>NZ_DATMFA010000016.1:0-44265 GCF_035556475.1 Paracoccus sp. (in: a-proteobacteria) | reverse complement strand
GCGAGGCGGGCGGCACCTGCGTCATGGTCTCGATGATCCCGGTCGGGCTCTCGGGCCTGCGCGCGCTGCGCGACCGCGCCGGGCTGCCGATCCATGGCCACCGGGCGGGCTGGGGGCTGTTCTCGCGCTCTCCCGATATTGGGATCGGTTTTCCGGTCTGGCAAAAGCTGTGGCGGTTGGCGGGCGCGGACCATCTGCATGTGAACGGCCTGGCGAACAAGTTCACCGAAGCCGATGACGTGGTGGCCGAGGCCGCGCGTTCGGTCCAGTCGCCGGTCTGCACCGGCGGGCCGGACCATGTGGCGATGCCGGTCTATTCCTCGGGCCAGACGGTCTGGCAGATGGCGCCCGCGCGACGGGTGCTGGGGAATGACGATTTCATCTTTTGCGCCGGTGGCGGCATCATGAGCCATCCGGGCGGGCCGGGTGCGGGCGTCGTCGCGCTGCGTCAGGCGGCGGAGGCGGCGCGCGACGGGATCGAGATTACCGAGGCCGCCCGGTCCCAGCCCGAGCTTGCGGCCGCGCTTTCGGCCTTCAAGCGGCCGGAGATCATGCTGTGAGCCTGCCGCCGGGCCTGCTTCTGGGCTGGTATGGCGATGACTTCACCGGCTCGGCCGCGGTGATGGAGGTGCTGAGCTTTGCCGGTCTGCCCGCGATCCTCTTCCTCGAACCGCCCGAACCCGAGGAGCTTGCCGCGTTGGAGGGCATCCGCGCCGTCGGCATCGCCTCGACCGCGCGGACATGGTCGCCGGACCGGATGCGGGCCGAATTGCCCCAAGCCTTCGCGGCGCTTGGCGGGCTGGGCCTGCCGCTGATCCATTACAAGGTCTGCTCGACCCTCGATTCCTCGCCTCAGATCGGCTCGATCGGCTGCGCGGCCGAAATTGGCATCGGAGCATGGGCGAGCGTGCTGATCGCCGCGCCGGAAATGGGGCGCTATCAGGCCTTCGGCTCGCTTTTCGCCGAGGCTTTCGGCGCGGTGCATCGGCTGGACCGGCATCCGGTGATGTCGCGCCATCCGATGACGCCGATGGACGAGGCCGACGTGGCCCTCCACCTCGCGCGGCAGACCGACCTGCCCGTCGGCTGCATCGCGCTGGCCGATGAACCCGAGGCGGCGCTTGCCCGGCTGCGGGCCAAGGGCGTGCGGCTGGTGACGCTGGATGCGGTGGATGAGGCTGGCATGGCGCGCTGCGGCCAGCTGATCTGGGACCACCGGTCCGATGCGCCCTTCGTCATCGGCAGTCAGGGCGTCGAATATGCGCTGGTCGCGCTTTGGCGGGCGATGGGATGGCTGGCCGAGGCGGCCCCGCCGCCCTCGCTGGGCCGCGACCGGCTGGCGGTAGTCTCGGGTTCGGTCTCGCCCGTGACGGCGGCGCAAATCGACTGGGCCGAGGCGAACGGATTCCAGCCGATCCCCTTCGACGCGACCAATCCCGGCCTCCCGGCGATTGCCGCCGCGGTCGAGGCGGCGCTTGCGGCGCTGGAGCGGGGGCTTGATCCGCTGGTTCACACGGCGCGCGGACCGGATGACCCCGCCGTCGCGCGCTTCAACGCCCGCTTCGGCAAGGATGCCGCTGCGAACGAGGCGGTGGGGAACGCGCTCGGTCGTATTCTGGACGAGGTGATCCGCCGCTCCGGGTTGCGGCGGGCGGTGATTTCGGGGGGCGATACCTCGGGTCACGCGGCGCGGGCGCTTGGCGTTCATACGCTGCGGGCGCTGGCGCCGACCATTCCCGGCGCGGCGATCTGCGCGGTTCAGGGCGGGCCGCATGACGGGCTGCAACTGGCGCTGAAGGGCGGTCAGATGGGCAGCCCGGATTATTTCGGCTGGGTGCGGGACGGCGGTGGCGTCAGGCGCGCGCCATAGGGGGCGGAAAGCCGCGCCTCGATCCCGCCGCCATCCTCCAGCCGCAGCCAGTCGCGGCCTTTCGCGGCGACAACGCGCCCGGCCATCCGCGCCAATGCCGCCACGACCTCTCCGACCGGCCAGAGGGTGCCGTCCGGGGCGATGATGCCGCGCGGGCCGGAAAACGCGGCCGGAACCCATGCCTCGACCCCCGAACCCGCCTGCGCGATCGCATAGCCTGCGGTAAAGGCGGCGGCGAATGGTTGCGACTGGCGGGGATCGTCGCCGGACTTGCAGACTGGCCGGCCATCCGGGTCGGGCACCCCGCGCGAACCCGAGGGGTTCTGCCTCATCCCGATCGTCGTCGGACCCAGCCGGTAGGGCCGATCCCCGACGATGGCGCGGCCCGAGCGCAGGATATGCGGGATGGTCTCCAGCGTCTGCATCACGCTTTCATCATCCGCCGCATGGACGATCGGGTTGGTGCCATGGGTCACATGGTCGAGCAGACCTACCGGCGGGTGCGTGCGGTTGAACTCAGTGAAATAACCGAACATGCCGCCGCCCAGCGGCAGGCCCGGAAAGGCGGCGCGGGCGGCGGCATAGACCGCCTCCAGCGGCGGGCGGGTGCGGGCTTCGGGCCACCAGTCCGCCGCCGGAGAGACCGCGAGGCTGGAAAGCCGCAGCCCGGCAGCGGCGACGGCCTTGGCCAGCGCCGCCATCTCGGCCCCGAGGTCGTCCGCAGAGGCCGCGACATATTCCAGATCATATTCGGCCGGAAAGGCGGATTGCAGCCGGGCATAGTCCCGCAATTCCGCCGCCCCATGTCCGTCCGTCGGATCGAAATGGCAGAGGATACGCTGCGGCCCGACCTGCCGCAGCGTCGCGACATGGGCGAGCGTCGAGGCGATCTCGGCTGGCGCGACCGCCAGCCCGATCTGCGGCATCACCGCGCCTTCGACCGAGGCGGGTGCGGATGGCGAAAGCACCGGGCCGGGACGAAAGCGCAGGGTGACGGTTTGCACGACCTCCTGACCGGCGGGCAGCAGATAGGGGCGCGGCAGGGCAGCGGGGCGGCTATAGGTCTTGAAGCTGGCATCGGACCAGTTGCGCTGGTCTTCGGTCTCGAAAACATCGCCGGTCAGTTCGCAATCGACCTCGGCGCCGCTGACGCGATGGGTGATCGCGGCGAGGTCCATGAAGGGCTGCCACGGCGCGATCAGGTCGGGAAAGCGCGTCTCCTCGGCCCGGCCATCGGAATGGACGATCCGCGCCCAGCCGCCCGCCACTCCTTCGATCGGGTGCAGGATGACGAAGCCCGCGCGGTTCACCAGCAGATCGGCCGGGGGCAGCGCCCGCCCCTCGACGCGCAGCATCCCCTCGGGCCGGGCGTCGATATGGATCGTCGTCCGCAGCCCCTCGGTCTCGGTCACGAAATCGACGCGCAGGCGGTCCGCCTCCTGCCTGACCGAAAGATCGCGGATGCGGGCGGGCAGGGTGGCCCAGTCGGGGGCGCGGACCAGCCATGCGATGCCCCGGATCGCCTCGACATCGTTCCAGCGGATGTCGCGCAGCGCCCCGTCCTCCAGCCGGAAGGACAGCGGGCCGATCGTGAAGCGGGTCATGCCTCCTCCAGCCCGACGCTGCGTTGTTCGGCAGCCGAGAGATAGGCGCCCTCGACCAGTGCCAGCGTCCTGAGATTGTCCGCGCCCGAGGTTTCCGGCGCGGTCCCCGCCTTGATGCAATCCACGAAATGCCGCTGGATCAGCAGCACGCTTTCCTGAATGTTGTGCCACGGCTTCGCAGCCCAGGGCAGGAGCGGGGGCGAGACGTCGCGCGCCCCATCCGGCAGGATCAGGCGATAGCCGGCCTCCAGCCGCAATGTCCCGCGCTCTCCGTCGATTTCCAGCAGCGTCTCGGGGAAAGTCTCGGGCGCGCGCCGGGTGGCATAGGAGCAATCGACGACCGAGGTGGCCCCGCCCTGATGCGCAAGCAGCATGGTCGCGACATCCTCGCCCCGGATGGCGGGATTGACGCGCCGCGTAGTGGCGGTGATCCGCGTCGCGTCGCCCAGGAGCGCGCGGGCGATGTCGAGGATATGGATGCCCAGATCCTGAATGATGAAACGCTTGTCCGTGGCAAGGTAAGGCTGGCCCGAGAACACGTCATAGCCCGAGCGGAAGCTGACGCGGGCAAAGAATGGCGTGCCGATGGCACCGCCGCGCACCGCCTCGATCGCGGCGCGGATCGGGGATTGCCAGCGGAAATTCTCATGCACCATCAGCGTGACCCCGGCTTGGTCGGCGGCGGCCACCATGGCGCGGGCGTCCTCCATCGTCTCGGCAAAGGGTTTCTGGCAGATGATATGAACGCCCGCTTGCGCCGCCATCTCGACCAGCGGGCGATGCGAGGCGACGGTGGTGGCGATGTCCACGAAGTCGAAGCCGCCATCGGCGAACATCTCGGCCGCGTCGCGATAGGTCCGCGTGATCCCGAAACGCGCCGCCGTCTCGGCCAGACGGGTGGGGTCGCGGTCGCAGAGGGCGACAATCTCGGCCACGCCCTGCCAGCCGTGAAGCTGGTTCTGCGCGAAGAAGCCGCAACCGATCAGCGCCCCCCTCATGCCGTGGCCGCCTGTGCTTGCAGCGCGACGCGGGCCTGAAGCCGCTGCTGCGCCTGATCAATCACCACCGCCGCGATGATGACGAGGCCCTTGATCACGGTTTGCCAGAACGAGGAGACGCCCATCATCACCAGCCCGTCCGACAGCACGCCGATGACGAAGGCCCCGACGATGGTGCCAAGGATGCGCCCGCGTCCCCCCGACATCGAGGTTCCGCCAAGGACGGCGGCGGCAATCGCGTTCAGCTCGAACGTCTCGCCGGTGGCGGGGTGGGCCGCGACAAGCTGCGAGGAGATGATCAGCCCGACCAGCGCCGCGCAGAAGCCCGAGAACATATAGACGAACATCTTGACCCGGTTCACCTTGACGCCCGACAGCGCCGCCCCGCGCTCGTTCCCGCCGACGGCATAGATATGGCGGCCCAGCGGCGTGCGGTTGGCGATATAGGCGGCCATCAGGCCGACGCAGATCAGGAGCCAGATCGAGATCGGGATGCCCAGCAGGCTGCCCGTCCCGATCAGCCGGAACGTGTCCGAGCCGTATTCGGGATTGCCGTTCAGGTTCGGGAAGGTGCGCCCGTCCGACGACAGCATCGCCGCCCCCCGCGCGACATAGAGCGTGCCGAGCGTCGCGATGAAGGGCGCGACGTTCAGCCGCGTGATCAGGAGGCCGTTGACCGCGCCGACCGCCACGCCGACGAGAATGACGATCAGGCAGATCTCGATGGTGTTGAACTGGACCGACCAGCCAAGGCCAAGGTCGATGCCGTAAAGGATGAGCCAACCCGCGACCATGCCGCAAAGCCCGACGATCGAGCCGACCGAAAGGTCGATCCCGCCCGAGATGATCACGAAGGTCATGCCGATCGCGAGGAAGGCGTTCAGCGCGACATGCTTCGACATGATGACGAAATTCGCGGCACTGAGGAAATTCGGCGCGGCGAAGGCGAAGAAGGCAAAGACGGCGATCAGCGCAATGAAGGTCCGAAGCTTCAGGAGCAGAAGCAGCAGGTTGCCCGATCCGGCTTGGCGGGGCGCGGTGGCGGTCATCATTCGGCTGGCTCCCTCGGGTGATTGTGGCCGGTTGCGGATGCAGAGATCAACCCGGTTTCGGTCGCTTCGGCGCGCGGATATTCGGCGGTGATGCGGCCATTCGACATGACGAGGATGCGATCCGACAGCGACAGCACCTCGTCAAGGTCCGAGGTGACGAAGACGATCCCCAGCCCCTCGGCCGCGAGGCGGCGCATGGTGCGGAAGACCTCGGCCTTGGCGCCGATGTCGATGCCGCGCGACGGCTCGTCCATCAGAAGGACGCGGGGTTTAGTCATCAGCGCCTTGCCGATGACGACCTTCTGCTGGTTGCCACCCGACAGGCTGGATACCGCATGTTCGGTGGAGGCGATCTTGATCCGCAGCCGCTCGACGAAATCGCGCACGCGGGCGCGTTCGGCGGCAAGGTCCATGTGGAAAAGCCGGGTGAAATCGCCAAGGCTCGACAGGCTCATATTCTCGCGGATGGCAAGGATCTGGACCAGCCCGTCATTCTTGCGGTCTTCGGGGATCAGGGCGATGCCGCGCGCGATCCGGGCGGCGACATCGCGGGCCAGCAGGGGTTGCCCATTGACGAAATAGCGGCCCTTCGCATGGCGATGCTTGCCGATGATACATTCCAGCAGCTCGGACCGGCCCGCCCCCATGAGGCCGTAGACGCCAAGGATCTCGCCCGCCCGCAGCGACAGCGAGACGTGGTCGACGGCCAGTTCCCCGCCCGCGCGGGGCAGGCAGACATCCTCGGCGCGGAACACCTCCTCGCCGAAGGGATGCTCGATCTCTTTGGCGAAATCCTTCGATGCCTCGCCGATCATGTGGCGGACGATCCATGCCACGTCGACGCCCTCCATGCTGCGTGTGCCGGTGATGCAGCCGTCGCGCAGGACGGTGATATGATCGCCGATGCGGATCAATTCCTCCAGCCGGTGCGAGATATAGACGATGCCGACGCCGTTGCGCTTCAGATCGGCGATGACCCGGAACAGGATCTCGACCTCCGCCGCCGAAAGGGCCGAGGTCGGCTCGTCAAGGATCAGGATGCGGGCGTCCTGCGCGAGGCTTTTCGCGATCTCGACGATCTGCTGCTGGCCGACGCGCAATTCGCCGACCGGGGTGTCGGGGTCGATCTCCTGCTCCAGCCGCCGCATCAGGGCGCGCGTCTCGCGCCGCTGGGCCTCGGCGTCGATGTCGATGCCCCCGCGCAGCTTCTCGCGGCCGATGAAGATGTTCTCGGCCACGGTCATGTTCGGGAAGAGGTTCAGTTCCTGAAAGACGATGCCGATGCCGTGGCGCGCGGCATCATCGGTGCCGTGGAAGGTGACGGGACTGCCATCCAGCAGGATCTGCCCCTCGGTCAATTGCTCGACCCCGGCGATGACCTTCATCATCGTGGACTTGCCGGCGCCATTCTCGCCCACCAGCACATTGACCGCGCCCATATGCAGGTCGAAATCCACCGATTTCAGCGCGATCGTGCCGGGATAGACCTTGGTGCCGTCGCGGATCTGAAGGCCGATCATCTGACCTCCAGCGTCACGGGGGTCAGCAGGATTGCCTCGCCCTTGGTTCGGATGGTGAAGGGGCCGGAAAAGGCGACGCTGCGCCCGGTCAGGTCGCCCTCGGGCAGCTTCAGGCCGGCATGGGCGTGGTCGTTCAGCGCGCGGGCAAGCTTCGCGAATTCGATCTGGTCGCGGTAATCGGTGAAGACGAGGAAGTTCAGCGAATCGCGCAGCGCGGTCCCCTTCATCACCGGGCCAAGCTGCACCGTCACGTCGCCCTTGCCATCGCCATCGGTGTCGAGGTCGAGCTTGGCCGCGCGGCTCTGGCGGTCCTCGGCCACGACCTTGCCTTCGCCCTTGGCGATGAAGTTCCACGGGCTGCCCTCGGCCGCCGGGCGGAAGCCGTAGCTTGCCGCCGCATCGGGGCCATCGACCAGCGCGGCGCGCAGGGTGGCGATGTCGGTCGCCTTCGCGGCGATATAGGGCACGACCTGCGGCTCCCAGATTTCGGCCGCGCGGGCGCTCATCCGCGCCTCGTCGCTGCCGCTGGCGGCCGTGGGTGGCGCGCCTTCGGCAGCGGGCTGCTCCGGGTCGGGGGTCTTCACGATCTTGCAGGCGGCAAGCGGCACCAGCGCCAGAAGGCACAGCGCCGTCATCATTTTCCGGGACATGCATGTCTCCGCTGGGGCAGGGGGCGGCCCGGTAGAACCGGGCCGCGTATCCGGTCACTCGGCCAGCGCGAAGGTCTCGAGCTTGCCGGCATTGTCGGCATTGATCAGGACGCAATCCATCAATTGCTTCTCGTCCTGCCCGGTCTTGCCGGTCTTGAGGTATTGGTCCGCCTGCTCGACGGCCAGCTGGGCCTGACGATAGGCGGGTTGCAGCACGGTCGCCTTGATGCCGCCCGCCTTGATCGAATCGCGCACATCGTTCGAGCCGTCGAAGCCGACGACGATCACATCGGTGCGGCCCGCCGCCTCCAGCGCCGCCCATGCGCCCATCGCCATGGTGTCATTGCCCGAGATGACGCCCTTGATCTCGGGATTGGCCTGCAGGATCGTCTCCATCTTGCTATAGGCCTCGGTCTGGGACCAGTTGGCGGATTGCTGGGCCACCATTTCCAGATCGGGATACTGGTCGATGACATCGTGATAGCCCGAGGAGCGGATGCCGGCATTGGTGTCGGACTCCTTGCCCACCAGCTCGGCATATTTGCCCTTTTCGCCCATCAGCTTGACGAATTCCTCGGCCCCGAGCTGCGCGCCCTGATAGTTGTTCGAGACGATCTGGCTGACCGCGATGCCGGATTCGGTGATCTCGCGGTCGATCAGGAAGGACGGGATGCCCGCATCCTTGGCGCGCTTGACCGCGCCCACGGTCGCGTCCGCCCCGGCATTGTCGAGGATGATAGCCTTGGCGCCGCGAGCGATGGCGGTGTCGAAAAGCTCGGACTGCTTGTTCGCGTCATCGTCATGGACCAGCACCAGCGTCTCATAGCCCATTTCCTTGGCGCGGGCCTCGGCACCCACGGCCTCGGCCTTGAAGAAGGGGTTGTCATGGCTGGGGGTGATGATCGCGATCAGCCCCTCGGCCGAGGCCGCGAAGGGCGCGGTCGCGAATGCGGCGAGCGCAACGCTCGCAATCAATGTGCGGCGCAGAATTTTCATGTGCTTCTCCCTGTTCTTGTTTCGCCGGCTGGCTTGCGCCGCCTGTGCGTCCTCTCCCGTCCGAAAGCTTGGCCGGGCAAGATCATCTTGTCAACTGGTATGACGTGCTGACCGGAGGCATGGCGAGGCCGCTCCCGACGCCCGGTTTGGCACCGGGACCGGGCTAACGGTTTTCGCGAAACCAGTCGGTGATGGCGGGCATGTTGCGCTCGAACTCGCCGGGGATGAAGACGTTCAGGATCCCGGCCCGCGCGGCCGTCCGGTTTCGGAAGTCATGCGCGACGCCCGCCGGAATGCGCAGGAATGTCCCGCGCGGCGCGTCGAGCCAGCTCTCGTCCACGAGGAAGCTGGCCGTTCCCTCGATCACATAGAAGATCTCGTCATTGGCTTCGTGCGAATGCGCGCCGGGGCCGTCCGCGCCCGGCTCCAGCCACCATTCGGAGACGCTGTAGCGCGCGCCCGTCTCCTCCTCGTCGGCCTTGAAGATCGCGGTCATCGTGCCGAGGGCGTAGCTGCGGCCCTCGCCCGGTTGCAGGCGGATGGCCGTCCGTGACGTGTCGCCGCTGCCCATGCCTTCCTCCCGATCCCGAGGACCAGTCGCAGCATAGCGCGGCAGGCCGCGATTGTCGCGCCCCCGCGCCTGGTCGCGCGAGGACGATACGTGGCGATCAGCGCCCGAGCGTCTTGGCATATTCCTCAAGCTGGTCGGCGACGGTACCCCAACCGCTGAAGAAACCCATATCCTCATGCGTCTTGCGCGCCTCGGGCGAGCGGTGGCGCGCGATGGCGGTATAGCGGGTCGTGCCGTCGCCCGCATCCTCAAGCAGTAGGATCGCGGTCATGAACGGGTCCGGGCTGGGTTTCCACCCCTCGGTATAGGCGTCGGTAAAGACCAGCTTCTCCTCGGGCACGACTTCCAGATAGACGCCTTCGTTCCGCATCTCCTGGCCTTCGACATTGAATACCGTGTTGAAGCGGCCGCCTGTGCGCAGGTCGATGTCGCAGGCCGTGACCTCATGCGGGCGGGGCACGAAGAAATGCTTGATATGCTCGGGTCTGGTCCAGCATTCCCAGATCAGGGACCGCGGCGCGGCGACGTTGCGTTCCAGTTTCAGGTCAGTCTTCGGGTCCAGTTCCATTGTCTCTCATCCTCACGAGGTTGCCGATATAATCGTCCAGCCGGTCGAGGCGCGCGGTCCAGATTTCCCGCTGCTCGCTCAGCCAGTCCTGCGCCGGATCGAAGGCATGGGGCGACAGCGCGCAGGATCGCACCCGCCCTTCCTTGGTCGAGGTGATGAGGCCCGCATCCTCCAGCCTCTGCAGATGCTTCATGAAGGAGGGCAGGGCCATTCCATGGGGTCTGGCCAGATCGGTGACGCTTGCCTCGCCCGCTGCCAGCCGGGTCAGGATCGCCCGGCGCGTCGGATCGCCAAGGGCGGTGAACAGCAGATCGAGGCGCGTGTCATGCTTAGCCATGTGGCTAAGCTACATATCGGCTCCATTCATGCAACAAAAACTTAGCTGAATGGGTAACAATCCGCCGATCAGCCCGGCCAGGCCAGATCCGGTCCGCTGCGGAAATAGGAGACGTTGTTGGTGAAGACGCTGTCCGGCTTCAGCCTGATCATGCGGCCGGTCGGGCTTTCGATGCGGGCGATGTTCTGGATGAACCACGGATTCCAGCCGTCTTGCGGCCCCAGATACTTGCCCAGCAGGCGGCGGAACAGGGCCGGGTCATTCGCCTCGATGCTGGCGCGGCCGCGCAACCCGCAATGCAGAAGGATCCCCGCCCCGGCGTCGAAATCGACGACCTCGACCGCGCAGCGCGGCTCGGCCAGCAGGCGAAGGACGGAGCTGCCGCTCTCGCTGCCCAGCATCCACAGCACCCCGTCCTCCCACAGAAACCAGACCGGCGCGTTGCAGGGCGCGCCATCGGCGGCTACGGTGGCGAGGTTCGCCATCAGCGGGCGGTCGAGGATTTCCGTGGGATCGAAGCCCTGCACCGCCTAGCGCCGGCAAAGCTTGGTCTGCGGGTCCAGCGCGACATATTGCCTGGCGCTGATCTTGTGCATCTTCAGCGAATGCTTCCACTCGCTGTTCCATTTCTGGAGGATGCCATTGCGATAATAGCGCGCCATCAGCTGATCGACGATCGGCGGGATGATCTTGGTGTTCGGGATCCGCGGCGCGTGGAAGCCGACGGTCGCATTCGGACCCAGGCAGGCATTCGGCATGGTGATGTACATGGTGCAGGCCGAACGGCAATAGCCCCGGATCTCGACCGGGCGACCGCTGGCGACCAGCTTCTCGCGATGCTGCATCGTCCTGACCACGTTGCCGCCCTTGTCATTGGTGATGATGATCGTCCTGCCCCGCTCGCTGATCTGCGCCTGAGCGGTCAGCGGGACGACGAGGGCAAGGGCAAGCGCGAGGCGGGAGAGGATACGGGTCATGGAGAACATCATCTTGACTATCATCCTTGGCATATGCCTCAGCCAACACTGCGCATGAAATGACGTTCCGGTGTTTGGCCGGTCATTGGGCAAAGCTTTGCTTGCCGCTTAACAAGCGCGGCCTTCCGCACTATATGCCGCGGATCATGAGCCAGAATCCACCCCTGTTGCGCCCCGATCTCGCCCCCAGCCCGATCTTCGACACCACGCGAAGGGACGGGCAGCCCACCATTGGCATGGTCAGCCTTGGCTGTCCCAAAGCGCTGGTCGACAGCGAACGCATCCTGACCCGCCTGCGGGCCGAGGGTTATGCGATCAGCCCCGACTACAAGGGTGCGGGCGCGGTGATCGTCAACACCTGCGGCTTCCTCGACAGCGCCAAGGCCGAAAGCCTTCAGGCCATCGGCGAGGCGCTGGCGGAAAACGGCAAGGTCATCGTCACCGGCTGCCTCGGGGCGGAACCCGAATATATCACCGGCGCGCATCCCTCGGTGCTGGCCGTGACCGGGCCGCAGCAATACGAACAGGTGCTGGACGCGGTCCATGGCGCGGTCCCGCCCGCGCCCGATCCCTTCATCGACCTGCTGCCGGCCAGCGGCGTCAGCCTGACGCCCCGCCATTACAGCTATCTGAAGATTTCCGAGGGCTGCAATCACGCCTGCAAGTTCTGCATCATCCCCGACATGCGCGGCAAGCTGGTCAGCCGCCCCGCCCATGCCGTGATGCGCGAGGCGGAAAAGCTGGTCGAGGCCGGCGTGCGCGAGCTTCTGGTGATCTCGCAGGACACTTCGGCCTATGGTCTCGACCGCAAATATGCGACCGAGCGCGGGCACCGCGCCCATATCACGGATCTTGCCCGCGATCTGGGTGGCCTTGGGGCGTGGGTCCGGCTGCATTACGTCTATCCCTATCCGCATGTCCGCGACCTGATCCCGCTGATGGCGGAGGGCCTCGTGCTGCCCTATCTCGACATCCCGTTCCAGCACGCCCACCCCGACACGCTGAAGCGCATGGCGCGCCCGGCGGCGGCGGCAAGGACGCTGGACGAGATCGCGGCATGGCGCGCCGCCTGCCCGGAGATCACGCTGCGCTCGACCTTCATCGTCGGCTATCCCGGCGAGACCGAGGCCGAGTTCCAGACCCTCCTCGACTGGCTGGACGAGGCGCAACTGGACCGCGTCGGCTGCTTCCAATACGAAAACGTCAAGGGCGCGCGGGCGAACCTGCTGCCTGATCACGTCCCCGACGAGGTCAAGCAGGACCGCTGGAACCGCTTCATGGAAAAGGCGCAGGCCATCTCCGAGGCGAAGCTGGCGGCCAAGGTCGGCACTCGCATCGAGGTGATTGTGGACAGCGTGGACGAGGACGGCGCAACCTGCCGCACCAAGGCCGACGCGCCCGAGATCGACGGCAACCTGTTCATCGACGAGGGCTTCGAGACCCTGACCCCCGGCGACATCGTCAGCGTGACGGTGGACGAGGCGGGGGAATATGATCTGTGGGGGCGGTTGGAGTAAGGGGGACCGCTGCGGGGGGGGGCGCTGTGCGGGACGAAGCGGACGTTTCTGCCTGAGTGAGAAAGCATCATGGGAAAACGGAGCCCGCAACGCAGGCTCCGTCCAGCATGTCATTCTGGCGCTTCGACACCCATGCGTTGCAGCATCTCTCTCATTTCGGCGATTTCGCCTTTCTGAGCATCGATGATCTGCTCCGCCATTTTGCGAGTTTCGGCATCCGAACCGTGTTCCAGCTCAACCTCGGCCATATCAATGGCCGACTGGTGGTGCGGAATCATCATGATCAGGAAATCCGCATCGGCATTGCCAGTGGTCTTCATACCCTCCATGGAGGACATCATCTTGTCCATCGCCGCCATATGGCCGGGCATAGCCCCTTGCATGGTATGGCCGGAATGATCTTGCGCGACGGCGGGGCCTGCCATCATGACGAGGGCTGCCAATGGTTTCAGGATATTCATGTTTGCTCTCTGTATCGGTGAATGATGGGTTCATACGGAGAGGTTGGCGATCGGTGGCCGGAATGGTGGCTTGAGGATGGTGGAGGGCAGGTTGTTCGGGACAGGGACGTGCGAAAGAAGCATCGGGATCTGCCCTGCTACGGCCTGCGCTTGGGCAACTGCGACTGCGCAGCAGATATGACTGGCGCAGACGGTATCAGCCGTTTCGCCGTGTCCGCCATCATGCAAGCCGGCGCTGATCGCCTGCATCTGCGGACAACAGGCGGCCGCAACAGTGGTCGCCCCGCCAAAGCTGGTCAGGACGATCAATATGATGGCAATGACCAATCTCATGGCTCGATCATCTATCAGAGTTTCCCTGACTGGCAGATCACGATGATGTGCCGAGTGGCCGCCATGGGCTCTGCGTGACGCTCTGCCTGCAGCATGAGCCGCTGGCCCCGAAGGATAGCAGCCGAACCACCCCCGGAAACTCCGACCTTTCCCCCCGCCCGCCACTGTCCTAACACTGTCCCGCGAACAGCGAGAGAAGGCGAAGCGGATGAACTGGAACCCGAACGGAACCCCCCGGAAGCCGGATTTTCTGGGTATCGGGGCGCAGAAGGCGGGCACCACCTGGCTCTCGCAGATGCTGTCGCAGCATCCCGATGTCTGGACGCCGCCCTTCAAGGAGGTGCAGTTCTTCAACCATCTCTTCATCGAGGAGCATCGCAGCTGGCTCGGCTGGCACTATAAGCGCGCCAAGGCCAATATCGAGAAGCGCTATGTCGCGCGCGGCGAGGACGTCCCGGCCGAGATGCAGCGCTATCTGAACCGCGTCACGCGCGAGCCGATGTTCACGAACCACTGGTACAAGACCGTCTTCTCGCCCACGCCCGAGGGCGCGCATGCGATCGACGTGACGCCGGAATATTCGACGCTGCCCGCCGAGGGGGTCGAATATGTCGCGAAGTTCCTGCCCGAGGCGAAGTTCATCTATATCATCCGCCATCCGGTCGATCGCGCGATCTCGCAGCTCAAGATGAACCTGTCGCGGGCAAGGCGCAAACCCGCCTCGGTCGAGGATTGGCTGGCCGAGGTCGAGGATCCGGTGCTGATGGATCGTGGCGATTACATGAGCTATGTGCCGCGCTGGAACGCGCATTTCGGGCCGGACCGGCTGCTCTACATGCCCTTCGGCCTGATCGCCAGCGACCCGCTGACCTTCCTGCGCCGGGTCGAGGAGTTCCTTGGCCTCAAGCCTTTCGACTACCGCGAGATGGGCAAGAAGGTCTTTCCCACCGACCGCTCGCTTTCGGTGCCGGACAAGGCGCGCGCGCGGCTGCGCGAGAAGCTGGAGGGGCAGTTCACCTTCCTCGACGAGACCTTCGGCAAGGAGTTCACGTCGCAGTTCCGCTAGGCCCGGCCTTTTCCTTTCGCCGCCACTGCACTACATAGCCGCCAAACCCATAGAGATTTCATTCGAACGAGGAACGATCATGGCCTCCTACCAGTATGTCTATCACATGGACGGGGTGTCCAAGACCTATCCCGGCGGCAAGAAGGTGTTCGAGAACATCCACCTGAACTTCCTGCCGGGCGTCAAGATCGGCGTCGTCGGCGTGAACGGCGCCGGTAAGTCCACGCTGCTCAAGGTGATGGCGGGCATGGACAAGGACTTTCAGGGCGAGGCCTGGGCCGCCAAGGGCGCCCGCGTCGGCTATCTGCCGCAGGAGCCCTATCTGGACCCGCTGCTGAACGTCCGCGCCAACGTGATGGAAGGCGTCAAGTCCAAGCAGGCCAAGCTCGACCGCTATAACGAACTGGCGATGAACTATTCGGACGAGACCGCCGACGAGATGGCGCGCCTTCAGGACGAGATCGACGCCGAGAACCTGTGGGATCTGGACAACCAGGTCGACATCGCGATGGAAGCCCTGCGCTGCCCGCCCGATGACGCCGATGTCGAAACCCTCTCGGGGGGCGAGCGTCGCCGCGTCGCGCTCTGCAAGCTGCTGCTTGAAGCGCCCGACATGCTGCTGCTGGACGAACCGACCAACCACCTGGACGCGGAAACCATCGCCTGGCTGCAAAAGCACCTGATCGACTACAAGGGCACGATCCTGACCGTGACCCACGACCGCTACTTCCTCGACGACATCACGACCTGGATCCTCGAGCTGGAGCGCGGCCGGGGCATCCCGCATGAGGGCAACTATTCGTCGTGGCTGGAAGCGAAGGCCAAGCGCGTCGCGCAGGAAGCGCGCGAGGACAAGGCCAGGCAGAAGGTCATGGAGAAGGAGCTGGAATGGATCCGCGCCGGGACCAAGGCCCGTCAGGCGAAATCCAAGGCCCGGATCGCCGCCTATAACAAGATGGCCGACGAATCGGTCAAGGATCTTGTCGGCAAGGCCCAGATCGTCATTCCGCATGGCCCCCGCCTTGGCGGCAAGGTGATCGAGGTCGAGGGCCTGAAGAAGCACATGGGCGACAAGCTCCTGATCGAGAACCTTTCGTTCAGCCTGCCGCCGGGCGGCATCATCGGCGTGATCGGCCCCAACGGCGCCGGCAAGTCGACGCTGTTCAAGATGCTGACCGGCCACGAGGAGCCCGATGAGGGTTCGATCGTGATCGGCGACACGGTGAAGATGTCCTATGTCGACCAGTCGCGCGACACGCTCGACCCCGAGAAGAACGTCTGGGAGGAGATTTCCGGCGGGGCCGAGATCATCGAACTGGGCGACGCGCAGGTGAACAGCCGCAACTATGTCGGCTCGTTCAACTTCAAGGGCGGCGACCAGCAGAAAAAGGTCGGCCTGCTCTCGGGCGGTGAACGCAACCGCGTCCATATGGCGAAGCTGCTGAAATCGGGCGGCAACGTCCTGCTGCTCGACGAACCGACCAACGATCTGGACGTCGAGACGCTGCAGGCGCTGGAGGCCGCGATCGAGAATTTTGCCGGCTGCGCGATCATCATCTCGCACGACCGCTTCTTCCTCGACCGGCTCTGCACGCATATCCTCGCCTTCGAGGGCGATGCCCATGTCGAATGGTTCGAGGGCAACTTCGAGGATTACGAGGCCGACAAGATCCGCCGCCTCGGCCCGGATGCAGTCGAGCCAAAGCGCGTGAAATACAAGAAGTTCACCCGCTGACAATCAAGGGCCGCCCGGTTGGGCGGCCCTTTTTCCTTGCCGCAGGCCGGTGCATTCCCGGTTTATTCTTCCAATGAAAAACAACCATAGGTAGAGTTCTCGTGTCGAAGTGGCATGGGGGCCGAGAATGGGCAAGAGCAGATTTTCCGAACTGAACCAGGACATCAAGCTGGTGGTCTGGGACCTGGACGAGACCTTCTGGCAGGGCACCCTCTCGGAAGGCGGCGTCAAGGCGGTCGCGGCCCATGTGGCGATGGTGCGAACCCTGGTCGAACGCGGGATCATGTGTTCAATCTGCTCGAAGAACGATTTCGATGCGGCGCGGGCGAAGCTCGTCGAACTCGGCGTATGGGAGATGTTCGTCTTTCCCCATATCGACTGGACCCCAAAGGGCGCGGCGGTGCAGACGATCCTGAAGCGCATGGGCCTCCGGCCCGAGAACGCGCTGTTTCTGGACGACAATCACCTGAACCTCGAGGAAGTCCGCTATTTCTGCCCCGGTATCGCCTGCGCCGATGCAAAGGGCGTGACGAATGGCGCGGGCCCGGACCTGTCGGCGCTGCTCGACCTGCCGCAATGCCGGGGCAAGGAGGACTGTGAGTTGAGCCGCCTCTCGCAATACAAGCTGATGGAGGCGCGCGAGGCCGACCAGATCTCCGGCGGGCTCTCGAACGAGGAGTTCCTGCGCCAATCGGGGATCGAGGTCAGGATCATTACCGATCTGGATGGCCACATGGACCGGGTCATCGAACTGATCAACCGCACCAACCAGCTGAATTTCACCAAGCAGCGCGTCCATGACGACGCCCAGCGGGCCGAGCTGGACGCGCTTTTGCGCATCCCCGGCGTCCATGCCGGGCTGGTCGAGGTCAGGGATCGCTATGGCAATTACGGGATCGTCGGCTTCTTCTGCATCCGCACCCGCTTCAGCGGCGCGGTGATCCATCATTTCGCCTTCTCCTGCCGCACGCTGAACATGGGGGTCGAGCAATGGGTCTGGGCCCATCTGGGCCGACCGGAGATCGAGGTGGTCGGGCCGGTCGCGAACGGCCTCGATGCGCCGGCCAAGGTCGACTGGATCCGTCAGGTGACTGAATTCGGCCAGCCTGAAACCGCCGGGTCGGGCCGCAGCCTGATCCTGGTCGGCGGCTGCGACCTGCAACAGGTCTCGTTCTATTGCGGTGTGCAGCGGACCGAATTCGTGAACAAGCAGGACGATCAGGGGGTGATCGTGCGCTATGACGATGCGGGGTTCCTGCTCAACCCCCGCGACCCCTCGCTGGCGCAGAACTGGGTCATGCAGAATGTCGCGGGCCACAGCCTGAGCGATCTTCTGGCGGCGGATGAGGGGTTTGCCACCTCTGACGTGATCATCCTGTCGATGTTCTTTTCCTTTCACACCCAGAACATGTTCACGCATGAGGGGATGCAGCAGCCGGACCGCTATCTCGTCACCATTCCGCCGAAGCGGCTGGCGGCGCTGACCCGCGACCCGCGCCTGTCGATCAGGATGCTGCGCGCGCTGCGCCACCTCAGGCTCTCGCTGGAACAGCGGCTGGACCTGATGCGCGCGGCCTTTGGCCGGGTCCATGGGCTGAAGCGCAAGGATGCGCGGCTTTTCGTGCTGGGCGTCTCGTTGAAGGGCGAGCAGGCCGAGCGGACGATCGAGGACCGGCAGGCCTATAACCGCATGTGCCGCGACTTCTGCCTCGCCCATCCGGGGGCCGAGTTCATTGATGTGGATGAGGTCGTCCCGGCGGGCGAATTCGTCGACAGCGACCACTATACCCGCACCGGCTATTTCCGCATTGCCGAGCGGATCAACATGGCGGCGGAGGGCTTGCGGCAGGCAGGCTGAGCGGATGCGGGCCTAGCCCCGCGCCATTGGCTGCCAGGGCAGGTCGGCCGGGGTATCGGCCCGTTCCTGCGCCCGGAAGCCTTCCCAGATCCCCGCCTCGCCGGTCGGGCCGGACGCCTTAGCCTCTGCCCTTCGCTCTTTGCCGCGCCGGGGGCGGGGGCTTCGGGAAATCAGCCCGGCCTTGATCGCGCGCTGCTGGATCTGGCGGGCGAGCGGGCTGGCTTCGGTCCCGCCGAGCGCCGCGACCAGTCGGGGGATCAGCCCGGCACGCCTCCGCTCGATGATGCGGTTGGCCAGACCGTTGACGAACCACGGCATGTTCCGGCCCTGCCTGCACGCGGTCTGAAAGCTCGCAGGGGTCAACTCGTCCGCCACGGCCTGCCGCATGATGGTCGAGAGGATGCCCGCGCGGCGCAGGAAAAGGGCCGATTTATGCCCCGAATAGCGGGCAGGAAGGGGGATCGCGTTCGGCGCGTCGAAGCGGCGGACATGGCGGCCGTCGGCGTCGAAATGGGGGTCGTAGACCAGCCAGACCTTGCGGGCGCCGCGGCTTTCCTCGGCGCCGTCGGCGAAGGGTCCGCTCCAATCCGCTTTGCGCCCGATCGAGAAGCGCTGCTCCCATGGGACCAGCTTCTTGCTGAGCGTCGACTGGGGCGAGAAGGCGATGACATCGCAGCCGGGTACCAGCGAGGCGAAGGCGCAGGCCGCATAGCCCCCCATCGAGGTTCCCGTCATGGTCACGCGCCGGAAGCGGCGGAACAGCCCGGCATCGGCCAGCCGCCGCATCTCGGCGAACAGCGCCTCGTCCCTGAACCAGCTGGGGCGGAAGGCCAGCACGCCCAGCTGCGACCAGCCGTTCCGGGCCACGAAGTCATAGCCCCAGGGGTTGCGGTCCATCGCCTCGTCCCGGGCCGAGGACAGGTTATCGAAGCTGACCAGCAGGTGATCGGTGCTGCGCTCGGCCAGCAGGACGGCATGATCGCCGAGGGACTGGTAGAACCCCCGGCCGGAGTTGCTGCGGAAATCGACCAGCCATTGCGGCGCGCGGGCGGCGGAAGGGGCGGGCGGTTCGGACGGCTCACCGTCCAGATCCGCCTCGTCCTCGTCTTCCCTAGCATCAAGCCTGACCAGCACCCGATAACCCTCCGAAGTCGTTGTTTCGGAAGGCTATCAGGAAATTCCCTCAATGCAACTATAGGTTGATTAGTCTTTTACCCATTCCCACGGACGGGTGAATTGGCCCATGCATTCGGCGACGATGCTGTCCTCGACCTCGCTCAGGCGGACCAGATGTGCGACGAGGCCGCGCTTCTTGTCCTCGATGACCTCGGCGACCTCGGCCGGGATGCCGGCCTTGGCCAAGGCCGCGCTATAGACGCGCTTGATCGCCAGCTTGCGCAGGTCGGGCTTGAAGATCTTGCCCACAGCGGTCTTGGGCAATTCGACCATGATCTCGATATGCTTGGGGATCGCGGCGCGCTCGTGGATATGCTCGCGCGCGTGTTTCGTCAGTTCCTCGATGCTGACCACTGCGCCGGGGACCAGCTCGACATAGGCGCAGGGCAGCTCGCCCGCGAAGCTGTCGGGCTGGCCAATCGCGCCGACAAAGGCGACCTTGGGATGCGAGAGCAGCGCGTCCTCGATCATGGCGGGGTCGATATTGTGGCCGCCGCGGATGATCAGATCCTTGGCCCGGCCGGTGATCCACAGATAGCCGTCGCCGTCCAGCCGCCCCAGATCGCCGGTGCGCAGGAAGCGGCCCTCGGCGAAAAGCTCCTGGTTCTTGTCGGCCTCGGTATAGGTCGAGCCCTCGAACACGCCGGGGCTGGCGATGCAGATTTCGCCGATCTCGTCGGTCTGGCATTCCTCATAGCCATCGGGGGTGCGGCGCAGGATGCGGACATGGGTATAGGGGAGGGGCAGGCCGACCGACCCGACCTTCTTCAGCCCGTCGATGGGGTTGCAGGAGACGAGGCAGGTCGCCTCGGTCAGGCCGTAGCCCTCGGCGATCTCGACCCCGGTGGCGGCCTTGAAGCGGTTGTAAAGCTCGATCGGCAGCGGGGCCGAGCCGGAGATCGCGGTCCTCAGCGAGGACACATCGGCATCGACCGGGCGGTTCATCAGGGCCGAGATCGCGGTCGGCACGGTGATCAGGAAGGTCGCCTCCCACCGCTCGATCAGCTTCCAGAAATTCGCGAAGACCCCTTCGCCGCGATAGCCCGCAGGCGTCGGCATCACCAGTTGCGCGCCCGAGGCGATGCAGGACATCAGGACCGGATAGGCCGCGAAAACGTGGAACATCGGCAGCGGGCACATCAGCACATCCTGTTCGGTGAACAGAAGCCGCGAGCCGAGCCAGCCGTTATAGATCATCCCCGACTGCTTGTGCTGCGCGACCTTGGGCGTTCCGGTGGTGCCGCCGGTGTGGAAATAGGCGGCGACGCGGTCGCCCTCCGGCTCGTCGAAATTCAGGCGGTTGTGGCGCTGCGCGCTCGCGCAGGCCTCGAAATCGAGGTATTTCGCCTCGTTATGGACGGTCAGCTTGGGACGCAGGAAGGGGATCGCCAGCCGCTTCAGCCCGGCGAGGTTCGGGCGCAGGTCGACCTGCAGCACCGCCTTGACATCCGGGGCCTGGGCCACCGCATCGGCGACCTTCTGGGCCACGTCGGATTTCGGGAAGGGCTTCAGCGTCACCACGACCTTGGCCCGCGTCTCGCGCAGGATGCCCGCGATCTGCTCGGCATCGAGGAGGGGGTTGATCGGGTTGACGATGCCCGCCGTCGCCCCGGCCAAGAGGACGATCGGCGTTTCAAGCGTGTTGGGCAGCAGATAGGCCACGACGTCACCCGGACCGACGCCCAGCGACCGGAAGAGGTTCGCGGTCTCGGTCACGCGCTCATGCACCTCGTTCCAGGTCAGCGTGCGCGCCTTCGATTTCGGGTCCGAAAGAAGCTGGAAGCCGATCGCGGGACGGTTGGGAAAACGGTCGCGGGTCCGGCTGAGCATCTGGTAGACAGAAGTTGGCAACTCCCTCTGCTCATAAGGCATCTCGGCCTCGACCGCATTGCGGTCAGCGGCAGTTGCGAACTTGGCCATGACTTCTCCTCCCAGTCGTCCGTCGGGCGCCCCCTTGGCGTCGAAGAATGTGCCAGAAAACATCGTCCGGGCAAGGGGGAGGCCCCCGCCCGGAGCGGATCGCAACGCAGCGTAAGCCGGGGGTTAACCCTGCGGAATGCGCAGGGTCTGGCCGGGATAGATCTTGTCGGGATCGCTGAGCATCGGCTTGTTGGCCTCGAAGATCTCGGGGTAGCGGCTGGCCTTGCCCAGATAATGCGCGGCAATCTGCGAGAGCGTCTCGCCCTTCTTCACGGTATGGAACAACGGGGGCTTCGCATCGGCCGCCGGGGTCGCGCCGGGTTCCTCGGCCAGTTCGACGCGGGCGATGCCCTTGATGTTGCCAAGCGCGAGGATCAGCTTCTCGAGCGTTTCCTGATCGCGGGCCTTGCCCTTGACGATCACCGTGTCGCCGCCGCGCAGCGTCAGATGGACGTCCTTGGCGGTCAGGCCCAGATCGGCCAGTTCCTTCTTCAGCGCCGCGACCTTGCGGTCGGTGTCGCTTTCGGCCGGGGCCTGTGCCGCCGGAGCGGGCGCCTCCGCCGCCTTCGCCTCCGATCCGAAGACCGATTTGCCTGCGTCCTTCACGAAATCCCAGATAGCCATGTTCCACCCTTTCCGCTTTGGTGCAGCACGGAAACGCCAATTCTCCCAGACGGTTCCGTGCTGGCCGAAGGCGGGTCTAGGCGTCGGCTTCCGCGGGCGAAAGCCCTTCGGTGAATTGCAACCGGGCCAGCCGGGCATAAAGACCGCCTTGCGCGACCAGCTCGTCATGGCGGCCCTGCGCGATGATCCGGCCGTGATCGAAGACGATGATCCGGTCCGCCTTCTTCACCGTCGCCAGCCGATGCGCGACGATGATCGTCGTGCGGCTGCGTGCCAGCTCCTCGACCGCCGATTGCACCAGCCGCTCGGATTCCGCGTCAAGCGCGCTCGTCGCCTCGTCGAGCAGCAGGATCGGCGCGTCGCGCAGGATGGCGCGCGCGATTGCGATGCGCTGCCTTTGTCCGCCTGACAGCATGACCCCACGCTCGCCCACCGGGCTGTCATAGCCCTGCGGCAGGGCGGTCAGGAAATCATGGGCATGGGCGGCGCGGGCGGCGGCCTCGACCTCGGCATCCGAGGCCGAGGGGCGGCCGAAGCGGATGTTCTCGCGCGCGGTCCCGGCAAAGATCACCGGGTCTTGCGGAACCAGCGCGATCTCCTGCCGGAAATCGGCGCGGGCCATGTCGCGCAGGTCGATGCCGTCGATCATCACCCGGCCCTCTGCCGGGTCCCAGAAGCGTTGCACCAGTTGCACCACGGTGGTCTTGCCCGCGCCCGAGGGGCCGACCAGCGCCACCGTCTCGCCCGGCGGGATGTCGAGGGTCACACCCTCCAGCGCCGAGGTGTCGGGGCGCGAGGGATAGTGGAAGGTCACGTCCTCGAAACGGATGGCGCCTTTCGCGGGGCGGGGCAGGGGAACCGGCTGGGCGGGATCGGTCAGCGGATCCTTGGCGCGCAGCAACTCGGTCAGTCGCTCGGCCGCGCCGGCGGCGCGCTGCAATTCGCCCCAGATCTCGGAGAGTGCGCCGGTCGCGCCGGCGACCAGCACCGCATAGATCACGAACTGCACCAGCTCGCCCGCGCTCATCGCGCCGGTGCGGACGTCGCGCGCGCCCACCCAGAGGATGCCCAGCACGCCCGAGAAGATCAGGAAGATCACGATGACCGTCATCACCGTGCGGGTCTTGACCCGGCGCAGGGCCACGTCGAGCGATTTCTCGGTCACGTCGCGAAAGCGGTGGCGGGTCGCCCCTTCCTGCGTGAAGGCCTGGATCGTCTGGACCGAGAGCAGGCTTTCCGAGGCCGCGCCCGAGCTTTGCGCGATCCAGTCCTGGTTCTCGCGCGACATGCGGCGCAGGCGGCGGCCCAGCACGATGATCGGGACCACGACCAGCGGCACCAGCAGCAGGACCAGCCCGGAGAGCTTGATCGAGGTCCAGGCCAGCATCGCCATGCCGCCCGCGAGGATCATCAGGTTTCTGAGCGCGATCGAGACCGAGGAGCCGATCACCGACTGGATCAGCGTCGTGTCGGTGGTGATGCGGCTGATGATCTCGCCCGTCATCACGCGCTCGTAGAAGGCGGGGCTGAGGCCGATGACGCGGTCGAACACCGCCTCGCGGATATCGGCGACCACACGCTCGCCCAGCCGGGTGACGAGGTAATAGCGCAGCCCCGTCCCCAGTGCGAGCAGCGCAACAATCGCCAGCGCCGCGCCGAAATACTGGTCGAGGAGATGGGCGCCCGCGTCAAAGCCGTCGACCACGCGCCGCACCGCCAGCGGCAGGACAAGGCTGATGCCCGCCGTCACCGCCAGTGCCACCATGGCCGCGACCAGCAGCCGGCGATAAGGTTGCATGAAAGGCCAGAGCGCGCGGAGCGCGCCCATGCGTTTCGTCGTCGGGCGATCGGCGATGATCCCTGAGCCGCGTGCCATATATCCTCCCCCGGAGCGGCTTTCGGCCGTCCGCCTTCCAGTCGTTCAGGCCTGCGCGGTGCCGCCCGCGAGTTCCAGGATCACATCCCATTCCGCATCCGAGACCGGCTGCACGGACAGGCGCGAATTGTTCACTAGCACCATCTCGGCCAGTCGCGGTTCGGCCTTGGCATCGTCAAGCGAGATGGGCCGCACGACGCGCGCAACCGCCTTGATGTCGACGCATTCCCAGCGCGGGTCGTCGGTGGTCGAATCCGGGTGCGCCTCGGCCACGACCTCGCAGATGCCGACGATCTCCTTGCCGATGTTCGAGTGGTAGAAGAATCCCCGCTCACCCACCTTCATGGCGCGCATGTTGTTGCGGGCCTGATAGTTGCGCACGCCGTCCCATTGCTCGCCCTTCGCGCCCTTGGCGATCAGGTCGTCGAAGCTGAAGACATCGGGCTCGGACTTGAAGAGCCAATGTGCCATCAGCCGATCACCTTGCGCCATTCGATCACCTCGACCGAGGTGAAAAGCCCGGCCTGAGCATAGGGATCCTTCGCCGCCCATTCGGCCGCCGCCGCGCGGTCCCCGGCCTCGATCACCACCAGCGAGCCGCAGGGGTCGCCGTTCTCGATCAGGGGGCCGGCGAATTGCACGACCGAGGTTTCGGCCATATAGGCAAGGTGGCTCGGGCGGGTATCGACGCGGGTTTGCAGATGGCCGGGCTTGTCACGGCAGATCAGGGCGAAAAGCGGCATCATTCCTCCTTCAGGGGACGGTTCAGCAAAATGTCGAGCGCATGTTCCATGGCGATGCGCCCCTCGGCAAGGCCCGCGACCAGCGTTGAAACGGGAAGCTCCACCTTGAGTTTCGGGGCCAATGCGGCGACGGCGCGGGCGGTCGCCGAACCCTCGACCGTGGTGCCGGGGGCGAAATCGCGGCCCGCGCCAAGCGCCAGCCCATAGCGGAAGTTGCGCGACTGTTCCGAGGTGCAGGTCAGCACCAGATCGCCGAGGCCGGAAAGCCCGCTCAGCGTCTCGGGGCGGGCGCCAAGCGCGGTGGCAAGGCGCACCATCTCGGCAAAGCCGCGGGTGATGACGCTGGCCCGCGCGCTGTCGCCATAGCCCGCGCCGATCGCGGCGCCGGCGGCAATGGCGATCACGTTCTTCAGCGCGCCGCCCAGTTCCGCCCCGGTCACGTCGGTCGTGCGGTAAAGCCGCAGGTTCCCGGTCGAAAGTTGGTGCTGCAGGGATTGTGCCGCCCCCGCGTCCTCGCAGGCGAGTGTCAGCGCGGTCGGCAGGCCGCGCGCGATGTCGGCGGCAAAGCTCGGTCCGGTCAGGACCGCAACCGTCGCGCCGGGGCAGGCCGCGCGGATCAGGGCGGTCGGGCCGGTCAAGGTGGCAAGGTCGATGCCCTTGGCGCAACTGACGAGGTTCCGGCCATCCAGCATCGCCGCATGGTCGCCAAGGAAGCCGCCCAACACCTGCGCCGGCAGCGCCAGCAGCACGGTTTCGGCCATGGCCCCTCGCGGGTCGTCAGTCAGTCGCAGGTCGTCCGGCAGCCTGACGCCGGGCAGGCGCGGATTTTCCCGCGTCGCCGCCCAGCCCATGTCCCGACCCCAGAGGGTGACGTCGGCATTTCCCGACAGCGCCACGGCCAATGCGGTACCGAAGGCGCCCGCGCCGATCACGCAGATGCTCATGCCTTGGCCCCGCGCTTGCCCGCGCCCAGCATCGGCGCGGCCTTGTTGTCGAGCGGCCAGCGCGGGCGCGCGGCCAGCGCCAGCCCGTCGCGATGGCCGGCCTTGAAGGCCTCGATCCCCGCCCATGCGATCATCGCGGCATTATCGGTGCAAAGCGCGAGCGGCGGCGCGACGAAACTGGCCCCGGCCTCGGCCGCGACCTTTTGCAGGGCGGCGCGGAGGGTCTGGTTCGCGGCGACCCCGCCCGCCACTGCCAGCACCGGGGCAGGGGCGGCGGCCAGCGCACGGCGGGTCTTTTCGGCCAGCACATCGGCTACGGCGGCCTGAAAGCCCGCGCAGATATCGGCGCGGTCCTGTTCATGCAGGCCGCCCTGCGCCGCGACCAGCTCGTCCCGCTGGCGCAGCACGGCGGTTTTCAGGCCCGAAAAGCTCATATCGCAGCCGGGGCGGTCAAGCAGCGGGCGCGGAAAGTGAAAGCGTCGCGGATTGCCGTCGCGCGCGGCCTTCTCGACCTCCGGCCCGCCGGGTTGCGGCAGGCCCAGAAGTTTCGCGACCTTGTCGAAAGCCTCGCCCGGCGCGTCGTCGATGGTGCCGCCAAGCCGGGTGAAATCCTCCGGCCCCGCGACCGAGAGGAACTGGCAATGCCCGCCCGAGACCAGCAGCATGAGATAAGGATAGCCCACGCCGTCGGTCAGGCGGGGCGTCAGCGCATGGCCGGCAAGGTGGTTGACGCCGACCAGCGGCAAGCCGCTGCCGACGGCGATGCCCTTGGCCAGCATGACGCCCGACAGCACACCGCCGATCAGGCCGGGTCCGGCCGTCACCGCGACTCCGTCGAGGTCGGAAAGGCTGACGCCGGCCTCGGCCAGCGCCTCCTCGACGCAGAGGTCCAGCTTCTCGGCATGGGCGCGGGCGGCGATTTCGGGGACGACGCCGCCGAAATCGGCATGAAGCGCGGATTGCCCGGCCACGACCGAGGCGAGGATCGTGCCATCGCTTCGCACCACCGCCGCGGCGGTGTCGTCGCAACTGCTCTCGATGCCCAGAAAGGTCAGTGACATGCTTATCCTTGTTCCCGCGCCGCCAAGGGCCTAGGCATGATCAACTAGCACCTGACCGGGCCGATTGCCATGCCGCCGACCATATTGCTGACCCGGCCCGCAGAGTCCGCGCGGCGCTTTGCCGCGGAACTGGCCGCGCTTGGATTGCCGGTCGTGATCTCTCCGATCATCAGGATCGTCCCGGTCGCGCATGACGAAGGGGCGGCGGCAGCGGCGCAGGGGCTGATCTTTACCTCGGCCCATGCCGTGCCGTCCGCCGGCGCGGGCCGGGGACGCCCGGCGATCTGCGTCGGTCCCGCGACGGCGGCGGTCGCGCGGGCGGCGGGCTTTCGTGTGACCGAGGGGCCGGGCGATGCCGCAGGCATGATGCCCATGCTCGCGGATCTGGGGCCGGGCTGGCTGCATCTGCGCGGCCGCCATGTCGCCCGCGAATTGCCGGTGCCGGGCCTTGTCGTCTATGACCAGCAGCCGGTGCCGCTCTCGGCTGAGGCGCTGGATCTGCTGGCGGGGGTGGATCCGGTCGTCCTGCCGCTGTTCTCGCCCCGCTCGTCGCGGCTTGTCGCGGCGGCGGTCGGGGATGCGCGCGCGCCCCTCTGGCTGGTCCCGATCAGTGCTGCGGCGCGGGACGCATGGGGCGGGAAGGCCCAGCGGATCGAGGTCGCACCGAGCCCGGATGCCGCCGGGATGCGGCACGCCGCCGCAGTGCTTGCGGGCACGGAACATTCGCGCGGGCGGCGGGTTGAGACGCCGTCAGGTGGCGACTAGACTGCCTTTGATGCAGGTCCCGGTCGCGCCGAGTCAATTCCGCTCAGCAGGGGAGGGCATCGGGTCGAGGGCCGGAAGAAAACGGGGAAGAGAACAGTGAACGAGCCAGAAAAAACGCCGGGCGAAGCGCCCGCAACCCCCGGAAAAGACGCAAGGAAGCATCCGGTTTCCGGCGCGGTGATCGAAAGCCGGCCGATCGTCTCGGGCCGCAAGGCCGCGGACGCTCCGACGGACGCCAAGCCGCCCGTCGAATCGTCGCTGGTCGGCAAGCCCGGCGCGACGAAGCCCGCCGCGAAGCGGGCGGCCGAAGCGGCGAAGCCCGCCGAGGCGAAGCCGGCGCCCGGCAAGGATCAGCCCAAGCCCGAAAGCGTGCCGCCGGCGGCAATCGCCGCCGCCTCCAGCCCGGCGCCCAAGGCCGCCGAGACGCGGGTTGAAATCCGCCGCGCCGGGTTCTTCCCCCTGTTTCTGGGCGGCATCGTTGCCGCCGGGCTTGGCGCCGGGGCGGCCTATTGGGCCATTCCGCACCTGCCGCCCTCGCTGCGTCCGGGCGACGCCGCGGACCCTGCCGCCCAGATCGAGGCGGCGCGGACAGCCGGGGCAGAGGCCGCGACGGCCCAGATCACGGCGCAAGCCGATGCTCTGACCGGACGTGCAGCCGAGGCGGGGGCAGATGCCGCGCGTCAGGTGCTGGCGGATTCCGCCCCCTCCGCCCCGGCCGAAATCCCGGCCGCGCTGACCGACCGCATCGCCGCGCTGGAAAAGGGCCTTTCCGACCTTGGCAGCCGCCCGGCACCGCAGCCCGTTGAGCCTGCCCCCGTGGCAGGGGCCGAACCCGCCGCGCCGACCCCCGCAGCGCCGCCCGGCGTGTCGCAGGAGGCGCTGGATGCCCTGGCCGCCCGCGTGAACGAACAGCAGGCCCGGATCGACGAACTGGCCGCGCGCCCGGTCGTGGACCCGGCCACCGCCGAGCAGGTCCAGACGCTGGCCCGGCAGGCCGAGGAGCTGCAGCAAAGCACCGTCGACGCGAACCGCCGTGCGCAGGCGGCCACCGCCGCCGCAGCACTTCAAGCCGCGATCGAGGCCAATGCCCCGCGCGATCAGGCGCTTGCCGATCTTTCGACGGCGGGGATCGAGGTTCCGGCCATCCTGACCGGCGATGTGCCGCGGCTTGACCAGTTGCGGGCCGAGTTCCCGGCGGCCGCCCGCGACGGGCTTCGCGTCTCGATCGAAGCCCAGCCCGGCACCGGAGGGGCGATGCAGACGATCGGGAATTTCCTGCGCGTGCAGACCGGCGCCCGTTCGATCGAACCGCGCGATGGCAGCGATCCCGATGCGGTCCTGTCGCGCGCCAATGCCGCGGTCGAGGCCGGCGACATCAGCGGCGCGCTGACCGAGATCGGCACCCTGCCCGAGGCAGGCCAGCAGGCCATGGCGGGCTGGACCGCGAAGGCCGCCACCTGGGTCGAGGCGAATGCCGCGCTCGGCGCCCTCGTGGCCGGCAGCAGGTAAGGAACGCGCCATGTTGCTGTCTGCTCTCAAGATCCTGATGTTCTTCGCGGTGATCCTGGCGATTGCGCTGGGGGCCCGCCAACTGGCCGAGAATGGCCACGGCCTGCGCATGGTCTATGACGGGACGGAATATGTCCTCGGGCCGCTGCAATTGCTGATCGGCTTGATCCTGCTTTGCCTGCTTGGCTGGCTGGTGGTGAAGCTGGTCGGGCTCGCGCTGGCCTTCATCCGTTTCCTCGTCGGCGACGAAACCGCCATCAACCGCTATTTCGCCCGCTCGCGCGAGCGCAAGGGCTATGAGGCGCTGTCCGAAGGCATGCTCGCCGTCGCCTCGGGCGAGGGGCGGCTGGCGCAGGACAAGGCCGGTCGCGCCGCCAAATTCCTGAAAAAGCCGCATCTGACCGACCTTCTCGCAGCGCAGGCCGCCGAGGTTGCCGGCGATACGCGCAAGGCGGGCGAGATCTATCGCCGGCTGCTGGGCGATGACCGCACCCGCTTTGTCGGCATTCGCGGGCTGATGCGGCAAAAGCTGGACGAGGGCGATACCCACACCGCCCTGAAGCTGGCCGAAAAGGCCTATGCGCTGAAGCCGAAGCATACCGACCTGCAGGATACGCTGCTGCAACTCCAGACCCGCGAGGGGGACTGGAAGGGCGCGCGCGCGGTCCTGAAGGACAAGCGCAAGCAGGGACAATTGCCTCAGGATGTCCATATCCGCCGCGATGCGGTTCTGGCGCTGAAGGAAGCCTCGGAGGTTCTGGCCGAGGGCAATTCGATCAGCGCGCGCGAGGCCGCGATTTCCGCGAACCGCGCCAGCCCCGACCTGATCCCGGCGGCGGTTCTGGCGGCGCGCAGCTATATCGCGCAGAACGATTTCCGCAATGCGACTCGCGTCCTGCAAAAGACCTGGAGCGTGCGGCCCCACCCCTCGATCGCCGCGACCTATGCCGAGATCGTGCCGGACGAGACACCCGCCGCGCGCCTGCGCCGGTTCGACGACCTGATCGCCAAGAACCCCGATGACGAGGAATCGCATCTGCTGCGCGCGGAACTGCTGCTCGCGGCCGAGGATTTCCCCGGCGCCCGCCGCGCGCTTGGCGATCTGGCGCAGAAGCATCCGACGGTGCGCTCGCTTTCGATCCTCGCCGCGGTCGAGCGGGGCGAGGGCAGCGACGATTCGGTGGTGCGCGGCATCCTCGCCAAGGCGATGGTCGCCAGCCGCGGCCCGCAATGGGTCTGCGACAAATGCCATAACGTCATGGCCGACTGGGCGCCGGTCTGCGACAGCTGCGGCGGTTTCGACACCCTGACCTGGCGCGAGCCGGACAAGGGCACCGCCTCGGCCGGGATCGTCCAGAACAGCGTCGAGCTTCTGCCCTTGCTGGTCGGCTCGCCGGCCCCTGCAACCGGGGGGGCAGTGAAGGCCGCGCCCGTGACGCCTGCGCCCCCAGCCAAGGAGGCCGAGGAAGAGGTCGCCGCTGTCGCCCCCGGCATGGTGCCGCGCGAATCGGATTATCGCCGCGTGACGCCGCTTGATGCCGAACCCGCGATGACCGTCACCGACCCCGAGCCTGTGGCCCCCGAGGCCCCGAAGCCGGGCCCCGTGAGTGCCGTGACGCCGATCCGCAGCCTGGAGGCGAGCGAGGTCGACATCCTGCCGGTGCGTCCCGATGTCGAACCGCCCGAAGATGATCCGCGCATCATGGGGAAAAAGTACTGATCCCCCCTTTTCGCCCGCGCCGGAACCTGCTATCCGGCGCGGCACACGAGAAGTGCCGGTGTAGCTCAGCTGGTAGAGCACGTCATTCGTAATGATGGGGTCGGGGGTTCGAGTCCCTTCACCGGCACCACTTCTCCCTCTCTGAAAAGCCGCGCGACGCCTTCGTCGGGCGGCTTTTGGCTTTCAGCGGTCCCAGTCCTTGCGCGAGACTGCGGCCATCAGCTCGCGGCGGAACTGGTCGATCGTCAGTTCGGCGAAGCTCGACAGCGGGCGGCCCTTGCGGGTCACGACCCAGGCGGTGATGCCGGCCTTCTCGACCAGCGGGCGGCGGGTCAGGCCGGGCATATAGACCTCGGCCACGGAGAATTCGTCGATCAGCGCGACGCCGAGGCCGTGGCGCACCAGACTGACGACGGTTTGGGCAAAGCGGCCCCGCATGACATAGCGCGGCGCGACGCCCGCGTCAGAGAAGGGGCGCGCCAGAACCGCGCCATAGGGATCGTCGGGATCGACGCCGATCATGTCCTCATCCGCGAGGTCATGGACCGAGATCGCCTCCTGCGCGGCGAGGCGGTGGCCGTCAGGGACGATCACCATCAGGCGTCCGGTGGCCAGCGGCTCGCTGCTCAGCGCCGGGTTCGCCACGGCGGAACTCATCACCACGAACTCGCCCCGGTCGAGCAGAAGGTAATCCACCGTCTCCTCAATCTTCAGGATGTTGAGGTCGATATAAAGTTCGGGAAAACGCGTCCGCACCGTGCGGATGGCGCGGGCCGCGATGAATTGCGCGATCGAGGGGGCGGAGGCGAAGGAGAGGCGCACATCCTCGCCCTTGCGCAGCGCGTTGACGGCGACGTTCAGGTTGTCCATCTGGCGGTGGACCTGATGGATCATCTCGAAGATCGAGGCGGCCTCGACCGAGGGCACGAAAAGCCCGCCCTTGCGGTCGAAAAGCCGGATGCCGAGCGAATCCTCGGAATACTTGACCAGCCGCGAGACGCCGGGGGCCGAGACGTTCAGCAGCGCCGCTGCGCCCTGGATCGTTCCGGCCATCATCACCGCGCGAATGACCTCGACCTGGCGGATGGTAAGCTGGCTCATGGCTCGGCGTCCTGTCATGCTCGCGCATTAACATCATGTTAACATCGCCCGGGCTTTTATATTTGACGTAACTTCAGCCTCCTGCAATGCCTTCTGGCAGGGTCGATCGGCCCGATTGCAGGCAGCGAGGCTGAGGAAATGATCCGCGGAACCACGAAACTGATCGCGCATCTGGGCTATCCCACGACGACCTTCAAGGCGCCGATGATCTACAATCCGTGGTTCGAGCATCGGGGCATCGACGCGGTGGTCGTGCCGATGGGCTGCAAGCCCGAGGACTTCGCGGACTTCCTGCGCCTCGTCTTCCGCCTCTCGAACATCCACGGCGCGCTGATCACCATGCCGCACAAGGTGGCGGCGGCGGGGCTGGCCGACCGCGTCTCGGTCACGGCGCAGATCGCGGGGGCGGCCAATGCCCTGCGGCTGGCCGAGGACGGGCTGATCGAGGCGGACATGTTCGACGGCGAGGGCTTCGTGCGCGGCGTGCTGGGCAAGGGGCAGGAGCTGGACGGGCGCTCGGCGCTGGTCGTGGGCGCGGGCGGCGTCGGCTCGGCCATTGCGGCCTCGCTTGCGAAGGCGGGCGTCGCGCGGCTTGCGCTTTTCGATCCGAATGCCGCCAGCGCCGAGGCTTTGGCTGGGCGTCTGCGGGCCGCCTATCCCGCGCTGGTGGTCGAGACCGGCAGCAAGGATCCGGCGGGCTTTGATCTTGTGGCCAATGCCTCGCCCCTTGGGATGAATGCGGGGGATCCCCTGCCGATGGATGTGGATCGCATCGACCCCGGCACCTTCGTCGGCGAGGTGGTGATGAAGACCGAGATGACGCCGTTCCTGACCGCCGCCGCCGCCAAGGGGTGCCGCTATCAGGTCGGGACCGACATGCTGTTCGAGCAGATCCCGGCCTATCTGGAGTTCTTCGGCTTCGGCAAGCCCGATGTCGGGGAACTGCGCGCGCACGCCGCGATCAGCTATTGACCGCAAGGGGTTTCCCACCCGCAGGGGCGAGGATCACGCTGGATTTATCCGGGGCGCTATGTGCAAATGGCGCCGATTTTCGACCCGCGGGAGGAACCCGGCCATGCAGATGACGATTGACGAAGCCCTGACCCATGGGGGCGCCGGACGATTCCAGCGGCGATTGCTGGGCATATTCGGCCTCGTCTGGGCGGCGGACGCCATGCAGGTCATCGCCATCGGCTTCACGGCCGCCTCGATCGCGGCCAGCTTTGGCCTGACCGTGCCGCAGGCGCTGCAGACCGGGACGCTGTTCTTTCTTGGCATGTTTGTGGGGGCGACGCTGTTTGGCCGCATCGCCGACCGGATCGGGCGGCGCAAGGTCTTGCTGCTGACCGTGGCCTGCGACGCGGTCTTCGGCCTCGCCTCGGTCTTTGCGCCGGATTTCGCCACGCTGCTGGTTTTGCGCTTCCTGACCGGGATGGCGGTCGGCGGCACCTTGCCCGTCGATTACGCCATGATGGCCGAGTTCCTGCCGCCCCGGAACCGCGGGCGCTGGCTGGTCTGGCTGGAGGGGTTCTGGGCGGTCGGCACGATCATCATCGCCCTGACCGCATGGATCGCGAGCCTCGCCGGCGCGGCCGAGGCCTGGCGCTGGATCTTCGCGGTGGCGGCGATCCCGGCGCTGATCGGGATCGGGCTGCGGCTCTGGGTGCCGGAATCGCCCATGTATCTGCTGCGGCAGGGGCGCGAGGCCGAGGCCCGCAAGGTGCTTGACCGCGTGCTGACCGCGAATGGCGGGCGTGCGCTGCCCGATCAGGTGCGGCTGGTCGCCCCGCCGATCCCCGAGGCGGGGCAGGGCATCTTCGGGCCGGGGCTGCGCAATCTCAGCATTGCGATCCTCGGGACGTGGTTTCTGGTGTCGCTGTCCTATTACGGGGTCTTTGTCTGGCTGCCCTCCGAGCTGGTCAAGGGCGGGTTCGGCTTCGTGCGCGGCTATGGCTTCCTCGTGCTGCTGGCGCTGGCGCAGGTGCCCGGCTATGCGCTGGCCGCGCATGGGGTCGAGGCATGGGGCCGCAAGCTGACCTTGCAGATCTTCCTGCTGCTCAGCGCGGCGGGCTGCCTGATGTTCACCCTTGCCACCGGCCCATGGCTGGTCGCCGCGGCCCTGATGCTGATGAGCTTTGCGCTTCTGGGCACCTGGGGCGCGCTTTACGCCTTCACGCCCGAGCTTTATCCGACCGGCTTGCGCGGCACCGGCATGGGCGCGGCCAGCGCCATGGCGCGGGTGGGCGGGTTGCTTGCGCCGTCGCTGCTGGGCGCGGTCGTGGCACAGGGCTTTGGCGTCGCGATCGGGGTCTTTGCGGCGCTGCTGGTCATCGCGGCCTTCTCGACCCTGCTGATCCGAACCGAGACGCGCAATCAGGCCATCGCCTAGGCAGCCACCCAAAATCACACGCTTTGATCCGGCCGGCCCCTTGCGGGCCGCGCCGATCTTTGGCAGGGGGCCGGCATGGCGACTGTATCCGAACTCTACGAGGCCCGCGTCAAGGCGGGCGTGCTTGCACCCGATGCCGCGCAGCGCGGCGTTCTGCCCCGGCTTGATCGTCTGGTGCGCGAACTGGCGGCCGCTCCGCCGCCGGTCGAGGTGAAATCCGGCTGGCTCTCGCGCCTGAAGGGCGGCAGGAACGGCGCGGCCCCCGCACCGGCCCTCAAGGGGATCTACCTTTGGGGCGGGGTCGGGCGCGGCAAGTCCATGCTGATGGATCTGGTGATGGAGGCCGCGCCGATCGCTGCGAAGCGCCGCGTCCATTTCCACGAATTCATGCAGGAGGTGCAGGCCGCGCTGGAAGGCGTGCGCAAGACCGGCCAGCAGGATGCCGTGCGCCCCGTCGCCAAAGGCATCGCAGCCAAGGTCCGGCTGCTCTGCTTCGACGAGATGCAGATCACCGACATCGCCGATGCAATGATCGTCGGCCGCCTGTTCCAGATCCTGTTCGAGGAGGGGGTGACGGTCGTGACCACCTCGAACCGGGTGCCCGAGGATCTTTACAAGAACGGGCTGAACCGCCAGCTTTTCCTGCCCTTCATCGTCCTTCTGCGCGAGCGGATGGAGGTGCTGGAACTGGCCAGCGCCACCGACCACCGGCAGAACCGGGACGAGGGCGGGCAGGTCTGGTTCTCGCCCGCCGACAGCATCGCGCGCGGGCATATGGACGCGCTCTGGCAGCAGGAGACCGGAGGGGCGGAGAGCGCCCCGCTGATCCTTGAGGTCAAGGGGCGCAAGGTCGAACTGCCCCGTCACGTCGGGCGGATCGCGCGGGCGAGCTTCTGGGATCTCTGCGGCTTGCCGCTGGGCCCGGCCGATTACCTCGCCATTGCCGAGGCGCTGGATCTGCTGTTCATCGACGGGATCCCGCGCCTCAGCCAGTCGAACTATAACGAGGCGAAGCGCTTCGTCACGCTGGTCGATGCGCTTTACGAGGCGAAGGTGCGGCTGATCGCCAGTGGCGCGGACGACCCCGAGCGGCTCTATGCCGAGGGCGAGGGCGCTTTCGAGTTCGAGCGCACGGCAAGCCGGCTGCGCGAGATGCGCGATGCCGACTGGGGCCGGGCCTGAGGGTCAGCCGTTCTCGCGCAGGACGATGCCCGCCAGATAGAGCGAGCCGCAGATCAGGATGCGCGCGCCCGGCTCGTCCCGGGCGATGCGGGTGATCGCGTCGAGGACATCGGGCGCGGTCGTGGCGGTCATGCCGGCATTGCAGGCCGCGGTCTCGATCTCCTCGGGGGAGAGGGTGGCTTCGGCCTCCGGGATCGGGACGGCGATCAGGCTGCGCACCAGCGGGGCGAGGGGGCGCATATAGCCCTCGACATCCTTGGTGTTCAGCATACCGCAGATCAGATGGGTCGGACGTCCGGGCATCGCGGCCAGCGTCGCGGCCAGCGCCTCGCCTCCGGCGGGATTGTGCCCGCCATCCAGCCACAATTCGCAGTCCTGTGCCGCATCGACCAGCGGGCCATGGGTCAGGCGCTGCATCCGCGCGGGCCATTCGACGCGCGTGACGGCGGCCTCTGCCTCGGCCTCGCCGTAGCCCAGCTCGCGCAGCGCCGCGATGGCGGTCCCGGCATTCACGACCTGATGCGGGCCGGGCAGGACCGGCAGGGGCAGGTCCATGAGGCCGCGCTGGTCGAAATAGATCAGCCGCCCGCGTTCGACATAGCTGTCCCAATCCTGCCGCCCGATCAGCAGGGGCGCGGAAAGACGCTCGGCCCGGGCCTCGATCACGTCGCGCGCCGGGCCTTCCTGCGGGGCCACGATGCAGGGCACGCCGCGCTTGATGATCCCGGCCTTCTCGCCCGCGATCTCGGGCAGGGTCTCGCCCAGATATTGCGTGTGGTCGATGCTGACCGGGGTGATGATCGTCAGCAGCGGATGGTCGATCACGTTCGTCGCATCCAGCCGGCCGCCCAGCCCGACCTCGAGCAGGGTGTAATCCGCCTCGACGCGCGAGAAGGCGAGGAAGGCGGCGGCGGTCGTGATCTCGAAGAAGGTGATCGGCTGGCCCTGATTGGCCGCCTCGCATTCCTCGAGCAGCGCCGCGAGATCCGCCTCGGCGATCAGCGCGCCCGCCAGCCGGATGCGTTCGTGGAAATGCGCGAGATGGGGCGAGGTATAGGCATGGACCCGTTTCCCTGCCGCTTCCAGACCGGCGCGGATCATGGCTTGCGTCGAGCCTTTGCCGTTCGTGCCCGCGATATGGATGACCGGGGGGATGCGCCGCTCGGGGTTGCCGAGCGCGGCGAGGATCCGTTCCATCCGGTCAAGCGACAGGTCGATGACCTTGGGATGCAGCTGCATCAGCCGTTCAAGAATGGCGTCGGATGTGGTCATCGCTGGTCGCCCCCGTTCAGGCGGTTTTCGCTTCGACATTGGCCGCCGCAGGGGCAGCCTCATGCTCGGCCGGTTGGGGCGAGAGGCTGCCGGGTGCGGGCAGGTCGGCCGCAATGGGCGCGGGCTGGCGCATCACCATGCGCAGGATGGAAACAAGCTCCTCGCGCATCTTCTTGCGATGGGTGACGCGGTCGAGCATCCCGTGCTCCAGCAGGTATTCGGCGCGCTGGAAACCCTCGGGCAGCTTTTCGCGGATCGTCTGCTCGATCACGCGGGGACCGGCAAAGCAGATCAGCGCGTTCGGCTCGGCGATCTGGATATCGCCCAGCATCGCATAGGAGGCGGTGACGCCGCCCGTGGTCGGGTGGGTCAGGACGACGATATAGGGCAGCTTCGCCTCTTTCATCATCTCGACGGCGACGGTGGTGCGCGGCATCTGCATGAGCGAGAGGATGCCTTCCTGCATCCGCGCTCCGCCCGCGGCCGAGAAAAGGACCAGCGGCCGCTTCAGCTTCACCGCCCGCTCGGCCGCGGCGATGATGGCGTTGCCGACATACATCCCCATCGAGCCGCCCATGAACGAGAAGTCCTGCGCGGCGGCGACGACCGGGGTGCGGCCCATCTCGCCCTCGGCGACAAGCATCGCCTCCTTCTCGCCGGTGGATTTCTGCGCGGCCTTCATCCGGTCGGGATATTTCTTCTGGTCGCGGAATTGCAGCGGATCGGCCAGCGGCTCGGGCACCTTGACCTCGACAAAGACCCCGCCGTCGAAAAGCGAAGCGAAGCGCATCCGCGGCGAGATCGGCAGATGGTGGTCGCAATGCGTGCAGACGTTCAGGTTGTCGGCGAGTTCCCGGTGAAACAGCATGTTTCCGCATTCGGGACATTTCGTCCACAGGTTCTCGGGCACCTCACGGCGCGAGAAAAGCGAATTGATGCGCGGTCGCACATAGTTGGTGATCCAGTTCATGCGAGAGGGCCCCTTGCGCTGCGTTCACGCGCTGACTTAGGCAAATGGACGCGGAATTGCAATTCCGCGCTGGCCGGGCTTTGATGCCGGGATGTGGACCCAGATGTTTGTGTTCATTCACTACGCAGTCGCGCTGGCCGTGTCCGTGCGCGTGCTTTTGCGTCCGCGTCTGGAACCCACCGTCCGGCTTTCCTGGATCCTGGTCATCGAACTGGTGCCGCTGGTCGGCATCATCGCTTATATCCTGTTCGGCGAGATCAGGATGCGCGGGGCCGAGGTCGAGCACCGCGTCAACGCGCGCAGCCGCCTGTCGGGCCTGTGGCGGCCCAGCCCGGAACTGGTGCGCCAGCCGCCGGATTTCGCGGCGCCCCTGATCGCCGCGAATCGGGCGACGACCGGTTTTGGCGCCGTGGGCGGCAATCGCGCCACCCTGATGGGCGAGGATGACAGTGTCATCGCCGAACTGGTCGAGGCGATCGACGGCGCGCAGGACCATGTGCATCTGCTGTTCTATATCTGGCTCGACGACCCCTCGGGCCGCTCGGTCGCCGAGGCTGCGGCGCGCGCGGCGGCGCGGGGCGTCATCGTCCGCGCCGTGATCGACGCCTTCGGCTCGCGCGCCTTCGGCAGGTCCGAGGCGTGGCGCAAGATGGCCGAGGCCGGGGTCGAATGCGTCGAGGCCCTGCCGCTGGGCCTGCCGATCATCGGCAGCCTGCTGAGGCGGATGGACCTGCGCAATCACCGCAAGATCGTGGTGATCGACCATGTTCTGGGCTTCACCGGCAGCCGCAACTGCGCCGACCGCGCCTTTGCCATCAAGCCGCGCTTCGCGCCCTGGATCGACGTGTTTCTGCGCATCGAGGGGCCGGTCGTGCGACAGATGCAACTGGTCTTCCTGCAGGACTGGATGAGCTATTCGGGCAAGGATCTGGGCGAGATGCTGGAACCCGTCCCACCGGTCGGTCCGGGGGGCGACATCGCGCAGGTCGTGGCGACCGGCCCGGATGACCGGCAGGGATCGCTTTCGGATTGCATGGCGACGATGATCCATGCCGCGCGCGAGCGTCTGATCATCACCACGCCCTATTACGTCCCCGACAGCTCGCTCGACGCGGCGATCCGCACCGCCGCGCGCCGGGGGGTGGATGTCACGATGATCCTGCCGGCGCGAAACGATTCGCTGGTGGTGCAGGCGACCTCCGAGGGGTTCTATTACGGGCTGGTTTCCGCCGGGGTGAAGCTGATGCTCTACAAGGGCGGGCTTCTCCATGCCAAGATCATCACGGCCGACGGGCGCATGGCGATGATCGGCAGCGCCAACATGGACCGCCGCAGCTTCGAACTGAACTACGAGATGAACATGCTGTTCCTTGATGCGCGTCTGGTGGGTGATCTGGACGACCGGCAGGCAAGCTATGTCGCCCGGTCCGAGTCGATCTCGATCGGGGAAATCCGCAACTGGTCGATCCGGCGGCGGCTGCGCAACAACCTGCTGGCCCTTGCGGCCCCGATCCTGTGACGGAGGCGAGGATGAGCGAACTGGCAAGGCAGAAGATCATCGACGGCGCCCCCGCGCTGGACGAGGCCGAGGTTACGGCGCATCTGGCCGGGCTGGAGGGCTGGGCGCTGACCCCCGACGGCAAGGCGATCCGGCGCGACTGGCGCTTCAAGTCCTTCAAGGCCGCGGCGCAGCTTGCGAACCTTGCGGCATGGCAGGCGGAAAGCGCGAACCATCACCCCGAGATCGGCTTTGGCTGGGGCCATGCCAGCGTCACCTTCACCACCCATTCGGCCGGTGGGGTGACGCTGAACGACCTGATCATGGCCGCGCGCCTGGACCGCGCCCTTGATTGAGGCAGCGCCCGCGCGGAATCCCGTCTCGCCTCGGGGCAGGGGCGCGGCGCGCCCCCTTGCTCCTCCCGGGTGCTGCGCCTATCCCTTGCCCGGCAAGAGGAAACTGCCGTGAATAACTCTCGCTGTGAATATACCGGGCTTGCCGAGCCGCCATGTGACCCATGGCGCCGGGGGTTTTTCAGGTCCGGCCGTGGAATTGCCGATTTGCATTGGATCATTGATTTACGAGGCGGATGATGGCGTTGCGCACGCGCAAATGGCTTGAGCGGAAAACGCGCGAACGGGCGTTCCGCCAATGGGCCGAGATGGCCGAGAGTGTCGAGTTCATGCCCCCCGGCCGCATCCGGGGGCTGACCGACGAAGCCCTGGCCTTGCGCGCCAGCCTCAACCGCTTCCTGATGCGGGGCGACCGCAAATCCGCCGTCTCGCGCGCGGCGCTGTCGGCCCTGCACCTGCCGGGCGGCACCGACTGGCGCTGGCGGCCGGGCTTCCTTGCCGGCCAGATCACCCCGCGCGGCATCGCCTTCGCGCCCTCCGGCACCCGGCTTGGTGATCGCGCGGCGGTCTGGCACGATTGCGAGGCGCAGGCGCTGATCCTCGAACAGATCCGCAATCCCCGCGCGACCGACCTCTCGCCTTTCGGGTTGCAACTCGAGGTCTTCGGCTTCACCGGCAAGTTCCTCTCCATCTCCATCGACCTGCCGACGGAGGCGCTGGAGGGGCTGAGCCGCAACCATATCGTCCGGCTCGAGACCTCGCTGGTGCTGGAACGCCCGCTGAACGTCTTTGCCCGCCTGAATATCGGCCACGGCCCGAATACCGACGAGCTGGTGCAATCGCTGCATCAGATGGAGGCCGGGCTGCAAAGCCAGCAGGTGATCGAGTTCGACCTCGCCTATACCGAGATAAACGAGAAGCGGCTGGAAAAGATGTGGCTGGACCTGATCTTCGAGGCCCCGGCCATGAGCGCGGTTGAAATCCGCGAGATGATCCTGTCCCGTCACCCGCGGGCAGAATTCTGATGAGGGACCTGATGGACGAATTCGAATCGCTCGGCCTGAAAAGCGGCATCTGGCAGGGCCTCTTGCAGCGCCCCGTCGCGCCCGGCCGGCTGGTGCTGGTCCATCTGGGCGCCCGCGTCGGCGAGGCGCGCGTGACCGCGCAGGAGGATGGCGTCTGGCGCGTCGCCGCCGTCATCCCCGCGCAACGGCTTTCGGACGGCGTGCAGACCTTCCTGCTGCTGGAGGACCGGGGCGCCGAGGGCGAGGCACTCCAGCCCGGCGCATTGCATCTGGCCAGCCTGCACATCGTCGCCGGCCAGCCGATCGACGAGGATCTCTGGGCCGAGCTGAATCTCATGCGCAGCGAAATCGACCTGCTCAAGCGAGAATTACGCAAGCTCGCGGCGGACCGTCCCGCCTAACCGCGCGCCCAGTAGCTATAGCCGCCGACCTCGGCAAAGCCCATGCAGTCGTAAAGCGCCCTGGCGCCGATATTGGCGCGGCTCACGGCAAGGCCAAGGCGGTCCGCGCCCTGCTGCCCCGCCCAGAGCGCCGCAGCGCCCAGCATCCAGCGCGCCAGCCCCCTGCGGCGGAACTGCGGCACGACCTCGATCGCGTGGATCATGGCGACCCGCCCCTCGACCGCGACGAAGGCCGCGCCGGCGGCGCGGTCGTCCAGCCTGCCAAGGAGCGAGATCCGCGGCCCGGTGACGCGGTCCATGACCGCCTGCCGCGCCGGATTGATATTCCCCGCCGACCAGAGATCGCGCTGGATCGCCATTGGCGGCCAGACCGCGAATGTCCCGAGGGCCGGCGGCGCAACCGCGAGCGTCGCGCAATCCGCGACCATGACCGCGGTGGGCGCCTCGGGGCGATAGCCAAGCCCGGCAAGCGCCCGGCCCAACCGCTCGTCGCTGTCGGGCAGGCGGAACATCGGGCGCTGACCCCAGGCGAGGTGCTGCGCCTCGGCTGCGCTCAGATCGGCAGCGCTCCAGTCGGGGGAGAGTGCGATGCTCGAACTGACCCGGCCACCGGCGCCAAGGCCCCGGCCGCTGCGAAGCGCCCCGGTATCGGCGCTTTCCGCCGCGGGCCAGGTGGTCTCGAAGGCCAGCGCAAGCTCGCGGTCCTCGGGGGTCACAGGTCGAGCCTCTGGCGCAGGATCGCCATGGCCTCGGCCACGCGCGCGCCGTCAAGCCCCCGCACCACCAGGTTCGTGCCCCATCCGGCGCTGTCATGGAACGGGTAGGAGCCCAGCGACAGGTCCGAGAATTCGGCGGCCACCGCCTTCAACTCCTCGGCGACATCGCTCTCGCCGCGCCGCACCTCGACCGTGTCGGACTGCACGGGGCGTCCGCCCGGCAGCTTCGGCACGAGCCATGCAACCATGGCGCGGAACACCTCGGGGACGCCGGCCATGACATGGGTATTGCCGATCGAGAAGCCGGGCGCGCCCGAAACCGCATTGTCGATCAGCACCGCGCCGACCGGGATCCGGGCCATGCGCAGGCGGTTCGGCGTCAGCTCGGTTCCCATCCGGTCGCAGCGCGCCTGCAGGATGGCGCGGGCCTGCGGGTTGATCTCGACCGTGGTGCCATGCGCCTCCGCGACCGAATCGGCGGTGATGTCGTCATGGGTCGGCCCGATCCCGCCCGAGGTGAAGACGAGGTCATAGGCCCCGCCAAGGCTCTTGTCGAAGGCGCGAATCGCGGCAACGATCTGGTCATTGTCATCGGCGACGACGCGGATCTCGCGCAGATCGAAGCCGGTGGCGGAAAGCACGCCCGCCAGATGATGGGCATTGCCCTCGCGCGTGCGGCCCGAGAGGATTTCGTCCCCGATCACGAGGATCGCGGCGGTGGGATTGTCGGATTGCATGGGACGTCCTCGCGGCGTTCATTTTCTCGGAACAATCTATAGGTCTGGCCACGGGGCTGGAACAAGTGGGCGCGCGGGACTATCTGTGGGTGCAACATGCATGAGGATCCGATGAACGACGCACGCCAGACCCGTGAGGGTATCCGTATCCATGAATCTCGCGACTTCGAGGGCATGCGCGCGGCCGGGCGGCTCGCGGCGCTGATCCTTGACGAGGTGGGACCGCTGGTCCAGCCCGGCGCGACCACCGGGGCGCTGGATGATTTCATCCGCAACCGGGTCGAGGAGCTGGGCGCGGTCAGCGCCACGATCGGCTATCGCGGCTATCAGCACGCAAGCTGCATCAGCGTGAACCATGTCGTCTGCCACGGCATCCCGGGCGAGAAGATCCTGTCCGAGGGCGACATCCTCAACATCGACGTCACCGTCATCCTCGATGGCTGGTATGGCGACAGCTCGCGCATGTATGTCGCGGGCAAGCCCAGCGTGAAGGCGCGCCGCCTGATCCAGGTGACGCATGACAGCCTGATGAAGGGGATCGAGGCCGTGCGCCCCGGCGCGACCTTTGGCGATATCGGCTGGGCGATCCAGTCCTATGTGGAGGGACACCGCATGTCGGTGGTGCGCGATTTCTGCGGCCACGGCCTTGGCCGGGTCTTCCACGCGCCGCCGAACGTCCTGCATTTCGGCCGTCCCGGCAAGGGTCCGGTGCTGGAGGAGGGGATGTTCTTTACCATCGAACCGATGGTGAACCTCGGCCGGCCCGAGACCAAGATCCTCGCCGATGACTGGACCGCCGTTACCCGCGACAAGTCGCTTTCCGCGCAGTTCGAGCACTCGATCGGCGTTACCGCCGACGGGTGCGAGATCTTCACCCTGTCGCCCGGCGGCATCTTCTATCCCGACTTCGACTGAGGCCGGTTTCACCGTTTCTCAAATACCCATTCCGGCGCTGACGCCACCGCCGCGGCGCCGGTTCATCCCCGGCGGATGGTGTCGCCCGGCCGGAAGGTCGGGTTCAGCGCGACGACGCCGCCTTCCGGCGCCGCCTCCTTCCCCGCGACGATACGGGCGGCGCGGCGCCCGATCTCGATGCGGCGCGCGTCGGTCGTGGCAAGCCGCATCGGCAACCCATCCAGCAGATCGACGCCGTTGAAGCCCGCAAGCCCCAGCTGGCCGGGAATGTCATAGCCCTTTTCAAGGCACCAGAGCAGCCCGCCTGCGCCGATCATGTCATTGGAGTAATAGAGGAAATCCAGATCCGGTTCGCGGGCGAGGATGCGCTCGGTCAATTCGCGCCCCTTCTGCAGGGACGAGCCACCCTGGTAATATTCCCGCGCCGCGAGCGCGACGCCATCCTCGGCAAGCCGATCCTCGAACCCGGCCAGCCGCTTCCGTGCGCGGTGGTCCTCGGGCATATGCGTGCCGATGAAGCCGATCCGCCGGTATCCCGCCTTCAGGATCTCGGCCGCGACCTCGGCCCCGGCACGGCGATGCGAAATGCCGACCACGGTGTCGATCGCGTCGCCATCGATATCCATGATCTCGACCACGGGGAGGCCCGCATTGTCGAGCATGGCCCGCGCCGCGGCGCTATGCTCGAGCCCCGCCAGAATCACCCCCGAGGGACGCCAGGACAGCATGTCGTAAAGCACCGCATCCTCGCGTGAGGGGCTGTAATTCGTCACCCCGATCACCGGTTGCAACCCGGTATCGTCAAGCTCGGCCGAGATCCCGCCCAGCACATCGGGAAAGACCATGTTCGAAAGCGAGGGGATCACCACGGCGACAAGGTTCACGCGCTGGCTGGCCAGCCCGCCCGCGATCTTGTTCGGGACATATCCCAGCGTCCGCGCTGCGGTCAGCACCTTCTCGCGCGTGGCCGCGGAAACATCGCCGCGATTGCGCAAGACGCGGCTCACGGTCATTTCCGAGACACCGGACGCCTCGGACACGTCGCGCAAGGTCAGGGGGCGGCGGGGTCTTTTCGTGTTCATGACAGTCCCGAGGCGAAATGATGTTACCGTTATCGCTTTTGCGCCCTCCGGGCAACCTTGCCAATTCCCGACATCCAAGGCAAAAGGGCTTCGCTGGCCCCGTGGCTCAACTGGATAGAGCAGCCCCCTCCTAAGGGGCAGGTTACAGGTTCAAATCCTGTCGGGGTCACCAT
>NZ_DATMFA010000015.1:0-4203 GCF_035556475.1 Paracoccus sp. (in: a-proteobacteria) | reverse complement strand
CCAGTTCCGCCAGCGGCGCGGCGGGCGCCGCCCTGCCCCGCACCTGCTTCGATGCCAGCACCTCGACCGCGCGGTTCATGCCGATGGTGAAGACCTCGTCCACATCGGGAAGGTTCGCATATTTCGACCCATGCTTCACATAGGGACCATAGCGCCCGATCCCGGCCTCGACCGCGACACCATCCTCGGGATGCGGCCCGATCTCGCGCGGCAGCGCCAGCAGCGCCAGCGCCCGTTCCAGATCGACCGCGGCGATGTCCCAACCCTTGGGGATCGAGGCACGGGGCGGCTTCGGCACCTCGGCCGTCGCCTCGCCACGCTGGACATAGGGGCCGAAGCGGCCGTTCTTCAGGCTGATCTCGTCGCCATTATCGGTGCCCAGCACCGCATCGCCCACGACCTCGCCCTCGGGGCTGCTGATCGGCCGGGTATAGCGGCATTCGGGATAGTTCGAGCAGCCGACAAAGGCCCCGCCCGAGCGCGCGGTCTTCAGGTGAAGCCGGCCCTTGTGGCAAAGCGGACATTCCCGCGGATCGCCGCCATCGGCGCGGGGCGGATAAAGATGCGGGGCCAGCGCCTCGTCGATCGCATCCAGCACCTCGCCGATGCGCAGCTCGGAGGTTCCCTCCAGCGCGGCGGTGAAATCCTTCCAGAAGCGGCGCAACACCTCGCGATAGGCGCGCTCGCCCGAGGAGATGTCGTCCAGCTCCCCCTCGAGGCTCGAGGTGAAGTCATAGCTCACATAGCGCGGGAAATATTTCAGCAGGAAGATCGTGACCAGCCGCCCCTTGTCCTCGGGGATCAGGCGGTTCTGCTCCTTGCGGACATAGTCGCGGTCCTGGATCGTCGTCACGATCGAGGCATAGGTCGAGGGCCGGCCGATCCCCAGCTCCTCCATGCGCTTGACCAGCGTGGCCTCGGTATAGCGCGGCGGGGCCTGGGTGAAATGCTGCTCGGGGGTGATGCCGCGCTTGTCGGCCTTCTCACCCTCCTTGATCAGCGGCAGGCGGCGGCTGTCCTCGTCTTCCTCGTCGTCGCGGCCCTGGTCATAGACCTTCAGGAAACCGTCGAACATCATCACCTGCCCGGTCGCCCGCAGGCCCACCTGCGCGTCATCCGAGGCGATCTCGACGGTCGTGCGCTCCATCCGCGCCGATTCCATCTGGGAAGCAATCGTGCGCTTCCAGATCAGGTCATACAGCGCCTTCTGGTCCTTGTCCGCGACCGGCAGCTTGTCGGGCGACATGAACATGTCCGTCGGACGGATACATTCATGCGCCTCCTGCGCGTTCTTGGCCTTGTTCTTGTACATGCGCGGGCTCTTCGGCAGGTATTCCTCGCCGAACCGCTTCTTGATCGCATCCCGCGCCGACATCACGGCCTCGGGGGCCATGTCGATGCCGTCGGTCCGCATATAGGTGATATGCCCCGCCTCATAGAGGCGCTGCGCCGCCGACATGCAGGCCCGCGCGCCAAGGCCCAGCTTGCGGCTCGCCTCCTGCTGCAGGGTCGAGGTCATGAAGGGCGGCCAGGGGTTGCGGCTCGCGGGCTTCGCGGACACGCTCGCGACCTTCAGGTCGCGCGCCGCAATGGCCGAAACCGCCAGCATCGCATCCTTCTCGGTCGCAAGGTCGAAGCGTTCCAGCTTCTTGCCGCCATAGACGGTCAGCGCCGCATCGAACTGGTCACCACGCGGCGTCGCAAGCTTGGCATGAACCGACCAGTATTCGCGGGCTTTGAAGGCTTCGATCTCCATCTCGCGATCGACGATCACGCGCAGCGCAACCGACTGCACGCGTCCGGCCGATTTCGCGCCGGGCAGCTTGCGCCACAGGACCGGAGACAGGTTGAAACCGACCAGATAGTCCAGCGCACGGCGCGCCAGATAGGCGTCGACCAGTGGCTGGTCGATCTGGCGCGGATGGGCCATCGCTTCAGAGACGGCATTCTTGGTGATCGCGTTGAAGGTCACGCGGCTCACTTCCGAGCCCTTCTTCAGCGCCGGCGCCAGGGCCTCCAGCAGGTGCCAGGAAATCGCCTCGCCCTCGCGATCAGGGTCGGTCGCGAGGATCAGGTTCGGGTCGCTCGCCAGCGCATCCTTGATCGCCTTGATATGCTTCTTCGAATCCGAGGCGATTTCCCATTTCATCGCGAAATCCGCATCGGGATCGACGCTGCCATCCTTCGGCGGCAGGTCGCGGACATGGCCGAACGAGGCCAGAACCGTATAGTCGTCACCAAGATACTTGTTGATCGTCTTGGCCTTGGCCGGAGATTCGACGACGACGACAGGCATGGAAAATCCTTCGAGATGATTCGGGTCGCGAAAATGGGCATAGCCCGGCGCACTGTCAACGCCGGGCCTTCACCGTTTCGAAAATACCCCACGGGGGTTCGGGGGTGTGAAACCCCCGGCAGCAGGCTCAGACGCCGTCGCCGACAAAGGCCTTTTCGACCACGAATTGCTTCGGATCGCTGTTCGCGCCCTCGTTCAGCCCGAAGCCTTCCAGCACCGCCTTGACGTCGACGTTGAAGGCTAGGCTGCCGCAGACCATGGCGCGGTCATTCGCCACATCCATCGGCGGAAGGCCCAGATCCTCGAACACCTTCCCGGAGGTCAGGTTGTCGGTGATCCGCCCCATGAAGGGGCTCTCCTCGCGCGTGGTGGTCGGATAATACAGCAGGCGCTTGGCAAAATCCTCGCCATAGATCTCGCCCAGCAGCGGGTCATGCTTCAGGTTCTCGACCAGCTGGCGGCCATAGTTCAGCTCCTCGGCGGTGCGGCAGGTATGCATCATGATGACCTGCTCGTAACGCTCATAGGTCTCGGGATCGCGCATCAGCGAGGCGAAGGGCGCGAGGCCGGTCCCGGTGGCCAGGAACCACATGCGTTTGCCGGGCAGAAGCGCGTCCAGCACCAGCGTCCCCACCGGTTTCGGACGCAGGATGATCTCGTCGCCCGGCTGGATCAGCTGCAGTTTCGAGGTCAGCGGCCCGTCCGGCACCTTGATCGAATAGAATTCCAGCTCCTCGTCCCAATTCGGCGAGGCAATGGAATAGGCGCGCAGGATAGGCTTGCCGTTCTCCCCCGGCAGGCCGATCATCACGAACTCGCCCGAGCGGAAGCGCAGGCTCGCCGGCCGCGTCACGCGGAACGAGAACAGGCTGTCGGACCAATGCGTCACCGTGGTCACGGTCTGCGCATCGGGAAGCGTCTTTGCGGGTTTTACGGCGGCGTCGGCCACGGAGAGATCCAGTGTCATGTCAGGGTCCCGGTCTATCTAGTTCAGGATGGGGCCGGGGGGAACCCGGGCCCGGTCAGCCGGCAAGGCGCGAACGGTGATCCCATTGCTGCCAGTCGGCGCGGTAAAGCCATTGCTCCTGCGGCTGGCGTCCTGCGAGCGCGGCGGTGATCTGCACCTCGTCGAAACCGACGCGGCGCGCCATGGCATATTGGTCCGAGATCAGCCCGCCAACGGCGCGAAGCCGCCCCTTGTAGCCCTTTTCGCGCAGGATGCGCGCCAGCGAAAAGCCGCGCCCGTCGCTGAACGAGGGGAACTCGATGGCAAGCAGATCGTGCCCCAGATAGTCGCCCAGCGTCGCCGGATCAAGATCGGGGGCCAGCACGACCGGCTCCGCCCCGTCATGGGGATGGAAGCCGTCATCGCGGACAAGGAAGAAATCGCTCATGAACCTGCTCCTGCGCGGACCATCTTGCCGCCGATGAAATGGATGCCGCATTCGGTCTTCTGGCTGCCGCGCCAGCGTCCGGCGCGGGGATCCTCGCCCGGCCGCGTGGGCGAGGTGCAGGGCGCGCAGCCGATCGAGGCGAAGCCCTTCGCAACCAGCGGGTGGCGCGGCAGGTTGTTCTCGGCCAGATAGTCCTGCACGTCCTCGACCCGCCAATGGGCCAGCGGATTGATCCGCAGCCGCGCGGGCGGCTCGGCCTCGAAGAACTCGAGCTGCTTTCTCTCGCCGCCCTGAAAACGCTTGCGCCCGGTGATCCAGGCATCGAATTGCGCAAGCTCCCGCTCCAGCGGAACGGTCTTTCTCAGGTCGCAGCAGGAATCGGTGCTGAACTGGTGCAGCGTGCCGTCGGGATCGTTCAGCGCGACCTCACGCTCGGTCGCCCGGACCACGCGCACATCGGTCAGCTTCAGCTTCTCGGTGACCTCGAGCTGATAGTCGAGGGTCTCCTGAAAC
>NZ_DATMFA010000014.1:0-42043 GCF_035556475.1 Paracoccus sp. (in: a-proteobacteria) | reverse complement strand
CTTTGCCCAAGCGGCAGCCAGATCCAGCCGGTGATCATCCCCGGCGACGCCGCCTGCCTCGCGGCCTCGGCGCGGCTGGCGGCGGCGGGCTTCGATGTCCGGGCGATCCGCGCGCCCACCGTCCCGAAAGGGGCCGAGCGGCTGAGGCTGTCGCTGACCCTGAACCCGACCGATGCCGAGGTCGAGGCAGCCCTCGACGCCATCGCTACGCTTATGGAGAAACCCGCATGACCGCCTTTGTGGTGACAGGAACCGATACCGGCATCGGCAAGACGGTGTTTTCCGCCGGGCTGACGGCGCGTTTGCGGGCCACCTACTGGAAGCCGGTGCAATCGGGGCTGGAGGAAGAGACCGACAGCCAGATTGTCGCCGCGCTCACCGGCCGCCCGGTGCTGCCCGAGGCATGGCGGCTGGCGCTGCCGGCTTCGCCGCATATCTCGGCCGCGCGCGAGGGTGTCGCGATCGACGCGGAGGCGCTGGACCTGCCGCCGCCGCGGCCCTTGGTGATCGAGGGGGCGGGGGGCGTCATGGTGCCGCTGAACCGCGAGCGGACCTTCCTCGATGTTTTCGCGCGTTGGAAGCTGCCCGTCATCCTCTGCGCGCGGACGGCGCTCGGGACGATCAATCACAGCCTGTTGTCGCTGGCGGCGCTGCGGGCGGCGGGGGTTCCGGTCCACGGCATCGCCTTCATCGGTGAGGCCGAGCCGGAGGTCGAGGAGACCATCACCCATATGGGTCGGGTCCGCCATCTGGGACGCCTGCCCATCCTCGACCGGCTTTCGCCCGAGAGCCTGCGGGACGCCTTCGACGCGGCATTTCCCGCCGATGCCTTCGCGGGGGAATTTGCATGAACTCGCCCATCTGGCATCCGTTCACCCAGCACGCGCTGTTTCCGCAGATGCGTCCCATCACCTCGGCCGAGGGGGCGTGGCTTCTCGATGCCGAGGGGCGGCGGGTCTTTGACGCGATCTCCTCGTGGTGGGTGGTGACGCATGGGCATTGCCATCCCCGCATCGTGGAGGCGATCCGCGATCAGGCCGGGCGCCTCGATCAGGTGATCTTCGCCGGGCACAGCCATGAACCGGCCGAGCGTTTCGCGGCCGGGCTGCTCGACATGCTACCCGAGGGCCTTTCGCGGGTCTTCTTCAGCGACAGCGGCTCCACCTCGGTCGAGGTGGCGCTGAAGATGGCGCTGGGGCATTTCCGCCATCGCGGCAGCCCGCGCCACCGCATCGTCGTCATGCAGGACGGCTATCACGGCGATACCGTCGGCACCATGTCGGCGGGCGAGCGCGGCGGCTTCACCCAACCCTATGAGCCGCTGCTCTTCGCGGTCGACCGCATCCCCTTTCCCGCGCCGGGGGCCGAGCAGGCGACGCTTGACGCACTGGAACGCTTCGCCCGCCAGCCCGAGACCGCGGCGCTGCTGATCGAGCCGATGGTGCTGGGCGCGGGGGGAATGCGGATGTATCCGGCCTGGGTTCTGTCGGAAATGGCCGCGATCTGCGCGCGCCACGGGATGCTGCTGGTCGCGGATGAGGTGATGACGGGCTGGGGCCGCACCGGCCGCTTTCTGGCCTGCGACCATGCGGGTGTCGTGCCCGATATCCTCTGCCTCTCGAAGGGCATCACCGGCGGGCATCTGCCCTTGGCCGTCACCCTCTGCCGCGAGGAGATCTTCCAGTCGCACTGGTCCGAGGATCGGCGAAAGACCTTCTTCCACTCCTCCTCCTACACCGCCAACCCCATCGCCTGCGCGGCGGCGCTGGCCAATCTGGAGATCTGGCGCGACGAACCCGTCGCCCTGCGCATCGACACGGTGGCGCGCGCTCAGGCCGAGGGGGCAGAGCGGCTGGCGCGCCATCCCTCCATCGCCTCGGTCCGCCGGACGGGGACCATCCTTGCCGCCGAGTTGGGCGGCGACGGCCGGGATTACATGGCCGATGCCGGGCCGATGCTCATGCGCCATTTCGCGGATCGCGACCTGCTGATCCGGCCGCTGGGGCGGACGGTCTATCTGCTGCCGCCCTATTGCAGCACCGAGGCCGAACTCCGCGCCTGCCATGACGCCATCATCGAGGCCGCCGATGTCTTCGCATAGGCCGGGCGTGACCATGGCGGGCTTCGGCCATTACCTGCCCGCGCGCCGCGTCGCCAATGCCGAGATCGAGGCCGATATGGGCCTGCCGCCCGGCTGGATCGGCAGCCGCAGCGGGATCGAGGCGCGCCACTATGCCGCCCCCGGTCAGGCGTTGAGCGATCTGGCGATCCCAGCCGGGGCCATGGCGCTCGTGCAGGCGGGATGCGCGCCGGGGGAGGTCGGGCTTCTGCTGCTCGCGACCTCGACCCCGGACCACCTGCTGCCGCCGACCGCGCCGCTTGTCGCCCATCATCTGGGGCTGGGCTGCGGGGCGGTGGACGTGGCAGGGGCCTGCGCGGGGTTTCTTCACGCGCTGATCCTCGGGGCCGGGCATGTCGGGCTGACCGGGCAGGCGGTGCTGGTCATCGCCGCAAATATCCTCTCGCGCCGGATCAACCCGGCGGATGCGGGAACGCGGGCGCTGTTTGCCGATGCGGCGGGGGCGGTGCTGCTGCGGCCGGGCCGTCCGGGGCAGGGGCCGCGCGCCTCGGTCCTGCGCAGCGACGGGGGCCGCTATGACGCCATCCGCATCGCGCGGGGTGGCAGCCGCCTGCCCTTCGCGCCGGGCAGCGACGACGGCCTCGGGATGAGCATGCCGGATGGGCGCGCGGTCTTTTCCCTCGCCGTGGAGGGGATGGCGGATTCGGCCCGAGAGGTCATGGACCGCGCTGGGCTTGCGGCCCCCGGGCTTGGCGCATGGCTGCCGCATCAGGCCAATGCCCGCATCCTCGACAAGGTGGCCGAGCGCGCCGGGTTGCAGCAGGTCCGGCGCATCGGGACGCTGGCCGATCACGGCAATTCCTCGGCCGCGACGATCCCGCTGGCGATGTCATGGCAGGTCGCGCATGGCGGCGGGCTGCCCGAGGGGCCGATGCTGATTCAGGCCTTCGGCGCGGGAACGATCTGGGGCGCGGTGATCTGGGAGGAGTGAGATAGGGGCGCGACCGCGGGTGCCGGGCCAGTGCGTCACCCTCTGCCCGATCCGGGGACATGGATACCCTCCCGACCAGAACGATCAGCCCGGCCTGCCGTAACCCCGCGCGGGGGCTTTGCCGCGCCCGCGCCGTATGACCCGCCGCAAACGGGCCTGCTATCCCGCTAGCTGCATTTCGAATGCCCGCATGAGGGGCAGGTCATGCAGCCCTCGATCATCCGCATTCCGTATTGGCCGCAATTCGGGCAGGCCGGGCCGCGTGGGCGCTCGCCGACCACGATCATCTCGGCCTTGGGATCGGATTTGAGGCCCATCCCCTCGCCCGCGATGAAGCCGGTCGCGACCATGTGGCGTTCGATCACGCCGCCGATTGCGGCAAGGATCGAGGGCACATAGCGTCCCTCCATCCATGCGCCGCCGCGCGGGTCGAAAACCGCCTTCAGCTCCTCGACCACGAAGCTCACGTCGCCGCCGCGCCGGAACACGGCCGAGATCATGCGCGTCAGCGCCACGGTCCAGGCGTAATGCTCCATGTTCTTCGAGTTGATGAAGACCTCGAACGGGCGGCGATGGCCGGCCTGCACGATGTCGTTGATGGTGATGTAGATCGCGTGCTCGCTGCCGGGGAATTTCAGCTTGTAGGTCGCGCCCTCCAGCGCCGCCGGACGGTCCAGCGGCTCGGTCAGATAGACCACGTCCGCGCCGCTATCGGCCTCGGGCGCGGCCTCGGTCGTCTCGCTGACCGACAGGACCGAGCCGGTCACGTCATTCGGGCGATAGGTCGTGCAGCCCTTGCAGCCCTGATCCCATGCGGCAAGGTAGACGTCCTTGAACGCCTCGAAGGAAATATCCTCGGGGCAGTTGATCGTCTTCGAGATCGAGCTGTCGACCCATTCCTGCGCCGCCGCCTGCATGGCGACATGGTCGAGGGGCGCGAGGGTCTGGGCGTTGACGAAATAATCCGGCAAAGGCGCGTCCCCCTTCAGGTCGCGCCACATCTGGACGGCGTAATCGACGACCTCCTCCTCGGTCCGGCTGCCGTCCTTTTGCAGCACCTTGCGGGTATAGGCATAGGCAAAGACCGGCTCGATCCCCGAACTGACATTGCCCGCGTAAAGCGAGATCGTTCCGGTCGGCGCGATCGAGGTCAGAAGCGCGTTGCGGATGCCGTGCCGCGCGACCTCGTCCCTCACATCCGCGTCCATGCGCGACATGAAGCCCGAGGCCAGGAATTTTTCGGCGTCGAACAGCGCAAACGCGCCCTTTTCCTTCGCCAGATCGACCGAGGCCAGATAGGCCGCGCGGGCGATGGCCTTCATCCATACCCGTGTCTGGGCGACCGCCTCGGGCGCGCCATAGCGCAGGCCCAGCATCAGCAGCGCATCGGCAAGGCCGGTGACGCCAAGGCCAAGGCGGCGCTTGGTCCGCGCCTCCTCGGCCTGCTGGGGCAGCGGGAACTTCGAGGCGTCGACGACATTGTCCATCATGCGGATCGCGGTGCGGACCAACTCGTCCAGCGCGCTCGCGTCGATCTTCGCCCCGGGCGTGAAGGGCGCCTCGACCAGCCGGGCGAGGTTGACCGAGCCGAGGAGGCAGGCGCCATAGGGCGGCAAGGGCTGCTCGCCGCAGGGATTGGTCGCCGCGATCGTCTCGGCATATTGCAGGTTGTTCATCCGGTTGATCCGGTCGATGAAGATCACCCCCGGCTCGGCATAGTCATAGGTCGCCCGCATGATCCGGTTCCAGAGGTCGCGGGCGCGGACGGTGTGAAAGACCTTGCCCTCGAATTGCAGATCCCAGCTTGCGTCTTCGCCGACCGCCTCCATGAAGGCGTCCGTCACCAGCACGGAAAGGTTGAACATGCGCAGCCTTGCGCTGTCCTGCTTGGCCTCGATAAAGGCCTCGATATCGGGATGGTCACAGCGCATCGTCGCCATCATCGCGCCGCGCCGGCTGCCCGCCGACATGATCGTGCGGCACATCGCGTCCCAGACATCCATGAAGCTCAAGGGGCCGGAGGCATCGGCGGCGACACCCTTGACCTCGGCCCCCTTGGGCCGGATCGTCGAGAAGTCATAGCCGATGCCGCCGCCCTGCTGCATGGTCAGCGCGGCTTCCTTCAGCATGTCGAAGATGCCGGCCATGCTGTCGGGGATGGTGCCCATGACGAAGCAGTTGAAGAGGGTCACGTCGCGCCCGGTGCCCGCCCCGGCAAGGATGCGGCCGGCGGGCAGGAACTTGAAGCCCTCGAGCGCGGCATAGAACCGATCCTCCCACAGCGCGGGCTCGGCCTCGACCCGGGCGAGGTCGCGGGCGACCCTGCGCCAGCTATCCTCGACCGATTTGTCGAGGGGCTGGCCCTCGGCGTCCCTGAGACGGTATTTCATGTCCCAGATCTGTTCGGCGATGGGGGCGGAGAATGCGGGCATGGCGACTTCCTCGGCGTGACCTCGGCTGAGGACCAAAGATAGTCATCCCCGACCCGTCGAGAAAGCCCTAACGGCCGGTCAGCTCGTCGATCACCTGCAACCACAGCGAGGCGGGCTGCGCGCCGGTCACGACATGGCTGTCGGCGACGACGAATGTGGGGGCCGAGGTGATCCCCCGCTCGCGGGCATGGATCTCACGCGCGAGGATCTGGTCGCGGTCCTCGGGCGTGGCCAGAAGGCGGCGGATCATCTGCCCGTTCATGCCCGCGCCCTCGCCGATCGCGACCAGCACGTCGGGGTTCGAGATGTTCCGGCCCTCGCGCCAATATGCCCGCATCAGGCCGGACATCACCGGGGTCTGCACGCCTTCGAGCCCGGCCCAGTAGAGCAGACGGTGGGCGTTCATCGTGTTCGGCACCCGCTCGATCAGCGAGGGGTTGATCCAGAGGCCAAGGCGCTCGGAGGCCTCCATCACCGGCTTCATCTCCGCGATGATGCCCTTCTCGTCCTTGAACTTCATCTTCATGTAGGCGACGTAATCCATCCCGGCCGCGGGCATCTGCGGGTCCAGCCGGAAGGGTTGCCAGGTGATCAGGAACGGATGGTCGGGCCGGCTTTCCAGCGCGCGGTCAAGCTCGGCCTTGCCGATCAGGCACCAGGGGCAGACCGGATCGGCGAAGATGTCGAGACGGATTTCAGCGGTCATCAGGATTCCTTCCGACGATCTTTACGGGCGGGCCGTCAGGCCGATTCACGCAGGACGCGGGGCACCTTGAACTCGACATTCTCGCGCGCGGTCTCGACCATCTCGACGGTGACGTCATAGCGGGCGCGGAAGGCATCGACGACCTCGTCGACCAGCACCTCGGGGGCGCTGGCGCCTGCGGTCACGCCGACGGCCCGCGCGCCTTCGATCGCGCGCCAGTCGATCTGGTCCGCGCGCATCACCAGTTGCGAATAGGCACAACCCGCCGCACTCCCCACCTCGACCAGACGGCGCGAGTTCGAGCTGTTGGGCGCGCCGATCACGAAAAGCGCGTCGATGCGGCCCGCGATCGCCTTGACCGAGGCCTGCCGGTTGGTCGTCGCATAGCAGATGTCTTCCTTGGCCGGTCCGACGATGGCCGGGAAGCGCGCCTGAAGCGCCGCGACGATGGCGGCCGTGTCATCGACCGACAGCGTGGTCTGGGTGATGAAGGCCAGCCTGCCGGGGTCGCGGGGCAGGATGCCCGCCACGTCCTCGACGGTTTCGACCAGCAGCACCTCGCCCTCGGGCAGTTGGCCCATGGTGCCCAGAACCTCGGGATGGCCGGCATGGCCGATCATCACCATCTGGAGCCCGGCGGCATGGTGGCGCTCGGCCTCGACATGGACCTTGCTGACAAGCGGGCAGGTGGCGTCGACATAGACCATGTCGCGGCGGCGCGCCTCGGCCGGGACGGCCTTGGGGACGCCATGGGCCGAGAAGATCACCGGCCGGTCATCGGGGCACTCATCCAGTTCCTCGACAAAGACCGCGCCCTTGTCGCGCAGGCTGTCGACGACGAACTTGTTGTGCACGATCTCGTGGCGGACATAGACCGGCGCGCCCCATTTCTGCAGCGCCATCTCGACGATCTTGATGGCGCGGTCGACGCCCGCGCAAAAGCCGCGCGGCGCGGCGAGGTAGAGGGTCAGGGGTGGTTTCTGGTCCATGTGCTTCACCTAGCCTTCCGTTCCGCCTGCTGCAAGGTCGCGGGCCGCTCAGGCGCCTTCGAAGGAGGTCAGGGCAAAGACCTCGTGCCCCATGCCCTCAAGCAGCTTTCGCCCGCCCAGTTCGGGCAGGTCGACCACGAAGGCGCAGCCGATCACTTCGGCGCCCAGCCTTTCGCAAAGCGAGATCCCGGCAGCGGCGGTGCCGCCGGTGGCAAGCAGATCGTCCACGATCAGCACCCGCTCGCCCGGTTTCAGCGCGTCATCGTGGATCTCGACCACGGCCTCGCCATATTCCAGCGCATAGGCCTGGCTCAGCACCGCGCCGGGAAGCTTGCCCTTTTTGCGGATCGGCACGAAGCCCACGGTAAGCTGATGCGCGATCGCGCCGCCGAGGATGAAGCCCCGCGCCTCAAGGCCCACGACCTTGTCGATCGCCTCGCCCGCATAGGGGGTCAGCAGCTGGTCCACCGCCATGCGGAAGCCGCGCGCATCGGCGAAAAGCGTGGTGACGTCCCGAAACAGGACGCCCTCACGCGGGAAGTCGACGATGGTGCGGATATAGTCGCGGACGCTGCGCGTATCGCGGCCGCGCCTTTCCCCGGTGCTTTCCATCAGGGACGCTCCATCTCGAAGGTCTCGGAGGTCACGGCGTAATCCTTGTAGCCCAGCCGCGAAAGCCAGCCGTGGCGGCGCAGGTCGAAGCGGCCATCGACCACGCAATCCTCGCGCAGATGGATGCCGGTGACAACGCCCAGCACCATCACGTTATGGGCCCCGGCCAGCCGGATGATCCGCGTCATGCGGCATTCCAGCGCGGCGGCGGCACCCTTGACGCGCGGGCAGTCGATCGTCTCGCATTCGGCGGCCTCGATCCCCGCGGCCTCGAACTCGCTGGTGCCGGCGGGCAGGGCGGCCGAGCTTGCATTGACCTGATCGCGCATCGAGCCATCGGCGATATTGACGCAGAACACGCGGCTTTCGGCGATCTGGGCCACGCTGTCCTTGGTCCCCGGCCGGTCGGGCTTGGCGTTGGTCGAGGCGAACATCACCTGCGGCGGCACATAGGCCGTGAGGTTGAAGAAGGAATAGGGCGCAAGATTGTCGCCCAGCTGACCCCGGGTCGAGATCCAGCCGATGGGGCGGGGCGCGACGATGGCGTTCAGCGGGTTATGGGGCAGGCCATGGCCCGCTTCGGGACGATAGAACATCGGTTGCCCTCGGGTTGGGATTGCCGGGCGCGATCGATCCGGCAGCGCGTGACGGGGAACGGTCTGCCTGCACGGCCGTTTGACGTCAAGCGCCGCGGAACCCTGCGGCGGTGGAAAAACGGGACGTCACCATCCATCCGCGGGCCACTGTCGCAAGATTTTCGCATCCTGCCCGCATCCGATGTTTTCGAGACGGAACATGCGTGATAACGGGCGCGCGGCGCGACATACGCCGGACCCGCCACCACCGGGAGACTCAATGTACGAACTCACCCCCGAAACCCCCGAGGACACGCCCGAGGTCGAGGCGCTGATGGACCTGTGCTTCGCGCCGGGGCGAACGGCGCTTTCCTCCTACCGCCTGCGCGAAGGGGTGCCCGCGGTCGCGGCGCTCTGCCTTCTGCTGCGCGACGGCTCGGGGGTGCTTCTGGGCGCGATCCGCTATTGGCCGGTCGAGGTCGGGGGCCAGCCCACATTGCTGCTGGGTCCGGTTGCCGTCCATCCGACCACGCAGGGCGAGGGGCTGGGCGGGCTGCTGATGCGGGAAAGCCTTGCCCGCGCCTCGGCGCTGGGCTGGTCGCGGGTGATGCTGGTGGGCGATCTGCCCTATTACAGCCGCTTCGGATTCTCGAAGCTCGAAGGGGTCGAGATGCCGCCGCCGACCAACCCGGACCGCGTCCTCGGCCTCGAACTGGTCGAGGATGGCTGGCGCGGGATCGCCGGTCCCGTCACCCGCGATCCGGGCCGTGGCGCCGGGGATCCGGGCGAAAGCCCGCGCGACGAAGATGCCGCGCGGGAGAGGGGCGGGCTTGCCCCCGCCGGGGGCTAGTCCGCGCTATAGTCGAAGGCACCCGGATGATTGGCGAGGCTGCCGGTCAGCGCCGCATAAAGGATGGTGCGCCCATCGATCGATTCCGGGCCGCCGCCGATATTCAGCCAGTGCAGCGTCTCTTCCTCGCCATTCTCGGATGTATCCGAAACGACGCCATACATCTTGCCTGCTTCGGCCGAATAGATCACCGCGATCCGGTGGGCGGCGCAATCATGCTGCTTGCAGCCATACATGACTTGCCAGGGCTTGCCGTCAAAGCTTGCCGTCGCGGTCGGGGTCGTTACGATCGGCTGCTCCAGCCAATCCGGCATCTCGGTTTCGCCGGCCATCGCCTTGAAGGCCGCAGCCAGTTCGGCATTCTTGCCCAGATCGGCAAGCGTCGGCGCATCTTCGGCGAATGCCGGGGCAAGGCCCAGCACCAACATGGCAAGGCCGGCGATCCCGGTAGGCGTTCTGGCAAGCATCTTTTCGTTCCCTCTTCCTCGTTTCCCGCTCTCCGCTCACATTAGGGACAGCAGCCGATGGAAAGGGAACCCTTCAGTCCCTATCTGGTTTCGGCAGTGACGCGCGAAAATCGCGCAAAAGGAAAGGCCAGGTATCCCGAGGATGACCGAACAGAGCGCAATTCCCGCCCGTCAGGCAGTCCTGCCCCCGATTGCCGACCCGACCGTGCATACCGAGATCGACCGCCTCGCCCGCCGCTATCTGAAGGCAGGCGGCGTCGCAATGGAGGTGATGAACGCCGTCGGTGGCAAGGCCGAGGCGCTGATGGACCGGCTGCCCGGCCCGGTGCGCAACCGCATGGACCGGATCACGCTGAGCGTGCTGAACCGCTCCTTCGATGCGGCCTCGCATTCGCGGGGCGTGCTGGCGGATCGCGGCGACTGGTTCAACCGGCTGCTCTCGACGACCTCCGGGGCGGTCGGCGGCTTTGCCGGCATCGCCGGGGCGACGCTGGAACTGCCGGTGACGATCACGCTGCTGCTGCGGGCAATCATGGATATCGCCGCCGAACATGGCTTCGACCCCGACAGCGACCTTGCGCGACGCGAGGCGCTGCATGTCTTTGCCAGCGCCGGCCCGCTCGCCGATGACGAGGGCGCGGATCTGGGGCTCGTTGCCGCGCGAATGACGATCACCGGGCAGACCATCCAGGGCATGATCGCCAAGGTCGCGCCAAAGCTTTCCGCCTCATTGGCGCAGAAGCTCGCCGCCCAGACCGTGCCGATCCTTGGCGCGGTGGCGGGGGCCGCGATCAACTACAACTTCACCCGCTATTATCAGGAGGTGGCGCGGGTCCAGTTCGGGCTCTTGCGCCTCTCCGAGGAAACCGGCCTGCCGCGCGAGGCGCTCGTCGAGGCGCTGCTGCTCAGGATGGAGCAGGTCCGCCCCGGCTCGGCGGCGAAGACCATCCGCCGCCGCGAGGCGCATTAGTCCTCGGTTTCGGCGGTCAGCGCCAGAACCGGGGCCGGCTCCTCCAGATGGTCGATGCCAAGGGGGGCGCTCGGTCGCGCAAGGCGCGAGCGGACGATCCAGAACAGCCGTTCCTGCGCGCGGGTGATCGCCACATAGGTCAGCCGCTTCCAGAGCGGGATGCCCGCCTCGGTCCGGTTCGACCACGCGGCGGCGTTGATGTCCGGGGCGAAGACCTGAACATCTGGCCATTGGCTGCCCTGCGCCTTGTGGATCGTCACCGCCGCGCCGTGCAGGAAGGTCGCGCCCATCCGCGCGGCATAGGGGATGAACGGCTCCTCGACATCGGGCATCTCGATCTTGACGATCGAGGCGGCCGAAAGGCGCGGATCCTCGGCACCAACGACATGCAGGCGCGAGAAGCCGGGCTTCCTGCCGGGGCCAAGATAGATGACCTGCGCCCCCTTGATCAGCCCGCGCGCCTCGAGGTCGATGCGCTTCTTGCGATGCTTCAGCGGCAGTTCCAGCCCGTCGCAGATCAAGGGCTCGCCCGGCAGAAGCGAATCCCCCGGCGCGCCATAGGCCGAGCGGAAGGCCTGGATCAGCTTGATCCTCGTGACATTGCGCCAGACCAGCACCGGGCTGCGGGCCATCAGGTCGCTCTCGACCCGCTCGGCCCAGACGACGCGATCGTCGCGGCGCGCAGCATCCTGCACCATCCGTTCGAAAGCGGGAAAGTCGAGATCCGGGTCCGAGAGCGCATGGGCGAGGTCGAGGATCGGGCTGTCCCCGGTCTGGCGATGGATGCGCGACAGTTCCAGCCGCTGCGATTTCGCCAGCCGGTCAAAGACCATCTCACCCGATTGCCCGACCGGGGCAAGCTGGGCCGGATCGCCGAAGAGGATGAGGACCGGGAAGATCTCGCGCAGGTCGTCGAACTGGCGCTCGTCGAGCATCGAGGCCTCGTCGATCAGGCCGATGTCGAGCCCTTCCTCGCGCCGCTTCCAGCCGCGGATGAAATCCGACCCGCGCAATCCCGCCGCGGCCAGCGCGCCGGGGATCGAGGCATGCTGCTGGTAGAAGGCCTTGGCGCGGTCCAGCGCGGCATCGGTCAGCCCATCGATCACACCCTCGACCACCGGACGCTCGCCCGCGCCGGTCAGCCAGTCGGCGATACGCTCGTATTCCGGGTCATAGACCGGGGTATAGAGGATGCGGTGGATCGTGGTCGCCGGCACGCCGCGCATCCTGAGGACGAAGGCGGCCTTGTTCGTCGGCGCGAGGATCGCGGCGGTCCGCCGATCCTTGCGCTTCCGGCCTTCGTAATCGCCCGAGATGATGTCGACACCTGCTTCCTTCAGGGCCTTGGTCAGTTCGGCCAGCAGCAGCGTCTTGCCCGATCCGGCCTTGCCGATCACCGCCATCACCCGGCCCTTGCCCGGCGTCGCTGGCGAGATCTCCTCGGAGACGAGGTCGATCCCGGCCTCCTCCAGCAGGGCGGCAAGGGCATCCCAGGCTTCGGCCTGGTCGGGGGAAAGGGTGGGCAGGGTCATGCTGCCTTGTTAGCCATGCCGCGCCTGCCCGGAAAGCCCGTTCGTCGCGTGAGCCGTTTTTTGGGTATTTAAGAAACGGTGAGTTCCAGGGACCCGCCTCGGATTTCACCGTTTTCCAAATACCCCTGCGAGGCTTCTGCGGGGCGCAATGCCTTGCTCTTCAGGCACGCTCGTCCTTGGGCGAGCCCATGACGACATGGGTAGTGATGGTCGAGATTTGCGGGAAGGCACCCAGCACCTCGGTATGAAAGCGGCGATAGGCCTCGAGGTCGCGGACCTCGACGCGGAGCAGATATTCGATCGAGCCGGTAATGTTGTGGCATTCCCGGACTTGCGGCGCGGCGAGGCAGGCGCGCTCGAAGGCGATCTGCGCCTCGTTCGAGTGGCGCGAGAGCCCGACCGTCACATAGGCCGTGAAGCCGGCCTCGCGCGCCGAGGGATGGATGACCGCGCGATAGCCGGTGATCGCGCCCCGGCGTTCCAGTTCCTGCACGCGGCGCAGGCAGGCCGAGGGGGAGAGCCCGATCTCGGCCGCGAGCTGTTGATTCGGGATACGGCCATTGCGCGCGAGTATCTGCAATATTTTGGCGGAAACCCGATCATTTTCCGGCGTCAGTTGTGACATTCTGCCTCACAAGGTCATAAAAATCAGAAATTGCGGTCAACTTCGAATATTTTTGCGGAAATAACAGCCCGGTATTTCCCCTAATGTCTCAACACGTCCTGCTTGCATTGGTTGCATTCGCCTTCGTCACCTCGATCACACCCGGCCCGAACAATCTGATGCTGATGGCATCGGGCGCCAATTTCGGCATGCGCAGGACCGTGCCACACCTTCTGGGTGTGGCCTTCGGTTTCGGAGGCATGGTGGCGGTCCTGGGTCTTGGCATCGACCGGATCATCGCCGCCTCTCCAGCCCTTGCGCAAGGCTTGAAGTGGATCAGTCTCGCCTATGTGCTCTGGCTCGCCTGGAAAATCGCCCATGCCGCCCCGCCGGACGCGCGGAAATCGGCCGTGGATGCCCGGCCGATGGGATTTCTGGCCGCCTGCGCCTTTCAATGGATCAATCCCAAGGCGTGGATGATGGGGCTGGGGGCGCTTTCGGCCTATGCGGCGGGGAGCGGCGGAGCGTTCGGCGTGGCGCTGATCTTTACGCTGGTGAACCTGCCCTCGGTCGCAGTCTGGGCCGCGATGGGACAGGGGCTGCGCGGCTTCCTGCAGGAGCCGCGGCGGCTGCGGTTCTTCAACTGGACGATGGCGTCGCTGCTGGTCCTGTCGGTGCTGCCGGTTCTCAGCCCGCATTGAGGGCGATGAGCCCGGCGACGCCCAGCACGATCAGCGCCATGCCGGCAAGCTGGCGCGGGCTGGCCCCCTCGCGCAGGACACGGCGCGAGACGAGCTGCGCCATCCCCACCTCGATCAGCGCCAGCGTGCGGACATTGGCCGCCGCCGTCATCGAAAAGCCCAGAAACCAGAAAAGCGAGGCGAAGGCGCCAAGAAAACCGGCCCGGATCGAGCCACGCCAGTTCCGCGCGATGCCGCCAAGCGCCGCGCGATCCGCGAGTCCGAGCCAGACCAGCATCACCGCCGTCTGCATGGCGAGGCTGAGGAGCAGCACCGTTGCCGAGCGGGTGACATAGCCGCCCTCGGGCAGGGCAAGGATCCCGCCGCGAAAGCCGATGGCGGAAAGGCCGAAAAGCCCGCCGGCGAGGATGCCCGTCACCACGGCGCGCCAGCCTCCGCTGCGCCAATCCGTCCCCGACATCAGGATCACCCCCAGCGTCGCGGTGGCGATGGCGGCCATCCGCGCCGGTCCCAGCGGCTCGGCCAGCACGATGGCGCCGATGAGGGCAAGGCTGACCGGCTCGGTCTTGATCAGCGCGGTGGTGACGCCGAAGCCGCGGCTTTTCATGATCACCAGCATCAGCGCGGTCGCTGCGATCTGGCTGAGCGCACCCATCAGAACCCAGAGGATCACCGCCATGCCGGGGCGGGGGATCGGCGCATGAAGCGACCAGAGCAGCAAGAACAGCGCCGCGAAGGGCAGTCCGAATAGGAAGCGCACCGCCGTCGCGCCCATGGTGCCGATCTCGACCGTCAGGCCGCGCTGCGCGGCGTTGCGCGCGGTCTGCGCAGCCGCGGCGATCAGCGTGGCAAGGATCCACATGGCCTAGCCGCGGATCGCGGCGATCATCCGCGCCACATTCTCGGGGTCGGCGTCGGGGGTGATGCCGTGGCCGAGGTTGAAGATATGCGGCCCTTGCGAGAAGGCGCGCACGATCCGCCGCGTCTCCTCCTCCAGCGCCGCGCCGCCGCTGACCAGCAAGGCGGGGTTGAGGTTGCCCTGAACGCAGCCGTCCTTCTGCACCTCGGCCGCCGCCCAGTCGGTGCTGACCGAGTTGTCGAGCGCGACGCAATCCGCGCCGGTCGCGCGGGCGAACCCGGCATAGCGCGGCCCGGCCTCGCGCGGGAAGGCGATGATGGGGACATGCGGATAGCGGGCCTTCAGCGCGGCGATGATGCGCCGTGCAGGCTCCAGCGCGAAGTCGTCGAAATCCCGGCCCTTGAGCGATCCGGCCCAGCTGTCGAAGAGCTTCACCACCTCGGCCCCGGCCTCGATCTGGGCGGAGAGATAGGCGATCGTCGCCTCGGTCACGCGGTCGATCAGCAGCGAGAAGGCGGCGCGGTCGGCATCCTTGAAGGCATGGGCCGGCCCCTGATCGGGCGTGCCGCGTCCGGCGACCATATAGGTCGCGACCGTCCAGGGTGCGCCGGCAAAGCCGATCAGCGTCGTCTGGGCCGGCAGTTCGCGCGACAGGATGCGGACCGTCTCGTAGACCGGGTTCAGCGTCTCGTGGATCGCCTCGACGGGTTTCAGCGCCGCGACCTCCTCGGGCCGGGTCACGGTGGAAAGGCGCGGCCCCTCGCCGGTCACGAACCACAGGTCGAGGCCAAGCGCCTGCGGGATCAGCAGGATGTCGGCAAAAAGGATCGCGGCATCGAAGCCATAGCGGCGGATCGGCTGCAGCGTCACCTCGGCCGCAAGGTCGGGCGTGTAGCAGAGCGATAGGAAATCGCCCGCCTGCGACCGGGTCGCGCGATATTCGGGCAGGTAGCGGCCAGCTTGTCGCATCATCCAGACCGGCGGCACGGGCAGTCGCTCGCCCGCAAGGGCGCGCAGGATCGTCTTCTGGGTCATGTTCACCTCGCAGGGGCCTTCATGGCGTGCTGGTCCCCGTTGTCAAGTGCGCGGCCGGGCGCTAAGCCCTTTCCCATGACCAAAATGCCCGATCCCCAGACCCCCCTTCGCATCGGAACCCGCGGCTCGGCGCTGGCGCTGGCGCAGGCGCATGAAACCCGCGACCGGCTGATGGCCGCGCATGGCTTGCCGCAGGACGCGTTCGAGATCGTGGTGATCAAGACCACCGGTGACCGCGTGCTTGACCGTCCCCTGAAGGAGATCGGCGGCAAGGGCCTGTTCACGCGCGAGATCGAGGATGCCCTGACCGAGGGCGGGATCGACATCGCCGTGCATTCGATGAAGGACATGCCGACGATCCAGCCGGATGGGTTGCTGATCGACTGCTACCTCCCGCGGGAGGATGTGCGCGACGCCTTCGTCTCGCCCCGCTATGGCTCGATCAGTGATCTGCCCGAAGGGGCGGTGGTCGGGTCTTCGAGCCTGCGCAGGCGCGCCCAGCTTGCCGCGCGGCGGCCGGACCTGAAGCTGGTCGAGTTTCGGGGAAACGTCCAGACGCGCCTGAAAAAGCTTGAGGATGGCGTGGCGGACGCGACCTTCCTTGCCATGGCGGGGCTGTCGCGCCTTGGCATGATCCATGTCGCGCAAGGCCCCGTCGCCCCCGAGGAGATGCTGCCCGCCGTGGCGCAGGGCTGCATCGGGGTCGAGCGTCGGGCGGATGACGCGCGCGTGGCGGCCCTGCTGGCCCCGATCGGCGACGCGCCCTCGGCGCTCCGGGTCGCGGCGGAGCGGGCCTTCCTTGCCCGGCTCGACGGATCCTGCGAGACGCCGATTGCCGGCCTTGCCGTGATCGAGGGCGACAGCCTGTGGCTCAGGGGTGAGATCCTGCAACCCGATGGCGGCGCGATCATCTTTGGCGAGCGTCGCGGCCCTGCGGCCGATGGTCGCGCCATGGGGACCGATCTGGCCGAGGAACTGCTGTCCCGCGCGCCCGCGGGTTTCTTCGACTGGCGCTAGGCCAGCAGCAAGGCGATCCCGATGAGGACGCCAGCGCTGACCACCGACTGGCGATAGATGCCGAGGCCCCTTGAGAGGTCCGCCGCATCGGGGTCGCGCGCGCCCGCGTTGAGCCACGGCTCCGGCGTCTCGACCCCGTGATAGCTGCGCGGGCCAGAGAGCCTGACCCCCAGCGCGCCGGCCATCGCGGCCTCGGGCCAGCCGGCATTGGGCGAGCGGTGCTGGCCCGCGTCGCGCCACATCACCCGCAAGGCGCGTCCCGAACCCGCGGCCAGCACGAAAAGCAGCCCCGTCAGCCGCGACGCGGGCAGGTTCACGAGGTCATCGAGCCGCGCGGCGACCCTGCCGAAGAGCTCGTGTCGCGGGCTGCGATGGCCGATCATCGAATCGAGCGTGTTGATTGCCTTATAGGCCGCGATCCCCGGCAGTCCCGCCACCGCCGCCCAGAGAAGGGGCGCGATCACCCCGTCCGAACTGTTCTCGGCCAAGCTCTCCAGCGCGGCGCGCGCGATTGGGGCGGCATCGTCCTCGGGTAGGTCACGGCCGACGATCATCGACACTGCCTGCCGTGCCGCCGCGATGTCGCCGGAGGCGAGCGGGCGGGCCACCGCCGCGACATGGGCATCGAGCGACCTTGCCGCGACCAGCGGCCAGGCGAGGGCGCCAAGGATGAATGGCCCGGCCGCAAGCGGCATCAGCAGCCACGCGAGTAGAAGCGCCGGCAGCACCGCCGCCGCGACCACGACGACCACCGCCAGCGCCCCGCGCGCGATCCTGTGGCGGCCCCGGTTCCAGCGCCGGTCGAGGGCCTCGATCAGCCGGCCGATCCAGACCACCGGATGCGAGATGCGGCGATAGAGCGCATCGGGCCAGCCCATCGCCACGTCGATCAGCAGCGCGACCAGCGCCACAGTCAGCGTATCGGTCGAGAGGATCACGGCGCGACCCGGTTCACGGCCTCGACCGCCCAGCCGCCTGAACTGCGCGACAGGATGGTCAGCGAGAGCGGCGCGACGCTGAAGGACAGCGCCGCCGGACCCACCGCGAGGGCCAGCGCCGCGCGCACCGTTCCGGCATGGGCGACGATCGCGACCGTCCCCGACGCCTCGGCCAGCACTCGCTGCACCCGCCCGGCCATGTCGAGGAAACTCTCGCCGCCGGGCGGCCGATGGACGGCCAGCGCCTCGGGCGGCAATGGCCCAAGGTCGGAAATGCCCGTCTGTTCCCAGTCGCCGAAATCCTGCTCCCACAGCTCGGGGACGATCTCGGGGCGAAGGTCCATCGCCGCGCAGGTCTGCCGGCAGCGCAGGGCCGGGCTGGACCACAGCCGGTCGGCGACAAGCTGCTGCCCAAGCCAGCCAAGCGACCGGGTGTCTGAGCAATCGGCCGCCACGTCGCGCCGCCCGGCCAGTCCGGGGCTGGCAAGCGGCGCATGGCGCGCGATCAGCAGGCGGGCTTGGGTCTCCATGCGCTCCCCTTAGGCTTCGGGCGGGCATGGATCGCGCGCGCGGCCCCGCCTGTCAACACCGCTTCCCGCTTGCCCGACTCGGGTCCGCGCGACAGCATCGCGACTGCATGGGGCTTGACGCGAGAGGCAGGCCCGCCGCATAAGCGAATTAAATGAACAACTGTTCAATAACCGGTAGGAGGAGCCGATGTTCACCGCAGGGATGGAGTTCGATCTGGGCGAGGACGTGAACGCCCTGCGCGAGATGGTGCATCGCTGGGCGCAGGAGCGGGTGAAGCCCATTGCCGCCGAGGTCGACCGCTCGAACGCCTTCCCGAACGAGCTTTGGCGCGAGATGGGAGAGCTTGGCCTGCTGGGCGTCACCGTCCCCGAGGAATGGGGCGGGGCGGGCATGGGCTATCTCGCCCATGTCATCGCGACCGAGGAGATCGCGCGGGCCTCGGCCTCGGTGAGCCTCTCCTATGGCGCGCATTCGAACCTTTGCGTGAACCAGATCAAGCTGAACGGCACCGATGCGCAGCGGGCGAAATACCTGCCGAAGCTCTGCTCGGGCGAGCATGTCGGCGCACTCGCCATGTCCGAGGAAGGGGCGGGCAGCGACGTCGTGTCGATGAAGCTGCGCGCCGAGAAGCGGAATGACCGCTATGTCCTCAACGGCAACAAATACTGGATCACCAACGCACCCGACGCCGACACGCTGGTCGTCTATGCCAAGACCGACCCCGAGGCCGGCAGCCGCGGCATCACCGCCTTCATCGTCGAACGCGGCATGGCGGGTTTCACGACCTCGCCGCATTTCGACAAGCTGGGGATGCGCGGCTCGAACACCGGAGAGCTGATCTTCGAGAATTGCGAGATCCCGTTCGAGAATGTGCTGGGATCCGAGGGCAGGGGCGTGCGCGTGCTGATGTCCGGCCTCGATTACGAGCGGCTGGTGCTGTCGGGCATCGGCACCGGCATCATGGCGGCCTGCCTTGACGAGGTGATGCCCTATGTCCGTGACCGGCGGCAATTCGGCCAGCCGATCGGATCGTTCCAGCTGATGCAGGGCAAGATCGCCGACATGTATGTCGCGCTGAACACCTCCCGCGCCTATGTCTACGAGGTCGCGCGCGCCTGCGACGCGGGCAAGGTCACGCGGCAGGACGCGGCGGGGGCGGTGCTTTATGCCTCGGAACAGGCGATGGTGCAGGCGCATCAGGCCGTGCAGGCGCTGGGCGGGGCAGGGTTCCTGAACGACAGCGTGGTCAGCCGTCTTTTCCGCGACGCCAAGCTCATGGAGATCGGCGCGGGAACGTCCGAGATCCGCCGGATGTTGATCGGACGTCAACTGATGGAGATTGCCTGATGCGTGCCCTTGCCCTTGCCTTCCTGCTTGCCACCCCGGCACTGGCCGGCGAACCCGCCTATGACCCGCAGATCCTGACCGCCTGCCTCGACCGGACGGCGGGCGATACCGGCAATGCGCGGGTCTGTATCGGCGAGGCCTCGACCGCCTGCATGACGACCCCCGGCGGCGATACGACGGTCGGCATGGGGAATTGCCTTTCCGCCGAGACGCGCGACTGGGACGCGATGCTCAACCGCGAATATGCCCGCGTGCTGAAGGCGGCCGAGGCGGCGGATGCCGAGCTTGCCGAACTCGGCTCGGCCGCCAAGCCTGCCGCCCCGGTGCTGAAGCAGGCGCAGCGTGACTGGATCGCCTTTCGCGATTCCAGTTGCGAATATGAGGCCGTGCGCTTTCAGGGCGGCACGGCGGGTGGCCCCGCCGCCGCCAACTGCCTGCTGCAGCTGACCGGAGAGCAGGCGCTCCGCCTGCGCGACATGGGGCAAGATGGCGAGGGCGAGGAATGATCCGCGCCACGCTCGCGCTTCTCGTCCTCGCGATTCCGGTCCATGCGGGCGATGCCTCGGGCTTTGATCCCGCCACGATCGACACCTGCCTGAAAGGCGCCGAGACGCAGGGCGCGCGCGCCGATTGCGCCGGGACGGGGATGGAGGCCTGCCTGACCTATGCGCAGCAGAAATATTCGGGCGACGACCCCGATTTTCCGATGCTGAACTGCCTCGACGCCTCGCATCAGGCATGGGAGGCGAAGCTGACCGGGATCTATACCGAGGCACTCAAGCGCCGCCCCGAAGCCCCGCTCCGCGCGGCGGAACGAAGATGGATCAGCTTCCGCGATGCGCTCTGCGCGCTGTCAGAGGGTGACAGGGTCGCCAAGGCGCGCTGCATCCGTGACGAAACCGCGCGGCAGGCCGCGCTTCTCATCTCGCTCGAGGACTAGGCTATGAAGCTTGCGACCCGCACTCTTCCGACCTCGGCTGGTTTTCTTTCGAACCGCGCGGTGCATCTCGCGATGCTCGGGACCATCCGGGAGGCTGCGCTTGCGGCTGCGGCGGGTGGCGGGCCGAAGGCGACCGAGCGCCATATCTCGCGCGGCAAGATGCCCCCGCGCGAGCGGGTGGCGAACCTGCTCGACCCCGGCTCTCCCTTTCTCGAGATCGGGGCGGTGGCGGCGCATGGCATGTATGACGGTGCGGCGCCCGCCGCGGGCGTCATCGCCGGGATCGGCCGGGTCCACGGGCAGGAGGTGATGGTCGTTGCCAATGACGCGACGGTCAAGGGCGGCACCTATTACCCGATGACGGTCAAGAAGCATCTCCGCGCGCAGGAGATCGCCGAGGAATGCCATCTGCCCTGCATCTATCTGGTCGACAGCGGCGGCGCGAACCTGCCCAATCAGGACGAGGTCTTTCCCGATCGCGACCATTTCGGCCGGATCTTCTACAATCAGGCGCGCATGTCGGCCAAGGGCATCGCCCAGATCGCCGTGGTCATGGGCAGCTGCACGGCAGGCGGGGCCTATGTGCCCGCCATGTCCGACGTGACGATCATCGTCAGGAACCAGGGCACCATCTTCCTCGCCGGCCCGCCGCTGGTCAGGGCCGCGACGGGCGAGGTCGTCTCGGCCGAGGATCTGGGCGGCGGCGATGTCCATACCCGCCTGTCCGGCGTGGCGGATTACCTGGCCGAGGATGACGCCCATGCCCTGGCCCTTGCCCGCCGCGCCGTTGCCGGCCTGAACCGCAGCCGGCCCGGGACGGTCGACTGGCAATCCCCCGAACCCCCGGCCCATGACCCCGAGGAGATCCTCGGCATCGTCCCCGCCGACCTGAAGACCCCCTATGACATCCGCGAGGTCATCGCCCGCGTGGTCGACGGCTCGCGCTTTGACGAGTTCAAGGCCCGCTTCGGCGAAACGCTGGTCACCGGCTTCGCCCATCTCGAAGGCTGCCCGATCGGCATCATCGCCAATAACGGGGTGATCTTCTCGGAGGCGGCGCAGAAGGGCGCGCATTTCATCGAGCTTTGCTCGACGCGGAACATCCCGCTGGTCTTCCTGCAGAACGTCACCGGCTTCATGGTCGGCCGCAAATATGAGAATGAGGGCATCGCCCGCCACGGCGCCAAGATGGTCACGGCGGTCGCCACCACCAATGTCCCGAAGATCACCATGCTGGTCGGCGGCAGCTTCGGCGCCGGCAATTACGGCATGTCGGGACGCGCCTACAGCCCGCGCTTCCTCTGGAGCTGGCCGAATTCCCGCATCTCGGTCATGGGGGGCGAGCAGGCGGCAGGGGTGCTCGCCACCGTCCGGCGCGACGGGATCGAGCGCGCGGGCGGCACCTGGTCCGCCGGGGAAGAGGCCGAGTTCAAGCGCCCGACGATCGAGATGTTCGACCGCCAGTCCCATCCGCTCTACGCCTCGGCCCGGCTCTGGGATGACGGCATCGTCGATCCGCGCAAGACGCGCGAGGTTCTGGCCTTGTCCCTCCGCGCCAGCCTCAACGCGCCGATCGCGCCGACGCGCTTCGGCATCTTCCGGATGTAGCCCATGGCCAGGGTTCCGCAGATCACCCTCTGGCAAGGCGATATCACCACGCTCGCGGTCGATGCGATCGTGAACGCGGCGAACCGGACGCTGCTCGGGGGCGGCGGCGTCGATGGCGCGATCCACCGCGCGGCGGGACCGGGCCTCCTCGCCGAATGCCGCGGCCTTGGCGGCTGCCCGACGGGCGAGGCGCGGATCACCGCGGGCTATAACCTTCCCGCGCGCCATGTGATCCACACCGTCGGCCCGGTCTGGCAGGGCGGCGGGCAGGACGAGGACCAACTCCTTGCCGCCTGCTACGCGAACTCGCTGGCGCTTGCCCGCAGCCACGGCCTCGCGACCATCGCCTTCCCGGCGATCTCGACCGGCATCTACGGCTTCCCCGCCGACCGTGCCGCCCGCATCGCGATCGCTGCCATCCGCGCCCATGCCGGCGATCTCAAGGTAACGCTCGTCGCCTTCGATGCCGCCGCGCGCGCCACGCTGCAAACCGCGCTGGACGAGGCGCCCCGATGATCTCACCGTTTCCGAAATACCCCGCGGGGGTCCGGGGGCGCGAAGCCCCCGGCGCCACCCCGCCACGAGGAGCCGCCGCATGTTCCAGAAGATCCTGATCGCCAACCGGGGCGAGATCGCCTGCCGCGTCATCGACACCGCCCGCCGGCTGGGGCTGCGCACGGTCGCGGTCTGGTCGGATGCCGATCGCGGCGCGCGCCATGTCGCGATGGCGGACGAGGCCGTCCATATCGGCGGCCCGGCGCCCCGCGACAGCTATCTGCGCGGCGATGCGATCATCGCGGCGGCCCTCGCGACCGGCGCGCAGGCGATCCATCCGGGCTATGGCTTTCTCTCCGAGAACCCGGATTTCGTGGATCGGGTGACGGCGGCCGGGCTCACCTTCATCGGCCCCTCGGCCGAGGCGATCCGCAAGATGGGCCTCAAGGACGCGGCCAAGGCGCTGATGGCGGGTGCCGGCGTGCCGGTGGTTCCGGGCTATCACGGCGCCAATCAGGATCCCGCCCATCTCGAGGAGCAGGCCGGTCTCATCGGCTATCCGGTGCTGATCAAGGCGGTGGCGGGCGGCGGCGGCAAGGGCATGCGCCTCGTGGAAAACCCGGCCGGTTTCGCCGCCGCGCTCGCCTCGGCGCAGGGCGAGGCCGCGACCGCCTTCGGCAATTCCGCCGTGCTGATCGAGAAATACATCCAGCAACCCCGCCATATCGAGGTTCAGGTCTTCGGCGACGGCACTGATGCGGTCTATCTGTTCGAGCGCGACTGCTCGCTCCAGCGCCGCCACCAGAAGGTGATCGAGGAAGCCCCCGCCCCCGGCATGACCGCCGAGATGCGGGCGGCGATGGGCAAGGCCGCGACCCGCGCCGCCGAGGCGATCGGCTATTCCGGGGCAGGCACCATCGAATTCATCGTCGACGGCTCGGACGGCCTCAGACCCGACCGTTTCTGGTTCATGGAGATGAACACCCGCCTTCAGGTCGAGCATCCCGTGACCGAGGCGATCACCGGCATCGACCTTGTCGAATGGCAATTGCGCGTGGCGAGCGGAGAGCCCTTGCCCGCCCGGCAGGAGGATCTGCGGATCACCGGCCATGCCTTCGAGGCGCGGCTCTATGCCGAGGACGTACCGGCGGGCTTCCTGCCCGCGACCGGCACGCTCGCCCATCTGCGGTTTCCCGACCATGCCCGGATCGAGACCGGCGTGCGTCCCGGCGACACGATCAGCCCGTGGTATGATCCGATGGTCGCCAAGGTCATCACCCATGGCGCGACGCGGGCGATTGCGCTCCGCGCGCTCGAAACCGCGCTTTGCGATACCGAGGTCGCGGGCTCGGTCACCAATGTCGATTTCCTGATCGCCCTGACCCGGCATGAGGGCTTCGGCAGGGGAGAGGTCGATACCGGCCTGATCGCGCGCGACCTCGACCTGCTGGTTGCCGGGGCGGCGCCGGATCCGGGCAGCAAGGCGCTGGCCGCATTCGGCCTTGCCGGGCTCGACCGCGACCAGCCGATGGCGGGCTTCACGCTCTGGCAGCCCTTGCGGCGCACCGTCACCTGGCGGGGCGGCGAGGCGGTGATCGAGGCGCTTGGCCCGCGCGCCGCGCGGGTCACGCTGGACGGCTCCGTGCATGAGATCGGGCATGAGGGCGGGCGCTGGTGGGTCGATGGCCAGCCGCGCCGCTGGCGGATCGTCACCCATGCGGCCGGAACCAGCGTCTTTGGCGGGCGCTCGCTGACGCTCGAACCCCTCGACCCGCTCGACCGCGACAGCGACGAGGCGGGGGGCGGGCTGACGCTGTCGCCGATGCCGGGGCTGGTCAAGGCGGTCTTCGTCGCCGCCGGGCAGGAGGTCGCGGCGGGCGACCGCCTCGCCATTCTCGAGGCGATGAAGATGGAGCATACCCTGACCGCCGGCCGGGCCGGCCGCGTGGCCGAGGTGCTGGCCATGGCCGGCGATCAGGTCGAGGCCGGCGCGCCGCTGATCCGGCTGGAAGAGGAAGAGGCCGTGGATGCCTGACCTGACGCTCTGGCATGTGCCGCTCTCGCGCTCGATGCGGGCGCTGTGGCTGCTTCATGAGATCGGCTGCGCATTCCGGCTGGAAAGCCTCGATTTCTTCGACGGCTCGATGCGGCGCGCGCCCTATTCAGAGATCCATCCGCTGGGCCGGGTGCCGGCGCTGCAGGACGGGGCGGTCACGCTGCACGAATCCGGCGCGATCACCGAATGGCTCTGCGAGACGCGGGCGCCGCATCTGGGCCGGGCGGCGGGCGCGGCCGGACGCGCCGAATGGCTCGACTGGCTGCATTACGGCGAGACGCTGGGCCAGCACCTCGCCAACCTGACCCAGCATCACATCATGCTGCGCGAGGATTGGCAGCGCTCGCCCACGGTGATGAAGCTCGAGGCCGCGCGCCTTGCCCGTGCGCTTGGCGTGGTCGAGGACGCGCTTCGGGACCGCGACTGGCTGCTGGGGGATTTCTCGGGCGCGGATTGCCAGATCGGCTATTCGGTCTGGATCGCCGCGCGCTTCGTCCGCCTGGATCACCGGCCCGCCCTTGCCGCCTATCGCGACCGCTGCGCCGCGCGTCCCGCCTTCCGCGCCGCGCTTCCCGCGCCGGGGACGCGGCTGATCTATGAACGAGACTTCTACGAGGTTCCCGATGCAACCTGTTGAAATATTTGAGATGGGACCGCGCGACGGCCTCCAGAACGAAAAGCGGCCGATCCCGACCGCCGACAAGATCGCGCTGGTCGACCTGCTCTCCCGCGCCGGGTTCCGCCGGATCGAGGTCACGAGCTTCGTCTCGCCCAGATGGGTGCCCCAGCTTGCCGATGCGGCCGAGGTCATGGGCGGTATCACCCGCGCCCCCGGCATCAGCTATGCCGTCCTGACCCCGAACATGAAGGGCTATGAGGGCGCCCGCGCCGCGCGTGCTTCCGAGGTCGCGATCTTCGCCTCGGCCTCGGAAGGCTTCTCGAAGGCGAACCTGAACGCGACCATCGCCGAAAGCCTCGAACGCTTCGCGCCGGTGGCCGAGGCCGCGCAGGCCGACGGCATCCCGGTCCGGGGCTATGTCTCGGTCGTGACCGATTGCCCCTTCGACGGGCCGACGCCGCCCGGGAATGTCGCCCGCGTCGCCGCCGCCTTGCGCGATCTGGGCTGCTATGAGGTCAGCCTGGGCGAGACCATCGGGCAGGGCCGGCCCGAGACGGTCGACGCCATGCTCTCCGCCGTGCTGGAGGAGCTGCCGCCCGAGCGCCTTGCCGGGCATTTCCACGACACGGCAGGCCGGGCGCTGGAGAATATCGACACGAGCCTTGCCCGCGGCTTGCGGGTCTTTGACGCGGCCGTGGGCGGCCTTGGCGGCTGTCCCTATGCGCCCGGCGCCAAAGGCAATGTCGCGACCGAAGCCGTGGCCGCGCATCTGGCGGCGCGGGGTTACGACACCGGCCTTGATCCCGCCGTGATCGCCGAGGCCGCAGAATTCGCCCGCAGCCTGCGGGCAGGAGGAGAGTGATGGAAACCATCCGCATCGAGACCGACCCGCGCGGCGTCGCGACCCTGTGGCTGGCGCGGGCCGACAAGCACAATGCGCTCTCCGCGCCGATGATCCGCGAATTGACCGAGGCGGCGGCGCGGCTGGCAGCGGATCCGGCCGTGCGGGTGGTGGTGCTGGCCGCCGAGGGGAAAAGCTTCTGCGCCGGGGGCGATCTCGGCTGGATGCAGGACCAGATGGCGGCGGATGCCGAAACCCGGCGCGCGGGCGCGCGGGAACTGGCAATGATGCTCAACGCGCTGAACACGCTGCCGAAGCCGCTGGTCGGGCGGGTGCAGGGCAATGCCTTCGGGGGCGGGATCGGCATGATCTCGGTCTGCGACGTGGCGGTCGCGGTCCCCGAGGCCCGCTTTGCCCTGACCGAGACCCGGCTGGGCCTGATCCCCGCGACCATCGGCCCCTATGTCATCGCCCGCATGGGCGAGGCGAAGGCGCGGCGCGTCTTCATGTCGGGCCGGCTCTTCGGCGCCGAGGAGGCGACCCGCCTCGACCTGATCGCGAGCCTCGCCCCGCCGGATGCCCTCGACGCCGCGGTCGAGGCCGAGGTCGCGCCCTATCTCTCCTGCGCCCCCGGCGCGGTCGCCGCGGCCAAGCGCCTGGCCCGCGACCTCGGCCCCCCGATCGATGCCGAGGTGATCGGCAGGACCATCGACGCATTGGTCGAGGTCTGGGAAGGCCCCGAGGCCCCACACGGCATCAGCGCATTCTTCCAAAAGACAAAACCGGATTGGCTTCGTTAGCATTGCGTTCAGTGCATGGCCGCCCTGTGTCGGGGCGATGCTGACAGGCGAAGGGGCGATCTGTTATCGCCATCAGGAATCCCTCCCCCCAGCCTGACCCGGAACGTGACGCCATGCCGCCCAAGCCGAACCTGAACCTTGTCATCCTGGCTTTGGGGATGGGGGCCTTTGCCATCGGCACCTCGGAATTCGCCGCGATGGGCCTGCTGCCCTGGTATGCGAGCGATCTGGCGATCACCGAGCCGCAGGCGGGCCACGTCATCAGCGCCTATGCCTTGGGCGTCGTGGTCGGCGCGCCGATCACCACGCTGCTGGGCGCGCGCCTGCCGCGCCGGCGCTATCTGGCGTCGCTGATTGCCGCCTATGGGCTGATGAACCTGCTGGCCGCCGTGCTGCCGGGCTATGGCACGCTGGTCATCACCCGCTTTCTGGCCGGGCTTCCGCATGGCGGCTATCTGGGCGTGGCGATGCTGTTTGCCGCCGATGCCCTGCCGAAGGAACAGCGGGCCAAGGGCGTCATGCAAGTGCTGTTGGGCCTGACCATCGCCAATATCGCGGGCGTGCCGCTGGCAGGCGCGCTGGGGCAGGGGCTGGGCTGGCGCTGGGGCTTTGCGCTGCCGGGGCTCCTCGCGCTGATCGCGGGCTGGCTGATCCTGCGGCTTGCCCCGCGCATCGGGGCGCCGGTGAATGCCCGGCCCATGGCCGAGCTGAAGGCGCTGAAGAACCCGGCGGTCATCCTGACGCTGCTGGTCGGCGCGATCGGCTGCGGCGGGGTCTTTGCGGTCTATTCCTTCCTTTCCGCCGCGATGCTGGCGACGACCGAGCCGCCCTCATGGGCCATCGCGGCGCTTCTGTCGGCCTTTGGCGTCGGCATGACCTTCGGCAGCCTCTCGGCCGCGCGGCTGACGATCCGGCTGGGAGAGTTCCGCGCCGCGCTGGTGCTGATCCTGTTCATGGCGGCCACGCAGGGCCTCGCCTCGCTGGCCGTCGGGAATTGGGTGCTGATGATCGGCTCGTCCCTGCTGGTCGGTTTCGGCGCCTCGATGTCGGTGCCGCTTCAGACCCGGCTGATGGATGTCGCCGGCGAGGCGCAGTCCATGGCCGCGGCGATGAACCATGCCGCCTTCAACGCCGCCAATGCGCTGGGGCCGTGGCTTGCGGGGATGGCGCTGGCCGCGGGCTGGGGCTGGCGCTCCTCCGGCCTTGTCGGGGTCGGGCTGTCGCTGGCAGGGCTGGTGGTTCTGGGCATTGCCTGGTGGCAGGCGCGCGTCTCAGGGCAGCTTCGCCAGAATTACCCGGCGCGAGCCTGAGGCGAATTCCCGGCGGATGGTGACGGCCAGCACCGCCGTAGTCGTCCCGATCAGCCAGAGCGGCCCCGCCAGCCATCCCAGCGCGCCAAGCGCGAAATAGACGCAGCGCAGGCCCGAGTTGTAGCTTTTCGCGGCGGTGATGTTGATCTCGGCCGCCTGCAGCGCGCGCGGCAGGGCATGGACGTTATCCGCCTCGTTCGGGACGGCGGCCATCATGATCGCGCAATAGCCGAACAGGCGGTGCGACCAGATGAAGCGCAGCATCGCATTGGCGACGAAAAGCAGCGCCACGACGATCTTGATCTCCCACATCAGGGCCGGGACATGGTCCATCTCGAACTGCCGGGCGACGCCGGCCAATTGGTCGGTATTGCCGATAAGCGCCAGCCCGCCCCCGATCGCGATCATGCAGGCCGAGGTCAGGAAGGCCGTGCCCTCGCGCAGCGATGACAGGATATTGCCGTCGAAGATGCGCGGCTCGCGCGTCACGAATTGCCGCATCCATTCCCGCCGGTATTCCTTCATCAGGACCGAGACCGAGGGATGGTTGCGCGGCGGATGCTCGGTCAGCCAACCGATGGCGAGCCATGAGGCGAAAAGCCACAGCACCGCGACGATATCCGCCGTGGTGAAGGTCTGGGGAAGGGTCACGATGCTGCTTTCCATGCGGCGAGACTAGCCGCGGCGCAGGGCGGTTGCCAGAGACTTGCAGCAGGGCTATCCAAGACAAGTCGTCTTTGCCGGGGAGGAAGCAATGGCTGCAACCCACCATATCCGTGGACCGCGCGTCTGATGCTGATGCCCGACCCCGATCCGCGCATTCTTGCCCGGCGCGAGGCCATCGCCGCCCGGCTGCGTGCGGTGGTGCCCTCTGCCGTGATCGACGACCCGGCCGAGACGCGGGCCTATGAATGCGACGCGCTTTCTGCCTATCGCTGCCCGCCCCTTGCCGTGGTCCTGCCTGCGACGACCGAGGAGGTCGCGGCGGTGCTGCGGGTCTGCCACGAGGAAGGCGTGCCCGTCGTGCCGCGCGGGGCCGGGACCAGCCTTGCGGGCGGGTCGATGCCCACGGCGGACGCGGTAGTCGTGGGCCTTGCCCGCATGAATGGCGTCATCGAAACCAATCTGGACGACCGCTTCATCCGCGTGCAGGCGGGGCGGACCAACCTTTCCGTCTCGGGCGTGGTGGACGGTGCGGGCTTTTTCTATGCGCCCGATCCGTCCAGCCAGCTTGCCTGCGCCATCGGCGGCAATATCGGCATGAACTCGGGCGGCGCGCATTGCCTGAAATACGGGGTGACGACCAACAACCTGCTTGGCGTCACGCTGGTTCTGATGGACGGCTCGGTCGTGGAACTTGGCGGCCCGATGGGCGAGGCGCCGGGCTTGGACCTCCTTGGCGTCGTCTGCGGCTCGGAAGGGCAGCTCGGCATCGTGACCGAGGCCACCTTGCGCATCCTGCCCAAGCCCGCCGGTGCGCGTCCGGTGCTGGTCGCCTTCGACGCCTCGGAAACCGCGGGGGCCTGCGTCGCCGCGATCATCCGGGCGGGTGTCCTGCCCGTCGCGATCGAGTTCATGGACCGCCCCTGCATCCGCGCGACCGAGGAATTTGCCCATGCCGGCTATCCCGATTGCGAGGCGCTGCTGATCATCGAGGTCGAGGGCACGCCCCCCGAGATCGACGAACAGCTTCGCCTGATCCGCGCCATCGCCGAGCGCTTCGACCCGATCGAGTTCCGCGAGAGCCGGTCCGAGGACGAATCCCGCCGCATCTGGCTGGGCCGCAAATCGGCCTTTGGCGCGATGGGACAGATCAACGACTACATGTGCCTCGACGGGACGATCCCGGTCTCGACCTTGCCGCAAGTGCTGGCGGGGATCGCGCGGCTCTCCGGCGAATACGGCCTCGACGTCGCGAATGTCTTTCACGCTGGCGACGGCAACATGCATCCGCTGATCCTCTACAATGCCAATACGCCCGGCGATCTGGAACGCTGCGAGGCGCTGGGGGCCGAGATCCTGAAGCTCTGCGTCGAGGTCGGCGGCTGTCTGACCGGAGAGCATGGCGTCGGCGTCGAAAAGCGCGAGCTGATGACGACCCAGTTCTCGCAGACCGATCTGGAGGCCCAGATGCGGGTCAAGGATGTCTTCGACCCCGGCTGGCTTCTGAACGCGGCCAAGGTCTTTCCGCTGGCCGTCTCGGCCCCGCGCCGCGAGGGCATCCGCAATGCGGCCTGAATCCGAAGAAGACCTCTCCCATGTCATCCGCTCGGCGCGCGAGCCGCTGACCCCGATCGGCGGCGGCACGCGGCTCCGCCCCGGCGAGGGGCAGGGCGAGCGGCTGAACGTCTCGGGCCTGACCGGCATCACGCTTTACGAGCCCGCCGCCCTGACGCTGGTAGTCCGCGCCGGCACCCGGCTCTCCGAGGTGCGCGAGGCGCTGGCGGCCGAGGACCAGATGCTGGCCTTCGAGCCTGACGCGCGGCCAAACTCGACCATGGGCGGCATCGTCGCGGCCAATGCCTCCGGCCCGCGCCGGGTGCAGGCCGGGGCCTGCCGCGACGCGCTTCTGGGCCTGCGCTATGTCGATGGGCAGGGAGAGGTGATCCAGAATGGCGGCCGGGTGATGAAGAACGTCACCGGCTATGATCTGGTCAAGCTGATGGCCGGGTCGCGCGGCCAGCTTGGCGTGTTGACGGAATTGTCCTTCAAGACCGCGCCGATCCCGCCCTGCGCCGCCACGCTGGCCTTACCCGGACTTGATGCGGCATCGGCGGTCGCGGCGCTGACGTTGGCGCTGACCGGCCCCTATGACGTCTCGGGCGCGGCATGGCTGCCGGATCAGGGGGCGCTGATCCGGGTCGAGGGGCTGGAAGGTTCGGTCGCGATCCGCAGTCGGGCGCTGAGCGAACGCCTCGCCCGGTTCGGCGAGGTTGCGATGGCCGATGCCGACCCATGGTCCTACATGGTGCCCACGGCAGCCGAGGGCGACCTCTGGCGCATCATCTGCCGCCCGTCCGAGGCCCCCGGCCTGCTTGCGGCCCTGCCGCAGCCCCTCGCGCTCGATTGGGGCGGCAGCCTGATCTGGGTCGCGATGCCACCGGGCGAGGCGCCGTCGCTGCCCGCATGGTCGGGCCATGCCAGCCGCGTCACCGGCGCCGCCCCCCTGACCCTCCCCGCGCCGAACCCGGTGGTCCAGCGCCTCAATGCCAGCCTCCGCGAGCGTTTCGACCCTCGCGGCATCTTTGCCAGCGGAAGTTCATGCAGACCAATTTTACAGAAGAGCAGCTGAAGGACCCGCTGGTCGCGCGGTCGAACAAGATCCTGCGCGCCTGCGTCCATTGCGGGTTCTGCACCGCGACCTGTCCCACCTATCAGGTGCTGGGCGACGAGTTGGACAGCCCACGCGGCCGGATCTACCTGATCAAGGACATGCTGGAAAACGGTCGCGACGCGGATGAAAAGACCGTGAAGCATCTCGACCGCTGCCTCAGCTGCCTCAGCTGCATGACCACCTGTCCCTCGGGCGTCGATTACATGCACCTGATCGACCATGCGCGGATCCATGTCGAAAAGACCTATCGCCGCCCGTGGCGCGACCGGGCGCTGCGCTGGATGCTGGCGAAGGTGCTGCCTTATCAGGGCCGGTTCCGCCTTGCGCTGATGGGGGCGAAACTCGCGCGGCCCTTCGCCGGGCTGATGCCGGACCCACGACTGCGCGCGATGCTGGACATGGCGCCGAAATCCGTGCCGCCCGCCAGCCCCAATGATCGCGGACAGGTCTTTGCCGCGATCGGCGAAAGGCGGGCGCGGGTCGCCCTGATGCCCGGCTGCGCCCAGCGGGCGCTGAACACCGACATCAACGACGCGACGATCCGCCTCCTGCGCCGCGCCGGCTGCGAGGTGGTGATCCCCGAAGCCTTCGGCTGCTGCGGCGCGCTGACCCATCACATGGGCCGCGAGGACGATGCGCTGCATTCCGCCCGCGCCACGATCCGGGGCTTCCTGGATGCCGACCGCGCAGGGCCGCTCGACGCCATTGTCATCAATACTTCGGGCTGCGGCACCACGATCAAGGATTACGGCAAGATCTTTGCTGGCGACCCGATGCAGCCCGAGGCCGAGAAGATCGCCCGCCTCGCCCGCGACGTGACCGAGTTCCTCGACGCGCATGGCCTGCCCGCCACGGGCGAGGGTGAGCAGGTCACCGAGCGCCCGACGCCTTTCCCCGATCCCAAGGGCTCCGCCGCACCCGAGGGCGCTGCGGCACCGGGGCTGGCCCCCGCGACCGAGCGGGGCCACGGACTGCGTGTCGCCTATCACTCGGCCTGCTCGCTCCAGCATGGCCAGCAGATCAAGACGACGCCGAAATCCCTGCTGGCGCGTGCGGGCTTCACGGTGGTCGAGCCCGAGAACCCACATCTCTGCTGCGGCTCGGCCGGAACCTACAATCTGCTGCAGCCCGAGCTTTCGACCGAGCTCAAGCGGCGCAAGATCGCGACGCTGGAGGCGACCGGCCCGCAGGTCATCGCCGCCGGAAATATCGGCTGCATGATGCAGATCGGCTCGGCCAGCAGCGTTCCAGTGGTCCATACCGTCGAACTGCTCGACTGGGCGACGGGCGGACCCGCGCCCCGGGGCCTTTCGCGATAGTCTCCATTTCACCGTTTCCCAAATACCCCTACGAGGCTGCCCCGAGGATACCAGGCCAGCCGCAGGGCGCGCGGGACTTGAAATCGGGCAGGGTCATTCCCAATTCAAGCGATGTCGGAGGGCCAATCGGCGCCGACGGACCTGCCCGCCCGGAAGGGGGGCAAGCCTTTGTATCGCTTGAAGAAGGATGCGAGAATGCGCAACTTTGACCTGACCCCGCTTTATCGTGCCTCGGTCGGCTTCGACCGCATGGCCGACGTCATGGACCGTGCCCTGTCGGCCGATATCGCGAGCTATCCCCCCTATAATATCGAGAAGACCGGCGAGAATGCCTATCGCATCTCGATCGCCGTCGCGGGCTTTGGCGCCGACGACCTCACCGTCGAGGTGAAGGACGGCGCGGTGATCGTGCTTGGCAAGAAGGCCACCGAGGACGAAGGGCGGACCTTCCTGCATCGCGGCATCGCGACGCGCGCCTTCGAGCGCCGCTTCACGCTCGCCGATCACGTCCGTGTCGCCGGCGCGAGCCATGAGGACGGGATGCTGAACATCGAACTGGTGCGCGAGATCCCCGAGGCACTGAAACCGCGCCGGATCGAGATCGCGAAATCGGTGAAATCGGTCGAGAAGCTGGACGCCTGACAAAGGGCAGGACCGGGGCTCTGCCCCGGACCCCGGGGTATTTTTGAAACAGTGAAACTGGGCGCCGCCGTTGAGGCTGGCGCCCTTGTCGTTCCTAGAGTCTGCGTCTGGCGCGGAGCGCGGCGGTGATGGTGCCATCGTCGAGATAGTCGAGCTCGCCCCCGATCGGCACGCCCTGGGCGAGGCCAGTCACTGTGACATTGCTGCCTTCGAGCGCTTCGGCAATGTAATGCGCGGTCGTCTGACCCTCGACCGTGGCCGAGAGGGCGAGGATGACCTCGGACACGTTTTCCGCGCCGATGCGGGCGATCAGTTGCGGGATGCGCAGGTCGTCGGGGCCGATCTCGTCAAGCGCCGAGAGGTTTCCCCCGAGCACGTGATAGCGGCCGCGAAAGGCCCGGCCGCGTTCCATGGCCCAAAGGTCGGCAACCTCGGTCACGACGCAGATCTCGCCCGTCGCGCGGGCCGGGTCGGCGCAGATCTGGCAGATCTCGGCCTGGGTGATATTGCCGCAGATCGCGCATTCGCGGGCAGTTTCGGACACCTCGGTCATCAGGCTGGCAAGCTGGGCCATCTGTCCCGTGCGGCGCCGGATGAGGTGAAGGACGATGCGCCGGGCCGAGCGCGGGCCCAGTCCGGGCAACCGCGCCATGGTGGCGATCAGCGCTTCGATCTCGTCTCCGGGCCGGGCATCGGGCGGCATGGATCAGAAGGGCATCTTCAGGTCGGCGGGCAGGCCCATTTCGTGCGTGAGGCGGGCCATTTCCTCGGCCGACCTGTCCTGTGCGCGGCGCTGCGCGTCCTTGATCGCGGCGAGGATCAGGTCCTCGACCACCTCCTTGTCCTCGGAGCGGAAGATCGAGGGGTCGATGTCGAGGCCAGTCAACTCGCCCTTGGCGGTGGCCGTGGCCTTGACGAGGCCGGCGCCCGCCTCTCCGGTGACGGTCAGGCGGTTCAGCCCCTCCTGCATCTCGGTCATCTTCGTCTGCATCTGCTGGGCGGCTTCCATCATCTTCGACAGATCGCCCATGTCGCCAAGTCCCTTGAACATCTTCTATTCCTCGTCCTCGAAAGGGTCCCATTCCTCGACCTCGGCCACCGGGCCTTCGGTCAGCTCATGCGGGGATGTATCCTCGCCCGCGGGCTTTTCAACCGCCGGAGGGGCGGGAACGGGACGGATGGTGGTGATCCTTGCCCCCGGAAAGGCGGCGAAGATCGCCTGAACCGTGGGGTTTTCCATGGCGCGGGCACGGGCGGCGGCCTCGCGCGCGGCGCGCTCTTCGCTGATCGTGGGGGCGCCGCCTTCGGAAACGACAGTCACGGCCCAGCGTTGGCCGCCGGTCCAGCCGCGCAGGCGTTCGGCCAGGCGTTGGGCAAAGTCGCGGGGCGCGCGCTCGCCCGGCTGGAACTCGATCCGGCCGGGGGAATAGCGGACCAGCCGGAGGTGATCCTCAACCTCGAGCAGCAGCTTCATGTCGCGCATCCGCCGGATCAGCTCGATCACCGAGGCGAAATCGGGAAAGCCGGCCAGCGCATCGGGCGAGACGGCGATCGCGGCGGCGCTGCCATCGGGGCGGGCGGCGACCGGTGCGCGGGGGGCGTGGGCGCGCGGCGCCTCGGCCCGGCTTTGGGCCGGGGCGGAGGCGCGGCTGAACTCGCCCGCCGCCGCCGATGCCTGGACCTTGCGGATCAACGCCTCGGGGTCGGGCAGGTCGGCGACATGGGTGAGGCGGATGATCGCCATTTCGGCGGCCATCATCGCGTTCGGAGCGGCCCCGACCTCCTCCAGCGCCTTCAGGAGCATCTGCCAGAGCCGGGTCAGAGCCCGCATCGGGACGCGCGCCGCGATGTCCTGGCCGCGGCTACGCTCGTCCGGGCCGATGGTTGGATCGTCGATCGCCTCGGGCGTGATCTTCACGATCGAGATCCAATGCGTGATCTCGGCCAGGTCGCGCAGGACGGCCATTGGATCGGCGCCATCGGCATATTGCGCCTGAAGCTCGGCCAGCGCCTCGGCCGCGGCGCCGCGCAGGATCATGTCGAAGAGGTCGAGGACGCGGCCCCGATCCGCGAGCCCCAGCATGGCGCGGACCTGCGGGGCCGTGGTCTCGCCCGCGCCGTGGCTGATCGCCTGATCGAGCAGGCTGGTCGCATCGCGGGCCGAGCCCTCGGCCGCGCGGGTGATCAGCGCCAGCGCGTCATCGGTGATCTCGGCCCCCTCGCGGGTCGCGATCTTGTGCAGGAGCGCGATCATCACCTCCGGCTCGATCCGGCGCAGGTCGAAGCGCTGGCAGCGGGACAGCACCGTCACGGGAACCTTGCGGATCTCGGTCGTGGCGAAGATGAATTTCACATGCGGTGGCGGTTCCTCGAGCGTCTTCAGCAGCGCGTTGAAAGCGCTGGTCGAGAGCATGTGGACTTCGTCGATTATATAGATCTTGTAGCGCGCGGAGGCCGCGCGGTAATGCACGCTCTCGATGATCTCGCGGATGTCGTTGACCCCGGTGCGCGAGGCCGCGTCCATCTCCATCACGTCGACATGGCGACCCTCGCTGATCGCGACGCAATGCTCGCAAACCCCGCAAGGCTCGGTCGTGGGGCCACCCTGACCGTCGGGACCGGTGCAGTTCAGGCCCTTGGCGATGATCCGGGCGGTGGTGGTCTTGCCGGTGCCGCGGATGCCCGTCATGATGAAGGCCTGCGCGATACGGTCGGCGGCGAAGGCATTCTTCAGCGTCCGCACCATGGCATCCTGGCCGACGAGATCGGCGAAAGTCTCGGGGCGGTATTTCCGCGCCAGTACTTGATAGGTCTTGTCGCTCTCGCTCATCTCTCGGCCTTCTGGATCACGGGGCAGATTAGCGGCGGGGGCGGGGGGCGACAACCGTTTCCGGTGCGCCCCGTCGCGTCAGTCCTGCTGCCAGTCGAAGCGGAGTTCCTCGCGGAAGGCGAAGCGGACGACATGGCTGTCTACGATATGCTGCAGGTGCTCCATTGCCTCGGCCGGTGCGGAGAGGCGGATCCCGAGCGCGGAGGGCGTCGCGGTCAAGGCGATCTCACGATCCTCGGTCAGCAGGATACGGCCCTGCGCGGGATCGAAGCTGACCTCGAACTTATGGGCCCAGTGCTTGCAGAGCTGTTGCAGGTAGCGGCTGGCATGTTCGGTCGGGACAGTGCAGCGCGTGCGGGTCATCGTCTGGGACATGGTTTTCCTTGTCGTTCTGATGGTCCGGCTGGCGCAGGCTGGCGGACGGAAGGGACGGGTCACGAAAGGGTGACACCCATCCGGCCCGAACCTGTCCCATATAACGATCATGCACCGCCGTTCAATCCTGCTGACCGCCGCGACCCTTCCTTTGCTTGCCGCGCCGCGCCTCGCTTTCGGCGCAACCGGGCGTGTCCTCTCTGATGCCGCGGCATTTCCGCAATTGCGGGCCATCGCGGTCTGGAGCGGCGGGTCCGAACGCGCCGCGCAGGGCTATGGCGGCTTTATCCCCGACCGGCCGACCAACATCAAGTCGGCGTCGAAGTCGATCATCTCGGCCTTGGCCGGGGTGGCGATCGCGAAGGGGGTATTCACCGGCGCGGACCAGCCTGTCACGGCGGTCCTTGCGGGTGATCTGCCCGCGGATCCCGACCCACGGATGGAGCGGCTGACGCTGGGCAACCTTCTGTCCATGCAAGCCGGTCTGCAGCGCCAGTCCGGGCCGAATTACGGCCGCTGGGTCAGCAGCCGGAACTGGGTCCGGGCGGCGCTGGCCGCGCCCTTCGAGACCGACCCCGGCGGGCGGATGCTTTATTCCACCGCATCGAGCCACCTTGTCTCGGCCATGCTGACGCGGGCGACGGGGCAATCCACGCTAAGCCTCGCGCGCGACTGGCTGGCGATCCCCGGCTTTCGCATCACGGGATGGGAGCGTGATCCGCAGGGCATCTATCTGGGCGGCAACCAGATGGCGATGTCGACGCGAAGCCTGATGGCATTCGGCGCGGCCTATGCGCAAGGCGGGCAGGGGGTGATCCCGCCGGACTGGATCGCGGAAAGCTGGCGACCGCGCACACGCTCGATCTTCAATGGCGAGGAATATGGCTATGGCTGGTTCATCAGCCGAATCGGCGGGCGCGAGGTCCGCTATGGCTGGGGCTATGGCGGGCAGATGATCTATGTCTTTCCCGCCGCCGGAGGCAGGCTCGCGGCCGCGATCGCGATGACATCGGACCCGGACCAACCCTCGGCCCGGACCGGATACCGCACGGAATTGCACGCCCTGGCGGGAGAACTGGTGAACACCCTCTAGCCAGCCGTTGACCAGGGCGACGGGGCGACATATCTCGCGGCTCATGGCACGCGCACCGCTTTTGCAACTTACCGACATTTCGCTGACCTTCGGCGGCAATCCCGTATTCGAGGGGCTCAATCTGACCGTCCAGCAGGGCGACCGGCTGGCGCTGGTCGGCCGCAACGGCTCGGGCAAGTCGACCCTGATGAAGGTCATGGCCGGACTGGTCGAACCCGACAGCGGCGAGGTCATCACCCCCGCCGGCGTCAAGGTCGGCTATATGGAGCAGGATCCCGACCTGTCCGGCTTCGCGACGCTGGGCGATTTTGCCAGCGCGGGCCTGCATGAGGGCGAGGGCTACCGCGTCGAAATGGCGGCCGAGGGGCTGAAATTCGACCCTGACCGCGCGGTCGCGACCGCCTCGGGGGGCGAGCGTCGGCGCGCCGCACTGGCCCGCCTTTTGGCCGAGGCGCCCGAGCTGATGCTGCTGGACGAGCCGACGAACCATCTGGACATCGAGGCGATCGGCTGGCTCGAGGAGCAGCTTTCCACGACCCGCGCCGGCTTCGTCCTGATCAGCCACGACCGCGCCTTCCTGCGCGCCCTGACCCGCGCGACCCTCTGGATCGACCGCAGCGAGATCCGCCGGCAGGAACGCGGTTTCGAGCATTTCGAGGATTGGCGCGAAACCGTCTGGGCCGCCGAGGACGAGGCCCGCCACAAGCTCGACCGCAAGATCAAGGCCGAGGCGAAATGGGCGGTCGAGGGCATCAGCGCCCGGCGCAAGCGCAATCAGGGCCGCGTCCGTGCGCTGGCCGCCCTGCGCGATGAACGCGCGGGTCAGATCCGCCGTCAGGGCACCGCCCTGATGGAGCTGGAAGCCGGCCAGCAATCGGGCAAGCGGGTGATCGACGCCAAGGGGATCTCCAAATCCTTCGGCGAGCGCGTGATCCTGAAACCCTTCGACCTGCGGGTGCTGCGCGGCGACCGGGTGGCCTTTGTCGGCCCGAACGGTGCAGGTAAGACCACGCTGATCAAGATGCTGACCGGCGAGATCGCGCCCGATACGGGCGAGGTCAAGCATGGCACGAACCTCGACATCGCGGTCTTCGATCAGGCCCGCAGCGCGATCGACGAGACGGTCAGCCTGTGGGACGCGCTGACCGGCGATCCGTCGATGCGGGTCTCGGGCCGTTCGGATCAGGTCATGGTGCGCGGCAATCCGAAACATGTCGTCGCCTATCTCAAGGATTTCCTCTTCGACGAGGCGCAGGCGCGTGCGCCGGTCGGCAGCCTCTCGGGCGGGGAAAAGGCGCGTCTGCTGCTGGCGCGGATCATGGCCCATCCCTCGAACCTGCTGGTTCTGGACGAGCCGACCAACGATCTGGATGTCGAGACGCTGGACCTGCTGCAGGACATCCTCGGCGATTATGACGGGACCGTCCTGCTGGTCAGCCACGACCGCGACTTCATCGACCGCGTGGCCACGACCACCGTGGCGATGGAGGGCGATGGTCGCGCCGTCATCTATCCGGGCGGCTGGTCCGACTATCGCGCCCAGCGCCCCGAGGCGACGGAGGCCGCGCCCGAGGTGGCAAGGCCCGCCCCAGCCGCCGCCACGAGGTCCGAGGCGAAGGCCCAGCCCGAGAAATCGGGCCTGAGCTTTACCGAGAGGAAGCGACTGGAATCCCTGCCGGGCGTGATGGAACGCCTCGAGGCCGAGATCGGCAAGCTGAACGAGTTCCTTGCCCAGCCCGACCTCTTCTCGACCGCGCCCGCGAAATTCGCGAAGGCGAGCGAGGGCCTGGCAGAACGGCAGACGGCACTCGCCGCCGCCGAGGAGGAATGGCTGGAACTGGCGGAGCGGGACGGGGGCTGAGGCGCTACTTCACCGCCGAGTTCCCGCCATCCGCGAAAAGCGCCGTCCCGGTCACGAAACTCGCCATCGGGCTTGCGAGGAAGAGCGCCGCATTGGCGATCTCGACCGGCTCGGCAATGCGTTTCATCGCGTGGAGCCCGGCGGCCCATTCCTTCTGTTGCTGGTCGCCGGCGGCGGGCGTGTCGACCCCTCCCGGCATGATGGCATTGGCGCGGATGCCTTGCAGCGCGTAGTCGGCGGTGATCCCCTTGACGAGGCCCATCAGCCCAGCCTTCGACGCGCCATAGGCCGTCATACCGGGCATGCCGGCGCTGGTCCCGACGAAGGTTGAGGTAAATAGGATCGCACCGCCCCCGCCCGCGATCATCGCGGGGATCTGGGCGCGGGCACCCAGATAGGCCCCGGTCAGGTTCGTGGCCATGACCCGGTGCCAGTCCTCGGGTTCGATCTCGGCCAAGGGTCGCATCGGCCCGACGATGCCGGCGTTGTTCACGGCGATGTCGAGCCGCCCGTAGCGTTCTACCGCCAACCCGACCAGTTCCGTATGGGTGGCCGGGTCCGCGACATCCCCGGCGAAATGGCAGGCGCGCCCGCCCATATCGGCAATTTCCCAGGCGATCTCGCCGAGCGCGGCTTCGCCCCTTGCGTTCAGCACGAGGGCCGCGCCCTCGGCTGCGAAAAGCAGCGCCGTGGCCCGGCCGATACCCGATGATGCGCCGGTGACGATCGCCACCTTGTCCTTGAGCAGATCCATGATCGACATCTCCTGTTGCTGTCATGGATCAGGCTAGGGAACGGCCGCGCCCCATACGTCCCGTTTTCTGCCTTCAAAACCGGCTGAAAGCAAAAAAGCCGCCCCTTTCGGGACGGCCCTTCGTCTGTCTTGCGACAGGCGGATGATTACATCATGCCGCCCATGCCGCCCATGTCGGGCATGCCGCCGGCCGGAGCTTTCGGCTCGGGCTTCTCGGCGATCATCGCTTCGGTGGTGATCAGGAGACCAGCGACCGAGGCCGCGTCTTCCAGCGCGGTGCGCACGACTTTGGCCGGGTCGATGACGCCGAACTTGAACATGTCGCCATATTCTTCGGTCTGGGCGTTGAAGCCGAAAGCCTTGTCGGACGATTCGCGGACCTTGCCGGCCACGACAGCGCCGTCGACGCCAGCGTTTTCAGCAATCTGGCGCATCGGAGCTTCCAGCGCGCGGCGGACGATGGCGATGCCGGCGTCCTGATCCGAGTTCGCGCCGGTCAGGCCTTCGAGGACCTTGCCGCCTTGAACCAGAGCAACGCCGCCACCGACGACAACACCTTCTTGAACCGCAGCGCGGGTCGCGTTCAGGGCGTCGTCAACGCGGTCCTTGCGCTCTTTCACTTCGATTTCGGTCATGCCGCCGACGCGGATGACGGCAACGCCACCGGCCAGTTTGGCGACGCGCTCTTGCAGCTTCTCGCGGTCGTAGTCCGAGGTGGTTTCCTCGATCTGCTGGCGGATCTGCGAAACGCGGGCTTCGATCTCGGCCTTCTCACCAGCACCGTCGACGATGGTGGTGTTGTCCTTGTTGATCGAGACTTTCTTCGCACGGCCGAGCATGTCGACGGTGACGTTTTCCAGCTTCATGCCCAGGTCTTCCGAGATGACCTGACCACCGGTCAGGATCGCGATGTCCTGCAGCATGGCCTTGCGGCGATCGCCGAAGCCCGGAGCTTTGACGGCAGCGATTTTCAGGCCGCCACGCAGCTTGTTGACGACCAGCGTGGCCAGAGCCTCGCCTTCGACGTCTTCAGCGACGATGATCAGCGGCTTTTGCGACTGGATGACCGATTCCAGCAGCGGGACCATCGGCTGCAGCGACGAGAGTTTCTTCTCGTGCAGCAGGATGTAGGCGTCTTCCAGCTCGGCAATCATCTTGTCGGCATTGGTGACGAAGTAGGGCGAGAGGTAGCCGCGGTCGAACTGCATGCCTTCGACGACTTCGACTTCGGTCTCCATGCCTTTGTTTTCTTCGACGGTGATCACACCCTCGTTGCCAACTTTCTGCATGGCTTCGGCGATCTGCTGGCCGATGAAGGCTTCGCCGTTGGCCGAGATGGTGCCGACTTGCGCGACTTCAGCCGAATCGTTGACCGGGCGCGAGGCCGATTTGATCGCTTCGACGACTTTCGAGGTCGCAAGGTCGATGCCACGCTTCAGGTCCATCGGGTTCAGGCCGGCCGCAACCGACTTCATGCCTTCGCGGATGATCGCCTGGGCCAGAACGGTGGCGGTGGTGGTGCCGTCGCCGGCTTCGTCATTGGTGCGCGAAGCGACTTCGCGGACCATCTGGGCGCCCATGTTCTCGAACTTGTCCGAAAGTTCGATTTCCTTGGCGACCGAGACGCCGTCCTTCGTGATGCGCGGCGCGCCGAAGGATTTGTCGATCACCACGTTGCGGCCTTTCGGGCCGAGAGTGACCTTGACGGCATCCGCGAGGATGTTCACGCCTTTCAGCATGCGGTCGCGGGCGTCGCTGTTGAACTTGACTTCCTTAGCAGCCATTTGTCCGTCTCCTAAAATGAGTTACGCGGAAGCGAAAATCAGGCGATCACGCCCAGGATGTCGCTTTCCTTCATGATCAGCAGCTCTTCGCCGTCGATCGTGACTTCGGTGCCCGACCATTTGCCGAACAGCACGCGATCGCCAGC
>NZ_DATMFA010000013.1:0-87951 GCF_035556475.1 Paracoccus sp. (in: a-proteobacteria) | reverse complement strand
GTCTCGACCATCTCGACCATGAAGGTCGAGCGTCCGCGCGCAAGGTCGTCCGCCGCGCCCACCCGGCTGAAAAGCTGGCTGACAAGGCCGATATGCGCGCGCCGCGCCGGCACGAAGGATCCGGCCTGCGCAAGCACCGCGATCAGCGCGTTCTGGCGCAGGAAGGTCGATTTCCCGGCCATGTTGGGGCCGGTCAGCAGCCAGATCGCCGGCGTGCCGCCCGTGGTCAGGTCGCAGTCATTGGCAACGAAAGCCTCGCCCTTGCGCTTCAGCGCGCGCTCGACGACCGGATGGCGGCCGCCTTCGATCAGGAAGGCGCGGCTCGCATCGACCTGCGGGCGGCTCCAGCCCTCGCCCGTGGCAAGATCGGCGAATGCGGCGGTCAGGTCGATCTCGGCCAGCGCGCGCGCGGCTTGCCCGATCTGCGGCGCGCGGTCCAGCACGGCGGCGCAGAGGCGGGCAAACACCTCGCGCTCGATCTCCAGCGCGCGGTCGCGGGCGTTCAGGATGCGCGTCTCAAGCTCGCTCAGCTCGACCGTGGTGAAGCGGATCTGGTTCGCGGTGGTCTGGCGGTGGATGAAGCGCTGGTTCAGCGGCGCGGCCAGCATCCGCTCGGCATGGGTCGAGGTCGTCTCGATGAAATAGCCCAGCACGTTGTTGTGCTTGATCTTCAGGCTCTGGACCCCGGTTTCGGCGATGTAATCCGCCTGCATCCGGGCGATGACGCCGCGCCCCTCGTCGCGTAGACGGCGCGTTTCGTCCAGATCGCCGTCATGGCCCGGCGCGACGAAACCGCCATCACGGGCCAGCAAAGGCGGCTCGGCGACCAGGGCATCGCCGAGCATGTCGATGATTTCGTCATGCCCGGTCAGGTCGCGCGCCGCCTCGACCAGCACGGCGATTTCACCGTCGCCAAGCATGGCGGCGATTGCGGCGCCCTGCGTCAGCCCGGCCCGGATCGCGGCAAGGTCGCGGGGGCCGCCCCGCTCCAGCGCCAGCCGCGACAGGGCGCGGTCCATGTCCGGCGCGCGCGCGAGCGCGTCGCGCAGTTCCGCCGTCAGCCGCGGCTCGCCGACCAGATGCGCGACCGCGGCCTGCCGGGCATGGATCAGGTCCAGATCGCGTGAGGGCGCGCTGATCCGCCGCTCAAGCAGCCGCCCGCCCCCCGCCGTGACGCTGCGGTCGATTGCAGACAGCAGCGAGCCTTCGCGCCCGCCGGACAGCGCCTGCGTCAGTTCGAGGTTGCGCCGCGTCGCCGCGTCGATCTGCATCGCGCCACCCATCGCCTCGCGGATCGGCGGGCGCAAGAGCGGCATCCGGCCCTTCTGTGTCAGGTCGAGGTAATCGGCAATCGCGCCCATCGCCGCCAGTTCCGCGCGCGAGAAGCTGGCGAAACCCTCCAGCGTCTCGACCTGGAAGAGCGCGCAAAGCCGCCGGTTCGCCGCCGCGCTGTCGAAGCTGCCGGAAGGAAGCTCGGTCAGCGCCGCACCGGCCTCGGCCGCGACCTCGTCAAGGCGCGCACCTTCGGCGACCAGCAATTCACGCGGCGCGTGGCGGGCCAGTTCGGGCGCAAGGCGCGGCGCGGGGCAGGGCATGACCCGAAACTCTCCGGTCGAGATGTCGACCCAGGCCAGCGCGGATTCGTCGCGGACGGTGGCGAAGCTCGCCAGAAAATTGTGCCGCCGCGCCTCCAGCAGCGATTCCTCGGTCAGGGTGCCGGGGGTGACGAGGCGCACGACGTCGCGGGCGACGACCGATTTCGCGCCGCGCTTCTTCGCCTCGGCCGGATCCTCCATCTGCTCGGCGATGGCGACGCGGAAGCCCTTGCGGATCAGGGTCAGCAGATAGCTTTCCGCGGCATGGACCGGCACGCCGCACATCGGGATCGGCTCGCCCAGATGGGTGCCGCGCTTGGTCAGGGCAATGTCCAGCGCAGCCGAGGCGGCGATGGCGTCCTCGAAGAACATCTCGTAGAAATCGCCCATCCGATAGAACAGCAGCGCCCCCGGATTGGCTTCGCGGATCGCGAGATACTGGGCCATCATCGGGGTCGGTTGGTCGGTCATCATCTGCCTTGCGGTGTCGCGGTAAGTCCTTCTATTGGATGATGACGGCGATGCAAACATCGCGCGCCCGAGTATGTTGAATCTGCGGTGACAGTTAGCCTTGCTTGGTGCATCGTAGCGCAAAATATGTGGTTCGAGGGCCTGAATGAAAGCAGTGTTGGGGGCGGTGGCATTGTGCTGCAGCCTGACGGCGGCAGAAGCCGCCTGCCCGGATGTGTCGCTGATGCAGAATGCGGCGCGCGGCTGGATCGCCGGACAGCGCCTGCCCGATCCTCTGGTTCGGAACATGGACGATGCCCGCTGCGCCTATACCTCGTTCCGCGCCGTGCTGGAGGCCGAGCTTGGCGCGCCGGTGGGGGTGAAGGTCGCCTTCACCTCGCGCGATGTCCAGAAACGCTTCGATATCGAGGAGCCGGTCGCGGGCCTCCTCTTCTCGTCCATGCTGCTGGCGGATGGCGCGCGCGTCAGCCTCAAGGGCAGCCGCTCGCCCCTTTACGAGGCGGATCTGGTCGTCGTCGTCCGCGACAGCTCGATCATGCGGGCCCGCACGCGCGAGGAGGCGGCCGCCGCCCTCTCGGAGATCCGCCCCTTCATCGAGTTTCCCGACATCGCCCTTTCGCGCGGTTCTGTCCCGACCGGGCCGCTGATGGCGGCCTATGGCGTCACGCCATGGCGCGGGGTGATGGGCAAGGGCATCGCGCTTGCCGATCTGGAGGATCCGGTCGAGGCGCTGGAGGAGATGAACGTCTCGCTGCGGCTGAACGGGGACACCATCGCCGTCGCGCGGGGAGAGTTGCTGCTTGGCCATCCCCTCGACGTGGTGCTGTGGCTGGTCGAGCAGGGCGGCTATGAGCTGAAACCCGGCTCGATCATCTCGCTCGGCTCCTTCGCGAGCTTCGATGCACCCGCGCCGGGGCAGAGGATCGAGGTCGAATACAATCTGGCCGGGCAGACCATGCAGGCCCGCGCCACGATCATTCCCTGAGCGGGAAAAAATCCGGGCGGGATCGAAAAATTCGCTTTGAAGGGCAGGGGGTTGTGTCGCTAGACTGTCACGGGGCAGCGCTAGGTGGCAGGGTGGCCGCCGATTGCGGCTCGGGTCCGAACGGAGTTTGCGACATGACGTATCAATCCACTGCGGCGGGGATTGCCGCCCTGATCGCCCTGGTTTCTTCCGGGGCCGCCACGGCTCAGGATCTGGCGGCGCTGGAAACCGCCGCCAAGGCGGAAGGCATGCTGACGACGATCGCCCTGCCGCATGACTGGTGCGGCTATGGCGCGGTGATCGACGGCTTCAAGAAGAAATACCCCGAGATCCAGGTGAACGAGCTGAACCCCGACGCGGGCTCGGCCGATGAGCTTGAGGCGATCCGCGCCAACAAGGACAACAAGGGACCGCAGGCCCCCGACGTGATCGACGTCGGCCTGTCCTTCGGCCCGCAGGCCAAGGCCGAGGGGCTGATCCAGCCCTACAAGGTCGCGACCTGGGACACGATCCCCGAGGATGCCAAGGATGCCGAAGGCTATTGGTATGGCGATTATTACGGGGTGATGGCCTTTGGCGTGAACACCGATCTGGTGGATGCGGCGCCGAAAAGCTGGAAAGACCTGACCAAGCCCGAATATGCCAATGCCTTCGCGCTGGCCGGCGATCCGCGCGCCTCGGCGCAGGCGATCATCTCGGTTCTGGCCGCGGGCATCGCCAATGGCGGCGAGGCGGGCGAGGCTTCGGGGCAGAAGGGCCTCGAACTGATGGCCGAGGTAAACAAGGCCGGGAACTTCGTCCCGGTGATCGGCAAGTCGGCGACCATCGCGCAGGGCGCGACGCCGATCGTCACCGCATGGGATTACAACCTCCTCTCGTGGCGCGACGGCCTGAACGGCAACCCGCCGGTCGAGGTCATCATCCCCGAGGATGGCGTCGTCGCCGGCGTCTATGTGCAGGCGATCTCGGCCTTTGCGCCGCATCCGAACGCCGCGAAACTGTGGATGGAATATCTCTATTCGGACGAGGGGCAGCTTGGCTGGCTCAAGGGCTATTGCCACCCGATCCGCTTCAACGATCTGGTGAAGAACGGCAAGGTGCCGCAGGAATTGCTGGACGCGCTGCCCGAGGCATCGGCTTATGAAAAGGCGATCTTCCCGACGCTGGAACAGCAGGAGGCCAACAAGAAGGTCGTGACCGAGGGTTGGGACAGCGTCGTCGGCGCCGCGGTCAAGGAATGACGTGATGGCCCCGCCCTTTGCAGGCGGGGCCGCCATAACGATGGGGCGGTGATGAACAGGTTTGGCTGGAACTGGCTGGGCGTCCTGCCCTTTTTCGCATTCGCCCTGCTGTTTCTGGTGCTGCCGACGATGAATATCGTGATCGGCGCCTTCCAGAACCCGGCCGGAGAGTTCACGCTGGCGAACCTCGCCGGGCTGTCCTCGCCCCGGATCGTCGAGAGCTTCGTGATCTCGATCCAGATCTCGCTGGCTTCGGCGGCGCTGGGTTGCCTGATCGGCTTTGCCATGGCGGCGGCGGTGGTGATGGGCGGCATCCCGGCATGGGTCCGAGGGCCGCTGATGACCTTTTCGGGCGTCGCCTCGAACTTCGCGGGCGTGCCGCTGGCCTTCGCCTTCATCGCGACGCTGGGCCGGGTCGGGCTGGTCACGATGCTGCTGCGACAATGGTTCGGCATCAACATCTATGCGATGGGCTTCAACCTGCTCAGCTTCTGGGGGCTGACGCTGACCTATCTGTTCTTCCAGATCCCCTTGATGATCCTGATCATCACCCCCGCGCTGGAGGGGCTGAAGCGCGAATGGCGCGAGGCGGCCGAGGTTCTGGGCGCCTCGACCGGCCAGTACTGGCGCATGGTGGCGCTGCCCATCCTGTTCCCGTCCCTTCTGGGCACCTTCGCGCTGCTCTTCGCCAACAGCTTCGGGGCCGTCGCCACCGCCTATGCGTTGACCGGCTCCTCGCTTTCGATCGTACCGATCATGCTGTTCGCGCAGATCCGGGGCGATGTGCTGCAGGATCCGCATCTGGGCTATGCCATGGCCTTCGGGATGATCGTCGTCACAGGCCTTGCGAACCTCGCCTATGTGATCATGCGCAGCCGCGCCGAGAGGTGGATGCGATGAGACATGTCTGGTCCTGGGGCGCGATCATCCTCGGCAGCCTCTATTTCCTGCTGCCGCTGATCGGGACGGTCGAATTCTCGCTGAGGATGCGGCGCGGGGAATATTCGCTCGACGCCTATCGCTCGGTGCTGGCCGATCCGAATTTTCACGCGACCTTCGGCTATTCCGTCGCGATGGCGCTGCTGACCATCCTGCTGGGGGTGCTGATCGTGGTGCCGACCGCCTATTGGGTGCGGCTGCGCCTGCCGCGCCTGAGACCGGTGATCGAGTTCATCACCCTGCTGCCGCTGGTCATCCCGGCCATCGTCGTGGTGTTCGGCTATATCCGGCTTTTCAACACCTCGTCATGGCTGCCGCTGACCGGCACGGCGCATGGCACGAACCTGCTGCTGCTCTGCGGTTACGCCACGCTGGCGCTGCCCTATATGTATCGCGCCGTCGATACCGGGCTTTCGACGCTGGACGTGCGCACGCTGACCGAGGCCGCGCAATCGTTGGGCGCGGGCTGGACGCGGATCATCGGCCAGCTTGTCCTGCCCAATGTGCTGGGCGCGGTGATGTCGGGGGCGTTTCTCAGCTTTGCCATCGTCATTGGCGAGTTCACCATGGCCGCGCTGCTGAACCGCCCGGCCTTCGGGCCCTATATGCAGCTTCTGGGCGCGAACCGCGCCTATGAGCCTGCCGCGCTTGCCGTCATCGCCTTTGCGGCGACATGGGGCTGCATGGGGCTGATGCAACTGATCTCGCGCGTCTTCGGCGCCGGAAGGAGCGCGAAATGACTTTCCTCGTCCTCGACCACCTGCAGAAATCCTTCGGCAGCACCAGGGTGGTCCATGATTTCGACCTGCATGTCGAGAAGGGCGAGTTCGTGTCCTTCCTCGGGCCGTCGGGCTGCGGCAAGACCACCGTGCTGCGCATGGTCGCGGGCTTCGAGGCGCCGAGCGTGGGGCGCATCCTGATCGACGGGCAGGACGTGACCCGGCTCAGGCCAAACCAACGCCAGATCGGCATGGTGTTTCAGGCCTATGCGTTGTTTCCGAACCTGACCGTGGCCGAGAATGTGGGCTTCGGCCTCAAGGTCGCGGGCGTGGCAAAGGTCGACCGCGCCGGCCGGGTGGCCGAGATGCTGGACCTGATCGGGCTGCCCGACCTTGGCGCGCGTTTCCCCTGGCAGCTTTCGGGCGGCCAGCAGCAGCGGGTGGCGCTGGCCCGCGCGCTGGCCCCGCGTCCGCGCGTGCTGCTGCTGGACGAGCCGCTTTCGGCGCTGGACGCCAAGATCCGGGTCAGCCTGCGCAACCAGATCCGCGCGATCCAGCAGCAGCTTGGCATCACCACCATCTTCGTGACCCATGATCAGGAGGAGGCGCTGTCGATCTCGGACCGGATCGTCGTCATGCATCGCGGCGTCGCCGACCAGACCGGCACCCCGCGTGAGATCTATAACCACCCCGCCACCGATTTCGTCGCCGGTTTCGTCGGCACGCTGAACCGCTTCGAGGCCGAGGTGCTGGACCGGATCACCGGTCGTGTCCGGGTCGCCGGGACCGAGTTTTCGCTGAACCGACCGCTCGACGGCGGTGCGATCACGCTGGCGGCGCGCCCCGAGGGGCTGGCGCTGGCCGATGAGGGGATCCCGGCGGAGGTCACGGGAGTCGAGTTTCTGGGCTCCGTCCAGCGGGTCAGGGCAACGGTTGCCGGGCGCGAGGTGGTTCTGGACCGCTTCAACGCGCCTTCTGCGGCCCTGCCCGAACCGGGAGAGATCGTGCATTTCTCGGCCGACCGCTCGACCTGGCTGGTGCTGGCGCACGGCGATTGAGGCGGCTTACGCCTCGCCTCGCCGCTGTTTCCACGCCGCGGCGGCATGTCCGGGCAGGATGGTGAAGCCCTTGGCATAACGCGCGGCAAGGCGCTTGGGGTTGGACAGCATCCGCCACAGCCATTCCATCCGGGCCTGCCGCACCAGTCTGGGCGCGCGCCGCTGGTGCCCCGACAGAAAGTCGAGCCCGGCACCGATCGAGGCGAAGCCGACAGTTCCCAGCGCATCGCGGGCGCGGATGGCGAACAGCTCCTGCCGCGGCGCGCCGAGGGCGAGGAAGCCGAGCCGCGCGCCCGAGGCGGCGATCCGGCCGATGATCTCGTCCGCCTCGGCCCCTTCGGGATCGAAGGGAAAGCCGGGGGCATGGGTCAGGGCGACGGTCAGGCCCGGCACCCGCGCCCGCATCGCCTCGGCTGCCAATGCCAGCGAGGCGTCGCTGCTGCCGATCAGCGCGATGGGCAGGCCCTGCGCCGCCGCCTCGCGTGCCAGCGGCAGGACGAGGTCCGAGCCGGGCGCCAGACGGATCTGCTGGCCCGCCAGACGCGCCAGCCAGACGATCGGGTTGCCATCGGCGCAGACCAGATCATGCGCGGCATAGGCGGTGCGAAACCGCGCATCCTCGCCAAGCCGTTGAAGATGATCGACATTTATCGTGGCCAGCGCGAATCCTTGATCTTGGGCCAGACGCTCGCGCACTTCGGCCAGCAGGGTCTCGGCATCCGGGCAATTGACGCGGACCGAATTGCCGTCGGGAAAACTGAACTGCATGATCTAAACCACCCCGCACCGCATCACCCGCAGGATGGGTTCCACCCGGCGCGATTGCAATGACATTCCTTGCCACATGCCGGGGGAGTGCGGCGCGGCGTTTCCGGCCCGCCTCGCGCCGCTTCTTCGCGGAGCTTGTCCCAGATCAAGGAGCGAGTCGCGGCACGGGCATAATTCTGGCCAAAAAGGCAGGCCTCCAAACGGTTTTATTGGTTGGTGAAGGGGTCAGGATTCGCTATGCCGAATACGCGCATCAGTTGTTTAGTATTTCTCGCTCGGAATGGCGTTCTGTAATTGTATGAGGGATGCATGGCCTTGGATCAAAGCCAGCTGTTGGAAACGGATATCGCCATTATTGGTATGGCGGCGCAACTTCCGGGGGCAGCGAATGTTGCCGAATACTGGCAGAACCTTTGCCGCGGGATCGAATCGATCCAGCCGGTTCCACAGGCCGACCTGATCGCGCGGGGCGAGGCGCGGACGCGCCTTGCCGATCCGAACTATGTCCCGGCCGCCGCCATCCTTGGCCAGTTCGACGAATTCGACGCCGAGTTCTTCGGGCTTTCGCCCAAGGAAGCGGCGATCATGGACCCCCAGCACCGCAAGTTTCTGGAAACCTGCTGGCATGCGCTGGAGGATGCGGCCCATCCGCCCGAGGCGTTCCGCCGTCCGATCGGGGTCTGGGCCGGCTGCGGCATGGGCAGCTATTTCTACTGGAACGTCTGTTCGAACCGCGACCTTGTCGACGGCGTCGGGCATTTCCTGCTGCGCCATACCGGCAATGACAAGGATTTCCTGTCGACCCGCGCCAGCCATATCCTTGACCTGACCGGGCCGTCGATCAACGTGCAGACCGCCTGCTCGACCTCGCTGGTGGCGATCCACATGGCCTGCCAGTCGCTTCATTCCGGCGAATGCGACATGGCCTTGGCGGGCGGCGTCACCATCGAGATGCCGCATGGCCTCGGCTATCTCTACAAGGAGAACGAGATCCTGTCGCCCGACGGGCATTGCCATGCCTTCGACCATCGCGCGCAGGGCACCGTCTTTGGCAGCGGCGCGGCGGTGGTGGTGCTGCGGCGGCTGAAGGATGCGCTGGCCGATGGCGACCATATCTGGGCAGTCATCAAGGGCAGCGCGATCAACAATGACGGCGCGGCCAAGGCCGGCTACCTCGCCCCCAGCGTCGAGGGGCAGGCGCAGGCCATTGCCGAGGCGCTGGTGATGTCGGGCGTCGCCTCGGACAGCATCGGCTATGTCGAATGCCACGGCACCGGCACCGCGCTTGGCGACCCGATCGAGGTTGCGGCGCTGAATCAGGCCTATGCGCGCGTCTCGGACGGGACGCGGCAGGGGCCGTGCCGCATCGGTTCGGTCAAGACGAATATCGGGCATCTCGATACGGCGGCGGGCAGCGCCGGGCTGATCAAGACCGCGCTGTCGCTGCATCACGGCCGGATTCCGGCCAGCCTTGGCTATGAGGCGCCGAATCCGGCGATTGATTTCGAGGGCGGGCCGTTCGAGGTCAACCACCAGCTTGGCGACTGGCCGCTGGCCGGGATCAGGCGGGCGGGCGTGAACTCGCTGGGCGTCGGCGGCACCAATGCCCATGCCGTGCTGGAGGAGCCGCCCGCGACCCCTGCGTCCGAGGAGTCGGACTGGCCCTTCCACATCATCGCGGTCTCCGGTCGCAGCAAGGCGGCGCTGGACGCGAATGCGGCGGTGCTGGCGGCGTGGCTTCGGGCCAATCCCGGCGTGAACATGGCGGATCTGTCCTTCACCCTGACGCAGGGGCGGCGGCAGTTCGACCGCCGCCGCGTGCTGGTCGCCCATGACGCGGCCGAGGCGGCGGCGATGCTGGCCGATCCCGACCCGCGCCTTGTCTTTGACCGCCAGCCCGTCGCCGACGGGGCGGGGGTCGTCTTCATGCTGCCGGGCGGTGGCGCGCAATATGCCGGCATGGCGCGCGGCCTTTACGAGACCGAGCCGGTCTTTCGCGAATGGATGGATCGCGGCCTTGACCACATGGCGGCGGCGCATGGCACCGACCTGCGCGCGCTGTGGCTGCCCGAACCGGGGCTTGAGGCCGAGGCGGATCGCCGCCTGCTGCAACCCTCGCTGCAACTGCCGCTGCTGATGATCACCGAATATGCGCTGGCACAGCTTTGGATCAGCTGGGGGGTCGAGCCCACGGCGCTGATCGGGCATTCCATGGGTGAGAATACCGCTGCCTGCATCGCCGGGGTGATGTCATTCGAGGATTGCATCGGTCTGGTGCGTCTGCGCGGCCTGCTGATGGACCGGGTGCCGGCGGGCGGCATGCTCTCCGTCCCGCTGGAGCCGCAGGATTTCGCCACCGAACTGGCCGCGCTGGGGCTGGACCTCGCGGCGGTCAACGGGCCGTCCATGTCGGTCGTCTCTGGCCCCGATGCGAAGCTTGACGAATTTGCGGCGCTGATGGCCGCGCGCGAGGTCGAGTGCCAGCGCATCGCCATCTCGATCGCGGCGCATTCGCGGCTGCTGGATGGGGTGATGGCCGAGTTTCGGGCCTACCTCGCCTCGATCCCGCTCAACCCGCCGCGCATCCCGATCATCTCGAACCGCAATGGCCAGCCCCTGACCGATGCCGAGGCGACGAGCCCGGATTACTGGGTCAGCCACCTGCGCGGCACCGTGCGCTTTGCCGACGGCATCGCGCATCTGGCGCAGGACACGGGCCGCATCTTCCTTGAGGTCGGGCCGGGCCGCGCCATGCAGGCGATGGCCAAGGCGCATCCGGCGGTCAATGCCAATCAGGTTATCTCGACCCTGCGGCACCGGGACCATGCGACGGGCGATGACACCTATTTCATGTCGGCCCTGGCGCAGGTCTGGGCTTGCGGCGGGTCGATCGACTGGGATCAGATCTGGGGCGGCGCCCGCCGCCAGCGCCTGTCGCTGCCGGGCTATGCCTTCCAGCGCAAACGCTATTTCATCGAACGCTCCGCCCATGCCGCGGCCGAGGCCGAGGCCGAGTTGGTCCGTATCGAGGCGCCCGAGGAATGGGGTTGGCGTCCGGCATGGAAGCTCGCCTCGCCCGCGCTGGAGATCGGGCCGGGCGGTCCGGTGGTCAATGGCACGCGGAACTGGCTGATCTTCGCGGATGAGCTGGGCATCGGCGAGCGTCTGGCCGGCCTCCTGCGGGACAAGGGCCAGCGCGTCGCCACGGTCCAGATCGCGGATACCTTCGCCGACAAGGGCGAGGGGCGCTTTACCCTGCCGCTGGAATCCGACCGCGAGAATTACGAGATGCTGCTGGCCGCCTTGGCCGGGCAGGAGATGGTGCCGGACCGCATCCTGCATCTGTGGTCGCTGACGCAAGGCGTACAGTTCCGCGCCGGATCGAACCTGCTGAACAGTCGGCTGGAGCGCGGCTATTTCAGCCTCTTGCATCTGGCGCAGGCGATTGGGGCGGAACTGCCCGACGCCCGGCTTGACCTGATCGCCATCTGCAACGACGCGCTGCGCGTCGCGGAGGAGGCGGCTGATGCGCCGGAAAAGGCGACCGCCGCCGGTCCGATCCGCGTCCTGCCGCATGAGATGCCGGGCGTCGCGGCCCGCCTTGTCGATATCCGCCTGCCGCAGGGCAAAACGGGGGTCGAGGCCACCGCCCGCCTGCTGATGGAGGAGGCGCTGGCCCCGGCCGGTGCGCCACTCGCGGCATGGCGAGACGGCCGCCGCTTCGAGCAATCGCTTGAGCGCGTCGCGCTGAGTGATGACGGGCTTGCCGGCATCCCCGAGGGGTCGGTCTGCCTGATCACCGGCGGCTTCGGCGGCATGGGACAGGCGATTGCGCGGGCGCTTGCGCCGCGTGGGGTGAAACTTGCGCTGACGACGCGCGGCGATGCCGGTGCTGTGGCCCCCGCGCTGCGCCAGCTTGAGGCGCTGGGGGCCGAGGTCATCGCGATCCGCGCCGATGTCACCAGCCCCGAGGACATGGCCCGCGCCATCGCCGAGACGCGGGCGCGCTTTGGCGGCCTCGATGTCGTGCTGCACGCCGCCGGGGTGATCCGCGACAGCCTGATCGCGTCGAAGACCGATGACGAAAGCTGGGACGTGCTGGCGCCGAAGCTTCTGGGCACCCGCGCGCTGATCGAGGCGCTGGCGCCCGATCCGGTGCGGCTGACGGTGCTTTTCGCCTCGACCTCCTCGGTGATCGCGCCGGCAGGGCAGGCGGATTATGTCGCCGCGAACGAATATCTGAACGCGGTGGCGCGCGCCGCACCCTCGGGGCTGGGCCGTGTGGTTGCGGTGAACTGGGGCGTCTGGGCCGATACCGGCATGGCCGCCCGCGCGCTGGGGCTGGAGAATGCCGTTCTGGCCGGCGCGCCGGTCGACCGGCCGCTGATCGACCAGACCATGCCGCTGCCCGGCGGGCGCGAGTTCCGCTCGGCCCTGTCGATGGATCACTGGATCATCGGCGGGCACAAGACCGCCTCGGGGCAGGCGCTGATGCCCGGCACCGGATGGATCGAACTGATCGCCGAGGCGGCGCTGGAAACCGGCCTGACCCTGCCGATCGAAATTCGCGATCTGGAATTCCAGCGACCCGTTCTTGTCAGCGACACCGCGCTGGTCACCACCCGGCTTGAGCCAGAGGGCGATGCCTTCCGGGTCGAGATCCTCGAGGATCCGCAGGGCGACCTGAATGTCGCGGCGCTGGTCTCACCGTTGGATGGCGTGGCCTCGGGCAGCCTTGTCGCCTCGGGTCCGTGGGACAGCGACGGCGCGGGCAGGGCGCTCTCCTCGGCGCAGGAGGGGCAGATGGATTTCGGCCCGCGCTGGAAGGTGCTGCGCCGCTTCCGCATCTCGGGCGACGAGGGGGTGGCGGAGCTTTCGCTCGCGCCCGAGTTCAGGGCCGAAGCCGGGCAGGGCTGGCTGGTCCATCCGGCACTTCTCGACATCGCGACGGGCTGGGCCATGCAGCTGATCCGGGGCTGGTCGCCCGATCATCTCTGGGTGCCGATGGGCTATGCCTCGATCAGGCTTTACCGCCCGCTGACGGCCGAGGTGACGAGCCGCATCCGCAATGCCGGCGAGAATACCGACGCGCTTGGCATGGCGCAGTTCGACATCACGCTGGCCGCGCCCGATGGCACCATCTGCGCCGAGATCCGGGGCTTTGCGCTGCGCAAGCTCTCGACCGCGATTTCGGCCGTGCCGCGGCCCCGCATCCAGCCCGCGCGCAGCATGTCCCCGGCCGAGCGGCGGCTGCATCACAATATCGGGCAGGGTATTCCCGGCGCGATCGGTCCGGCGATGCTGTCGCGCGCGATCTCGACCGGGCTTGCGCAGGTCTATGTCTCGTCCCTCGACCTCGACGCGCTGATCGCCGAGGCGGGCGTCAGTCAGGACGTGGCCCCGGCCGAGGGCGGGTTCGAGCGTCCCGACCTCGACAGCGATTTCGTCGCGCCGGCGCCGGGTCTTCAGGCGGAACTCGCGGCGATCTGGTCCGAGCTTCTGGGCATCGCACAGGTCGGCGCGGCGGACAGCTTCTTTGACCTTGGCGGCCATTCGCTGATCGCGGTCCGCATGTTCGGTCAGCTGCGCAAGGCCTTCGGGGTGGACCTGCCGATCTCGACCCTGTTCGAGGCGCCGACCATCGCCCAGCTTGCCGCCCTGATCGAGGAGCGCACCGGCCCGCGCGAGATTGCGGCGGCGGACAATGTCCGCGCGCTGCCGGTCAGCGATGGCCCGAAGCGCCGCTTCCTTGTCGATATGGGCGGTCGCGGAGAGGGGACGCCCTTCTTCATGGTCGCGGGCATGTTCGGCAATGTGATGAACCTGCGCCAGCTTGCGCAGCGTCTGGGCGGAGACCGGCGCTTCTATGGCCTGCAGGCGCGCGGGCTGCTGGGCGACGACAAGCCGCATGACAGCTTTGCCGAGGCGGCGCGCGACTATATCGCCGAATTGCGCGAGGTGCAGCCCGAGGGGCCGTATCTGATCGGCGGCTTCTCGGGCGGCGGGCTGACCGCCTATGAGATGGCGCGCCAGCTCCGCGCCTCGGGCGAGGTGGTGGCGATGCTGGTGATGCTCGACACACCCCTGCCGCTGCGCGAGGGGCTGAGCCGCAAGGACCGCATGATGATCCGCATGGGCGAGATCCGTGAGGGTGGGTTGGATTTCGTCAGCAAATGGGTCGGCGACCGCATCCGCTATGAACTCGGGCGCCGCCGCAAAAGCCAGGCGCTGGAAGCCGGGGCCACGGCCGAGGAGGGCAGCTTCCACGACCTCGCGATCGAGGCCGCGTTCCTTTCGTGGTTGCCTGGCATCCAGATCACCACCTATGACGGCCCGGTCGCGATGTTCCGCCCGCCGCTCGACCCGCGCTGGAAGGTCTCGGGCGGGCGCTTCGTGACCACGGCCCGGACCTATATGCTGGAGGACAACGGCTGGACCCCGTGGATGCCGCGCCTGCGCGTCGTCGAGGTGCCGGGCGACCACGATTCCATGGTGCTTGAGCCGAATGTGCGCCGCATGGCCAGCGTCCTGCGTGACATCCTGCGCGAGGCCGATGCCGATGCCTCGGCCAGCGCCAGGGCGGCGGAATAGGGAGAGATGACCGTGACGACCAATCCATCGGTGCAGGTCGTCGTCCTGAACTGGCGCACGCCCGACATGTCGCTTGCCGCGGCAGAGGCGGCGCTGCGCGAGATCGCGGACCTCGATGGCGGGGTCACGATCGTCGACAACGGCTCGGACGACGGCTCCCATGAGAAGATGCAGGCCGAAGCCGAGGCGCGGGGCTGGCTGGCCTCGGGCCGGGTGGCGGTGGTGCAATCGGGCTGGAATGGCGGCTTCGGCGCGGGCAACAATTACGGCATCCGGCAGGGCTTGCCTGACGGGCGGCGGCCGGATCTGGTCTATCTGCTGAACTCGGACGCCATTCCGCAGCCCGGCGCGATCCGCATCCTGCGCGACTATCTGGTGGCGCATCCCGAGGCGGGGATCGCCTGTTCGCGCCTGCGGGGCACCGATGGCGCGCCGCATCTGACGGCGTTCCGTTTCCCCTCGGCCGCGGGTGAGTTCGAGGCGGCGAGCCGCACCGGCCCGGTCACGCGCCTGCTTCGGGACAAGGTGGTCGCGATGCCGCAACCCGAGGTTTCGGGACGGGTCGACTGGTCTGCGGGCGCATCTATGATGATGCGCAGCGACGTGCTGGACCGGATCGGCCTTTTTGACGAGGGGTTCTTCCTTTATTTCGAGGAAACCGACCTTTGCCGTCGCGCCGCCGGTGCGGGATGGCAGACGCATTACGTCGTCGAAAGCGAGGTCGAGCATATCGGCTCGGCCAGCACCGGCATGAAGACCTGGAGGCGGGTGCCGGATTACTGGTACGATTCCCGCCGCCGTTATTTCGAGAAGCATCATGGTCGGGGCGGGGCGCTTCTGGCGACCGCCGCGCTGCTGGGCGGCTCGGCGCTGTGGGGCATCCGCTGCCTTCTTCAGCGCCGCGGGACGGATCTTCCGCCCGGCCACCTTGCGCGCCTGACGCGCCATGCGCTTCGTCGCCAGCCATTGCCTGTTCACGTTGATAAGGGTCAGCCATGACGCAATTTTCCGCGATTCTGGTCGGTAACGAGTCTCTCTTGCGCCATGCGGCGGAAACGCTGATCGGGCGCGGGCACCGTGTCGCCGCCGTGGTCACGCGCAATCCCGACCTGCGCGCCTGGGCCGAAGGCGCGGGGCTGCGCGCCGAAGATCAGGATGCGCCGCTCTCTGCCGATGCCCCCAATGCCGATTGGCTTTTCAGCGTCGCGAACCTCTCGATCCTCAGCCCGGCGATGCTGGCGCGGGGCACGCGCGGCGCGATCAATTTCCATGACGGCCCGCTGCCGAAGCTCGCCGGGCTGAACGCCCCGGTCTGGGCAATCATCGGGCAGGAGGCGCAGCACGGCATCACCTGGCACATGATCGAGGGCGGCGTGGATGAGGGCGATATCCTTGCCCAACGCCTGTTCGACCTGCGCGACGACGACACCGCGCTGACCTTGAACGCCCGCTGCTTTGCGCGCGGGGCCGAGAGTTTCGCCGATGTCGTGGCCCAGCTTGAGGGTGCGGGACCGGCGCGGGTGCCGCAGGACTTGACCCGGCGCAGCTATGTCGGGCGTGACAAGCGCCCGGCGGCGGGCGGGATCATCGACGTCTCGCGCCCGGCGGCCGAGATCGGGGCACTGGTCCGCGGTCTGGATCACGGCGGCTACTGGAACCCCCTGACCGAGGCCAAGGTCCGCCTCGCCTGCGGCAAGCTTCTGCCCGTCGCGGCGTTGGAGGAGATCGAACCGGGCAATGCCCCCGCCGGAACCGTCCTTGTGAGCGAGGGCGGAACCGCGCTGATCGCGGCGGCGGATGGGGCCGTAAGGCTCGCCTTCCGCACTGACGCGCCCGAGGTTGGCAGCGTGATTCCCACGCTTTCCGTCGAGGATCGCGACCGCCTGACCGGGCTTGCGGATGCGGCGGCAAGGCATGACGGCTGGTGGCGCAAGCGCCTTGCGGCGATGAGCCCGGCCGTGCTGCCCGGCGAGGCTTCGGGCGGGCAGGCGCGGATCGACCTGATGCCCGGCGCAGCACCCGAGCGTGTCGCGCTGGCCGTCGCCCTGCTGGCGCGCCTTGCGGCGCAGCCGCAATTCGACCTCGCCCTGCGGCCTGCCGATCTGCCAACTGATCCTCTGGTCGCGGGCTGGCAGCCCCTCTCGGTCGCGGCGCGGGGCGAGATGACGCTGGCCGAGCTTGCGGCGCGCGTCTCGGCCGAGATGGTCGAGGCGGCGAAGCGCGGCTATTTCCTTGCCGATCTGCTCCATCGCGCGCCGGAACTGCGCGAGGCGGCGCGTCCCGATCTTGCGATCAACCTGCGCGAATTGGCGCTGGTCGAGGGCTCGGCCCTGACCATCGCGCTGACCGAAGGGGGTGCTGCGCTGCTGCATGATCCGGCGCGAGTCAGCGCGGCGCAGGCGCAGCGCATGGCGCGGGCGCTGGATGCGGGGCTGATCCTGCCGGGCGCGACGCCGATCCGCGACATCTCGCTGCTGGACCCGGCAGAATTGCAGGATCTGCTGGTGACCCGCAACGATACCGTGGTCGATCTCGACCTTGCCTGCATCCATGAGTTGATCGCGAAGCTGGTGGCGGAAGACTCGGACGCAGTGGCGCTGGCCTTCGAGGACCGGGTGCTGACGCGGGCCGAACTTGAGCGCGCCGCGAATGCGCTGGCCGCGCGGCTGGTGGCACTGGGCGTCGGGCCGGACCAGCCGGTCGGGCTGTTCGCGAAACGCTCGCCGGAACTGGTCATCGGGGCGCTGGCGATCTGGAAGGCGGGCGGGGCCTATGTGCCGCTCGACCCCGACTATCCCTCGGACCGGATCGCGCTTTACCTTGAGGATAGCGGCGCGCCGGTCGTGCTGGTGCAGGAGGGGCTGGGCGACCGCCTGCCGCAGCATCAGGCGCAGGTCGTGACCATTCCGGCCAGCCTGCCGGTGGATGCGGTCCCGGCGCCCGAAAGCGGCGTCACGCCCGGAAACCTTGCTTATCTGATCTATACCTCCGGCTCGACCGGGCGGCCCAAAGGGGTGATGGTCGAGCATCGCAATGTCGCGAATTTCCTTGTCGGCATGGATGCGGTCATCCCGCACAGCACCGGCGACGCCTGGCTTGCGGTGACCTCGCTCTCCTTCGACATCTCGGTGCTGGAGATCTTCTGGTCGCTGGCGCGCGGCCTCAGGTTAGTGATCGCGGGCGAGGAATCGCGGCTTGCCGTCTCGGGCGCGACCCCTGCCCGGACCCGCAGCGAGGTGGGGGGCGGGATGGCCTTCAGCCTCTTCTACTGGGGCAATGACGACGGGCCGGGGCCGCGGAAATACCAGCTTCTGCTGGACGGCGCGCGCTTCGCCGATGAGAACGGCTTTGTCGCCCTCTGGACGCCCGAGCGGCATTTCCACGCTTTCGGCGGCCCCTATCCGAACCCGGCAGTCTCGGGCGCGGCGGTCGCGGCAGTGACGAGGAATATCGGTGTCCGCGCCGGAAGCTGCGTGTTGCCGCTGCACCATCCCGCCCGCGTGGCCGAGGAATGGGCGGTGATAGACAACCTGACCGGGGGCCGGGCGGGGCTTGCCATCGCCTCGGGCTGGCAGCCGGATGATTTCGTCCTGCGCCCGGAAAACGCGCCGCCGAACAACAAGACCGCGATGATCGAGGGGATCGACCAGCTTCGTCGCCTGTGGCGCGGCGAGGCGGTGGATTTCCCGCGCGCGGGCGGCGGCAGCTTTGGCGTCACCACCCAGCCGCGTCCGGTGCAGAAGGAATTGCCGCTATGGATGACGGTCGCGGGCAATCCCGACACTTGGGTCGAGGCCGGGCGGCTGGGGATGAATGTCCTGACCCATCTGCTGGGCCAAAGCATCGAGACGGTCGAGGCGCGGATCAAGGATTATCACGCGGCTTTGCGCGCGGCCGGGCATGATCCGGCGAATTTCACCGTCACGCTGATGCTGCACACCTGCCTTGCCGCCGACCGCGAGACGGCGCGTGAGATCTCGCGCGAGCCGATGAAGAACTACCTTCGCAGCGCGGCTGCGCTGGTCAAGCAATATGCTTGGGATTTCCCGGCCTTCCGCCGCCCGGCGGGCATGACCAATCCCATGGCCATCGACCTTGGCAGCCTGTCCGAGGAGGAGCTGGACGGCATCCTCGAATTCGCCTTCCTGCGCTATTTCGAGGATTCGGGCCTGTTCGGATCGGTCGAGGACGGGATTGCCCGCATCGACCAGCTGAAGCGGATCGGCGTGGGCGAGGTTGCCTGCCTGATCGATTTCGGCATCGCCCCGGATCAGGTCACCGGCTTCTTCCCGCTGCTCGCGCAACTGCGCGAGGAGGTCAATCCGGCCTCGGACGCGCCCGATGCGGGGGACTTCTCGATCGCGGCGCAGATCCGGCGCTGGAAGGTGACGCATCTGCAATGCACGCCCAGCATGGCGCGGATTCTGGTTTCGGACCCGGCGGTCGCCTCGGCGATGGCAGGGCTCAGATGCGTGATGGTCGGGGGTGAGGCTTTGCCGCCGGCGCTGTTGGCCGATATCCGCAAGGTGACGCGGGCGCGGGTCCTGAACATGTATGGCCCGACCGAGACGACGATCTGGTCGACCACCGCCGACGTGACCGATGCGGCCGAGGTGACGCTGGGCCGTCCGATCGCCAATACCCAGCTTTACGTCCTCGACCCCGAAGGCGCGCCCGTCGCGCCCGGTGCGCAGGGCGAGCTGTGGATCGGCGGGCATGGCGTGACGCGCGGCTATTGGCAGCGCGAGGATCTGACCGGCGCGGCCTTCCGTCCCGACCCGTTCGTGCCTGCAGATCGCGCCGCGCCTTGGGGCGCGCGGATGTATCGGACCGGCGATCTGGTCCGCTGGCGCGATGATGGCGGGCTGGACTATATCGGGCGGGCCGATCACCAGATCAAGCTGCGCGGCTTCCGCATCGAACTGGGCGAGATCGAGGCAGCACTTGGCAGCCAGCCGGGCGTGCGCGAGGCGGTGGCGCTGGTGCGCGAGGACGCGCCCGGCGACAAGCGGCTGGTGGCCTATGTCACCGGCGATGCGGGACTTGCCGAGGCGCAGTTGCGCGAGGCGCTGATCGCGCATCTTCCGGCGCATATGGTGCCGGGGCGGATCATCCGGCTGGAGAGGATGCCCCTGACCCCGAACCGCAAGATCGACCGCAAGCAATTGCCGCCGCCCGGCGCGGTGGCTGCGGCTGCCCCGGCGGCGCCCGCGCCCGCGGTCCCGGCCAGCGCCGCTCCCGCCGCCGCGGGCGAGGATATGGCGCAGGCGGTTCAGGCGCTGTGGTCCGAGGTGCTGGGCGTCTCGCCGATCGGGCCGCGCGACAATTTCTTCGCTCTGGGCGGGCATTCGCTGCTGGCGATCCAGTTGCACCGGACGATCCGCGACCGGCTCTCGCTGTCGCGGCTGGGGGTGACGGATATCTTCCGCTTCCCGGTCTTGGCCGATTTCCTGCGCCATGTCGGCGGGTTGGCTCCCGCCTCGGGCAATGGGGCGGCGGCTGCGGCGGCACCGCCGGTTCCTGCGCCCGAAGCCGTTGTCGCGGTGGCCCCTGTGGTCGATGACGCGATGGCAAGGCGTCGGGCGCTGCGCGCGCAATTGCGCGGCGGGCAATGAGCGATGCCGAGGCGCTGGAGGGCCTGGCGCGGCGCATGATGCCCCCCGGCTATGGCTGCGCGGTCCTGCCGCTCGGCCATGCGCCCGATCCCCTGCTGCCCGAGGAGGAGGCGGCGGTTCGCCGCGCCGTGCCCAAGCGCAGACGGGAATTCGCCCTTGGCCGCATGGTCCTGCGCCGCGCGATCATCGCGGCGGGACATGATCTGTCGCCAGCGCGCCCCATCGCCGCGCGTTCCGACCGCCAGCCCGACCTGCCGCCGGACATCCGCGCCAGCCTTTCGCATGGCGGGGGGTATTGCATCGCCATCGCGGCCCCGCCCGGCGGACCCTCGGTCGGGATCGACCTCGAGGCGATGGACCGCGTTCCGCCTGACGGCTTGGCCGAAGTCGTGGCGCCCTTTCGCAGCGACCGGCCCGACCCGCTGCTGGCGTTTTGCGTGAAGGAGGCGATGTTCAAGGCGCAGTTTCCGCTGACCGGGCGAATGCTGGGCTTTGCCGAGGTGCCGGCGGTGATCCGGCAGGGCAGGGTGCGGGCCTGCCTTGGCCGGCGGCTGATCGGCGCGCGCTGGGGCAGTGCCGCCGGCCATTACCTCGCGATCAGCCTGTGGCCCCGTTGAAAAGCCGGGCCAGCTGCGACGCGGAGTCCCGGATGTCGTGACGTGCGCGGACCCGCTCGCGCGCCGCGATCCCCATGCGTTGCAGAGTTTCGGGGCAGGCCGTCGCGGCCTCCAGCATGGCGGCGGCAAGGGCGGAGGGGTCGCCAGCGGGGACCAGCCACCCCTCCTGTCCCGGGCGCACGAGTTCGGGGATCCCCGCGATATAGGTCGAGATGACCGGACGGGCGCGCGCCATCGCCTCCATGATGACGACGGGCAATCCCTCGGCAAAGCTCGGCGTGACGAGGGCGTGGGCGGCGTCGATTGCCGCGCGCACACCGTCCTGATCCTGCCAGCCGAGCAGGCGCACGGATTGTCCCATGTCTTCGCTGGCAATCACCTGCTCGATCATCGGCCGCAACTCGCCATCGCCGACCAGCGCGAGGGAGAGGTCGGGATTGACGCGCCGCGCCTCGGCAAAGGCGCGGATCAGCAGGCCGAAGCCCTTCTGCTCGGCGAACCGCCCGATCGCGACCAGACGCAGGGGCAGCGGGGGCAGGGGGGCCGGCGCGTCCCATCGGTCGAGGTCGAGGCCACAATGCACCACCTCGATCTTTGGCAGATCCTCCGCCGCCGCCCAGCGTGATATCTGCGCCCGGCCATAGCTGCTGACGGTGACGCAGAAACGGGCGAGGGCGAGTTTCCCGGCCAGATCCAGTTCGGCCGGGTGGTCGAACTCCTCGGGGCCGTGGATGGTGAAGCTGAAATCCGGCCCGCCCATCAGCCGCGCATAGGCGGCGACGCGGGCGGAATTGGTGCCGAAATGGGCGTGGATATGGGTCAGGCCCAATTCGCGCGCGCGGCGGGCGACATGCACCCCTTCGGCAAGATAGATGATCTGGCGGGCGAAGCTGGACTCGCCCGCCTTTGCCCGGCCTCTCGCGAGGGTCAGCGCCCGGCGCGCCCGCCCGGCGTCCCCCGCGGCGGCGCGGATCAGGCCCGCCAGCAGGCGCTTGCCCCCTGCCTCCAGCACCCGCTCGGTCCGCTCATGCTCGGCCCGATCCTCGGGATCCTTCAGCGCATCGGGATCGCCGCGCATGGCAAAGCGATGGACCTCGGCGCCCAGGGATTCCAGCGCGGCAATCTCGCGCCGGATGAAACTGTGGGACGGCCGGGGATAGGTATTTACGAGATAACCGATTCGCAGCGGGTCAGATTTTTTCAACTCAACTCTCGAATAGGGCGGTAATATGGCACCGGTTGGGCTGGAATATCGTCACTCTCTCGTTCTGTTGAGCGAATTTGATGCGCTAAAATCGACCCAAAGAAGAAATGATTGGCGATTCCTCCGACAATTGAGAGTATCAATAAGAGACCGCGCTTGAGCAAGTGGAGGGTGATCTGGGCGGAATCCTGACGATAGCTGTCGCGATTGCGGCAATCAGCGCAGGCGCAGGGATTTACCTGCTCGGCCTGCCGCTCTGGGCCGGGCTTCTGCTATATTCCGCCAGCGGCACGGCCGCACTTCTTGTGCTGGCCTGGCGCCGGTATCGTTGCGCCGAACTGAATGCGAAAAGGACGAGCCGCGTCTGACGGCACGTCCTTTCCGGGATCAATATCCGGTGCAGCGCAGGACGACGCCCACCGTCTTTGCAATGATCGACACGTCTCCGCCAAAGCTGAGATCCGCGGCGTAGCGCGCGTCAAAGGTTGCCCGGGCCGCAAAGGTGCTGTCGTTGCGATCCGAGATCTGCCACAGGCCGGTCACGCCCGGGCGCAGATGATAGTAATCCGCGCCCGGATAAAGCTGCGCCTGATCCAGCATCATGGGACGCGGACCGACGATGCTCATGTCGCCCAGAAACACGTTCCAGAGCTGCGGGAGTTCGTCGAGCGAGCTTTTGCGCAGGAAATGCCCGAAGCTGGTGATGCGGGGATCATTCTTCAGCTTCTGGGTGGAATCCCACTCGGCCTTGGCCTCTGCATTGCTGGCCAGATATTCGGCCAGCCGCGCATCGGCATTGTCCACCATGGTGCGGAGTTTCCACAGTTTGAAGCTGTGCCCGGACCGTCCGACCCGCAATTGGGTATAAAAGGGCTTGCCGCCCCTGGACATGATGATCAGGACAAGGATCACGACGACCGGAATGACGATCGGAGCCGACGCGAGAATGGCCAGAATGTCCAACGGGCGTTTGCCGAAACGGGCGTAGAACGAACGGGTTCCGACGGGTTTGGCGCTGGCGGCTTGCGCTTTTTCCAGCAAAGTGGCGTGGGGATTCAAATCAGACGAAACAAAATCAACAGTGCGCTGCATTTGGTTAACCTACAGTAATCGATACAAGGGCACATAAACACTACACGGGCAGTATAGCCGGGCCTTTTAATAAAACTAGATCGAAAGAGGGGCCTGACCAAAAGGATAGGTTTGTTTTGTTTCAATAGGTTACGCGTGGTCCTGGGCCGCCCGTTCGCGCTATGGGTGCATTTGCACCGCGAATGTCCCGCCCTGTCCCCGAATTGCAGCCTCGGGTTGAGGCATGGATGAGTCCGAAGGCGTGGATCTTGCCGGCCTGCGATTCACGCTTCCTACCTCCCGCGCGCCCAATCCTGATCGTTCCGGCCCAGCCGAACCGCCAGCGCGACTGACGCGTAGGTTGCAAAGCCCAGGGGATCGGCCAGTGCCAGCCGGGCAAGCTCGCCCCGCGCGGGGCGGACATGCCCCGCACGTGGCGGCAGGTCGGGAAAGCGGCTCGCGATCTCGGCCACGCCCTTGTCCTGCCGGCGGCGAACCCGCACGAGCGGTCCGAAACCCTCGACGATCGGCCATTGATAGGGCAGGTCGACCAGAAACCGCTCGGGTTCGTTGAATTGCAGGCGCACAAAGGTATCGTCCGAGATCACCTGCGGAAACGCGCCCCAGCGCGCCCGCCCGGCGGCATTGACCGCGAAAAGGCCGGCCCCCGTCACGCCCGCCGCGACGAAGGGCAGCTTTTGCCAGAACCGGGCATAGCGGCGCGAGACGCGGCTTTGCGCCGGCGCGACGACCAGCCGGCCTCCGGCATAGCGCGGCGCCTCCACCTCCAGCACGCGCACGAGGCCCGCGATGAGCGCCGGCGACATGCGGATATCGGCATCCAGATAGACGCGGATCCCCGGCCCGGCGCAGGCATCGCCGTGGTTCAGCGCGCCGATCTTGCCGCCTTGCGCCAGCTCCTCGACCCTGAGCGACCAGCCACGGGCCTGAAAATCGCCCTCGCGCGCCCGCGCGCGGTCGGCGGTGTCGTCCTTGCAGCCATTGGCGATCACGATCACCTCGACCGGGCCGGAATGATCCTGCGCCAAAAGGCTGGTCAGGCAGGCGTCGATATAGCCGGCTTCGTCATGGGCCGGGATCAGGACGGTGCAGGGGGTCATTTATACTCGATCAGGCCGGAGCGGCGGCCGATCAACCGCCGGATGTGAAACTCAAGGACGCCGCGCGCCTCGGGGAATTTGCCCAGCATGGTATAGAAGGCGCGGGGCCAGCGGTCCGCGGGGTCGGGATCGCGCAGGGCCATGCGGGCGACCTGAAGCGGATAGGCCAGCAGCAGCAGCCACGCCCAAGGCGTCAGCAGCGCGCCCAGAAGGATCAGCAGCGGCAGGAGGATCGCCCAGAGGATCGCGCGGCGCGTCTCGCGCTGCCAGAACCGCTCCTCGCCGTCGCGATAGCGCCACGAGACCTCGGCAAAGGCATGGCCCGCCCGGCGCGAGCGGCGGGCCCATTGCGCGTGACGCGTCATCGCCGCGTCATGGATGGTCATCGGTGCGTCGAGCCTGCGGATGCCCCAGCCCGCCCGTGCCATGCGCAGGCACATCTCCGGCTCCTCGCCCGCGATCAGGCCGGGATCGAAGCCGCCGATCCGGCGCAGGGCGTCGCCGCGCACCAGCATGTCGCCGCCCACGGCGCGGGCCGGGCCGACCGGGGTGTTCCACTCGGCGTCGCAAAGCCGGTTATAGACCGAGACCTCGGGCCGCAATTCCCGCCGTCGGCCGGCCACGATGGCAAGGCGCGGCTCGGCAGCCAGCGCGGCGAGACCGGTCGCGATCCAGCCCGCCTCGACCTCGCAATCGCCATCGACGAATTGCACGAATTCCGCCTCACCGGCCTCGGCCAGACCGGCATTGCGGGCGCGTGCCGCGGTGAAGGGCTTGGTCATGTCAAGCTGCACGACCTCGGCCCCCAGTTCGGCGGCGCGACCGGCACTGCCGTCGGTTGAACCCGAATCGACATATACCACCCGACCGACCTGCGGCCGCAGCGAGCGCAGGCAGCGCACCAGGCGCTCGCCCTCGTTCCGGCCGATCGCGATGGCCGTGACCTGCTGTGGCGAAACTGCTGCGTTCATGCGGCTGTCATTCGGTGGTCCGGGTGTGATTTCGGTTGTCGCGCTCATGGCCGGGACGTTAGCATGCCCCCGTCGCCTTCGTCATCGGCTCGCCGCCGGTCCGTGGCGGGCGAATTTCTTCCAGCGGCAGAGGGGCCACAGGTTTTGCAGGCCGAGACAGCGAACAAGACCACGGACAAGTCGCAGACGCGCGCGATCGTCACCCGCCCCCCCGGCCAGCATGTGTCGAGCAAGTTCATCCGGCGCGAGGCAGCGCGGGCGGCTGACGACGAAAAGCATGCCGGGATCATTGCCGAACGCTTCGCGGTGCTGCGCACCCGCGTGCTGCGCGAGATGCGCAAGAACGAATGGCGCCGCCTCGCGGTGGTGCCGGTCAGCAAAGGCGCCGGTGGCACCTTCGTTGCCGTTAACCTCGCCGTGGCGATGGCGCGGCAGAAACATACCGAGGTGGTGCTGGTCGACCTCGACCTTGGCGATCCGGGGATCGCGCGCCAGCTTGGCATCCGCGGGGCGGACCCGATCACCGAGGTTCTGCGCCTGAACCGGCCGCTGGGCGACCTCGTCTCGATCGTCGAGGAGGCGCCGAACCTGTCGGTTCTGGCCCCCGAGGCGGGCGAGGTGGACGCGGCCGAGATCCTGCAGGATTCCGCCTTTGCCGATGCGCTGAAGGTGCTCGGCAGCAATTATTCCGCGGCGGTCGAGGTTCTGGACGTCGCGCCGCTTCTGGAGGGGGACCGGGCGCTTGCGGCGTTGCCCCTTGCCGATGCGATCCTGCTGGTCGCCGATGGCCGGAACGGCACCGCCGCCGACATGGCCGAGGCGACGCGCCTGCTGCGGGACATGCCGCCGATCATGGGCGTGGTCCTCAATCAATCCGACGACTGACGAGACGGGATAGCTAGCCTTGGGACCCATTCAATCCTTGTCCGACCTCGTCCTGTTGATCTGGCGCCGCCTGCCGCTGATCCTGACGATCATCGTGATCGGCAACCTGATTTCCTTCAACATGATCGTGTCCTCGCCGAAGGTCTATGAATCGGTGGCGGTGATTCAGGTCGACACGCCCGCGGTCATCGACGGGGGCGCGAATGCGTCGCTGCCGGCCGCGCGCCGGGTGCAGTTGATGGAGCAGCGGCTGATGGCCCGCAGCAACATCCTCGACGTGATCCAGCGCCTGCAACTCTTCGAGGATGCGCCGGGGCTGAGCGAGAGCGAGAAGATCAGCGCGGTGCGCATGTCGACCCGGATCGAGAGCATCGCGACGCCCGGCGTCTCGCCGGAATCGCGCATGTCGCTGGCGGCAATCGTCATCACCTCACGCGCGGAAACGCCCCAGATGGCGGCGGCCATCGCCAATGACTTCGCCGACAGCGTCGTGAACCGCGACCGCGAGAGCCGCGAGGCGCGCATTGCCGAGTCGCGCGAATACCTCAACAAAGAGGAAGCGCGGCTCAGCGGCGAACTGGCCGAGGCGAACCGCAAGCTCGCTGAGTTCACGACCCTGAACGAGGACGCGCTGCCGAGCGCGCAGCAATATGTGCAGACCGAGCTGACCCAGCTCACCGAATCCGAGAATGCCCTTGATCGCGAGATCATGGAGCTGCAGCGCACCCAGCTCACCCTGGTGACGGGCAGCGGCGAGACCGGGGGGCGGGCGTCCTCCTCGCTCGTCCAGCAGATCCGCTCGGCCGAGATCGAGCTGGCGCAGGCGCGCCGGACGCTCGACCCCGGCCATCCCGAGATCAAGCGCCTGCAGGAGACGCTGGACCGGCTGAATACCGGCGGGCAGGCGGTATCAGATATGGTGCGCCAGCATACCACCCTGCTGGGCGAGCAGCTGCACCAGCTGGACCAGCAGAAGCAGGGCATCCAGAACCGGCGGGCCGAGATCGACCGCGCCCGCGCCCGGATGCCGCAGGTGGCGCAGGAACTGGAGGCGATGACCCGCCAGCAGCGTCGTCTTCAGGACAGCTATGCGGAAATCTCGCGCCAGCTTGCCCAGGTCGAGACCCAGCGCCAGCTGATGGACAACGACCAGGCCGAGCGGTTCGAGTTGCTGGAACGCGCGCTGCCCCCTGAATATGCCGCGATGTCGAGCCGCAAGAAAAAGGCAGCGGCGGGCCTCATGGGCACGTTCGGCCTTGCGGCGGCGATTGCGCTGGGGCTGGAATTGCTCCACCCCGTACTGCGCCGGACCTCGCAATTCGCCCGCGCCACCGGGACGCTGCCGGTGATCTCGCTGCCCTATCGTCCGACCCGGCGCGAAATCCGCATCCGTCGGTTGAAATATGTCTACATGGTGGTCCTGCTGGTCGTGGGCCTCTTCGTCGCGTTGTGGATATTGGGCAAGATACCGGGAATGCCTTCGCCCGGCATGGTCGCAACTCCGACTGACGGGCTTGGATGATGAGCGAGGGTGGTGCTCCGGCCGCTGCGGTAGAAACCAAGGGGCCGGACTCCGACCGCAGGAGCTTCGCCTCCCGCGCGGTGGGCAGCGGCGCATGGTCGATGGCGAATTTCGGCCTGAGCCAGATCATGCGGCTCGCCTCGAACCTGATCCTGACCCGGATCCTCAGTCCCGACGATTTCGGCCTGATGGCGCTGGTTTCGAGCTTCCTGATCGGGCTCAGCATGTTCAGCGACATGGGGCTCGCCCCCTCGATCCTGCAAAGCAAGCGTGGGGACGACCCGGCCTTCCTCGATACGGCGTGGTCGATCAAGGTCATCCGCGGCTTCATCATCTTTGCTGCCGCGCTGGTCATGGCCTGGCCGCTCTCGGTCTTTTACGACGCCCCGTCCTTTGCCTGGGTGTTTCCGGCGGCCGCGATCTCGATGGTGGTCGGGGGCTTCCTCCCGACCCGGATCGACACGGCGGCGCGGCATCTGAAGGTCGGCCGGCTGACCATGCTGGAGCTGACGAACCACCTGATCGGCATTTTGATCACCATCGCCGCCGCGCTGATCCTGCGCGATGTCTGGGCGCTGGTCTGGGGCAATATCCTTGGCGCCTTCGTCCAGCTTCTGATGTTCCATTACATGCTGCCCGGCCATGTTGACCGCTTCCGCATCGAAAAGGCCGCGCGGGACGAGATCGTCAAGTTCGGCAAGTGGATCTTCTTCAGCACCATTTGTGGCTATCTGCTGTTCCAGGGCGACCGCATCATCCTGGGCCGGGTGCTGACGCTCGAGCATCTGGGGATCTACAATATCGGTCAGTTCCTCGCGACGGTGCCCGCGATGCTGGGGACGACCATCGCCGGGCGGCTCTTCATCCCGATGTATCGCGAGCATCCGCCGGGCGAGAGTGTCGCCAACCGCCGGATGCTGGAAAAGACCCGGGCGGGCTTTTCCCTGCTGCTGCTTTGCGTCGCGGTGACGCTGGCGCTGATCGGGCCGTGGATGGTCGATCACCTCTATGACCCGCGCTATCACAATGCGGGCGGCATCCTCGTCGCGATCGCCTGCATCCAGCTTCTGATGATCATCCCCCTCAGCTATGAGACGGCGGCGCTGGCGGCGGGCGATTCCCGTGGCTTCTTCGTCATGCAGTCCGGGCGGGCGATGATCTATATCACCTGCGTTCTGGTCGGCGCGCATCTGAACGGGCTGACCGGCCTGCTGGCCGGGCAGGCGCTCGCGCAGGTCTTCTGCTATCCGGTCTCGGTCTGGCTGGCCCGTCGCCATCGCGCCTGGGATCCGCGCCACGACCTGATCGCCTTCCTCCTCGCCCTTGGCGGCGGGGTCTGGGCGCTGATCCTGCATCAGGACGTGGTTTCCGCCGCATTGCTGCATTGAACTGGCTGCATTGCGGCGAGTTTATGCTCTTCTTCCCGGCTTTCCGCTTCGTTAAGGAGGCGGAACAGTCAGGAGGCACAGCATGAGCGACGACAACACCCCCCGCCGGTCCCGCATCACCCCCGAGGAGGCGCTGGCCTATCACCTCGAACCGCGGCCCGGTAAGTATGACATCGTCGCCTCGACCCCCATGGCGACGCAGCGCGACCTGTCGCTGGCCTATTCGCCCGGCGTCGCTGTCCCGGTCGAAGCCATCGCCGCCCGGCCCGAGACCGCCTATGACTATACCGTCAAGGGCAACATGGTCGCGGTGATCTCGAACGGCACCGCCATCCTCGGCCTCGGCAATCTCGGCGCGCTGGCCTCGAAGCCGGTGATGGAGGGCAAGGCGGTCCTCTTCAAACGCTTCGCCGATGTGAACGCCATCGACATCGAACTGGATACCGAAGACCCGGACGAGATCATCAATGCCGTCCGCCTGATGGGCCCGACCTTTGGCGGCATCAACCTCGAGGACATCAAGGCCCCCGAATGCTTCATCATCGAGCAGCGGTTGAAGGAATTGATGGACATTCCCGTCTTTCATGACGACCAGCACGGCACGGCGGTGATCTGCGCCGCCGGTCTGCTGAACGCGCTGGAAATCTCGGGCAAGAAGATCGAGGACGTGAAGATCGTCCTCAATGGTGCGGGCGCGGCGGGGATCGCCTGCCTCGAACTTCTGAAATCCATGGGCGCGCGGCATGAGAACTGCATCATGTGCGACACCAAGGGTGTGATCTATCAGGGCCGCACCGAGGGCATGAACCAGTGGAAATCGGCCCATGCGGTCAAGACCGACCTGCGCACGCTGGAAGAGGCGATGAAGGGTTGCGACGTGTTCCTTGGCGTTTCGGCCAAGGGGGCGGTGACGCAGGCCATGGTGATGGCCATGGCCGAAAACCCGGTGATCTTCGCCATGGCGAACCCCGACCCGGAAATCACCCCCGAGGAGGCGCATGAGGTCCGCCCCGACGCCATCGTCGCGACCGGCCGCAGCGACTATCCGAACCAGGTGAACAACGTCCTGGGCTTCCCCTATCTGTTCCGGGGCGCGCTGGACATTCACGCCCGCGCCATCAATGACGAGATGAAGATCGCCTGCGCGCAGGCGCTGGCCAAGCTCGCGCGCGAGGATGTGCCGGACGAGGTGGCCGTGGCCTATGGCCGCAAGCTGCAATTCGGCCGCGACTATATCATCCCGACGCCCTTCGATCCGCGCCTGATCCATGTCGTCCCGCCCGCCGTCGCGCAGGCCGGGATGGAGACCGGGGTGGCCCGCCGCCCGATCATCGACATGGAGGGCTATACCCAGTCGCTGAAGGCCCGGATGGACCCGACCGCCGCCGTCCTGCAAGGCATCCACGCCCGCGCCCGTCAGGCGCAGGCCCGGATGATCTTTGCCGAGGGCGACGACCCGCGCGTCCTGCGCGCCGCCGTCGCATGGCAACGCGGCGGCATGGGCCAGTCGCTGGTCGTCGGCCGCGAGGCGGATGTCAAGGAAAAGCTGGAAGCTGCGGGCATGGGCGATGCGGTGCGCGAGATCACCGTGGTCAACGCCTCGAACTCGCGCCATCTCGAGCAGTATCACGAGACGCTCTATGCCCGCCTGCAACGCAAGGGCATGGACCGCGAGGACACGAACAAGCTGGCCAATCGCGACCGCCATGTCTTCGCCTCGCTGATGCTGCTGCATGGCCATGGCGACGGGCTGGTGACGGGCGCCACGCGCAAGAGCGCACATGTGCTTGCCGAGATCGGCAAGGTCTTTGACGTCACCCCCGCCGATGGCGTGGTCGGCGTCACGGCCGTCCTGCATAATGGCCGGATCATCCTGATCGGCGATACGCTGGTCCATGAATGGCCCGAGGCCGAGGATCTGGCCGATATCGCGACGCGCGGCGCGCATGTCGCCCGCGATCTGGGTCTGGACCCGAGGGTCGCGTTCCTCTCCTTCTCGAACTTCGGCTATCCGGTCAGCGAGCGCGCGGTGAAGATGGCCCATGCGACCGAGGTTCTGGACGCCCGCAAGGTCGATTTCGAATATGAGGGCGAGATGACCGTCGACGTGGCGCTGAACCCGTCGCAGGCGGCGAAATACCCGTTCTCGCGCCTGACGGGACCGGCGAATGTGCTGGTCGTGCCGGCGCGGCACTCGGCCTCGATCTCGGTCAAGCTCTTGCAGGAAATGGCGGGGGCCACCGTGGTTGGCCCGATCCTGACCGGCGTGCCGCAGCCGATCCAGATCTGCTCGACCAGTTCCTCGGTCAACGACATCCTGAACATGGCCGCCATCGCGGCGGGCCGCCTTGGTCAGGTGAAGTAAAACGCGAGGGGCCGGTCATGGCGACCGGCCCCTTGCAAATCAAAGCGGCGTCTCAGCCCTGCTCCCCGAAACATTCCCCCCGCTCGGCCTGCCGCTGCCTTTCGCGGAAGCGGGCGCGGTCGGCCTCGGTATATTCACCGGCGCAGCGGTGGCATGAGACGCCTTCCTCATATTCCGGGCGGCTCCGGTCCTCGGGGGGAAGCGGGCGGCGGCAGGCGTGGCAGAGGTCGTAATGCCCCTGCCTCAGCCCGTGGCCAAGGCTGACGCGCTTGTCGAAGACGAAGCATTCGCCCTGCCACAGGCTCTCGTCCTCGGGCACGTCCTCGAGGTATTTCAGGATGCCGCCCTTGAGGTGAAAGACCTCGGGCACGCCCTGCGCCAGCAGGTAGTTCGTCGATTTCTCGCAGCGGATGCCGCCGGTGCAGAACATGGCGATGCGCTTGTTGTGGAAGCGATGCGCGTTCTCCTCCCACCAGGCGGGGAAATCGCGGAAGGTGCGGGTGCCGGGGTCGACGGCGCCCTCGAAGGTGCCGATCTCGACCTCGTAATCGTTGCGGGTGTCGATCACCGCGACGTCGGGATCGCTGATCAGCGCGTTCCAGTCCCTCGCCTCGACATAATGCCCGACCGAGGCGGTCGGATCGACATCCGGCTGGCCCATGGTGACGATCTCGCGCTTCAGCCGCACCTTCATGCGGCCGAAGGGCATGGTCTCGGCGTGGCTTTCCTTCCAGTCGAGTGTCGCACATCCGGGCAGGGCGCGGATATGGGCGATGACCGCGTCGATCCCCTCGCGCGTGCCGGCGATGGTTCCGTTGATCCCCTCTGCCGCAAGCAGAAGGGTGCCCCGGACGCCATTGGCGCAGCAGAGCCGCGCCAGTGGGGCGCGGATGCTTTCGGGGTCGGGAAAACGGGTGAAATGGTAAAGCGCGGCGACGATGATCATGCGCTCCGATTAAGTCTGCTTTGCGCGGCATTCAAGCTGTTGGCATTGACGCCCCTCCGGCTGGACCCTACGACAATCAGAAAAGAGGAGGGCGCAATGGCAAGAACCCTGATCGTCGTCGATCTCCAGGTCGATTTCTGTCCAGGCGGCAAGCTCGCGGTTGCAGGAGGGGACGAGATCGTCGCCCCGATCAACGAGATGATGGCGGATTTCGACAGCGTCATCCTGACGCAGGACTGGCACCCGGCGAACCATACCAGCTTCGCGAACAACCACCCGGGTGCAATGCCCTTTTCCCTGACCCAGATGCCCTATGGCCAGCAAGTCCTGTGGCCCGCCCATTGTGTCATCGGCACGCCCGGTGCGCAGTTCCATCCCGATCTGGACCGGAGCCGCGCCGAGACGGTGATCCGCAAGGGCTTCCGCCCGACCATCGACAGCTATTCCGCCTTTTTCGAGAATGACGGTAAGACGCAGACCGGGCTGACCGGCTATCTGCGCGAGCGGAAGCTGGAGGATCTGTATTTCGTCGGCCTCGCGCATGATTTCTGCGTGGCGTGGTCGGCGCTTGATGCGGCGCATCAGGGCTTCAGCGTCAGCGTGATCGAGGACGCAACCCGCGCCATCGACCTCAACGGCTCGCGCGAGACGGCGCGCGAGAACATGCGCAAGGCAGGGATCGCTTTGATATGATGGTACCGACGGTCGATATCGCGACGCGGGTCTATAACCACAAGTGGAAGATCGACCCGATCGTCCGCTCGCTGATCGACACCGATTTCTACAAGCTGCTGATGTGCCAGTCGGTGTTCAGGAACCGCCCGGACACCAATGTCACCTTCAGCCTGATCAACCGCACGACCCGCATCCGGCTGGCCGAGCTGATCGACGAGGGCGAGCTGCGCGAGCAGCTTGATTACGTGCGGGGCTTGCGGCTGACGCGGGGCGAAAGCACCTGGCTGCGCGGCAATACCTTCTATGGCAAGCGCCAGATGTTCCGCCCGGATTTCATGGAGTTCCTCGAGAATCTGCGCCTGCCGGCCTATCATCTGGAAAAGCGGGACGGGCAATATGAGCTGACCTTCGAGGGCAAATGGCCCGAGGTGATGCTGTGGGAGATCCCGGCGCTGGCGATCATCATGGAACTGCGCTCGCGCGCGGTGCTGAAGGATATGGGCCGGTTCGAGCTGCAGGTCCTCTATGCCCGCGCGATGACCCGGATCTGGGAAAAGATCGAGGCTTTGGGCGAGCTTGGGCCGGAATTGCGCATCGCCGATTTCGGCACGCGCCGGCGGCACAGCTTCCTCTGGCAGGACTGGTGCGTGCAGGCCATGATCGAGGGGCTGGGCGAGCGGTTCACGGGCACCTCGAACTGCCTGATCGCCATGCGCCGCGACATCGAGGCGATCGGCACCAATGCGCATGAGCTGCCGATGGTCTATGCCGCGCTGGCACGGACCGAGGAGGAGCTGCGCGAGGCCCCTTACCGCGTCCTTGCCGACTGGCACGAGGAGCATGAGGGCAACCTGCGCATCATCCTGCCCGATACCTACGGGACCGAGGGCTTCCTTGCCAAGGCACCGGACTGGCTGGCGAAATGGACCGGCATCCGCATCGATTCCGGCGACCCCGCCCAAGGGGCCGAGACCGCCATCGCCTGGTGGAAAAGCCGGGGCGAAGACCCGCGTGAGAAGCTGATCATCTTCTCGGACGGGCTGGATGTCGAAAAGATCAAGGAGCTGTTCCACCGGTTCCACGGCCGTGCCAAGGTCAGCTTCGGCTGGGGCACGCTGCTGACTAATGATTTCCGCGGCCTCGTTCCCGGCGACGGGCTCGCGCCGTTCTCGCTGGTCTGCAAGGCCGCCTCGGCCGAGGGCAGGCCGACCGTGAAGCTTTCGGACAATCCCGAAAAGGCGACCGGCCCCGAGGATCTGGTGGCCGAGTATCGGCGCATCTTCGGGATCGGCGAGCAGCAGCCGATGGAGGTGGTGGTCTGAGGGCCGGCGGCTACAGTCGGTCCCTCCAGCGGTTCACCAAGGGATAGCGCCGGTCCAGCCAGAACGCCTTGGGCGAGATGCGCGGGCCGGGCGCCGACTGGTAGCGTTTCCATTCGCTGCCATAAAGCAGCGTCTCGACCCGCTTCACGGTCTCGGGGTCGAAGCCCTTCGCGACCAGATCCCTCAGCGCCAGATCCTGCTCGACCAGCCCGTCGAGGATCGCGTCCAGCACCTCATAGGGCGGCAGGCTGTCCTCGTCCTTCTGGTCGGGGCGCAATTCGGCCGAAGGCGGTTTCGCGATGATGCGGGGCGGGATCACCTCTCCGCCGCGGCCCAGCATCCAGTCGCGGTGGTTGAGGTTCCGCCAGCGGCAGGTCTGGAACACGCGGGTCTTGTAAAGGTCCTTGATCGGATTGTAGCCGCCCGCCATGTCGCCATAGATCGTGGCATAGCCCACCGCGACCTCGGACTTGTTGCCGGTGGTCAGCAGCAGTTCCCCGAACTTGTTCGAAATGGCCATCAGCATGACGCCGCGCAGGCGGGACTGGATGTTTTCCTCGGTAATGTCGGGTTTCGTGTCCGTCATCAGATGCGCGAGCGCGTCGCCCACGGCATCGCGCGCCCCCTCGATATGGACGGTATCCAGCCGTGCCCCCAGCCGCGCCGCGCAATCGGCCGCATCCTCGAGGCTTTCCGCCGAGGTATATTCGCTGGGCAGCATCACGCAGCGCACGTTCTCGGGTCCGATCGCGTCGCAGGCGATGGTGGCGACCAGCGCCGAGTCGATGCCGCCCGACATGCCCAGCACCACCTTGCTGAAGCCCGACTTGCGCATGTAGTCGCCAAGGCCCAGGGTCATGGCGCGGTAATCCTGCTCCCATTCGTCGGGCTGGTGGTCCAACTGGCCCGGCGCCGCGCGCCAGCCTTCCGGGCCGCGCTGGAAATCGACATGCACGACCGCCTCGTCAAAGGGCGCAAGCTGCACCACCTTGACCGCGCCGCCATCGGGGCCGGGGTTCAGGACGAAGCTGGCCCCGTCATAGACCTGATCGTCCTGCCCGCCGACCGCGTTCAGGTAGACCAGCGGCAGGTCGCTTTCGACCACGCGGGCGACCATGTGGCCGATGCGCTGGTCCTGCTTGCCCCGGTGATAGGGGCTGCCATTCGGGACCAGCAGGATCTCGGCCCCGGTCTCGGCCAGCGTCTCGGCCACTTCGGGCCACCATGCGTCCTCGCAGATCGGGCTGCCGATCCGCAGCGGCCCGATGCGATAGGGACCGCTGATCGGCCCGGCATTGAAGAGCCGCCATTCGTCGAAAACCTGCTTATGGGGAAGGACATGCTTCAGCACCCTTGCCGCGACCTTGCCTCCGGCGAGGATCCAATAGGCGTTGTAGAGGCTCTCGCCCTCGGCATAGGGGCCGCCGATGCCGATTGCCGGGCCGTCCGCGCAGTCAAGGGCCAGACGCTCGATCGCGGCCATCGCGTCCTGGGTGAAACCGGCCTTCAGCACCAGATCCTGCGTCTGGTAGCCGGTGATGAACATTTCGGGCAGGGCCAGCATGTCCGCCCCGGCCTCGCGCGCGGCCTGCCATGCCTTGCGCGCCTTCGCGGCATTGCCGTCCAGATCGCCCACCGTGGGGTTCAACTGGCCAAGGGTAAGGCGGAAACGGTCGACCATGCCGCGGTCCTTTCGGAAAGATTGCGCCGCCGTGATAGGGCAGGGACCGCCAAAGGGAAAGTCGGGCTTTGCGCCGCAGCCGGCCTTGCGGTAAACGGTGTCAAAAGAAGCATGAAGGCGGAGGCAGGACCGATGAAGGCAGCCCTTCTCGCTTGCGCGATCATCCTGACGGGTGGCGGCATGGCCGCGGCCCAATCCGTCGTGACCAAGCAATATGACGATGGCGGTGTCTATGAAGGCACCTTTCGCAATGGCAAGCAGCACGGGCGCGGGGCTTACCGCCTGCCCTCGGGCTATGAATATGACGGCGACTGGGTCGATGGCGAGATTCTGGGACAGGGCCGCGCCAAGTTCCCGAACGGCTCGGTCTATGAGGGCAGCTTTGCCAAGGGCAAGCCGAACGGCAAGGGCAAGATCACCTATCCCGACGGCGGCACCTATGAGGGTGACTGGCTCGACGGCCAGATCACCGGGCAGGGCGTCGCGAATTATGCCAATGGCTCGGTCTATCAGGGCGGCTTCGTCAATGCGCTGCATGACGGCAAGGGCCTGATGACGCAGCCGAACGGCTATCGCTATGACGGCGACTGGAAGCAGGGCGTCAAGGAAGGCCGCGGCAAGATCACCTATCCCGACGGCGCGACCTATGAGGGAGAGATGAAGGCCAACCTGCGCTCGGGCGCGGGGCGGCTCGCCATGCCGGACGGGCTGGTCTATGAGGGCGGCTGGTCCGCCGGCCAGATGGCGGGGCAGGGCAAGCTGGTCCAGCCCTCGGGCGACAGCTACGAGGGGCGCTTCGCCAATGGCAAGCGCGAGGGACGGGGCCTTGCGCTGTTTTCCAATGGCGACCGCTACGAGGGCGAGTTCCGCGCCGACCTGCGCGCGGGCACCGGCACCTTCACCGGCGCGGATGGCTATGTCTATACCGGCGACTGGGCCGAGGGCCGGATGGAGGGGCTTGGCCGCATCACCTATCCCGACAAGTCGGTCTATGAGGGCGGGCTGAAGAATGACCTGCCCGAGGGGCGCGGCCTCATCACCTATCCCGACGGCGCGAATTACGACGGCGAATGGCTGGCGGGCGTCATCGAAGGACAGGGCGTCGCGAAATATGCCAATGGCCTCGTCTATGAGGGCGGCTTCAAGCGCGGCCGGAACGAGGGGCAGGGGCGCATGACCTATCCCGACGGCTATGTCTATAACGGCGCATGGCGGGACGGGCAGCGGCATGGGCAGGGGCAGGCGACCTATCCCGATGGCACGACCTATGACGGCTCGTTCGTCGCGGGCCTGCGCCAAGGCAAGGGCCGGCTGATCACGCCCGACGGTTTCCGCTATGAGGGAAGCTGGAAAGAAGGCGAGATCGACGGCGAAGGGGTCGCGACCTATGCCAATGGCGACGTCTATACCGGCCATTTCGTCGACGGAAAGCGTCAGGGCACGGGCGTCATGCGCTATGCCACGGGGCAGGTGGCGGCGGGGGACTGGAAGGACAACAGCCTCGCCAAGCCCGCGCCGGTCGATGGCGTCGCCCCCGAGGGGGGCGCCGCGCCCGGTGCGACGCCCGAAGGGAATGTCCCCGACGAGCCGCCGCCTGCATGATGCCGGTCAGATGATCGCGCTGGCCTCGCTCTCGGGCCAATGGGCGAAGGGCAGGACGCGGCCGTCCTCGCGGCTCTGGCGGATCTTTTCCAGATCGATGCGCGCCTTGACCCAGCCGGGACGGTCCATCTCGCCCTCGGCGAGGATGCCGGTCTCGGGCCAGATGCCGTCCGAGGGGGCATAGATCGCGGCCTTGCCGCGGTTCTCATCCACCGCCGGGTTCCAGTCGCAAAGCCCGACCGTGGGCGAGTGGACGACGATGCACTGGCTTTCCAGCGCCCGCGCCATCGCGCCGATGCGCACGCGGTTGAAGCCCGCGACGGTATCGGTGCAGGAGGGGGTCAGGATCACCTCGACCCCGGCCTCGGCCAGTTGGCGGGCCAGCAGGGGAAATTCGCTGTCATAGCAGATCAGGATGCCAAGCTTGCCGATGGCCGTGTCAAAGACGCGCAGGCCCGGCGCGCCCTCGACCTTCCATTCGTCGCGCTCGAACCGGGTCATGATCTGCTTGTCCTGATGGCCGATCCGACCCTCGGGACCGAACAGGACCGCACGGTTCAGCGGGCGCTCGCCCGCGAAATAGGGCCCCGATGCGGCAAGGATATGGATGCCGTGTTGGGCGGCCAGCTCGGCATGGATGGCGTCGCGCTCGGCCTCGTGGCGGGCGACCTCCTGCAGCGAGGCTTCGAGGTCGTTGGCGATCTCGCGCCCGCCCAGCGAGGCCAGCTCCATCGCGCCATATTCGGGAAAGACCAGCAGGTCGCAATCGGCGGCTGCCTCGACCCAGCGGATCAGCTTGGCGCGATAGGCGTCGATATCCTCGAACCAGTCAAGGTTATAGGCGGCGGCGGCGATGTTGATTTCGCGTTTCACAGTCTTTTCATCCAGAATTGCAGCGTTTTTCGCGTCGGAGCCGTCTCGTCGATGTCCTTCCATTCGAACTCGGCGGCCACGCCGGAAAGGGGTTCATAACCCCTTTTGCGCCAGAAGTCATCCAGTGGGCGGTATCCCCCCGGGCGGAGGGGATGATCCGCCGGCCGGATCACGCTGCAAAAGGCGCTGAAGCTGCGTCCAAGGGCGCGCGCCTGCGCCTCGCGCCCGTCGAAGAATGCGTGGCCGAGGCCCTGTCCGCGCCAGTCGGGAAGCAGGACGGATTCGGCGCAATAGAAGATCTCCTCCAACCGCTCGGGCCGTCCGGCGAAGGCTGCGGCGAAATCCTCGGCGTGATCCTCCATCGGGGCGCCGGTCGCTGCGCCGACCATCCGGTCGCCGTCATATGCCGCGACCACGACCGCGCCGGGCGACTGGTAGGCCTTGAGGTATTCGCGCTCATATTCCGCGTCGCCGTCATAGAGATAGGGCCAGTCGCGGAACACCCTGATCCGCAGCCGGGCGAGGTCATCCAGCACCTCGCCCACGGCCTCGCCGGTCAGGACGCGGGTGCGGATCACGCCGAAACCTGACGGGTCCAGTCGGCGAGGTTGTAATAGGTGGTGACCCGCGCGATCTTGCCGTCCCGGATAGTGAAGAACGCCCCGGCGGGCAGGACATAGGTTTGCCCTTTCGCTTCCGGCAGGCCTTCGTCGGTGCGCAGATAGGCGCCATTCACCACGAACTCGGCCGCGGCGCGGTCGCCGGCCTCGTTGGCGAAGATGACCATGTCGGTCAGCTCCTCGCGATAGCTGGCGGTCATGTGGGCATTGAACTCGCGGAACTTCTCCTTGCCGCGGCGAATCCCGCCCTCGTTGACGTGATGCTCGACCTCGTCATGCAGAAAACTCAGCATTTCCTCGGTCTTGCCGGCGTTGAAGGCGGCGTAATAGGCGGCGATCAGGGCTTTGCTGTCCATGGTCTTTCCTCTTCAGCGTCGGGCAGTGTTAGCGCGGGTCGCGCGCGCCGTCACCTGCGTCCTTGGGATGACATTCCCAAGCCCGCGCGGCTGGTGTAGCGATGGGCAGCACAGCAAAGGAACCCGCGATGTCCCCTGCGAACCCGACCATGCCCGCCCGCCGGATCGACTGCTTCAAGGCCTATGACGTCCGCGGAAGGCTGGGTGTCGAGCTTGACGAGGACGTGGCCTATCGGATCGGGCGCGCCTTTGCCCAGATGCGCGCGGCGCGCGAGGTGGTGGTGGGCCGGGACGGGCGCGAAAGCTCTCCTTCGCTGGCGCTCGCGCTGATCCGGGGGCTGACGGATGGGGGCGCGAATGTCCGCGACCTCGGCCTTGCCGGGACCGAGGAGATGTATTTCGCGACCGCCCATTACGGCGCGGATGGCGGGATCGAGGTGACGGCCTCGCATAATCCGATCGACTATAACGGCATGAAGCTGGTGGGCGCGGGGGCCGCGCCGCTGGACCCCGAGACGGAGTTCGCCGAACTGGCGGATCTGGCCCGCTCGGGCGCCTTCACCCCGGTCGCGACACGCGGAACGGTGACCGCGTTCCCCGAGGCGCGCGCCGCCTATGCCCGCGCCGTGGTCGATTTCGTCGATGTCGCGGCGCTGCGGCCGATGACGGTGCTGGTCAATGCCGGGAACGGCACCGCCGGGCCGACCTTCGACGCCATCGCGGCCGAGCTTGAGCGGCGGGGCGCGCCGCTGCGCTTCATCCGCATCAACCACCAGCCGGATGCCAGCTTCCCGAACGGCATCCCCAATCCCTTGCTGCCGGAAAACCAGCCGATGACCGCCGATGCGGTGCGCGTCGAGGGGGCGGATCTCGGCATCGCATGGGACGGCGATTTCGACCGCTGCTTCTTCTTCGACGAGAAGGGGGATTTCGTTCCGGGCGAATATATCGTCGGCCTGCTTGCGACCGCATTCCTTGAGAAACATCCGGGCGAGCGGATCGTCCATGACCCCCGCGTGGTTCTGAACACCCGCGCCATGATCGCCGAAGCCGGGGGCGAGGCGGTGCAGGCCCGGACCGGTCACGCCTTCCTCAAGCGCGCCATGCGCCAGAGCGACGCGATCTATGGTGGCGAGATGTCGGCGCATCACTATTTCCGCGACTTCCATTTCGCCGATAGCGGCATGGTGCCATGGCTTCTGGTGGTCGAGCTTCTGTCGCGCAAGCGCGCCTCGCTGGGCCAGCTTCTCGCGGCGCGGATCGCGGCCTATCCGTCGTCGGGAGAGATCAACTTCCGGCTGGAGGATCCCAAGGCGGCGATTGCCCGCGTTCTCGACCGTTTCGCGCCGCTGGCGGTCAGCAGGGACGACACCGACGGCGTCAGCCTGGAATTCGCTGGCTGGCGTTTCAACCTGCGTTCATCGAATACCGAGCCGGTGGTGCGGCTGAATGTCGAGGCAGAGGGCGACGCCGATCTGGTGCGGGCGCGGGCGGATGAGATCGGCGCGCTGCTGACGGCGGGCTGATCAGTCGCCGGCCACGTCCGGCGGCACGCGCAGGATCGATTCGTGCATGGCGATGGCCTCGTTCAGATCGTCGAAGACCAGCAGGCGGCCGCGATCCAGCACCGCGCCCATGGTGCACATCTGGCGGATCATCGGCATTGAATGGCTGACGACGATCGCGCCGGAGGTTTTCATCCGGTCATTGAAGACCCGCTGCGATTTGACGCGGAAATCGGCATCGCCAACGCTCGTCACCTCGTCGACGAGGTAGGTGTCGAAATAGATGCCCATGCTGGTCCCCATCGCGAGGCGCGAGCGCATCCCCGAAGAGTAGCTGGAGAAGGGCTGGTGAAAATGCTGGCCCAGTTCGGCGAAGTCCTGAACGTAATCGACCAACTCGTCGGTATCGACGCCATAGATGCGCGCGACGAAGCGCACGTTCTGCGCCCCGGTCAACTCTCCGTGAAAGCTGCCCGCAAAGCCCACCGGCCAGGAGATCGTGCCGTCCGATGTGACCCTGCCCGCATTGGGCGAGGCGGTGCCCGCGATCACGCGCAGAAGCGTCGACTTGCCCGCGCCGTTCCGGCCAAGCAGCGCGACCGAGGAGCCGGTCGGGAACACGGCATTGATATTGTCCGCAACCAGCGTCTTTCGGCCCTTGATCCGATAGAACTTGGTCAAATTCTCGAGGCGGATCATGTTCAGGCGCGGTCGCGGATACTGTAATAGATCAGGGCGAGGATCGACCAGCCGGCCAGCAGAAGGCCCAGCCCCACGCAGAAAAGCCACGGACGGTTCGGCACGATCGAGCTTTGCGCGACCTTGGGCTGGATATGCGCCGCAAGATAGCGGGACTGCCGCCGCGCCTCGACCACCGCGGTTTCATAGGCGACGCGGGCCGCGTGGAAGGCGCCTTCGGCATATTCGCGGTCGACCATCAGCTTTTCATATTCCGCGACCATCTGGGAATAGCTCTCGCCATTCGGCCCGGCGGCCGCATGGCCGAACTTGTCTCGCTCCGCGTCGATCATCCGGCGCAGGGCGTCGATTTTTTGCTGCGACTGGATGACGCGTTGATCGGTCGGCTTGGCATTTTCGGTCAGCAAATCATGCGCGACCAGAATCTCGGCCAACTTCTGTTGCAGCCCGGCAAGCACGCCCATCTGCCCGGTCAGGTCGGCCTGGGGGTCGACGATCTGCGTGCGCATTCGGAAGTCGGTCATCGCCTGCCGCGCCGTGGTCAGTTCCGCCCGGGCCTTGTCCAACTCGCTCTGGGCGAGCCTCGTGGCGTCCGCACGGGCGATCGAGGAGAGCTCGTTGATCTTGTCTGAGCTTTCCTTGAAGACCGCCGCGGCGATCTGCTGGGCATCCTCGGGCGAGAAGGCGTTGATCTTCAGCGTGATCAGGTCGCTCGACGTGTCATAGAGCACCTTGACCTGACGGTCCCAATATCTGGTCAGATCCTCGATATGATTGTCGGGATCGAAGGCAAAGATGAAGTCATGGGGCCAGTCGCGCGAGAAGCGCGAGCGCAGGTCAAGCTCGTCATCGATCTTCTCGACCATGTCCTGACTGCGGATATATTCGTAAAGAACGCTCGTGTCCGAAGCCCCGCTCGACCCGCCCAGAGGCGCAAGCCCGCTCAGCAGCTCGATTGAGGAAGTCGCATCCTCCTTGCGGACCGAGAAGCCCACCGTCGAGACATATTGGTCCGAAGCACGGGCCCAGAGATACCAGGCCCAGAAGAGGGCCGGGACCACGACGAGCAGCAGGAAGGACAGCAGGATGAACCAATGGCGGCGGCGTGGATAGGCGGTCGCGACCGTGCCGCGCACCGCGGCAGGGGGCGGCGCGGATCGCACCAGAGGTTTGCCTCCCTGGCGCAGGGCAACGGGATTGCGGGAGGCGTCCGACGCCGGAGCCGGCATCGGGCGGACCGGGATCGGCTGAGGAACTGCGGCATCCCCCTGTGCCGGAACCGGGGATGCGGCGCGGACTGGTCCGTCGCTGATGGCCTGAATGCGTGGGGCGGTCTGGAATGGCCGGTTGACCCGTCCGGCCGGAGTTTGGCGGGGTCCCTCCCCAGCGGCGGCGAGGTTGCCCGGACCCGGAATGCTGTCGCTCGGATCGGATGGGGTGTTCATCTTGCTCACGGCCGGGACGCTTTCACTGGTTTACCTTTTTTTGGCAGTTGATACATATTGCCATACGTCTAGACCAGTCTTTGCAATCAAATGTCCGAGATAAGCCACGAGCGCCGCATGCCGCTGCGCCCCGCCCGACGCGGCCCCCGCTTCCGCACCATCCGTATCCTTGCGGCGCTGGTCCTGCGCGAGATGGCCACCACCTACGGCAAATCCGCCGGCGGCTATGCATGGGCAATCATCGAGCCCGTGCTGGGTGTCGTTCTGCTGTCGGTCATCTTCGGCATGGTTCTGGCCCATCCTGGTCTCGGCACGAATTTCCCTCTGTTCTATGCGACCGGCTTCCTGCCATTCGCGATGTTCAACGACATGACGAACAAGGTCGCGTCGTCGATTCGGTATTCCCGGCCCTTCCTCGCCTATCCAAGCGTCACCTATATCGATGCGATCCTGGCGCGCGTCATCCTGAACACCATTACACACATAATGGTGATGACGGTGGTGATCGGAGGCATCTTCCTGATCTACCAGATGCCGGTCGTGGTGAATCTGGGCGAGTTCTTCGAGGGGCTGTTGATGATTGTCGCGGTCTCGGTCGGGGTCGGCACCCTCAATTGCTACCTGATGACCTCCTTCCCGGTCTGGGAACGGATTTGGCACATCCTGATGCGGCCGATGTTTCTTGCCTCGGGGATCTTTTTCCTTTATGAAATGATGCCTTACAAGGCGCAGCACCTTTTGTGGTTCAACCCGGTGATGCATGGCATCGCCCAAGTGCGCAAGGGGATCTACCCGACCTACGAGGCGGATTTCGTCTCTCCCTTCTTCGTCTTCGGCACCTCGATCGCGCTTTTTCTGGTCGGATTGATCCTGCTTGAGCGCAACCATCGCGACCTGCTCGAGCGCTAGAGCAGAAAGTCCCCGCGCCCGAGTGCCGCGAGGCCGTTGAGCATCAGGCTCAGGTCGGCGCGATGATCGCCGTTCAGGTCGACCTCGACCAGCATCCCGCCGGGCATGTGATGGGCGCGGACCTGTCTTGCGGCGCTGAATTCGGCATCCGCGACATAGCGCAGTCCCAGACCGACCATGTCGATGCGGTCGACGCCCCGGACAAAGTCGGTGATGACGTCCCGACTGCCGTCATGGTCTGCGGCGGCGCGGAAGACGAAGACATCGGCCCCGCCACCGCCGGTCATGGTATCCTTGCCCCGGCCGCCTTGGATGCGGTCCATGCCGCTGCCGCCGCGGATCTGGTCGTGACCGTCGCCGCCCACAAGCAGATTGTTGCCGAAAAGATCCACCAGCACATCCGATCCGGCCCCACCATATAGCGAATCATTGCCGGGCCCGCCGTCGAGCCGGTCGTTGCCGCCATCTCCATAAAGGACGTCGTGGCCGTTCTGGCCCAAAAGCGTGTCACTATCCGCGCCACCGCGCAGCAGGTCGTGGCCATCGCCGCCGAGCAGGCTGTCGCGCCCGGCGCCGCCCCAGAGGGTGTCATTGCCGGCCTGGCCGTTCAGCGTATCGTTGCCGGGCCCGCCGTCCAGGGTGTCATTGCCGTTGCCGCCGAACAGCCGGTCCCGGCCATACTCGCCCCGCAGCAGGTCGAAACCATCCTGCCCGTAGAGCCAGTCGTCCCCGATACCGCCAAGCAATGTATCCGCGCCCGCACCGCCGGCCAATGTGTCATTGCCCTGATTGCCAAGCAGCCGGTCATTGCCGTTCTGTCCGTTGAGTTTGTCGTTGCCGGCATTGCCGCTCAGGACATCGTTTCCGTCCCCGCCCGCGGCGATGTCATTTCCGCCGCCCGCGTAGATCGTGTCGTGACCGCCTCCGCCCGCAATCGTGTCATTGCCCTCGCCGCCCCAGATCGCGTCATTCTCCGCACCGGCATTGATCCTGTCGTTTCCCGCTTCGCCATAGATGCGGTCACGACCGGTTCCAGAGGTGATGGTGTCGTTGCCCGGTCCGCCCCAGATCGCATTGGCCCCGCCCATGGCCGAGATGAGGTCGTCGCCCGCCTCGCCATAGATGGTGTCGTCGCCGGAGGGGTCGGTGATCGTGTCCCGGCCGTCGCCGCCATGGATCGTGTCCCGCCCCGCCCCGCCGGCAAGGCTGTCATTGCCCGCGCCGCCGCGGATCAGGTCATTCCCGGAGCCGCCGAGCAGCGTGTCGTTTCCCGCCGCGCCGTTCAGCGTGTCATTCCCGCTTCCCCCGCTTAGCAGATCGTGGCCGATATTCCCGTTCAGCAGGTCGTTTCCGGCCAGCGCATACACGGTCGAACCAGCGGCCGAGGCGGCAAGCCTGTCGTTCCCCGATGTGCCAAGCAGGCTCGTGCGCATCCCTGTCAAGTTGTAATGGGCGATCGGGAAAAGTGAATTGTCGAAATAATTCGCTGGAAGCCCGGTCTTGTCAGCCGTGCGGACATGGATCTGGGTATCGCCGAAGCTGATGCGCAACCCGTCGGCGATGGTCTTGATCGTCAGTTGCAGGGTGCTGCGGATCATGCCGAGGCCCGAGAGGTCGAGCCGGTCTGTGCCCGGCGTGAAGTCCGAGATCAGGATCTTTCCGTTGACGGGCGAGACGACGAAGATATCCGCGCCCGCCCCCCCGGTCAGCGTCACCGGGGCGTTGCCCGAAATCAGGATATCGTCGCCGGCCCCGCCGATGATCTGGGTCGTGCCGCTGCTGGCGCGCAGCAGGTCGGACCCTGCGCTGCCGGTGTATTTACCAGCGCCGACCGTCAGGGTCTGGCCGATCTGGCCCGGATCGAACTGGAACTGGGTGATCCCGGCCTCGGTCCGCGAGGCGACGAAGACCGCGATCTTGCCATTGATCTCCAGCGCCGAGATCGCGGAGACATCGGCAAGGCTGCGTGCGTCGGTATCGGCCAGCGTTACGAGGTGGAGGAGTTGCCCATCGGGCATGACGGTAAAGACCGAGATGCCGTCATCGGCGCCACCGACAAAGACGAAGGCGCGACCGTCGACCATCACCGTGTCGAGGGCGCTCGCCCCGCTGAAGCGCGTGGTGCGTTCGTCGATGATATGATCGACCGGCAGCAGGGCACCGTCGTAGGTCAGGCGGAACATGGTCAAAGACGAGCTTTGCCCGGAGGCCACGACGGCATAGGTCACGCCTGCGACTGTCACATGGTCCAGATGGCCGGGCGCGTTCAGCCCGGCGCCCTGGTTCGCCCAGACGATATTCGCCGGGCCCAGCGTTCCGTTCGCCTCCAAGGCATGGCTGGCGATGAAATTCCCCGAGGCGGAGGTCATCAGCAGGAATTGCCGGTCGCCCACGGCCGCGACGCCCATGTCGCTGATCTCCGGGCGGTCGCGGCCGGGGATCGACAATGCCTCGGCCCCGTCGATACGCGTGAGGCCGCTGCCGGGTTGGACCTTCCAGATCTCGAAGGCGGTGGTGGCGTTCCGGGCGGAGTAGAGGAACTGCCCGGAGGCCGTGGCGAAGGAGCCGAGCTGGATCACGTCGGGGCCGAGCCTGCCTGCCCCCGCCAGCGAAATCCCGTTGCCCAGATCGCCATTCGCGGCCAGCGCCACCCCGTTCGCCATCCCGTTGACAAGACCGGGCGCAAAGACCGCATAGCGGCCATCCAGCGCGACGATGCTGGCGCCCGGCCGGTCGAGATAGGTTTGCAAACTGCCATAGGCGCGCGTCTCGATCAGGGTGATCGGACGATCCGCGCCGGTGATGCGGAAAGACGAATAGCCGCCACCCATATGGGTGACGCCCAGCAGGAGATGCCCCGATTGCAGGTGGACCACCTGCAGGTCGGCAAGGTTGCGCACGAAGGCGGGGGACAGGCCGAGATAGAGGCCGATCTGGGAATAGCTGAGCATGGACCTGACATCTGGGCATCCGAATATTGCCCGGAAGGCTAGCCACTCTGCCTTTAAGGAAGCCTTTCCCGCCGTCTTGATCCAATAAGTTGTTATCCCGCATTTTATCTATCCCGCAGCGGTGGCGACCATCCGCGCAGGGTGCTTGTGCCCCGGCAAAACATGGGCGATACGGGTTCGGTCACGCAGTTTCGCAGGTTGGAGCATTAATGCAGATTGAGCAGACCACGCTTCCGGGCGTCCTGGTCCTGACGCCACGGCGGCATGGCGATGCGCGCGGTTTCTTTTCGGAAAGCTGGAACCGCAGGACGTTGCGCGCGGCCGGGCTGGAGCTGCCGGAATTCGTGCAGGACAACCACTCGATGTCGGTCGCGGTGGGAACGCTGCGCGGGCTGCATTTCCAGTCGCCGCCCCATGCGCAGGGCAAGCTGGTGCGCTGCGGGCGCGGGCGGTTGCTGGATGTTGCGGTTGATATCCGCAAGGGCAGCCCGACCTATGGAAAATGGGTGACTGAAGAGCTGTCCTTCGAAAACGGCCGCCAGCTTTGGATTCCGGCGGGCTTTTTGCATGGCTTTGTCACGCGCGAGCCGGAGACCGAGATCTGCTACAAATGCACCGATTACTATGCCGCGGATTGCGACGGCGCGGTGGCCTGGGACAGTGTCGGCATCGACTGGGGTCTGACCGGCGCGCCGCTGCTCTCGGCCAAGGACGCGGCGGCGCAGCCCCTCGCGGATTTCGACAGCCCTTTCACCTATGAAGCCCCCCTGCATGACGAGGCGAGAGCATGAAGATCCTTGTAACCGGTGGCGCGGGCTTCATCGGCTCGGCCGTGGTGCGGCTGGCCGTGCGGCGCGGACATGAGGTCGTCAACCTCGATGCGATGACCTATGCCGCCAATCTGGAGAATGTGGCCTCGGTCTCGAACAGCCCGCTTTACGCCTTCGAACAGGCCGATCTGCGCGACCGCGCGGCACTCGACCGGGTGCTTGAGGCGCACAAGCCCGATGCGATCATGCATCTGGCCGCCGAAAGCCATGTCGACCGCTCGATCGACGGGCCGGGCGATTTCATCGAGACGAATATCACCGGCACCTACAACCTGCTGGAGGCGGCGCGCGCCTATTGGGCGGGGCAGGGCAAGCCCGAGGGCTTCCGCTTTCACCACATCTCGACCGATGAGGTCTTTGGCAGCCTTGGCGAGACGGGCCAGTTCACCGAAGAGACGCCCTATGATCCGCGCAGCCCCTATTCGGCCAGCAAGGCCGCGTCCGACCATCTGGTCCGCGCCTGGCACGAGACCTATGGCCTGCCGGTGGTGCTGACCAATTGCTCGAACAATTACGGGCCGTTCCATTTCCCCGAGAAGCTGGTCCCAGTGGTGATCCTGAACGCGCTGCATGGCCGGCCGATCCCGGTCTATGGCGATGGCGGCAATATCCGCGACTGGCTTTATGTCGAGGATCACGCCGACGCGCTGCTGCTGGTGGTGGAAAAGGGCGAGCTGGGCCGCAGCTACAATATCGGCGGCGAGAACGAGGCGAAGAACATCGACCTCGTCCGCACGATCTGCGCCCATATGGACCGCCTGCGCCCCGAAAGCGCGCCGCATGACCGGCTGATCACCTTCGTCAGCGACCGTCCGGGCCATGACCGGCGCTATGCGATCGATCCGACCCGGATCCGCACCGAACTGGGCTGGCGCCCCTCGGTCACGGTCGAGGAGGGGCTGGCGAAGACCGTCGAATGGTATCTCGAGAACGAGGGCTGGTGGCGCCCGCTGCTGGACCGCAAAGGCGTCGGCCAGAGGCTTGGCAAGGCATGACCGGGCTTCTGGTTTTTGGCCGGACCGGGCAGGTCGCGACCGAACTGGCGCGGCTTGCGCCGGATGCGCGCTTCCTCGGCCGTGGCGGGGCTGACCTTTCCGATCCCGCGGCCTGCGCGGCGGCTATTCTGGCGGCGCGGCCGCAGGCGGTGATCAACGCCGCCGCCTATACCGCCGTCGACCGCGCCGAATCCGAGGCCGGGCTTGCCAGGCTGGTCAATGCCGAAGCGCCTGCGGCGATGGCGCGGGCGGCGGCGGAACTGAGCGTGCCGTTCCTCGGCATCTCGACCGATTATGTCTTCGACGGCGCGGGCGACCGGCCCTGGCGCGAGGATGATGCGACCGGACCTCTGGGCGTCTATGGGGCCAGCAAGCTTGCCGGAGAGCAGGGGATCGCCGCGGCGGGCGGGCAATGGGCGGTGCTGCGCACCTCATGGGTCTTTTCGGCGCATGGCGCGAATTTCGTCAGGACGATGATGCGGCTGGGTGCCGAGCGCGACGAGCTGCGCGTGGTCGCCGACCAGCATGGCGGCCCGACCCCGGCGCGTGACATCGCGGCGACCTGCCTTGCCATGATCGCGGCGATGCAGGGCGACCGGGCCAAGGGCGGGATCTATCACTATTCGGGCGCGCCCGACACGACCTGGGCCGGGTTTGCCCGCGCGATCATGGCCGAGGCCGGGCTGACCTGCCGCGTCACCGATATCGCGACCACGGATTACCCGACCCCCGCCCGCAGGCCGGGCAATTCGCGGCTGGATTGCAGCGCAATCGCCCGCGATTTCGGAATCCCGCGCCCGGACTGGCGGGTCGGGCTGGCAGATGCAGTGAGGGAGCTTCAAGCATGACCGAGACGGCTACCCCCCCGAGCGGGCGCAAGGGGATCATCCTTGCTGGCGGGTCCGGCACAAGACTCTATCCGATCACCATGGGCGTGTCGAAGCAGCTTTTGCCGATCTATGACAAGCCGATGATCTACTACCCGATCTCGGTCCTGATGCTGGCCGGCATCCGCGAGATCGCGATCATCACCACGCGCGAGGATCAGGAGCAGTTCCGCCGCCTTCTGGGCGATGGCAGCCAATGGGGGCTTGCCTTCACCTATATCGTCCAGCCCTCGCCGGACGGGCTGGCGCAGGCCTATATCCTGGCCGAGGATTTTCTGGCCGGTGCGCCCTCGGCGATGGTGCTGGGGGACAATATCTTCTTCGGCCACGGCTTGCCACTGCTGCTTGAGGCCGCCGACCGGCGCGGGTCGGGCGGAACCGTTTTCGGCTATCGCGTCGCCGACCCCGAGCGTTACGGCGTCGTCGCCTTCGACGACAGCGGCGCGGTCAGCCAGATCATCGAGAAGCCCACGGCGCCGCCCTCGGATTATGCGGTGACCGGGCTCTATTTCCTCGACGGCACCGCGCCCGAGCGCGCGCGGCGGGTGAAGCCCTCCGAACGGGGCGAGCTTGAGATCACAACGCTGCTCGAAACCTATCTCCATGACGGCAGCCTGACGGTGGAGCGCATGGGTCGCGGCTTTGCCTGGCTCGACACCGGCACCCATGCGAGCCTGCTGGATGCGGGGAATTTCGTGCGCACGCTGGAAGAGCGGCAGGGCCTCCAGACCGGCTGCCCCGAGGAGATCGCCTTTGATCACGGCTGGATCGACGCCGATGCCCTGCGCGAGCGGGCGCGCCTCTTCGCCAAGAACGACTACGGCAAATATCTGGCCCGGCTGCTGGCCTGAGCCGTCCGGCTCAGCGGCCGCGCAGCCGTCCCGCCAGCGCCGCCGCCATGACCGCGGCGGTCCCGGCCCGGCTTTGCCGGTAAAGGCCGAGGTGCCGCATCTCGGCCAGCGCCCGATAGCCCGGCGCGGTCAGCAGATCGCCGAAGCGCCGCAGCAGGTCGCGGTTCTCGGGCAGGATCAGATCGGCCGCCGCCTCCAGCGCGGTCTGGTTGCGACCGAGCCAACCCGCGAAACTGCCGTCGAACAGCATCGAGGCCCGCGCGGCCTTGGCCCGCGCCGTGTCATTGCGGCCCATCACGTTCTGCTGGTGCTGGCGGTAAAGCAGAACCTGCGCCGCGTCGCGATGGATCGCCGCGCCCGCGCCGGCAAGGATCTGGTAGACCCACCAGTCATGCGAGATCACGCCCGCCGCATCCGCCGCCGCCGCGCCTTGCTGCAGGATGGCCAGCGCCTCCGCATTGGCGACGGTCGTATTGCCCGGCAGGCAGGCCTGAATCAGTGCATTGCGAAAGCCGAAGGGGCCGGGAAAATGCGGCGCGGGGGACAATTCGCGCAGCGCTTCGTCGCAGATCGTGGTGCGGGCGGCATAGACGGCGGGGCCGTTCTGGCGTGACAGATGGGCGGCGGCGCGGGCCAGCTTGTCCGCTTTCCAGACATCGTCCTGGTCGCTGAAGGCGATCCAGCCCTGCGGGTCCGCCTGCCGGATCAGGTGCAGGAAATTCGCCGTCGCACCCCGCCCCGGCCCCTCGATCAGCGAGATCTTTCCCGCGCTCCGCGCCGCATAATCCGCGACCACCTGCCGCGTGCCGTCCGTCGATCCGTCATCCGAGACCACCAGCCGCCAATCCGTCCAGTCTTGCCCAAGGATGCTGTCCAGTTGCGCGGGCAGATAGCGCGCGCCGTTATAGCTGGCCATGACGATGGTGATCTGCGGCTGCACCCGGCGCCTCCCCTTGGTTCGGCCTGAGCTAACCCGAAGGGGGGTGACTTGGCCAGTCCGCTACTGGTCCTGCCGGGCGATGTCCTCGATGAGGACGCTGGTGACGCCGGGACCGCTGGCCTTCCGTGCCGCCACCAGCAGCGACCGGCGCAGCCGCGACAGGCTCGCCTCGGAGGTGAAGTTGCCGTCGAAGCCGCCGGTATTCGCCTCGATCATCAGCGCATTGAGGAGCGCGTCCCGCAGCCGGTGCTCCTGCCGGGCGATCAGCGGGGCCGCGTCCGACGACATCTCGATCGTCAGTGACAGCACCATGACCGCATTGGTCGCGCCATTGCGCATGACGGGGACGAAGAACTGGTTCGGGAAACGGAACCAGTCCTTGCCCGCCGCGCCTTGCTGGCCATTGGCCGCATCGCCGCCATGCCCCTCGGTCTGGGCGTGGTCGTCGCTGACCGCCGCCGCTTCCTCGGCCTCGGCAGGGGCCGTCTGGCCCCCGGAGTTTTCATGCGCCGCGCCCTTGCGCAGCATCTCACCCCCGACCGCGCCGCCGAGGAAGGCGAGGATGGCCAGCAGGCCCAGAATGGCGATCTTCATCGGAGGCGTCCTCAATAGGGCAGCAGGATATCGGCCAGCTGCTGGCCATAGCGCGGCTGCTGGACATCGCTGATCTGGCCGCGTCCGCCATAGGCGATCCGCGCCCCGGCGATGCGGTCATAGGCGATCTCATTCCGCCGCCCGATATCCGAGGGGCGGACGAAGCCGCTGACGGTCAGCACCCGGACCTCGTAATTCACCCGGACCTCCTGCGAACCCTCGATCCTGAGGACGCCGTTCGGCAGCTTCTCGACGATGGTTGCGGCGACGCGCAGGGTCATCTTGTCCCGGCGCGAGATATTGCCGCTGCCCTTGAAGGTCGAGGAGCTTTTCGCCTCGACCATCTCGTCCATGCTGGCCCCTTCGGGCAGTTTCTCGTCGATCCGCTGCGGCAGACCGGCCAACTGCGGAATGCTGACCTTGTCCGAGGCGCTGCGCGACCGGCCCGAGCTGTTCTGGATCTCGGCGCGGTCGTCGATCTCGATCACCACGGTCAGGATGTCGCCGCGTCCCTGCGCACGGCGGTCGGCGACCAGCGAATGCTGCGCCCCGGTCCAGAGCGAGGCGGCGCTGTCCGGCCTTTCCGGCAGGCCCGAGGCAAGGTCGGGCGACGCCATCGCCATGTATTCGGCGGTGCTTTCGGGGGCGGTCATCGGCGGAACGCGCCCGACCTGCGAGACGCGACCGCAGGCCGAGAGGGCGAGGACAAGGGCAAGGCCGCCGATGACGAGGCGTGTCGGTGTCAGCGTGGTGAGGCGCATCGGATTTCCTTCAGTTCGGATCGACAAGGACGGTCCCGTCGGGCGCGATGCGACCCGAGACCGTGGCGCGTGAGGCATTGTTCATCGCCCGGATCATCTGGCCCGCGCCGCCGGCGCTGAGCGCGCGGCCCTCGGCCTCGATCCGCAGCGCGGCGCGTTCATAGACGAGGGTGACAATCTGGTTTCGGGCAACAAGGGTCGGCGCGGCGAGGAAGGCGGGCTCAATCGCCCGGCCCTTGCTGACCAGCACCCGAACCTCTTGGCCAATGACCTGCCCGACATCCCCGATCGCGCCCTCCTGCGTCGGATCAAGCTCGACGAGGTCCGCGGTGATCAGCGTTCCGGGGCGCAGCACCCGCGCCGCGACGACCGCATCGGCCAGCGCGGGCAGGGGCAGGGCAAGCGACAGGACCAGCAGCACCCGCATCAGCGCACCTGCACCGTGGCGCCCAGCATCTGGTCCGCGGCGGTGATGACCTTCGAGTTCAGCTCATAGCCGCGCTGCGCCTTGATCAGTTCGGTGATCTCGCGCACCGGGTCGACGGCGCTTTCCTCGAGATAGCCCGCGCGCAGCGTGCCCAGCCCTTCCTCGCCCGGCGCAGCGACAAGGGGGGCGCCCGATGCGGTGGTCTCGAGAAAGAGGTTCGACCCGATCGCCTCCAGCCCCTTTTCGTTCAGGAACCCGGCGAGCGTGATCTGGCCCAGATTCTCGGGCTCTACCCGGTCGGCGAAATAGGCGAAAACCTCGCCCGAGGGGCTGATCGAGATGCTTTTCGCCTCCTCGGGAATGGTGATGTCGGGAACCAGCGGGAAACCCTGAGAGGTGACGATCTGCCCCTCGGCCGAGCGTTTCAGGCTGCCGTCGCGGGTGTAGCCCGAGGCGCCCGAGGGCATGGTGACCTCCAGATAGCCGCCGCCCTCGATCGCGACGTCAAGGTCGCCATTGGTCTGGACCGGGCTGCCCTGACCCAGCATGACGGTCACGGCGGCGGCCCGCACGCCAAGGCCAAGCTGGACCCCGGCCGGAACCATGGCCCCGGTGGTGGCGGTCAGCGTGCCGGGGCGCGTCGCCTGCTGGTATTGCAGGTCGGCGAATTCGGCGCGACGCGGATTGTAGCCGGTCGTCGACATGTTCGCGAGGTTGTTCGAGATGACCTCGACCCGCATCTGCTGGGCGCTCATGCCCGTCGCGGCGATCTGGAGGGCCTTCATCTGGTTTCCTTTCAGCGGGTGAGCGAGGTGATGGCCTGGCGGATGCGCTTGTCTTCCTGATCGAGGAAGGACTGGCCGAGTTCATAGGCGCGCTGGACCTCGATCATGCGGGCGATCTCGGTGACCGGATCCACGTTCGATTCTTCGAGGAAGCCCTGGCGGATGACCGGTTCCTCCAGCGGTTCGGGATCGGTCCCGGCTTCGAAGAGGGTGCCCGCGACATGGCTGAGGTCGGCGGGGTCGGGACTGGCAAAGACGCCGACCCGCCCGATCGGCAGGCCGTCGGCCGAGAGCGTCCCGTCGGCCCCGATGCCGATGCTGCGCGCGCCCGGCGGCACGGCAATGGGCGCGCGCCCGTCATCGAGCAGCGGATAGCCGTCGGGATTGACGATCTCGCCCTCGGCATTGGTCTGGAAGGCGCCGGCGCGGGTCAGGCGGTTGCCCTGCGGGGTCTGGACCATGAAAAACCCGTCTCCGTCGATGGCGAGGTCATAGGTTCCCTTGGTCTCGGTCATGCCGCCCTGTCCAAGATCGACCATGCGGCCGCGGATATTCGCCATCGCCAGCGTCTCGCCGCCATTGCCAAGCGGGACCATGTATTCCGAGAACAGCACCCCCTCGCGCCGGAAGCCGGTGGTATTGGCATTGGCGATGTTGTTCGCAATCGCGCGCATTTCGCGCATCAAGCCGGATTGCCGGGTCAGCGAGGCGTAGATCGCATTGTCCATGGCCTAGAACCCCGCGATCCGGGGCAGGATCTGGTCAGTGAAGAATCCGGCCAGCGTCGCCGTCATGAAGCTCATGCTGACCCAGAACACGGCGAGCATTAGCGCGATCTTTGGCACGAAGGTGATGGTCATTTCCTGCACCGAGGTCAGCGCCTGAAAAAGCCCGATGACCACGCCGACGACCAGCGCGACGACCAGCAGCGGCGCCGACATGCGCACCGCGATCCAGAGCGCCTGCCGGGTCAGGTCGAAAATCAGGTTCTCGTCCATTGTCAGACCGGCATCCGCAGGATTTCCTGATAGGCTTCGACCACCTTGTCGCGGATGGCCACGGCGGTCTCGAGCGCGATCTCGGCCTGGGCGATGCTCTGGACCAGCTGATGCGTGTCGGTCGCACCAGTCATCGCGCCGGTGGCAGAGCGGTCGACCTCCTCCATCACGCGGGCGAAGTTTCCTGCGGCGGCGCTGACGCCCTGCGGCAGACCCTCGCCCGGCGCGACGGCGGGGCGGGCGCGGTCATAGGCGGAGGCGGCGAATGCGGATGCGATCATGTCGGGTTCCCTAGCGGCGGATCAGGTCAAGAAGCGCGCTGCCCATCTGGCGCGCCTGTTCGAAAATGCGAAGATTGGCCTCATAGCTGCGGCCGGCTTCCCTCGCGTCCGCGATCTCGACCACGAGGTCGACATTCGAGCCGCTGTAATAGCCGTCCTCGCCCGCCATCGGATTCGAAGGGTCGTGGATGCGGGGCAGCTCGCGCTGGTCGAGGCGGGTGGGGCTGGTCGTGACCGCGCCGGTCGCGCGGCCGAAATCCATCTCCTGCTGGAACGAGACCAGCTTGCGGCGATAGCCGGGCGTATCGGTATTGGCGATGTTCTCCGAGACATGGCGCAGCCGGACTGCCTGTGCGCGCAGGCCCGATGCCGCCAGCTCGACCGCCGAGAGGGGTGTGCTCATCCTCCCGCCCCTCAGACCCGGCGGCCAAGGCTGGTGCGGATCATCGAGAGGGACGAGCGCGTGACCGTCAAGGCGAGGTCGAACTCGCGCCGGATATCGGCCGCGCGGATCATCTCATCCTCAATCGCGACGGTGTTTCCGTTCGGCGCAGGCTCACCCCCGGCATCGACGGCACGGTCGGGGCCGCCCCAGCTGATACCACTCGCATGGCCCGGCCGCGTGGCCCGCAACTCGGTCGCGGGGGCCGAGCGGTAGGTCTCGGCAAAGCGGCCGAGGTCATGTGCTCTAAAGCCCGGCGTGTCGGCATTGGCGACGTTCCGGGCGGCGAGGCCCTGACGGGCGCTGGCATGGGCGGTCAGCGAACTGGCCATGCGCAGCGTGTCAATCCGGTCAAACATCGAGGTTTCTCCTCAGCTTCCGATAACCGGGTCTTAACCCCGAGAAGTTTAGAAACCCTTTCACGGCGCAATTTTTGCGCGAGGCGAGGAACCGCTATGGATAAAATTCGATCAATCCCGGCCCGGATGGGGAAACTGCGCATGGCCCGCCGCTTTGGCATGGTCACGGGCGTTCATGGCGGGGTGATCCATGTCGGCGGGCTGAACGCCCATGCCGCACTTGGGGACCGCGTGTCGCTGGTGCCCCGCATGGGTGGCGCGCTTGGCGCGGAGGTGGTGGCGCTGCACCCGGAGACGGCGGCGGTCCTGCCCGAAGGCCCGACCGAGGGTATCGCCATCGGGACCGAGGCGGAGTTGCTTTTCGCCCCGACCCTCGCGCCCGCGGACAGCTGGGTCGGGCGCATCGTCGATCCGCTGGGCCGGCCTCTGGACGGGCGGCCGCTGGTGCCCGGCCTGCGGGAGCGCGCCTATCGCCCCGCGCCGCCGCCCGCCGCCTCGCGCAACCGGCTGGGGCCGCGGCTGCGGACGGGGCTTGCGGTCTTTGACACCCTCCTGCCGCTGGTGCGTGGCCAGCGCATGGGGCTGTTCGCGGGGTCGGGCGTCGGGAAATCGACCCTGCTCTCCGCGCTCGCCAAGGGGGTGGCCGCCGATGTGGTCGTGGTCGCGCTGGTGGGCGAGCGGGGCAGGGAGTTGCGTGAGTTTGTCGAGGAGGTGCTTGGCCCCGAGGGGCTGGCGCGGTCGGTCGTCGTCGCCGCGACCTCGGACCAGTCGCCACTGATGCGCCGCCGCTGCGCCTGGGCCGCGATGACGGTGGCCGAGCATTTCCGCGATCAGGGGCGGCATGTCCTGTTCCTTGCCGATTCGATCACCCGCTTCGCCGAGGCGCATCGCGAGATCGCGCTCTCCGCCGGGGAAAGCCCCAGCTATCGGGGTTTTCCGCCCTCGGTCTCGCATCTGATCATGTCGCTTGCCGAACGCTCGGGGCCGGGGCCGGAGGGGGCGGGCGACATCACGGCGGTCTTCAGCGTGCTGGTCGCCGGGTCGGATATGGAGGAGCCGGTGGCCGACATCCTGCGGGGCGTGCTGGACGGGCATGTCGTCCTTGACCGCGCCATCGCCGAGCGGGGGCGCTTTCCGGCGGTCGATGTGCTGCGATCCGTCTCGCGCTCGCTGCCGCAGGCGGCCAGCGCCGAGGAGAACGCGCTGATCGCCCGCGCCCGCGCCGCTCTCGGCGCCTATGCCGAATCCGAGTTGATGATCCGGGCCGGGCTATATGCGCAAGGATCGGACCCGAAACTTGACGAGGCGGTGCGGATCTATCCGGCGCTGGATCAATTCTTTACCCGCGACAGCCCGACGCCGGGACAAAGCTTCGCCCTGCTGGCCCAGGCGCTCGCCTGACTATTGGCAGAGCCGGAAGCCACCCTTCCGCGTCTTGATGTCGAGGTGGAGGTGATTGTCATGCGCCGCGTTCGACCCCGGCCCCAGCACCGTCGCGAAATGCAGGCAGGCGGTCGCTCGGACCGCATGCTGGAAGGATTCCAGCAGGTCGCCGTCATCCTTCCGAGGCGCGACCTCGATCGTGCTGCCGTCATCGAAACGGAAGGCGGCGATGTCGAAGGCGTTGCCGAAAGCGTGCTCCGAGGTCTTGCCGCCGCCGTTCCCGACCGTGGCGCGGCATTGATAGGTCGATCCCGCGACCAGCCCGACAAGGCGCGGCTGGCCGGGCAGCAAGGCGCTGGCGGGGCGGACGAAATCGCGCAGCCAATGGGCGAGGTGGCGGGCAGTGTCGCAGCGCATCAGCGCGCCGCCTTCGATGGCGACCCCCGGAAGCGGTGATTGCAGCATGATCGGACGGTCGATGCCGCAATCGCGATTGGCCTCGTCGCTCACCGGCGCGCGCTCCTCGTAATCCGAGCCCAGCAGGGTCAGTTCAAGGAGGCAGGCGGAATAGGAGAAATCATCCTCGCGCAGGGTGGCATGGATCGGCGGCGCTGCGGGTCCGATGAAGTCGGGTTCGGGTTCGGTGCCCGCCTCGCGTTCGGGTTTCGATCTGGCGGCGGGCTTGGCCTGCGCCGGACCGGTTTCTTCCGGCGTGTCGACGGCCGGATCGACCTTTTCGGGTTCGGCCGGCACCTGCGGCGCTGGTTCGGGCCGGACGGATTCCGTGACGGCCGGGGCTTGCTCGGCCCCGTCAGGGGCTACTTCCTCCGGCCGATGCGCCGGCCGCTGCTCCTCAGCGATAAGCGGAGAGGGGGCGAGCGCCGCGATCAGAAGAACTGCCGCCAGCGCCCGCATCGTTCAGAGTTCCGGCGCGGATTGCAAGGGCGCGGAGGGCAGGACGCTGGTGCCGACCGCATCCTGCGCCGCATCTTGCTCGCGGCGGGCCAGCATCTCATCCGCCAAGGCTTCGGCACGGGCCAGCGCCTCGGTCAATGCCTCGCCGGGGGTCTTGACGACCGGCTCGGGCGGGACCGGGTTCGCCGTGATCGACGAGGCCACCGATGCCGCCGCCGATCCCGCGCCCGAAAGGGTGTCCGCCAGCACCTCCGGCACGCTTCCCGCGCGGATGCTGAGGCTGGTCGACCGGACCGGAGGCCGGATCGCCGTGATCTGCGCCACATTCGCCGCCGTCACCAGTGGCGCGGCGCCCAGGCCGGTGACATCCGCGATGCTGACGCCGGGGGCCAGGAACTCGACCGTGGTGACATTCGCCTTGACCATATGGGCGAGTTCCCAAGCATCCCAATTCGTCAGCCGCACGCAGCCATGCGACTGGTTGACGAACAGGCGCGAGGGCGTCGCGGTGCCGTGGATGCCATAGGTCGGCTCGCTGAGGTCGATCCAGACATTGCCGACCGGACCGTTCGGACCGGGCGGCACGATCAGCACGCGGTCATTGTCGCCTTGCTTGAAGTTCCTCTTGGGGTTGTAGGTATAGGTCGGGTTCAGCGCGACGGCCCGGACGACATGGTTGCCATGCGGCGAGGGCGTGTCCGACGAACCGACGGTCGCCGGATAATCGGCGACCATGCGGCCCTTGGCATCATAGGCGGCGACGCGACGGGTTTCCTTGTCGATGATGATGCGCGTGACACTGGCCCGGATCGGCTTCGCGGGTTTCGTGACGCTGATCGTCGCGCCCGGCTCGAAGGCGATCCCGGGATTGAGCTTGGTCAGGAACCGCTCGTCCATGTGGAAGCGTTCGCCCAGCTTTTCGAGGATGCTGGTGAAGCCTTGCGAGCTCATCGCCGCCTTTTCGGCATAGTCCGAGGGGATCTTGTCGACCAACCCCTCGGCGTCCTGGGCGGTGATGGTATAGGTCGTGGTCAGGGCCTCGCCCGAATAGATCTGCAAAAGATCCCAGGTGGCCGCGTCCATCCGGCCTGACATCGGCAGACCGGCACGCCGCTGGAATGCCTTGATCGCACTCTCGCTCATGCCGCCGCGCCAGCCGTCGATGACGCCGGGCGAGACGCCCGAGCGGTCGAGCAGGATCTGGACCTTGGCCGTCAGCGCGGATTGGCCGGGCGGCAGATCGCCGCCGCCATAAATCGCGGATTCGATCTCGGCAGCCGAGAGCGAGGCGAGTTCCTTGCCCTTGCCGGCATGGGCATGGGTCAGCTGCGAGGATTGGTGCGCTGCCTGCGCAACCCCGGTCGCCACGCCGGCGGCGGGCAATGTCGCGACCGCGCTGGTCGATCGCGCGGGCGGGCGCGGATGCGCGCCCGGTTGCGCCGTGGCCGCCAGCGGTGAGGCAAACGCGGTGACGGCGATCAGGGAAATGCGCAGAAACGCGCCGGTTGGGGTGCTGCGGAACTGCATGCTCGGATCCGTTGGTCTTGCCTGTCGTTTCTTGTCGGTTTTGTCGACGTTTGGCGCTTTAGACGCCTCGAAGCAAGTAAAGGATTCTCAATTCGTTCTCGGGCGAAGCTACATCTGGCCCTGAAACCGGTGCGTGCGCGGGAAATAACGCCGCGAGAGCGAGACCGGCATATTGTTCAACCATTCGAGCCGTTCGAGCTGCAGGACCGGATCATTCTCGGGGAGGTTGAGTTCCTGAGCGATAAAGCTACCGTCGGCTGTTTCCACACCGATCGACATGCTGGCCCGGTTCAGGGGGACATTGCCAAGCAGCCATTCGCAGGCGCTCATCGCGGCCAGAATCGTCGAGGAAAGGCCCGGCGCGGCGAAGGTATTGGTCCAACGCTCCTCGCAGCAATAGGGCGCTCCATCGGCGAAGAACACCGCGCGGCTGAAAAGCAGCGATTCGCTGCTGCGCAGCAGCATGGCCTGGGCCACATCGGCGGGGGCGGGGGCTTCCTCGGCGTCGATCAGGCGATAGCCGTAGCTCTGCCCCGCCGCCTCCAGTTCGCGCCGCAGAAGCGAGCGGACAAGCTGCACGCGGGGATGGACCGCGACCCGCGTGCCGACCTTGCGCCGCCGCTCGACCACGCCGGTTTCGGCCAGCGCCTGCATCGCGCGGTTGACGGTGGCGCGGGCGCAGCCCAGATCCGCCGCAAGCTCGCATTCGGTCGGGATCAGCTCGCCCTCCGGCCAGGTGCCGTCCTGGATGCGTTCCAGAACGATGTCCTGCACCGCCTGCCACGTCATGCCCTTGCGGCGGGAGTTCATTGCAAGGACGGGGGAGGTGGAGGCGATTCCTCGGGATATGTGAGACATTAAGCTTTGATCCGAAAAAATAGGCATAGGGAAAGCAGCTGCCGGCCGGGTAATTGGGCCGCGTCGCCCATCTGAAGGGGCTTCCTCGGCATGGTTGGTCGGCAACGTCACGAGACACATGCGAGAGGTGTTTGAAGGAATACAACGGCTAAGGTCAAGGCGCTTCCATACCGCCGGCCGCTTCTCCGCCCCGGAGAGTTGACAATCCCAAGCCCCGGATCAAATGTCGCGCGCATTCTGCGAAAGGTATGAGCGTGTCGGAAGCAGCGGCATTTCGGGGTCACAATCCCTCCACCACCGCATGGGCGGTGCTGATCGCGATCAGCGCCTGCCACATGATCAACGATGTCATGCAATCCCTGCTTGCGGCTATCTATCCGCTTTTGCAGCAGGAATTCAGCCTGTCCTATTGGCAGATCGGTCTGATGACCTTTGCCTTCCAGGTGACGGCATCGCTTCTGCAGCCGGTCGTGGGCGCGATCACCGACAAGAAGCCGATGCCCAAATCATTGGCATTCGGCATGGGCTCGACGGTGATCGGCGTGTTGCTGCTGGCGCTCGCGCGTGAATACTGGGTGTTGCTGATCGGTGCCATGCTGATCGGGGTCGGCTCGTCGATCTTCCACCCGGAAAGCTCGCGCGTGGCGCGCATCGCCTCGGGGGGACGCTTCGGCACCGCGCAATCGCTGTTCCAGCTTGGCGGCAATTTCGGGCAGGCGATGGGACCGCTGCTGGCGGCCTTCATCGTGGTGCCGCTGGGGCGGCCCTCGATCGCGATTTTCTCGGTCGCGGCCATGGCCGGCTCGGCGATCCTGTGGCGTATCGGTGCCTGGGTCGAGGGGCGGCGCAAGGCAGCCACCGCCCGCGCCGTGCCCGAGCTTGCGCTTTCGCGCGGCCGGGTGATCACCGCCATCGTCATCCTGGCCCTGCTGACCTTCACCAAGAACATCTACACGGCCAGCCTCTCGAGCTATTACACCTTCTTCCTGATCGAGAAGTTCGGCCTGACGACCCAGCACGCGCAGGTGATGCTGTTCCTGTTCCTCGGCGGCATGGCCGCGGGGGTGATGCTGGGCGGGCTGGTCGGCGACCGGATCGGGCCGCTCAAGGTGATCTGGTTCTCGATCCTCGGGATCCTGCCCTTCACGCTGGCGCTGCCCCATGTCGGGCTGGCGGCGACGGGGGTGCTGACGGTGGTGATCGGGCTGATCCTCGCCTCGGCCTTCCCGGCCATCGTGGTTTTCGCGCAAGAGCTGGTGCCGGGCCGCACCGGGCTGATCGCGGGCATCTTCTTCGGCTTCGCCTTCGGCATGGGCGGCATTGCCGCGGCCGTCCTCGGCGTGGTCGCGGACGCGAGGGGGATCGAGTTCGTCTACAAGATCTGCTCGTTCCTGCCGCTGATGGGGCTGCTGACGATCTTCCTGCCACGGATGCATCGACGCTGAGGCCAAGAGGGAGCAGAAAGAACATGGACAAAATCACGATAAGACCGATCTCGGCCGAGGCTTTCGCACCCTTCGGCGAATTGCTTGCGCCGCGCGACAAGGCCAGCCGCATGATCAATGCCGGCCACTGCGAGCGGCATCACGCGCTGGCCGAGGTCGAGAGGCATGGCGGCGAGGCGATCATCTCGATCTTCCGGTCCGAGGCGGTGAGCCTGCCCTATGACTGCACGCTGCTTGAGCGTCATCCGCTGGGCTCGCAGGCCTTCTTTCCGCTTGGTCCCGACCCCTGGATGTCGATTGTCGCCCCGGACGAGGGCGGTAGGCCCGGCGCCCCCATCGCCTTTCTGGTGCCCGCGGGCATGGGCGTGAACCTGCATGCCGGTGTCTGGCATGGCGTGCTGACCCCCCTCGACCACGCGGCGGATTTCCTTGTGGTCGATCGCGAGGGCGAGGGCGTCAATCTGGAGGAGGTCACCATCGAACCGGTGACGGTCGAAGCGTGAGCGGGCCGGACTATTCCCACGAAGAGGCCGAGATCCTCGGCGGCGCCCGATTCGTCGCCGGTGTCGATGAGGTCGGCCGGGGACCGCTTGCCGGGCCGGTGACCGCCGCCGCCGTCATCCTCGACGTGACGCGCATCCCGAAGGGCCTGAACGATTCGAAGCGCCTGACCGCGAAGCGGCGCGAGGCGCTGGCCGAGGCGCTGGTCGACTGCTGCGACTGGGCCGTCGCCCATGCCAGCGTCGAGGAGATAGACGAACTGAACATCCTGCGCGCCTCGCATCTGGCGATGTGCCGGGCGCTTGCCGCGCTGCGCCAGCGGCCCTGCATCGCGCTGATCGACGGCAATATGCTGCCCCGCGACCTCGACATGCCCGGCCGGGCGATCATCGGCGGCGACGCGCTTTGCCTCTCGATCGCGGCGGCCTCGATCCTGGCCAAAACGTGGCGCGATCGCATCATGGTGGATTTGGCGCAACAGCACCCCGGATACGGCTGGGAGGTTAACGCAGGTTACTCGACGGCAGTTCACAGGCAAGGGCTGCTAGATCTGGGTGTGACCCCACATCATAGGCGTAGCTTCGCACCCATCCACAACATCTTGTGTAAACCCCAAACGGCAACCTCTTGATTCAAAAAAGAAATTGACGCCGAATCGCCTCTGAATCATCATCGGCCCAATCATATCGGCAGACAAATAGCCGAAATCCGAGGCAGTGATGACGAAGCTAGTAACCAAATCCCGCGCTGCGGCGCGCGCACTCCCGCTCAATCAGATCCTGGCCGGGAACTGCATCGAGGTAATGAATTCACTGCCTGAAAACAGCGTGGATCTGATCTTTGCCGACCCGCCCTATAACCTTCAGTTGAAGGGGGAATTGCATCGTCCCGACAACTCGCGCGTCGATGCGGTGGACGATGCCTGGGACCAGTTCGCGGGTTTCGCCGCCTATGACGAGTTCACCCGCGCCTGGATGGCTGCGGCGCGGCGGGTGCTGAAGCCCGATGGCGCGATCTGGGTCATCGGCAGCTATCACAACATCTTCCGCGTAGGCGCCGAGTTGCAGAACCAGGGCTTCTGGATCCTGAACGACGTGGTCTGGCGCAAGTCGAACCCGATGCCGAACTTTCGCGGCAAGCGCCTGACCAACGCGCATGAGACGATGATCTGGGCCTCGAAGAACGAAGGGTCGAAATACACCTTCAACTACGAGGCGCTGAAATCGCTGAACGAAGGCGTGCAGATGCGCTCGGACTGGGTGCTGCCGATCTGCACCGGAGGCGAGCGGCTGAAGGACAAGGACGGCGCCAAGGCCCATCCGACGCAAAAGCCTGAATCGCTGCTGCACCGCATCCTCGTCGGCTCGACGAATCCGGGCGATGTGGTCCTCGACCCGTTCTTCGGCACCGGCACGACCGGCGCGGTCGCCAAGATGTTAGGTCGCGACTTCATCGGGATCGAGCGCGAGGAAGCCTATCGCGCGGTCGCCGAGAAGCGCATCGCCCGCGTGCGCAAATTCGACAGCGAGGCCATCGCGACCGTGAAGCCCAAGCGGGCCGAACCGCGCGTGCCCTTCGGTCAGGTGGTCGAGCGCGGGATGCTGCGCCCGGGCGAGGAGCTGTTCTCGATGGACAGCCGGCACCGGGTCAAGGTCCGCGCCGATGGCAGCCTTGTCGGCAATGACGTCATGGGCTCGATCCATCAGGTCGGCGCCGCGCTCGAGGGCGCGCCCTCCTGCAATGGCTGGACCTATTGGCACTACCGGCGCGAGGGGCGGATGGTCCCGATCGACACGCTGCGCCAGCAGATCCGCGCCGAAATGGCGGCTGACAAGGGCCGCCCCAACTGATCACCCGCATTCAGGTCGCCGTGTCCCGATGATCGCGAACTCTGGCGCGACCGGGACTGACTTGCCCCGTCCGGTGAAACTCCGGGCGGGGTCTTTCTTGTGATCACAATGCGCTGCGGGGCATCGGCAACTCGCCCCGGTTATAAGCGGACCAGTCCTCGACCTCCGGGTAGAATTGCCGCCGCCATGCGCGCACGCGCGGGTTCATCCGCCGCCGCCATAGCGGCGGGACCATGGCGAGGAAGGTCATCGCCGGATAGCCCATCGGAAGCTGGGGCGCTTCCTCGTCGCCATAGGTCTGCAGCAGCGGAAAGCGCCGGTCGGGCTTGTAGTGATGGTCCGAATGGCGCTGCAGGTTGATCAGCAGCCAGTTCGTCGCGGTGTGGGAGGAGTTCCAGCTATGCCGGGGCAGCACATGCTCATACCGGCCATTGCCAAGGTATTTCCGGGTCAGGCCGTAATGCTCGACATAATTCGTCAGCTCAAGCTGCCAGATCGCGACGAAGGCTTGCCAGATGAACAGCAGCAACCCCTGCCAGCCGCCAAGGATCACCGCCAGCGCCAGCATCGCCAGTTGCAGCGCGCCGTAGCGCCAGAACGGATTGCGCCGGTCCAGTTTCGACCGACCCGCCCGCGCCAGCCGCCCGGTCTCAGCCTGCCAGGCGCTTTTCGGGCAGTCGCGCAGCACGCGCAGGAAATAGCGGAAGAAGCCCTCGTTATAGCGGGCCGAGACCGCATCGCGCGGGGTCGCGACCCAGCTGTGATGGACCAGCAGATGTTCGGTGCGGAAATGCGAATAAAGCGTCGAGGCCAGCAGCAGGTCGCCCATCCAGCGCTCGACCGGGTTCTTCTGGTGCAGCAGCTCATGCGCATAGACGATGCCGATGGTCCCCGAGGCGACGCCGATCCCGAAGAATAGGCCCAGCTTCTCCCACCCGGAAAGGCCGGAATGCGTGGCATACCAGATCCCGCCGAAGATCATCAGCGCCTGAATCGGGAACCAGATGATGGTGATGGCGCGATACCAGAAAAGCTGGGCCTCCGGCGTCTCGGTATCGGGATTTTCGTCGTTCAGCCCCAGAACCGCGTCCAGCATGGTCATCAGATACCATGCGTAAAGCGGCATCAGGGCGAACCACCAGCCGCCCAACCTCGCAGCCAGAAGGGCCAGGGGGACCATGCCCAGCGAAAGCCAGAAGGGCAGCGCGTCAACAAGGCGGGCGCGGAAGGCGTTTTGCATTAGCTCAACTATTTCTTGTGTCTGAACGGCTGGCCGAAACGACATGTTGTCGCGGGCGGGCGGTTGAGGGCTGGGCAAGCGCCCAGGCCTTGCGCATCAGGCCCGGCAGCGCCGTGGGGCTGAAGTCGCGAAGCGGCACAAGCCTGCCCCGATTGGCCGGCGCGGTCAACTCAGCCGTCATCACGGTCAGGTCAAGCGCGAAATGGGTAAAGACATGGCGGACGAGGCCAAGCTCGCGCCACTCCGCCACGGCGGGTGGCGGCAGGGCCGAGCCGTCCCAGCCGGTCGAGGGAAAGGCCAGTGTGCCGCCGAGAAGGCCGCGCTCGGGCCGCGTCTCGACCAGCACCGCATCCCCCTCGAAGCCGATCCAGACCACGCCGGCGCGCAGGGGTTTTGCCTTTTTCGGGGTCTTGCGCGGCAGCTCCGCCGCGATGCCTTGCCGGCGTGCCTCGCAGGGATCGGAAAGCGGGCAGATGCCGCAGGCCGGGCTGCGCGGCGTGCAGATCGTCGCGCCAAGATCCATCATCGCCTGTGCATGGTCGCCCGGCCGCGCTTGCGGGGTCAGGGATTCCGCAAGCTCATGGATCTGCGGCTTCGAGGCGGGGAGCGGCGTCTCGATCGCGAAAAGGCGCGAGATCACGCGCTCGACATTGCCGTCCACCACCGTCTCGGGCAGGTCGAAGGCGATGGCACTGATTGCGGCCGAGGTATAGGGGCCGATGCCCGGCAATTCGCCAAGCCCCGCCCGCGTCCGGGGGAAGCCACCTTGCGCGGCCACGGCGCGGGCGCAGGCCAGCAGGTTCCGGGCCCGCGCGTAGTAGCCAAGGCCCGCCCACTCGGCCATGACCGCAGCATCCTCGGCCGCGGCCAGATCCTCGACCCGCGGCCAGAGGCTGGTGAAGCGTTCGAAATAGGATTTCACCGCAGCCACGGTGGTCTGTTGCAGCATGACCTCGGACAGCCAGACGCGATAGGGATCGGCGCGGCCTTGCCCCGGCGGCACGCGCCACGGCAGGTCGCGGGCGTGGCGATCATACCAGCCAAGCAGCTCTGCCGATATTCCCATTAAGTCACGCAATTTTCAGATTCTCCGCTCTGGCGTCCGGGCACGGGTCGGTCCAGACTGCATCAGGATAAACCACATGGTCTCGTCATGGCCCAGAAGAAACCCGACTTTACGCCGCGCCGCCGGATGCGCGGGTTCGAGGCAGCGTCCCAGCTGGTCGCGCATCGGGTGCGTGCCGTGGGCGAGACGCGCGGCTTTGCCGTCGCGCGTCTGCTGACCAACTGGGCCGAGGTGGTCGGCCCCGAGATCGCCGCCCATGCCCGCCCTGTCAAGATCAGCCATGGCAAGGGCTTTGGCGCGACGCTGACGCTGCTGGTGCCGGGGGCGCGCGCGCCGCTGATCGCAATGCAGCTTGAGCAGATCCGCGAGCGGGTGAACGCCTGCTATGGTTTCAACGCCGTGGCGCGGATCACGCTGACCCAGACCGCGCCCACGGGTTTCGCCGATGCCTCTGGCTTTGCCGAGGAGCAAGCGGCCTTCGCCCGTCCGCGCCAGCCCGCCGCCAAGCCCGATCCGGCGCAGGCCGCCCGCGCGGAGGAGGTGGCGCAAGGCTTTGACGATCCCCAGCTTTCGGCCGCGATGCGGCAGATGGCTTTGAACATCATGTCCCGCAGGGACGCCAACGACCGAAAGGCCAATCCATGAACCCCATTCGCCGCTCTCTGATCGCCGCCGCGACGGCTGCGCTGACCATTGCCGCCGTCCAGCCGGTTCTGGCGCAGGAGGCACAGACCGCCCCGGCCGAGCAGGCACCGGAGGGCAAGATCCTTGAGGATATCGCGCTGGGTCAGGCCGATGCGCCGGTCACGGTGATCGAATATGCCAGCTTCACCTGCAGCCATTGCAAGGCCTTCCACGACGAGAACTGGCCGAAGCTGAAGGCCGAATATGTCGAGACCGGCAAGGTCAAGTTCATCCAGCGCGACGTCTATTTCGACGCGGTCGGCCTTTGGGCCGGGATCCTTGCGCGCTGCGGGGGCGATGCGAAATACTATGCCGTCTCGGACCTGATCTTCGACGACCAGCAGACCTGGCTGAACGCCAAGTCCGGCGACGAGATCGCGGCGAACCTGCGCAAGGTCGGCGCCAAGGCCGGCATGACGGACGAGCAGATGGATGCCTGCTGGGCCGACAAGCAGAAGGTCGCCGATCTGGTCGCGACCTTCCAGAAGAACGCCACCGCCGACAAGGTCGAGGGCACGCCGACCTTCATCATCAATGGCGAGACGGTCCAGAACCAGCCCTGGGATGACCTGAAGAAGATCATCGACGCCAAGGTGGCGGAAAAGCAGGGATGACGCCACTCGCCGGCCTGAAGGTCGTCGAGCTTGCACGCATTCTGGCCGGTCCATGGGCCGGCCAGATTCTTGCGGATCTGGGCGCGACCGTCACCAAGGTCGAGGCGCCGGAGGGCGACGACACCCGCCGCTGGGGACCGCCCTTCATCCAGCATGAAGGCGAGAGTTCGGCGGCCTATTTCCACGCCGCGAACCGTGGCAAACGCTCGACCATCGCGGATTTCCGCACGCCCGAGGGGCAGGCGAAGGTGCGCAAGCTGATCGCCGATGCCGATGTGGTGATCGAGAATTTCAAGGTCGGCGGGCTTGCCAAATACGGCCTCGACTACGCCTCGCTTTCGGCACTGAACCCCCGGCTGGTCTATTGCAGCGTGACGGGGTTCGGACAGGACGGGCCATATTCGCACCGGGCGGGCTATGACTACATCATCCAGGGTATGTCCGGGTTGATGAGCGTGACGGGCGAGCCTTCGGCCCAGCCGCAAAAGGTCGGCGTCGCGGTGGTGGACATCCTGACCGGGATCTATTCGGTCGTCGGCATCCTTGCCGCGCTGCACCAGCGCCGCGCGACCGGGCGCGGCCAGCATGTGGACATGGCGCTTTTCGACGTCGCGACGGCGGTGATGGCCAATCAGGCGATGAACTACCTCGCGACCGGCGCGGCGCCGCAGCGGCTGGGGAATGCGCATCCGAACCTTGTCCCCTATGCGGTCTTCGATTGCGCGGATGGCTGGATTATCATTGCGACTGGCAATGACGCGCAATATCGCAGACTCTGCACCGTGCTTGGCCTGCCCGCGCTGGCCGACGCGCCCGCCTATGCGACGAATGCCGACCGCATTGCCAATCGCGAGGCGCTGACGGGGGCGCTGTCCTCGGTCACGGTGACATGGCGGCGCGACGCGCTGCTGGCCGCGCTTGAGGCCGAGGGCGTCCCGGCCGGGCCGATCAACGACATGGCCGATGTCTTTGCCGATCCGCAGATCGTGGCGCGCGGCCTTCGGATCGAACCCGAGGGGGTGCCGGGGGTGCGGCTGCCGATCCGCTTTTCGGAGGCGGAGTTGTCCCTTGACCGCGCCTCGCCCCGGCTGGGCGAGGCGGATCAGAGCCCGAGCGCCTGAAGCCTTTCATCGAGGGGGCGGATGTCCTCGACCTCCAGCCGGACGGGCAGGGTCAGCACCTTCGGCCGGAAGCTGCGGGGCAGGCGGGCCGCGTCCTTCTCGGTCGTGACGAGCTGGGCGCCGATCAGCCGCGCCTCGGCCTCCAGCCGGGTCAACAGCGCGGGCGTGAAGGGCTGGTGATCCTCAAGCGGTTCCGCGCGCAGGATCCGCGCCCCTACGCCGCGCAGCGTGTCGAAGAATTTCTCGGGATGGCCGATCCCGGCAAAGGCGAGGACCGAAAGATCCTGCCAGTCCATGCCCGTCTGCAAGGGCGCGAGCCGGCCTTTCAGATGCGGCAGCGCCAGCCTGCCGGCCCATTCCGCCGCAAAGGCGGCCTGCGCCCCGGCCTCGCCGATCGACAGCAACAGATCGGCCCGCGCGAGGCCGCGATCGACAGGCTCGCGCAGCGGGCCGGCGGGCAGGCAGAGGCCGTTTCCGAAGCCTTTCGCGGCATCGACCACGACCAGCGACAGGTCATGGGCAAGCGACGGATCCTGAAACCCGTCATCGAGGAGGATCGCCCCCGCGCCCGCGGCGACCGCCGCGCGCGCCCCGGCAAGCCGGTCATCCGCGACCCAGACCGGGGCGAAGGCGGCCATCAGCAGCGGCTCGTCCCCGACCTCCTCGGCGCGGTGGCGCGCTTCCTCGACCCTGAGCGGCCCCTTTTCGCTGCCGCCATAGCCGCGCGAGACGATATGGACCGCGACGCCCCGCGCTTGCAGGTGCTGGGCCAGCATGATCGTGCTGGGCGTCTTGCCGGTGCCGCCCGCATTGATATTGCCGACGCAGATCACCGGGACGCCGACGCGGGCCCGCGCGCCACGGGCAAGCCTCCGGGCGGTGCCTGCGGCATAAAGCGCGCCAAGCGGTGACAGCAGCCGCGCGGCCAGACCCGGAGGCCGGAACCAGAAATCCGGGGCGCGGCGGTGGCCCTTGGTGCTCATCCCTCGGTCTCCATGGCTTCGATCACGGTATAGGCGATGCGGCGCAGCACGGCGGCACCGCCGGTGCTGACCGACCAGGCGCTCCCGGCCAGCGTGGCGGCCTGATCCGGCGCGGTCAGGTCGGCGACGGCGCGGCTCAGCGTCTCGGCATCGGTGACGAGGCGCGCGGCCCCCGCGCCGTCAAGCTGCACCCATTCCGCGGCATGAGGCCCGGAGAGCGGGCCGTGGATGATGGCCGAGCCGAGCGCCGCAGGCTCGAACGGATGGCGGGGCGGCAGGCTAGGGCCGGGGATCAGCGTCCCGCCCATGAACGAGACTGGAGCCAGCCGATACCAGAGCCCCATTTCATAGGGATCCTCGGCAATCAGCACATGGTCGTCGGCGCTCGGGTCGTCATCCTCGGACCGCAGGACGGTCGCGAGGCCAAGCGCCTCGGCCTCGGCCCTGATCTCGGGAATGGCGCTTTCGGGCATGCCGCCAAGGATCAGCAGCGCCCGGTGGTTGTGATGCAGCGCCGCCTGATGGGCGACCAGCATGGCCTTGGCCTCGGGCAGGGTGGGCGCGGCGGCAAGCCAGACATGGCGCCCGCGCAGGATCTGCGCCAATGCCGAACGCTCGGCTTCATTCGCGGAAAGGGGCGGGCGCGTCTCGGTCACCGGACCGACCAGTTCGATCCGGGCGGGATCGGCGCCAAGCTGGCGGGCAGCGGCGGCGGCGGTCAGGTCGGGGGCAAGGATATGCGAGATGCGGCGCATCAATCCGCGATTGATGGCGCTGCGCCATGTGCCGCTGCGCTCATAAGTGACAAGCCGCCCCTCTGCCATCAGGATGGGCAGCCCCGCCTCGGCCATTCCGGTGATCAGGGCCGCGGGCAGCTGATCGCCCAGCAGCAGCAATCCGGCGGGTTGCAGATGCGCAATCACCTCGTCCACGGTGGCTGGATCGCGCGGCCAGCCCAGATGGGTCCAGCGCAGGTCGGCGGGCAGGCTTTCCGCCGCAGGCTTCGCTCCGGTCAGCGCGAAGCGCAGCCTTGGCCGCCGCGCCAGCATGGTCTGGATCAGCGAAAGCAGCGGCGCGGGTTCGTCGCTGCCTTCGGTGACATGGATCATCAGAAGCGGGCCGTCGCCCGGCGGCGGGGCGACCGCGCCACCCTCGCCCCGCAGCGCCGAGCGCCGCCGCAGGTGCAGCCAAAGCGCCAGGTTCGCCGTCGTCTGTCCTGCGATGGGCATCTGCCGGGCGCCCTGTCAGCGGGTCTCAGTCGCCGAGTTCGGCGGTCGGGCTTACCTCACGCTCTTCGTCGCGCAGGCGATGCAGATGCGCGATGAAATAGCGGGTATGGGCGCTGTCCACGGTGCGCTGCGCCTCGGCTTTCCAGGCGGCGAAGGCAGAGGCATAGTCCGGGAAAATACCCACGATATGGATCTGGGTGGTGTCGCGGAATTCGGTCCGGGTGGGGTCCACAAGCTCGCCACCAAAGACGAGGTGAAGGCGCTGAGCCATCGTATTCTCCTGCTGTCGCAATTCGCCGCGAACCTATCCGAGTGGCGGGCCGGAACCAAGGGCATTCCAGCCATGCAACGTTGCGTGAGCTGGGCTTGGGGGGTGGTGCGGGCGGCGGGACTCGAACCCGCACAGGCTTGCGCCCCAGGGAGTTTAAGTCCCATGCGTCTACCATTCCGCCACGCCCGCGCCGGATTGTCGCTAGCGGGCCGGGCGGCGCTTGGCAAGATCAGAAGCTGCGGGTCGGGCGGTCGAAGACCTTGCGGCCCATCAGCGATCCCACCAGATCGACCATCAGTCGCGCCGTGCGGCCGCGATCGTCGAGGAAGGGGTTCAGCTCGACCAGGTCGAGCGAGCTGACCAGCCCGGATTCGTGCAAAAGCTCGCAAACCAGATGCGCCTCGCGGAAGGTCGCGCCGCCCGGAACCGTGGTGCCCACGGCGGGTGCGATCGAGGGGTCGAGGAAATCGACATCGAGGCTGACATGCAGCAGGCCGTTCTCGGCCCTCACCCGGTCGAGAAAGGCGCGGAGCGGCGCGGCGATGCCATGCTCGTCCAAGACCCGCATGTCGTTCACCGTGATCTCGGTTTCCTCGAGCGCGGCATGTTCCGCCGGATCGACCGAGCGGATGCCGAACATGCAGATATTCCGCGCGGGCACCGGGGCGGGGAAGGGCGGAAAGGGCTCGAACCCCTCGCGCCCCGCCGCATAGGCCATCGGCGTGCCGTGCAGATTGCCCGAGGTCGTCGTCCGCACGCTGTGAAAATCGCTATGCGCGTCCAGCCAGATCACGAAAAGCGGACGGCCGGCGGCCTCGGCATGGGCCGCGACACCCGAAACCGTGCCCAGCGACAGCGAGTGGTCGCCGCCCATGAAGATCGGCATGCCGTCGGTCATGGCGGCGGTCGAGGCGGCGGCAAGCGCCTCGGTCCAGGCAATCACCTCGGGCAGGTGATGGACGGCGGGATTGTCGCAACGCTGGCCGCGACCTGCGGCCGGGACGACATCGCCGCGATCCTCGACGCTGTGGCCAAGCTCGGCCAGGGTCCGGGCCAGACCGGCGACGCGATAGGCGGCCGGTCCCATCAGGCAGCCGGCGCGGCGCTGGCCTTCATCGACGGGCGCGCCGATCAGGATGCAATGGGTCACGTCGGTCCTCCTGCTGAGTTGCTTTGGCCCAACGCGCGCGATTCAGCTACGGATCCCCTTGAAGCGTTCCTGCCACGCGTCGCGGTCCTCGTCGCTGATCTTGGCGAAAAGCACATCGGGGGTCGAGAAGGCGTGACCGGCGGGCAAAGCCGACAGCGCCTCGGACAGATCGCCCGGCCAATCGGCGTTTTCCGTCTGCATCGCCGCCAGCATCGCGGCCGAGGCGAAGGGGATGAACGGCGACGAAAGCACGGCATAAAGGCGGATCAGGTTCAGGCCCAGACGGACCTGCATCGCGGCCTTTTCCGGGTCGGTCTTGAAGGTCGACCAAGGTGCTGCGGATTGCAGGTATTCATTGCCCAGCACCCAGATCGCGCGCAGTTCGGAGGCGGATTTGCGGACCTCCATATGGTCCATGAATCCCTCATAGGCGCGGACGCGGGCGGTCAGCGCCTCGATCAGCGCCTCCTCCTCGGGGCGATAGCTGCCGCCTTCGGGGATCACCTCGCCGAACTTCGAGCGGCAGAACTTGGTGATGCGGCTGACGAAGTTGCCCAGAACGTCCGCCAGATCCTTGTTCACCGATTGCTGGAAATTGTCCCAGGTGAACTCGCTGTCGCCGCTTTCGGGGGCGTGCGACAGCAGCCACCAGCGCCAGTAGTCGGCGGGCAGGATCGAGAGCGCCTGATCCATGAAGACGCCACGGCCTTGGCTGGTCGAGAACTGGCCGCCGTCATAGGTCAGGTAGTTGAAGGACTTGATGTAATCGACAAGCTTCCACGGCTCGCCCGAGCCGATGATCGTGGCGGGGAAGCTCAGCGTGTGGAAGGGGACATTATCCTTGCCCATGAACTGGGTATAGGTCACGTCCTCGGCCCCTTCGTCCAGACGCCACCAGCGGCGCCATTCGCTGTCGGGCAGGCCCTTCTTGTCGGTGCCCTCGGCGGTGCCGGCGATATATTCGATCGGCGCGTCGAACCAGACGTAGAAGACCTTGCCCTCCATCCCCGGCCAGGGCTTGTCGCCCTTCTTGACCGGAATCCCCCAGTCGAGGTCGCGGGTGATGCCGCGGTCCTGCAAGCCGTCGCCGTCGTTCAGCCATTTCTTCGCGATCGAGGTGGTCAGGATCGGCCAGTCGGTCTTGCTGTCGATCCATTCCGCGATCTGGTCGCGCAGCGAACGCTGGCGCAGATAGAGGTGCTTGGTCGCCCGCACCTCCAGATTGGTCGAGCCCGAGATCGCCGAGCGCGGGTTGATCAGATCGGTCGGGTCAAGCTGCTTGGTGCAGTTCTCGCACTGGTCGCCGCGGGCCTTGTCATAGCCGCAATTCGGGCAGGTGCCCTCGATATAGCGGTCGGGCAGGAAGCGGCCGTCGTCGATCGAATAGACCTGACGCTCCTCGACCTCCGAGATGAAGCCGTTCTCGTCGAGCTTCCCGGCGAAATGCTGGGTCAGGATATGGTTCCGCTCGCTCGACGAGCGGCCGAAATGGTCGAAGCTGAGACCGAAGTTCCGCGCGATCTCGGCCTGAACCTCGTGCATCTCGGCGCAATAGACCGCGACCGGCTTGCCGGCCTTCTTCGCCGCCAGCTCGGCCGGGGTGCCGTGTTCGTCGGTGGCGCAGATGAACATCACCTCATGCCCACGCTGGCGCAGGTAGCGGGCGTAAAGGTCGGCCGGAAGCTGCGAGCCGACCAGATTGCCGAGGTGCTTGATCCCGTTGATATAGGGGATCGCCGAGGTGATGAGATGCCGGGCCATTGGATGCGTCCTTTCGATCGGCGCCATGTCTAGCCGCGAAGCGCCGCGATGGAAAGTCCCGCGCATATCCTGACCTGGACCCGCGCCCGGTGCGAAAAAGGGCCGGCGCCCTGGCGCCAGCCCGTCACGCCGCAATCAGAGGTCGAAGACGAAATCGCCGATATCAAGCTGGCTCCGCTGGAAATCGGCCAGCCGCACGCTGGTATTCGCGTCGAGGTTGATGACCACGCCCGAGCCGCTTTGCACCGCGGAATTGATCGCCGCGCGGACCTGCGCCGTCGAGAAATCGTCGAAATGCAGCCGGTCGACGCCGTTCTGGAAGTCGAGAACCACATCGCGCCCGTCGCCACGCTCGAAATCGAAGAAATCGACCCCGCTTCCGCCGGCCAGACGGTCGTTCTGCTTGCCGCCCTCCAGCGTGTCGCGCCCGGCCCCGCCGTTCAGATAGTCGGCGCCGGTTCCCCCCTCGAGGTCATCATTGCCATTCTGCCCGTAGAGGGAATCGTTTCCGGCCTCGCCCTCGAGTTCGTCATTGCCATCGCCTCCCCACAGGGTGTCGTTGCCAGCCCCTCCCTCCAGATCGTCAGCGCCGGCCTCTCCGAAGAGTTTGTCCCACCCGGCGTCGCCATCCAGATCGTCATTGCCATAGCCACCCAAAAGGCGGTCATTGCCGTCGCCACCGTATAGCCGATCGTTTCCGGCCTGACCGGAAAGCGTGTCATTGCCGGCCTGACCGGCCAGCGTGTCGTTGCCCGCTCCGCCGACCAACTGGTCGAAGCCGTCACCGCCATTGAGCTGATCTCGGCCGATCCCGCCGGCCAGCGTATCATGCCCGTCCCCGCCCAAAAGGCGGTCATCGCCGTCGCCACCGTTCAGCCGATCGTTTCCGGCCTCACCCGAAAGCGTGTCATTGCCGGCCTGACCGGCAAGCGTGTCGTTGCCGGCTCCGCCGATCAACTGATCAAAGCCCGCTCCGCCGACCAACTGGTCAAATCCGGCGCGGCCATAAAGTTGATCGTGGCCACCATAGCCAAGGATGGTGTCGGCCAGATTCGTGCCGTTGAGAACGTCGTTGCGGGCAGTTCCGGTGATACGTGCCATGATTGAGTTCCTGCATTGGGTTTCATCGGTCTGGCCGACCCCGATTCGAGTCGTCAGAGACGGGCAAGCTTCCTTGGGCTATCGTCCTGACAGCCAGCTGACACAGCCTGTCAGGCTGTGGTCAGCAATGGGGGGCTCCGGTTAAAACAATGCAGGGCGGTCAGGGTTCCACGCCACTGGCGCCGGGCTATGCCCGCTCGGCGCGCATCGCCATGGCGCGCCCGAGGGTCCGTTCCACATGCGTGCTCAGCGGCAGTCGCCCGGCGATCACGTCCTGAAGCGGGAACCAGCCCGCGTCGAGCGCGTCGTCGGCTGCCACCGGCTCGCCCGAGACATAGTCGCAAAGCACCGCTGTCAGCAGGAAATGAAAACGCAGGGCACCGTCGGCCCCGCGCTCGATCAGGTCGATATTGTCGAGATAGGCGCGCGGCGTCGCGATGACGCCGGTTTCCTCGGCCAGCTCGCGCGCCGCTGCGTCAAGCGCCGTCTCGCCCGGCTCGACATGGCCGCCGGGGAAACCCCAGAGGCCGGCATCGGGCGGGTTCCGGCGCTGGACCAGCAGCACCCGGTCGCCGTCCAGCGTGACGGCCAGCGCGGCGAGCCGGGGGAAATGCGGCAAGATCAGCGCCGCCGGTCGCGGCGCGAGCTCATCGGCTGGAAGGCGACGCCGACATGGGCCTCGCAATAGGGTTTGCCGGGAACCGAGGGCAGGCCGCAGAACCAGAACTTGTCCGTCGCCGGGTCGCCGATCGGCCATTTGCAGGTGCGCTCGGTCAGCTCCATCAGCGTGAGCTTGCGGGCGCGCTTCTCGACCTCGCGGACCGAGGCCAGCGCCTCGGGGCTGATCTCGTTCGCCGAAGGCTGCGGGGGCAGGGGCTGGCCCGCAGGGACGATCGGGCGGCGGTTGAAATTCACCGCCTGCGGCACCGCCACCGCTTCGGGCTGGGGCGCTGCGGCGGGCTTTGCCGCGGGTTCCGGCTCGGGCGCCGGTTTCGGCTCGGGCGCGGCTGCGGCGGGTTGCGGGGCGGGCTTCGCCTCGGGCGCGGGCGCGGCCGGAGCCTCGGTCCCGTCCTCGGCCCGGTTCGACAGGCCCAGCCGATGCACCTTGCCAATGACCGCGTTCCGGGTCACGCCGCCCAGCTCTTTCGCGATCTGGCTGGCCGACTGGCCTTCGGCCCACATGCGTTTCAGCGTCTCGACGCGCTCATCGGTCCAGGACATGCTATGCCTTTCCTGCGCCGGGCAAACTCAACCGGCGCTCTCTCTCGTGCTAGTGGCTTCAATTCCGCGAACCCCGGTCTTAAACCGGGGATAGCCAGATTTACCCGTCCGATGCCGTAAATTCAAGGAGCGCCGATGCAGCCGAACCCCACCAGCCCCGGATTTCGCCAGATGGGCGTCAGGCGCTTTGGCCGCGTGAACTGGCTTGGCCTCTATACGCTGGCCCGGCGCGAGATCATGCGATTCATGAACGTATGGCAGCAAACGGTGTTTGCGCCGCTGATGACGGCGGGGCTTTTCGTCATCGTCTTTGCCCTCGCGCTGGGGCGCGACCGGGGCGAGGTGATGGGCCTGCCTTACCTTGCGTTCCTTGGTCCCGGCATCCTGATGATGACCGTGATCCAGAACGCCTTCGCCAATACCTCCTCCAGCGTCATCTCGGCCAAGATGCAGGGCAATATCGTCGATACGCTGATGCCGCCGCTTTCGGCGGGCGAGATCCTGACCGGCTATCTGGCAGGCGCGCTGGTCAGGGCGCTGATCGTCGCGACCGCCATCGGGATCGGTATGATGCTGCTTCTGGGGCAGGGGATCGCCCATCCGCTCTGGGCGCTGGTCTTCGTCATCCTCGGCGCGCTGCTGATGGGCGGGCTTGGCCTTCTGGGCGGCATCGTCGCGCAGAAATTCGACCAGATGGCGGCGATTACCAATTTCGTCGTGACCCCGCTCTCGTTCCTCTCGGGCACCTTCTATTCGGTCCAGTCACTCCCGCAGCCCTTTCGGACGCTCGCGCATTGGAACCCGATCTTCTATCTGATCGACGGAGCGCGTTACGGCTTTGCCGGCGTCTCGGACGCGCCGCCGCTCCGGGGGCTGGTCGTCTGCCTGATCGTGGTCGGGCTGGTGCTTTTCACCGGCTGGCGCTGGCTGCGCACCGGCTATCGGATGAAGCCGTGAAAGCCGTTGCGCGGTCGGGCGTTCCGCGCTATTCGGGCGAAATGATCGTTCGGACCGCATATCTCGCCCGTCCCCGACGTTGATCCTTCAACGTCCGATCCCGCCTGCCTTTTTCCGTTACCCCACGTGCCGCATGTCAGCGGCCACCGTCTGCAAAGGGACAATCCCATGATTCCGCACGTCCTGCCGACCTATAACCGTGCCGACCTTGCCTTTGAACGTGGCGAGGGAAGCTGGGCCATCACGACGGATGGGACCCGATATCTGGATCTGGGCGCGGGGATCGCGGTCAATGCGCTGGGTCATGCGAATCCCGATCTGGTCGCCACGCTGACCGAGCAGGCGGGCCGGATCTGGCATGTCTCGAACCTCTATCACATCCCCGAGCAGGAGCGGCTGGCCGACCTGCTGGTCGAGCATACCTTCGCCGACACCGCCTTCCTGACCAATTCCGGCACCGAGGCCGCCGAGCTTGCGATCAAGATGGTGCGCAAATACTGGGCCGAGCAGGGGGACGCGGACCGGATCGAGATCCTGACCTTCGAGGGCGCGTTCCACGGCCGCTCGACCGGCGCCATCGCTGCGGCGGGGTCCGAGAAGATGGTCAAGGGCTTCGGCCCGCTGATGCCCGGCTTCCGGCAATTGCCCTGGGGCGACATGGAGGCGCTGAAGGCCGCGATCAGCGACCGCACCGCCGCCGTGATGATCGAACCGATCCAGGGCGAGGGCGGGATCCGCACCCTTGCCGATGGCGACCTGCGCCTGATCCGCGAGCTTTGCGACCAGACCGGCGCGCTGCTGGTGCTGGACGAGGTGCAATGCGGCATGGGCCGCACCGGGCGGCTGTTCGCGCATGAATATGCCGGGATCACCCCCGACATCATGATGGTGGCGAAGGGCATCGGCGGCGGCTTCCCGCTGGGCGCGGTTCTCGCGACGGAGGACGCCGCGGCGGGCATGGTCGCGGGCACCCATGGCTCGACCTATGGCGGCAATCCGCTGGGCTGCGCGGTCGGAGCGAAGGTCATGGAGATCATCGCCGCGCCCGAGTTTCTGGCCGAGGTCAACCGCAAGGCCGGGCTTTTCCGCCAGAAGCTGGAAGCACTGGTCGCGGGTCACCCGACGGTTTTCGAAAGCGTGCGCGGGCAGGGGCTGATGCTGGGGCTGAAATGCCGCGTCTCCCCCGCCGATCTGGTCAAGGCCGGCTATGCCGAGCATATCCTGACCGTTCCCGCCGCCGACAACACGCTGCGCTTGCTGCCGGCGCTGAACATTACGGACGAGGACATTGCCGAAGCCGTGGCGCGTCTGGACCGGGCTGCCGCCCGGCTGGATGCCTAGGTTCGGCTTCAGGCCGGTGACGCAAGCCGATCTGCCTTTGCTGGCGGATTGGCTGGCCGCGCCCGAGGTCTCGCGCTGGTGGCGCGGGGGCGAGGCGGAGCTGGCAGGGATCGCCGAGGATCTGGACGAGCCCGCGATGTGGCAATGGCTGGTGCTGGAAGGGGACATGCCGATCGCCTATGCGCAGGCCTATCCCGCGCATCACTGGCACGCGCCGCATTTCCACGACCTGCCGGGGGATGCGCTGGCCATCGACTGTTTCTCGGGGCCTCAGGGCTTTGGCCGGGGCGGGCTGTGGCTGTCCGCGCTGGCCGAGATCCTGCTGGCCGAGGCCCCGGTGCTGGTCATCGACCCGGAGCCGGGAAATCATCGCGCGATCCGTGCTTATGAAAAGGCTGGCTTTTCGGGCGCTGAACTCCGCATGGCCGAGGATGGCGGCAGGGCGCGGATCATGACGCGCCTCCGATGAGGTTTTGTCTTTCTCCACCCGCGTGAAACGGGCCACGGGCCTTGACCTCCTGCCGGCAAAGCGGCTTCCTTGCCGGATCAATCCGAAAGACAGCATGAAATGAACAGTTTTCTCGACATCCACACCACCGACAAGGCAGAGCTGCGCGGCATGATCGACAATGCACGCCGCATGAAGGATGCGCGCAGCGGCAAGCCACGAGGGGCGCCGGATGCCGAGCAGCCGCTGAAGGACCGCATGGTGGCGCTGATCTTCGAGAAGCCCTCGACCCGCACGCGGGTCAGCTTCGATCTGGGCGTGCGCCAGATGGGCGGGCAGACCATGGTGCTTTCCGGCAAGGAGATGCAGCTTGGCCATGGCGAGACCATCGCCGACACCGCCCGCGTGCTGTCGCGCTATGTCGACCTGATCATGATCCGCACCTTTGAGGAAGCGACCCTGCAGGAGATGGCGGAATATGCCAGCGTTCCCGTCATCAACGGCCTGACGAACCGCACGCATCCCTGTCAGGTAATGGCCGATGTGATGACCTTCGAGGAACATCGCGGCCCCATCGCCGGCAAGAAGGTGGTCTGGTCGGGCGACGGCAACAATGTCTGCGCCTCGATGATCCATGCCGCCGGGCAGTTCGGCTATGACTTCACCTTTACCGGCCCGCCGACGCTGGACCCCGAGCGCGAGGCAATGGACTTCGCGCGCGCTCAGGGCGTCAAGGCAGTGATCGAGCGCGATCCCGCGAAGGCGGTCGAGGGGGCCGATCTGGTGGTCACGGATACCTGGGTCTCGATGCATGACCCGCAATCCGCGCGCGAGCGGCGGCATAACCAGCTGCGCGCCTATCAGGTCAATGACGCGCTGATGGCCCATGCCCGGCCCGACGCGCTCTTCATGCATTGCCTGCCCGCCCATCGCGACGACGAGGTGACGAGCGCGGTGATGGACGGCCCGAATTCGGTCATCTTCGACGAGGCCGAGAACCGGCTGCACGCGCAGAAGGCGGTGATGCGCTGGTGCCTCGGCGTCTGAGCAGGCCGGATTTGCCTCGGGGCGCCGCGATTGCGGCGCCTTTTCAGTTCTCGCGGAAGGCGCGGATGAAATAGTCGCTGAGCGGCTTCACCAGATAGGTGAAGGGGCTGCGCTTTCCGGTCTGGATATAAACCTCGACCGGCATCCCCGGAACGAGGTCGAGGCCCTTCAGCTTGGCGATCTGCTCGGGCGGGATGGTGACTTCGGCGCGGTAATATTGCACATGCGTCGCCTGATCGACCAGCGTGTCGGGAGAGACGCGGCTCAGCACCCCGTCGATCTCGGGCGTGGTGCGGGACGAGAAGGCCGAGAAGCGCAGCACCACTTCCTGCCCGGCATGAACCTCGTCCACATTGATGGTCGCGACGCGCGCGGCGACGACCAGCGGCCGGTCCTGCGGGATGATGTAGAGGATCGGATCGGCGGCCCGGATGACCGAGCGCGGCGTCGTCACCTGCAATTCCTGCACGACACCCGAAACCGGAGCGCGGATCTCGAGCCGCGATATCTGCTCGATCAGCGAGCGGCGGCGTTCGGCCAGCTCAAGCTCGCGGTAGCCCAGCTCGCGCAGCTCGGTCTCGGCCTGTTCGCGATAGGCTGCCGATTTCTCAAGCTGGGACAGGTCGATTTCGGAACGCTGCGTCTCGGCCCGGGCGCGATTTGCGGTCGTCTCGCCCAGAAGCCCGTCGAGGCGCGCCGCCTCGCGTTCCAGCGCCAGCACGCGGGGCGCCTGCGCCAGTCCCTTGTCGAGGAGTGAGCGCTGGTCGCGCAACTCCTGCGAGATGAAGTCCCGCTGAAGATGCAATGCCGCGTCCTGCGCGTCGATGCCGTTGATCTGGGACTGCACCTGCTCGGACTGCTTGGCAAGCTGCCCGAGCGAGCGGCCGAGCGTGTCGAGCCGGGCGCGGAACAGGCTCTCCTGCCCGTGCATCAGGTTCTCCAGATCCGCGCGGCCCGACGAGGCTTTGACCAGCTCCTCGGGGAAGTCGATCGCCTTCCGGTCGGAGCGCTCTGCCTCCAGCCGTCCGCGACGGGCGAGGATCTCGAAATACTGGCTCTCGACGATATTGAGTTCGGTGCCCAGCAGCGCGCCGTCCAGCCGGATCAGCGGTTGGCCCGCCTCGACCGTCTGGCCGTCATGGATCAGGATTTCCTCGACCACGCCGCCATCGGGATGCTGGACGATCTGGCGGCGCTGCTCGACCTCGACCTGACCCGAGGCGACCACGGCGCCGGCGATGCGCGCGGTCAGCGCCCAGACCCCGAAGCCGCCGAACAGGACCAGAAGCGCGCAAAGCCCAAGGATGACCGGGCCATGCGCCGACCATTGCGGCCGGGGCGGCGGGGCGGCGGGCAAAAGGACCGGCTGTGCGGCGGGGCGTTCGCCCGGCGGACGGGTCTCGTTCATGTCACTCCTCCGCCAAGGCCCTGGGCCTTGGAGATCTGCTCGGCATTTCGGACGAGGGAGCGCAGAACCTCGTCGCGCGGCCCGAAGGCGCGGCGCAGGCCCTGATCCATCATCAGCAGCAATTCGCATTCGGTGATCGCGGCGGGCCGGTGGGCCATGATGATGACCGCGCCGCCCCGCGCCTTGATGTTGCGGATCGCGAGGTTCAGCGCCGTCGAGCCGTCGTTGTCGAGGTTCGAGTTCGGCTCATCCAGAACGAAGATCACCGGGTCGGCATAAAGCGCGCGGGCCAGCCCGATGCGCTGGATCTGCCCGCCCGAGAGGCGCCCGCCGCTTTGGGTGACCGGCGTGTCATAGCCCTGCGGCAGATCGAGGATCATGCGATGAGCCGCGGCGGCGGTCGCGGCGGCGACGATCTGGGCCGGGTCGGGCTGAGGCGAGAGGCGGGCGATGTTCTCGGCGATGGTGCCGTCGAACAGCGTCACCTGCTGGGGCAGATAGCCGATCAGGCTGCCCAGCACGTCAGGGTCGTATTGGTCGAGCGTCGCGCCATCCAGCCGGATCGAGCCGCCGGCGACCGGCCATGCCCCGATCAGCGCCCGGCCGAGGGTGGATTTCCCGGCCCCCGAGGGGCCGATGACGCCAAGCGCCTGTCCGGGGGCGAGGTCGAAGCTGACCCCGCGCAACGTCGGCGTGTTCTGGCCGGGCGGCACCACGGTCAGGTTGCGCACCTCAAGCCGGGCGGTGGGGCGGGGCAGGGGCGTGCGCCTCACCGGCGGCGGTCGCCGCGACAGCAATCCGGCGAGCCGGTCCCAGCCGTCCAGCGCCCGCTGGACCAGCGACCAGCCGCCCACCACCTGCTCGATGGGCGAAAGCGCGCGTCCCATCAGGATCGACGAGGCGATCATCGCGCCGGGCGTGATCTCCTGCTTCAGGACCAGATAGGCGCCCGCCGCCAGCAGGGCGCTTTGCAGGAACAGCCGGAAGGTCCGCGAAAAGACCGAGAAGGCGCTGGCGCGGTCCTGACCCAAGATCATCGCCTCGGTCGCCTGATCCCGCGCAGCCTGCCAGCGCCGGAACGTCGCCCCCCGCATCCCGAGAGAGCCAATCAGCTCGCCCTCGTCGCGGTAGAGGTCCGACATGCGCTCGGCCGATTGCGCGGCGATGGTGGTCTTTTGCAGGGGTTCGCGGCTGAGCCACTGGTTCAGCAGGGTCGAGACGACAAGGATCAGCAGTCCCGCCGTCGCGACCGCGCCGAGCAGCCAGTGGAAAAGAAAGACTGCGGCAAGGAAGAATGGTGCCCATGGCAGGTCGAAAAGTGCCATCAGTACCGGCGAGCCGATCAGGCGCTGCACCGCCTCGAGGTCGCGCATCCCGCCGCGCGCCACGGCGTCGGAGCCGGTGGCGCTGCCTTCCTGCAGCGAGGCGGTGAAGACCCGCCCCTCGACCTGTTCCTGAAAGCGGGCGGCGACGCGGGCCATGATCCGGCTGCGGGCCAGATCCAGCACACCCATCAGCGCGAAAAGCAGCACGACCAGCAGGAACAGCGCCGTCAGCGTCTCGACCGAGCGGCTGGCGAGGACGCGGTCATAGACCTGCAGCATGAACAGCGGCCCGGTCAGCATCAGCAGGTTCACCGCGAAGGAAAACAGCCCGACAAAGGCATAGAGACGCCAGCCCGCGGCGCGCGCCTCGCCAAGCTCGCGGCGACCGTTCTCTCGTGACGGCGGCAAGGCCATGCCGGTTCCTTTCCCAACAGTTGCGCCGGACTTGCCGGGGCCGGTTCTAGCGCATATCCCGAATTCAGGGGCGGTGCAGCAGCTGCATCGGGGTTGGGCGGCAGAATCGCCCCGCTCGCAGGGCTATATCAACGGAAGGTTAGCAGAATATTGAAGCGCATAATCATCCTGCCTTTCGCATTTCTGGCCGGGCTCGCCGCCTGCAGCGCGCCATCCGGTCCCGAGGGCATCAACGACCCCTATGAGCCGATGAACCGCAAGGTCCATGAGTTCAACCGGAATCTGGATGCGAAGGTGGTGAAACCCGCAACCTCGGGCCTGTCATCGGGCAAGGGGAACGGCGGGCGCGGTCCCGCAAGCTATGCGCTTGAAGGCGTGGGAAATTTCGGCTCGAACCTCGCGCAGCCGGGCAAGGCGGTCAACCATCTGTTGCAGGGCCGGCCCGAGCCTGCGGTCAAGACGACGTTCCGCTTCCTCGTGAACTCGACCCTGGGCCTTGCCGGTTTCCTCGATCCCGCGATGGCCGATTTCGCCCTGCCCGAGCAGGATACGGATTTCGGTGCGACGCTCGCCGCATGGGGTGTGCCCGAGGGGGCCTATCTGGAACTGCCGGTCCTTGGCCCCTCGACCACGCGGGACACCACCGGGCGGGTGGTCGATCTGGTCATCGACCCGATGCATGCGGTGCTGGACCTTGACGAATGGTTGATCGGCCTTGGCGCCCGTGTGGTCGCGAAGGCCGGGGAGCGGGCGCGTTTCGGCGATACGGTGGATTCCGTCCTGCATGAAAGTGCCGACAGCTATGCGCAGACCCGGCTGATCTGGTTGCAGCATCGCCGTCACGAACTGGGCGAGGAAGGAGAGGAAATTGACCCTTATGCCGAATGAGACCCGCCGCGGATTCCTCTGGATGATCGGTGCCGGGCTGGCGCTGGCGGCAACCCCCGCCCGCGCGCTCGACACCGCGCAAGCCAGCGCCCTTGTCCAGAAGTCGCTGGACGAGGTCTATGCCGTCATCAATTCCAGTCAGCCTCCGGCGCAGATGTACAAGGCCTTCGAGGCGATCTTCGCCCGCTATGCGGATGTGGACATCATCGCCCGCTCGGCGCTGGGACCGGCGGCGCGTCAGGCCAGCGCGGCCGAGTTCGCGGCCTACAAGAGGGCCTTCCAGGGCTATATCGGGCGCAAATACGGCAAGCGTTTCCGCGAATTCGTCGGCTCGAAGATCGAGGTGACGGGCGCGCGTCCGGTCAAGTCCTTCTTCGCCGTGACGTCGATCGCCTATCTCAAGGGCCGCAGCCCGATGGAAGTCGAATGGCATGTCTCGGACAAGTCCGGGCAGAGCAAGTATTTCAACATCATCATCGAGGGGGTGAACATGCTCGCCTCGGAGCGGGCCGAGATCTCGGCGATGCTGGCGCGGCGCAAGGGCGACATGGCGGGCCTGACGCAGGATCTGCAACAGGCGGGCTGAGCCGGAAGGCCGCGCGCAAGAAAAAGGGCCGGTCCAGTGGACCGGCCCTTTTCTTATTCCTGAAAGACGCCCGTGATGCCTTTCAAGGCCTGTGTTAGTGGGTCGTCGGGGGTCAGTTCGGTATCCGCGCCCATCCCCTCGGTCGAGGAGGTCTCGGCCGGGAAGCTGGGCGGCGCGCCATTCGCCCCGGCGCCGGGATCGGGCAGGACGCGCCCGCCCACGGGGGCCGGCTGCGTCGCCGCATCGCCCTGCGGGGCCGGTGCCGTCTGGCCAAGCGCCTGCGAGAGCGCGGCGGCCAGCGGATCGGCCGACCCGTCCTCGCCCGTGCTGCTGACGACCTGCGGCACCGCGCCGCTGGCGTCGAAGACGAAGTTCCCCAGCGATTCCACCGGCAGGCCCTCGTGGATCTCGCTCATCACCGCCTGCCAGATCTCGGCCGGCAGGCCGCCGCCGGTGACGCCCTTCAGCGGCTTGTTGTCGTCATTGCCCAGCCAGACGCCGGTGACATATTGCCCGGTGAAGCCGATGAACCACGCATCGCGATAGCTGGAGGTGGTGCCGGTCTTGCCCGCGACCGGGCGGTTGCCGAGCTTCGCGCGGCCGCCGGTTCCGTGCTGGATCACCTGCTCCATCATGCCGATCAGCTCACCCGCCGCCTTTTGCGAGATGACGCGCTGGCCCATGCCGCCCGACTGGCCGACCAGCGGCTGGTCGTCACCCTTGATGCGCAGCTCGACCAGACCATAGGGCCGCACGGCGGTCCCGCCATTGCGGATCCCGGCATAGGCGCCGGTCATGTTGAGCAGGGTCGATTCCGACACGCCAAGCCCCAGCGACGGTCCCGAGGCGAGGTCATTGGCAAAGCCGAAATCCTGCGCCACGCGGCGGACGGCGTCGCGGCCCGCGATCTCCTGCAGGCGGATGGTCGCGGTGTTCAGCGATTGCGCCAGAGCGTTCGTCAGCGTCACCTCGCCATGATAGCGGCGGGTGTAGTTCTGCGGCGACCACGGGCCGGAGCCGCGGACATTGATCGTCAGGGGCGCGTCGAGGATCAGGTCGTTCGGGCCATAGCCCTGATCCAGCGCGGCTGCATAGACGAAGGGCTTGAAGCTCGACCCGGTCTGGCGCATCGCCTGCGTCGCGCGGTTGAAGGTGCCGCTGACCGTATTGTCGAGGCCGCCGATCATGGCGCGGACCGCGCCGTCGGGCGACATCACGACGACTGCCGCCTGCGCGGTCGAGCCTTTCGCGACCTTTTCGTCAAAGACCCGCTTCAGCGCACGTTCCGCCGCGCGCTGGATGCGCTCGTCGAAGGTCGTGGTGATGGTCACGTCCTCGGTCGTCTCGCTGGTCAGGAAGCCGGGGCCGGATTCCATGACCCAATCGGCGAAATAGCCGCCGGCACGCGCCGCCGCCGCCTTGGAGAGCACGGCGGGATGGGTCTTGGCCTCGGCCAGCTGCTTGTCGTCGAGATAGCCTTGGTCATGCATCAGGCCAAGGATCACCGTCGCGCGGTCCTGCGCGCGCTGGAGGTTCGAGGTCGGAGCGAAATAGCTGGGCGCCTTCAGCAGCCCCGCGAGCATCGCGGCCTCGGACGGGGTCACCTCAGCCGCGGATTTGTCGAAATAGCGTTGCGACGCCGCCTCGAAACCACGCGCCCCCGCGCCCAGATACGAGCGGTTCATGTAGATGTTCAGGATGTCCTGCTTGGAGTATTTGATCTCCATCGCGAGGGCATAGGGCACTTCCTTGACCTTCCGCCAGATCGAGGACTTGCGGCACTCGGCCTCGTATTCGGCCTCGGACTTCCAGCGCGTCGGGTCGAAGCTCTCGCCAAGGCACAGAAGTTTCGCGACCTGCTGGGTGATGGTCGAGCCGCCATTTCCCTCCAGCGGGCCGCGGCCTTCGGCGAGGTTGATCTTGATGGCGCTGGCGATACCCTGCGGGTCGACGCCGAGATGGCGATAGAAGCGCTTGTCCTCGGTCGCGACGACGGCGTCCTTCAGCGCCGGCGCGATCTTGTCGGCGCTGACCATGCCGAAAGTTTCACCACGCCAGGCAAAGACCCGCCCCTCGGTGTCGAGCATCGTGACCGATCCGCGCGCACGGCCGTCAAATAATGCGGAGGCTTCGGGCAGAGTCGTGTAGAAGTAGAACGTGGCGGCGGCGACTATCGCAAAGACCGTTGCGGTCAGCCGCCAGACCGATCCCCAGAGCACGTGCCAGATCAGGGCGATCAATCCGGTGATTCCACGGGACAGGACATTGCCGCCGCGCCGCCGGGGCGGGCGCCCGCCACGGCCGGATTTCCGGGTGGTTTTCTGAGGTTTCTTGGGTGCTTGGTCGAAATTGCGCTTGTCAGCAACAATCCGGCCATTGCCGGTCGGTTTCTTCATGCCTGTTATTTCCTGCCCGGCCCGTGCTGCGGCCATTTGCGCGGCAAGATACAGGAAGCGGAACAGTTTGAGAACCGAGATGACCTATCAGTGAACTGCCCTCTCGCTCCGCAGTCTGGAAATCGGATGATTAAATTCTGTGCTTGTCGCGGCGGAGCCCTGGGATTGGCTGCACATCTCTTGTGCTAAGCGGAAAGCCGCGCGTTTTCTGGCCCCGACACGGAACTGCTCGTCGCAGAGAGAAGGTGCAGCACAGATGAAAACAAGACCCGCGATCAAATCCCTGATCCCGGCGCTTGCCCTCCCGCTCGTCGGGTTGGCGGTGCCGGCCATGGCGCAGGAGGCGACCGAAACGGTGGAG
>NZ_DATMFA010000012.1:0-25761 GCF_035556475.1 Paracoccus sp. (in: a-proteobacteria) | reverse complement strand
CGTGCTGTCGCCCTATGACGGGCTGTCGATCGGGATCCTGTCGTCGCTGAAAGGCGTGGGCTACGGCTCGGGCGACCTGAAGATGCCGATCGTCTCGGGTCAGGACGCGGAACTGCAATCGGTCAAGTCGATTCAGGCGGGTGAGCAGTATTCGACCATCTTCAAGGACACGCGCGAACTGGCCAAGGTCACGGTCGGCATGGTCGACGCGATGATCAAGGGCGAAGAGCCGCAGGTCAACGACACCAAGACCTATGACAACGGCGTCAAGGTCGTGCCGTCCTACCTCCTGGAGCCGGTTCCGGTCACCGCCGCCAACCTGACGGAAGTTCTGGTCGGCTCGGGCTATTACACCGAAGACCAGCTGAAATAATCGCATCATCCCGCGCCGCCGCAGGGGACACCCCCTTGCGGCGGCGTATTCCTTAGCGAGGGGCGTAAGGCAGCGATGGATCCCATTCTGGAAATGCGGGGAATTACCAAGGAATTCCCTGGGGTCAAAGCCCTGGACAATGTGAACATGGTCGTCCGCCGCGGCGAGATCCGGGCGCTCTGCGGCGAGAACGGGGCCGGCAAGTCCACCCTGATGAAAGTGCTGTCGGGGGTCTATCCCCATGGCTCATATGACGGCGAAATCCTGTATAATGGCAAGCCGATGGCGTTCCGGGGCATCCCGGACAGCGAAGAGCTGGGCATCGTCATCATCCATCAGGAGCTGGCGCTGGTGCCCCAGATGTCGATCGCCGAGAACATCTTTCTGGGAAACGAGATCGCCACCCGCGGCGTGATCGACCGGCATGAGACGAACCGCCGCACGGCCGAGCTTCTGGCCAAGGTCGGCTTGCGCGAAAGCCCCGAAACCAAGGTGGGCGAGCTGGGCATGGGCAAGCAGCAGCTTGTCGAGATCGCCAAGGCGCTTTCCAAGAAGGTCGACCTGCTCATCCTTGACGAGCCCACTTCATCGCTGAACGAGAATGACAGCGCCGCACTGCTGCGCCTGCTTGCAGGCTTCCGCGAGCAGGGCATGACGGCCATCATGATCTCGCACAAGCTGAACGAGATTTCGCAGGTCTGCGACAGCATCACCGTGCTGCGCGACGGCGCGACCGTATCCCATCACAGCGGCATGGTCCCGGAAAGCCAGATCATCAAGGACATGGTCGGGCGCTCGATGAACGACCGCTATCCCCCGCGTGAGCCGAAGATCGGCGAAGTGGTGATGCAGGTCCGCGACTGGACCGTAGCCGACCCCCTGCGCGAAGGCCGGATGCTGGTCGACAACGCAAGCTTCGAGCTGAAGCGCGGCGAAGTTCTGGGCATCGCGGGCCTGATGGGCGCAGGCCGCACCGAACTCGCGATGAGCCTTTTCGGCCGCTCCATGGGCGATTTCCGCAAGGGCAGCGCCACGATCCGCGGCAAGGAGGTCGATCTTGCGACCGTGCCCAAGGCGATCAAGGCCGGGCTGGCCTATGTGACCGAGGACCGCAAGTCGCTGGGGCTGGTGCTGGAGGACACGATCCGCCGCAACATCCCTTTGGCGAACCTCAAGGGCATCTCGACGCGCGGCGTCATCGACCGCCACCGCGAGGGGCAGGTCGCGCGCGACTATCGCAAGCAGATCAACATCCGCTCCTCCTCGGTCGATCAGGTCATGGCAAACCTGTCGGGTGGGAACCAGCAAAAGGTTGTCCTGTCGAAATGGCTCTTCTCGGAACCCGAGATCCTGATTCTGGACGAGCCGACGCGCGGCATCGATGTCGGCGCGAAATACGAGATCTACACCATCATCCGCGACCTAGCCGCCGCGGGCAAATCCATCATCGTGATCTCCTCCGAGATGCCCGAGCTGCTGGGCATCACCGACCGGATCCTCGTGATGAACGAAGGCCGCCTCGTGGGGGACATGCCCACCGCCGAGGCGACGCAGGAGCGCATCATGTCGATCATCATCAAGTCGGGCCACAACCTGACCGAGGAAGACATCACCCCCGAAGAGATCGAGGCAGAGGTCGCCCATGTCTGACACCACCGAAACCCGCGCCGGCGGCGACACCTTTGGTTTCATCCGCCGCAACATCCGCGAATACGGCATCCTGTTCGCGCTGATCATCATCATGGCGTTCTTTCAGGTCGTGACCGGCGGGATCCTGTTCCGCCCGGTCAACCTGACGAACCTGTTCCTGCAAAACAGCCACATCGTCATCATGGCGGTGGGGATGCTGCTGATCATCGTCGCGGGTCATATCGACCTGTCGGTCGGCTCGGTCGCAGCCTTTGTCGGCGCGCTTGCCGCGCTGATGATCGTCAAGCTGGGCCTGCCCATCCCGGTCGTCGTGGTCCTGAGCCTGATGGCCGGCGCGCTGATCGGGGCCGCGCAGGGCTATTGGGTCGCCTATTGGAAGATCCCGTCCTTCATCGTCACGCTGGCCGGGATGCTGATCTTTCGCGGCCTGACCATGTGGATCCTGCAGGGCCAGTCGATCGGCCCCTTCCCGCGCGAATTCCAGATGATCGCCTCGGGCTTCATTCCCGACTTCTTCGGCCCCGACAAGCCGAACACGCTGTCGCTGATCCTCGGCTGGGGGGCCGCGCTGATCATCCTGTGGTTGCAGGTCCGCAACCGCCGGCGCGAGGAGACGCTGGGCATCGCGGACGAGCCCTTTGCCTTCTTCGTCGCCAAGAACGCGCTGATCTTCGTCGCGCTGGCCTGGATGACCTGGGCGCTGGCGAATTTCCGCGGCCTGCCGAACGTCTTCATCGTCATGGCGGTGCTGGTCGCGCTTTACGCCTTCCTGTCCGAACGCACGACGATCGGTCGCCGCATCTTTGCCATCGGCGGCAATGCCAAGGCGGCGAAACTCTCGGGCATCAACTCCGAGCGTGTGGTCTTCCTGACCTTCATGAACATGGGGATGCTGGCAGCGCTGGCGGGCCTCGTCGTCTCGGCGCGCCTGAACTCGGCCACGCCCAAGGCCGGCGTCGGGTTCGAGCTTGACGTGATCGCGGCCGTCTTCATCGGCGGCGCCTCGATGTCGGGCGGCGTCGGCACCGTGATCGGGGCGGTCGTCGGCGCCTTCATCATGGGTGTCATGAACAATGGCATGTCGATTCTGGGCATCGGCATCGACTATCAACAGGTCATCAAGGGTCTGGTCCTCATGGCCGCCGTGATCTTCGACGTTTCGAACAAGAGCAAATCGTAATGACTTTCAAACCCGCAGAATGGCCGCGCAAGTTGCGGTCGCAGCACTGGTATGGCGGCAATTCGCGCGACACCATCTATCACCGTGGCTGGCTGAAGAATCAGGGCTATCCGCATGACCTGTTCGACGGACGCCCGATCATCGGCATCCTGAACACCTGGTCGGACCTGACGCCCTGCAACGGCCATCTGCGGGAGCTGGCCGAGAAGGTGAAGGCTGGCGTCTGGGAGGCTGGCGGCTTCCCGGTCGAGGTTCCGGTGTTCTCGGCATCCGAAAACACCTACCGCCCGACCGCGATGATGTATCGCAACCTTGCCGCCATGGCGGTCGAGGAAGCGATGCGCGGCCAGCCGATCGACGGCGCGGTGCTGCTGGTCGGCTGCGACAAGACCACGCCCAGCCTTCTGATGGGCGCGGCCTCGACCGACATCCCCTCGATCGTCGTGACCGGCGGGCCGATGCTCAATGGCTGGTTCCGGGGCGAGCGCGTCGGCTCGGGCACGCATCTGTGGAAATTCTCCGAGGCCGTGAAGGCGGGCGAGATGACGCAGGACGAATTCCTCGAGGCCGAGCAGGCGATGAGCCGGTCGTCCGGCACCTGCAACACGATGGGCACCGCCTCGACCATGGCCTCGATGGCCGAGGCGCTGGGGATGGCGCTGTCGGGCAATGCCGCGATCCCGGCGGTCGATAGCCGCCGCCGCGTCATGGCGCAGATGACCGGCCGGCGCATCGTGCAGATGGTCAAGGACGACCTGAAGCCCAGCGACATCATGACGAAGCAGGCCTTCGAGAACGCGATCCGCACCAATGGCGCGATCGGTGGCTCGACCAATGCCGTCGTCCACCTGCTGGCGCTGGCTGGCCGGGTCGGGATCGACCTGACGCTGGACGACTGGGACCGCTGCGGGCGGGACGTCGCGACCATCGTGAACCTGATGCCGTCGGGAAAATACCTGATGGAGGAGTTCTTCTATGCCGGTGGCCTGCCCGTCGTGCTGAAGCGTCTGGGCGAAGCGGGCCTGCTGCACAAGGACGCGCTGACCGTCTCGGGCGACACGATCTGGGACGAGGTGCAGGACGCGAAGAACTGGAACGAGGATGTGATCCTGCCGGTCGAGAAGGCGTTGACCCAGCAGGGCGGCATCGCGGTGCTGAAGGGCAATCTCGCCCCGCTGGGCGCTGTGCTGAAGCCCTCGGCCGCCTCGCCGCATCTGATGCAGCATCGCGGCCGCGCCGTGGTCTTCGAGGATATCGACGACTACAAGGCCCGGATCAACGATGACAGCCTCGACATCGACGAGACCTGCGTGATGGTGATGAAGAACTGCGGCCCCAAGGGCTATCCCGGCATGGCCGAGGTCGGCAATATGGGCCTGCCGCCCAAGGTGCTGAAAAAGGGCATCACCGACATGGTGCGGATTTCGGATGCGCGCATGTCGGGCACGGCCTACGGCACCGTGGTCCTGCACACCTCGCCCGAGGCGGCGCGGGGCGGACCGCTGGCCATCGTGCGGACCGGCGATTTCATCGAGCTGGACGTGCCGAACCGCCGCTTGCATCTCGACCTCAGCGATGAGGAAATCGCGCGGCGCCTGGCCGAGTGGAAGAACCCGGTCGAGCCGCCCGCCTCGGGCTATGCGCGCATGTTCCATGACCATGTCGAGGGCGCCGATACCGGTGCCGATTTTGATTTCCTCAAAGGATGCCGTGGACGCGAGGTGGGACGTGACAGCCATTGATCTGGCCATTATCGGCTTTGGCAAAATCGCGCGCGAGCAGCATCGCCCCGCGCTTGAGGCCTCGGCGGGCTTCAACCTTGCCGCGACGGTCGACCCGTTCAACACGGCCGAGGGCATTACCGCCTATCGCGACGTGACCGGCTTTCTGGCCGAGCGGCCCGAGGTCGGGGCAGTCGCCCTTTGCACGCCGCCGCAGGTCCGCTTCGCCGTCGCGCGCGAAGCGCTGCTGGCCGGGCGGCATGTCCTGCTGGAGAAGCCGCCGGGCACCTCGGTCTCCGAAGTCATGGTGCTCGAGCGTATCGCGAAGGAACAGGGCAAGACCCTGTTCACCGCCTGGCACAGCCAGTTCGCCCCCGGCATTCCCGGCGCGCGGGACTGGCTGGCGGATCGCAAGATCACCGCGATCACCGTGACCTGGCGCGAGGACGTGCGGCGGTGGCATCCGGGGCAGGACTGGATCTTCGCCCCCGGCGGAACCGGCGTTTTCGATCCGGGCATCAATGCCTATTCGATCCTGACCCATATCCTGCCCGTCGGCCTCTACACGACCAAGGCGGAGCTGGTGTTCCCTGAAAACCGCGACACGCCGATCGCCGCGCGGCTGGAGATGCTGACCGAGGAAGGCTCGCCGGTTGATCTGGATTTCGACTTTCGCGAAACCGGCGTCCAGACCTGGGACATGCGGATCGAGACCGATCGCGGCGTGATGGAGCTGTCGCAGGGCGGCGCGACCATCACCGCCGATGGTGCGGTTTTGGCGGCCGAGGGCGCGCTTGCCGGTGAATATGACCGGATCTATGCCCGCTTCGCCGATCTGATCGCGGCGGGCGAAAGCGATGTCGATGTCGCCCCCTTCCGCCATGTCGCGGATGCGATGATGCTGGGCCGCCGGGTCCAGACGGACGCCTTTGAATGGTAAGTCCCGACTGGATTGCCGTCGACTGGGGCACCACGCGCCTGCGGGTCTGGGCCATGCGAGGGGCCGAGGTGCTGGAGAATCGCAGTTCGGACAAGGGCATGGGCGGCCTCTCGCCGCCCGAATTCGAGCCTGCGCTGCTGGAGCTTGTCGGGGACTGGCTGGACCAAGGCCCGCTGCCGGTCATCGCCTGCGGCATGGTCGGCGCCCGGACCGGCTGGGTCGAAGCCGAGTATCGCGCCACGCCCTGCACGCCGCTCGACGCGCTGCGCGCCACCCGGCCCGCGGTGCAGGACCAGCGGCTTCAGGTCCATATCCTGCCCGGCCTGTCGCAGATCGACCCGCCCGATGTCATGCGGGGCGAGGAAACCCAGATCGCGGGCTTCCTTGCCGCCAATCCGGGGTTCCGGGGCACGCTCTGCCTGCCGGGTACACATTGCAAATGGGTCAGCATCGCCGATGGCCGGGTCGAGGGGTTCCACACCTTCATGACCGGAGAGGTCTATGCCCTGCTCTCGCGCCAGTCGGTGCTGCGCCATACCATAGGCGAGGCGCGGCCGGATCCGGTCAGCTTCTCCGAGGCCGCGGCACAGGCGCTGGCCCATGCCGACATGGCGCCCGCAGGCCTTTTTTCGCTGCGCGCCGCTGCGCTGCTTGAGGGTCTGCCGCCCGAAATGGGCGCGGGTCGCCTTTCGGGCCTGCTGATCGGATCGGAACTTGCCGCCGCCCAGCCGCTCTGGAAGGACCGCAGCGTCGTCATCATCGGCGCGCCCGAACTCTCGGCGCTTTACGCCCGGGCCTTGACGCAGGCGGGCGCGAATGCCGATGAACTGGACGGTGGCGCATTGGTCCTTGCCGGACTTTCCGCCGCTGCCGCCGCCTTGACGAGGACAGAATGACCCAACCCATCATCGCCATCCTGCGTGGCCTGACGCCCTCCGATGCCCTTGCCGTCGGCGCGGCGCTGATCGACGCCGGCATCGACCGCATCGAAGTGCCCCTGAACTCTCCCGATCCGCTGGAGAGCATCCGGCTGATGGCCGAGGCTTTCGGGGACCGCGCCACCATCGGCGCGGGCACCGTCCTGACGGCCGGGGAGGTGGCGCGCATCGCCGATGCCGGTGGGCGCATGATCGTGTCGCCCAACGCCAATCCCGAGGTAATCCGCGAAAGCCGACGCTTTGGGCTTGAATCCTATCCGGGCGTCTATACGGCGACGGAATGCTTCGCGGCCATCGCCGCCGGCGCGACCGGACTGAAGCTGTTCCCCGCCGATCAGGCCGGGCCGGGCACGCTGAAGGCGCTGCGCGCCGTCCTGCCCAAGGATATGCCGGTCTATGCCGTCGGCGGTGTCGGCCCGCATAATTTCGCCGAATGGATCGCGGCGGGCGCACAGGGCTTCGGCATCGGCACCTCGCTTTATCGGCCCGGCGACAGCGCCGAACTGGTCGGCCAGCGCGCCCGCGAGATGGTCGCGGCGCTGGCGACATGAGGTATACGCTTTTCGACCCTCGCCCCTGTCTGCTGGGCGAGGGTGCCTTCTGGCACCCCCAGCACCAGCAGGTGTTCTGGTTCGACATCCTCAACCGCCGAATGCTGAGCCGCAAGGACGGGCGCGAGTTGGTCTGGAAATTCGACGAGCGCGTCTCGGCCGCAGGCTGGATCGACCATGACACCCTGCTGATCGCCAGCGAAACCGCGCTGTTCCGCTTCGACCTTTCCAGCGGCAGCCGCGATGATCTTGTCGCGCTTGAGGCGGACCGGCCCGACACCCGCTCGAATGACGGGCGCGCCGATCCGATGGGCGGCTTCTGGATCGGCACCATGGCGATTGACGCAAGCCGCGGTCAGGGCGCGATCTATCGCTATTACCGGGGCGAATTGCGCAAGCTTCACGCGCCGATCTCGATCAGCAATGCAATCTGCTTTTCGCCGGATGGCAGCCTCGCCTATTTCGCCGATACCGAGGAGCAGATGGTCTGGACGCAGGAACTCGACGCCGAGGGCTGGCCGAAGGCCGAGCCTCGGGTCTATCTCGACCTGCGCGGGACCGATGAGTATCCCGACGGCGCGGTGATCGATGCCAAGGGCAATTTCTGGAACGCGCGCTGGGGCAGCGGCCGGCTGGTCTGCCATGCCCCGGACGGCCGCCTGCTGGACGAGGTCGAGGTGCCCTCGAAACAGGTCACCTGCCCGGCCTTCATCGGCGAAAAGCTGGACCGGATCCTTCTGACCAGCGCCTCGGTCGATCTGGGCGGAGCGCAGGACGGGCGAAGCTGGCTGGTCATTCCCACCGGCGCGACGGGACGCGCCGAACCGCAAGTGAGGCTCTAATGCGCGAGAATTTCGGCAAGCTACCCGACGGGCAGGACGTGGACAGGCTGACCATCACGGCGCATGGCCTCTCGGCCTCGTTCATCACGCTTGGCGCCTCGCTGCAGGATCTGCGGCTGGATGGCATCGCGCATCCGCTGGTCCTCGGCTTTGCCGAACTTGCGCCCTATCTGGGCGAGGGGAAATATTTCGGCGCCATCGTCGGACGCTGCGCCAACCGCATCGCGCGTGGCGAGGCCGAGGTGGAGGGACACAGGCTGACCCTCGACCGGAACGAAAAGGGCCACACCACGCTCCATGGCGGAACGGACGGCACCGGGCGGCGCAACTGGATCATCGACGATCACGGCCCGGATTTCGTCACCTTCTCGGATCACCTGCCCGACGGGCATATGGGTTTTCCGGGCGCCATGCAGGTTCAGGTCCGCTACCAGATCCTGCCCGGCCCCCAGCTTCGGATCGAGATCGTGGCGACGGCCAGCAAGACGACGATCTGCAACTTCGCCCAGCACAGCTATTTCAACCTCGACGGCAGCACCGATATCAGTGGCCATCTGTTGACCGTCCCGGCGGAGACTTGGCTGCCGGTGGATGATGCGCTGATCCCGACCGGCGCACCGGCCCCGGTCGCGGGCACGCATCTCGACTTTCGCAAGCCGGTCCGGCTGGGCGACCGCCTTGGCGGGCCGCTGATCGACCACAACCTTTGCCTTGCCGCGGAACGGCACCACCTGCCCTGCCCTGCCGCTGTCCTCAGCGCGGGCGGGGTGGAGATGACCATCGCCTCGACCGAGCCGGGCTTGCAGGTCTATACCGCCGACCATCTGGCGGGCGGGGCGGCGGGCATCGGCGGGAGGCCCTATGGCCCTCATGCCGGGATCGCGCTGGAATCGCAGGTCTGGCCGGATGCGGTCCATCATCCCGACTACCCCTCGGCGCTGCTGCCGGCGGGCCATGTCTATCGGCAAAGCACGGTGCTCGGCTTCAGCAGAAGCAGTTGACGCAACCCATTGGTTCAACGGAAATGGTGTTCGGGAGGAACGCCATGACCAATTCTGCTCCAGCCCCTCGCGCCGATCGCCCGCAGGTCGCCCCCGCGGCCGAGATGCCGGCCGCGGCGCAGATGCACGCCATCCTGCACCGCCGCATCATCAGCGGCGATATCCTGCCGGGCACAAGGCTCTCGGAGCAGGAGATCGCGGATCAATACGACCTCTCGCGCCAGCCCGTGCGCGAGGCCTTCATCCGCCTCGCCAGCGAAGGCCTGCTGGAGGTCCGGCCCCAGCGCGGCACCTTCGTCTCGCGCATCGACATGGACTGGGTGCTCAGCACCCGGTTCATCCGGGAATCGGTCGAGGCCGACATCGCCCGCCTCGCCGCCCGCCGGGCAAGGCCCGAGCAGGTCGCGACCCTGCGCGGCATATTGGAGCGGCAGGAAGCCATCGCGCAGGGCGATGCCAAGGCGCTGGTCACGCTGGACGAAGAGTTCCACCACACGCTGGCGGAAATGGCGGGACAGGTGATGGCATGGAACCATCTGCAGGTGCTCAAGGTGCATCTGGACCGGGTCCGCCACCTCGTCTCGGCGGTGACGCCCAAGGACGTGATGCTGGACCAGCACCGCGATGTAGTCGATGCCGTGGCCAGCGGGGACGAGGATCAGGCCGAGGCTGCGATGCGCCTGCATCTGCGCCGGGTTTTCGGCGATCTGCCCGGAATCATGCAGCTTTCCCCGCAGTTTTTCGACAAGGCCGAGAAGCTCTCGACATGTATGCATTACGATCTGGAAGTGAATGTCTGACCGGAGACAGGGTCTTTCTCGGCGATTGACAATGTATACTTAAATAATGATCCTCGCCCTTGAGGAAAAGGCGCGCAAGGCGCGCGATCAGGGAGAGAGACCATGAAACGCAGATCCGTTCTGCCGCTGATTGCGGCTGGGCTGATGGCGGGTGGCATCAGCGCCCCCGCTTTTGCCGAATATCCCGAACGTCCGATCGAGATGATCGTGCCCTGGGGCGCGGGCGGCGGCACCGACGCGGTCGGCCGCATCTTCGCGCAAATCCTTCAGGAAGAACTCGGCAAGCCGGTGAACGTGGTGAACCGCACCGGCGGTTCGGGCGTCGTCGGCCACAGCGCCATCGCCAATGCCAAGCCCGACGGCTACACCATCGGCGTCATGACGATCGAGATCGACATGATGCATTGGCAGGGCCTGACCGACCTGACCTACAAGGATTTCGACATCCTCGGCATCGTCAATGCCGATCCCGGCGGCATCATGGTGGCCGAGGACGCGCCGTGGACCAACGCCGCCGAGTTGCGCGACGCGATCAAGTCCGGCGCGCCGGGCAGCGTGAAGGCCTCCGGCACCGGTCAAGGCGGCATCTGGCACCTGAACCTGCTGGGCTGGCTGATGTCCGAGGGCATCCCGGTCGAGGCCGTGCCCTTCGTTCCCAGCCAGGGCGCCGCCGCAGGCCTGACCGACATGGTCGCAGGCGGCGTGCAGATGGTGCCCTCCTCGCTGGCCGAGGGGCGCTCGCTGATCGACGCGGGCCGCGTCCGCGCGCTTGCCAGCATGTCGGACGAGCGGCAGGAGCTTTTCCCCGACACGCCGACGTTGAAGGAAGCGACCGGATCGGACTGGAAGCTCTCGGTCTGGCGCGCCATCGCTGCGCCCAAGGACATGCCGCCCGAGGCGCGCGAGCGCCTGATCACTGCGATCGAAAAGGCCTATAACAGCGAAACCTATCAGGCCTTCATGAAGGATCGCGGCTTCGGCCTGCGTTGGGCGGGCCCGGAGGACGCCACTGCCATCATCGCCGCGGATGACGCCAGCCTTGGCGAGATCATGCAAAAGGCCGGACTGGCCAAGTGATACAGGGCCGCGGGCAATCCCCGCGGCTTTTCCCTTCCTTCTCCTGAGGAGAAACCGGCATGAGACTCGGGGACCGCGCGCTCGGCGCGCTGACCTTGCTGGGGGGCATTGTGCTCTTCTTCGCCGCCCGCCAGTTTTCACCAATTCCCGGACAGAAATACGGCGCCGAGACATTGCCGACCGTGATCGCCGGTCTGGCCGTGATCGTCGGCATCTGGCTCATCGTGCAGGGCCTCGTGACCGAGCGGGGCGCGCCCTTCGCGGTGGCGCTGGACTGGGCGGCCGAGCCGCAGGCATGGGCCAAGGTCATCGCCACGGCGGTGCTGATCATCGTCTATATCCTTGCCGTCGATTATGTCGGCTTCACCATTTCCAGCATCGTGCTTGTCGCGGGGATGATGCTGCTGACCGGAACAAGGCCGCTGACGGCGCTTCCGGTCTCGGTCATCGCAGTGATCGTGGTGCAATTCGCCTTCGGCAAGATGCTTCTCGTGCCGCTGCCGCGCGGCGAATTCCTGTCGCTGCCGTGGTGAGGTCAAGCAGATGAGCGTTCTTGCACAATCCTTCGCCATGGTCTTCGACCCGCAGGTTCTGCTGGTCATGCTGCTTTCGGGCGCCTTCGGCCTTTTCGTCGGCGCCATTCCCGGCCTGACCGCGACCATGGCGACGGCGCTTCTGGTGCCGATCACCTTCTTCATGGAGCCGATCGCAGCCATCGCCGCCATCGTCACCGCCTCGGCCATGGCGATCTTCTCCGGCGACATTCCGGGCGCGCTTCTGCGCATTCCCGGCACCCCGGCCTCGGCCGCCTATGTCGATGATTCCTATCAGATGACACGGCAGGGCCGCGGCCCCGAGGCGCTTGGCGCGCTTCTGGTCTTTTCGGTGGTCGGGGGCATCTTCGGCACCATCGTCCTGATCATCGCCTCGCCCCTTCTGGCCGAGGTGGCGCTGAAATTCTCCTCCTTCGAATATTTCTGGCTGGTGCTGCTCGGTCTCTCGGCGGCGATCTTCGTCTCGCCCGGCTCGATCCCGCGCGGGCTCGTCTCGCTGCTGATCGGGCTGGTCGCGGCCTGCGTCGGCATGGACAACCCCACGGCCGAGCCGCGCTTCACCTTCGGCAATGTCGAGCTTCTGGGCGGGATCTCCTTCATCCCGGCCATGATCGGGCTTTTCGCGCTGGCCGAGGTGTTTCGCTATCTCGTCCGCGGCTACAAGCTGGGCGTGCCGCTGCGCCCCTCGACCAAGGGCATGATCCGCAGCCAGATCCCGGTGATGCGGCGCTATTACCCGCAGATGCTGCGCGGCAATGTCGTCGGCACCCTGATCGGCGCCCTGCCCGGCGCGGGCGCGGATATCGCGGCCTGGATCTCCTACGCCATGTCCAAGCGCTTCTCGCGCGAGCCCGAGAAATTCGGCAAGGGCCATGTCGAGGGGCTGGTCGAGGCCGGGGCCTCGAACAATGCCGCGGTCAGCGGGGCATGGATCCCGGCACTGGTCTTCGGCATCCCGGGCGATTCGATCACCGCCATCGTGATCGGCGTCCTCTACATCAAGGGGATGAATCCCGGCCCGACGATCTTCATCGAACAGGCCACGCTGATCAACGCGCTCTTCATCGTCTTCCTGCTGGCGAACCTCCTGATGATCCCGCTGGGCTGGCTGGCGATCCGCGCCTCGACCACGATCCTCGCGGTGCCGCAACGGATCCTGATGCCGATCATCCTGATGTTCTGTATTGTCGGCGCCTTCTCGATCACCAACTCGGTCTTCGGCATCGCTTTGATGCTGGGCTTCGGCGTCCTCGGCTTCCTGATGGAGGAAAACGACATCCCGATCGCCCCGGCCATCCTCGGCCTCGTCCTCGGACCGCTACTCGAGCAGCATTTCATCACCTCGATGATCAAGGCCGACGGTAACCTGCTCTCCTTCTTCGAGCGTCCAATCGCGGCCGGGCTTGGCATCTTCACCATCCTCGTCTGGGCCGTGCCGCTGATCCGCCGCGCGATCCAGCACCGGCGCGAGGCGCTGTCATGACCCGCCTCGCAACCGCCGTCATCGGCCTCGGCTCGATGGGACTTGGCGCCGCCCTCTCGCTCGCCCGCGCGGGGATCGACGTGCGCGGCGTCGATCTCGCGCCCGGCCCAATGGCTGAACTCGCCGCCGCGGGCGGGCAGCCCGTCTCCACCCCGGCCGAGGCTGCCACGGATGCCGATGCGGTCTTCGTCTATGTCGTGAACGCCGCCCAGACGCGCGAGGTGCTTTTCGGCCCGAATGGCGCGGTCGCGGCGGCAAGACCCGGAACCGTCTTCGTCGTCTGCCCGACCATGACGTCAGACGACGCGGTGGCCATCGCGACTGACCTCACCGGGGCTGGAATGCTCGCCATCGACGCCCCGGTCTCGGGCGGGGCCGCCAAGGCGCGTGAGGGGCAGATCAGCATCATGGCCTCCGGCCCGCCCGAGGCCTTCGCCCTGATCCAGCCCGCACTCGACGCCATCGCCGCCCGCATCTTCCGCCTCGGCGACGAGGCGGGCGCCGGCAGCCGGATGAAGCTCGTGAACCAGCTCCTCGCCGGCGTCCATATCGCCGCCATGGCCGAGGCGATGGTGCTGGCCGCGAAAAGCGGCCTCGACCTCGCCACCGTGCAGGAGGTCATCACCGAATGCGCCGGCAACAGCTGGATGTTCCAGAACCGCGGGCCACAAGTCGTCTCGGGCGACTATTCCCCGTTCTCGGCGGTCGACATCTTCGTCAAGGATCTGGGTATCGTCACCGGCTCGGCCCATGCGCTCGGAAGCCCGGTCCCGCTGGCGGATGCCTCGCTCGCACTCTACCGCGCCGCCTCCGAAGCCGGCCTCGGGCGCGAGGCCGATGCCGCCATCGCCAAGATCCTGGCCGAACGTGCAGGCACGACGCTCCCGACGAAGCAGGGCTGATCTTCTCTGTTCCTCAAATACTCATTCCGGCCGCGCCACGGCCGGAATGCCATCAGATCCCGCGCAGCACCGGCAACCAGCCAAGGCTCGCCTCGGTCGCCCCGCCCGGCCGGTATTCCGCCCCGACCGGCCGCGTCCAGCCCAGGTCGCGCAGCACCCCGCAGATATAGCGATAATCCAGCTCACCATGATCCGGCGCGCCGCGATCGGGCACCGCGGCGATCTGGACATGTCCCGTCACCGGCAACAGCCGTTCCAGCCGCCGCGTCAGGTCACCCTCCATGATCTGCAGGTGATAGCAGTCGAACATCAGCTTCAGGTTCGGATGCCCCGACCGCTCGATCAGGCGCAGCGCCTGGTCGCTGCGGGACAGAAAATATCCCGGCGCGTCGTAATGGTTCAGCGGCTCGATCAGGATGGTCAGGTCAGGCGCGGCGCGGCAGGCATGGTCCAGATTGGCGCGAAACACCGCCTCGGCGGCCGGGCCGGTGGCGATCCCGGCCATGACATGCACCGCGCCGCAGCCGATGGCGCGGGCATAGGCGATGGCGCGGTCGATCTCGGCCCGCGCCTCGGCCTCGCGGCCCGGAATCGCGGACAGCCCGTTCTCGCCCGGATGGCCCCTCAGCGTATTGAGGCCCAGCATCGACAGCCCGGTTTCGGCAAGCGCCCCGGCGACTGCCTCGGGCGCATGGTCATAGGGCCAGTGGCATTCGACCGCGTCAAAGCCCGCATCCGCCGCCGCGCGAATGGCGTCGGGCAGCGGCAGCTCCGCCCAGAGAAACCCGAGATTGGCTGAAAACTGCATCTTCCCTCCCCGAAAGACGACGGGCGGCGGGTTCGTCCCGCCACCCGCATGGCTCAGGCCCGGCGGACCTTCTGGGTCTGCTCGCCCAGCCCATCGATCCCGAGGCGGATGGTCTCGCCGCCGTTCAGATAGACCGGGGGCTTCTGGCCCATGCCGACGCCCGGAGGCGTGCCGGTGGTGATCACGTCGCCCGGCATCAGGGTCATCAGCTTCGAGCAATAGGCAACCAGCGTCGCCACGCCAAAGATCATCGTCTCGGTCGAGCCGTTCTGGTAGCGCTTGCCATCGACCTCCAGCCACATCGAAAGCTTGCCGGGATCGGCAACCTCGTCGCTGGTCACGACCCAGGGGCCGATCGGGCCGAAAGTGTCGAAGCCCTTGCCCTTGTCCCAGGTCTGGCCGCGCTCAAGCTGCCATTCCCGCTCGGACACGTCGTTGACCACGCAATAGCCGGCGACATGATCCAGCGCCTCGGCTTCCGAAACGCCGCGGGCAGTCTTGCCGATGACGATGCCCAGCTCGACCTCCCAGTCGGCCTTCTTCGAATCGGCGGGGATCAAGACATCGTCGTTCGGGCCGACGATGCAGCTCGTCCATTTGTTGAAGACGACCGGCTCGGCCGGGACCGGCATGCCGCTTTCGGCGGCGTGGTCGGCATAGTTCAGGCCGATGGCGATGAACTTGCGGACATTGCCGACGCAGGCGCCAAGCCGGGGCGAGCCCTCGACCAGCGGCAGCGACGCGACGTCGATCGCGGCAAGCTTTGCCAGCCCCTCCGGCGTCAGCACCTCATCGGCGATGTCGGCGACATGGCCCGACAGATCGCGGATCCGGCCTTCGCTGTCCAGCAAACCCGGCTTTTCCTGGCCCTCGGGGCCGTAACGCAACAGTTTCATCAGTCCTCCTTCTTTCGTGCTTTCGAATGTGATTGTTCAGAAGGCATGGCGATCGCGGAAGTACGGATCGCGGCAATTCTCCTTCTTCGCCCGGACAGCCAAAGCAGCACGCCGCCACCGATGATGACCATTGCGCCAAGGACTGTCGAGGCCCCCGGCACCTGTCCGAACACGAGATAGCCCGCAATGCTGGCAAACAGCAGTTGCAGATAGACGACCGGCGCCAGAACCGAGGCATCCGCAAGGCGATGGGCCAGCGTCACAAGGCTGTGCGAGGTCGCCCCGACCACCCCGATCAGGCACATGATCGCCAGCGTCAGCCTGTCGGCGGGCGCCTGCCAGTGCAGCAGCGCGAAGGGCGCGAAGCACAGCGTCGCGATGCCATTGGCCCAGATCTGGTGGGTCGCGGTCGATTCGGCCGCCAGCTTCCGGCTAAGGATGAAATAGATCGAGGTGCAGAAACACGCCCCGAGCGAAAAGAGCATCGCGGTCTGGAACCCGGCATCCCAGGGCGCGACGACGATCAGCACCCCCAGAAAGCCCAGCAGGATGGCCGCGAATTGCATGATCCCGACCTTTTCGCCCAAAAGCGGGACGGCCAGCAGCGTGACCAGAACCGGGCTTGCGAACATGATCGCGGTCACGGTGGTCAGCGGAAGCTGGCTCAGCCCGACGAAGTTCAGCGCCGTGCTGCCCATCAGCGCCAGCGAGCGCAGCGCCTGCATCGGCGGGTTGATCGAACGCAGCACGCCAAGGCCCCGCCTCGGCAGTGTCGCTGCAAGCGTCAGGACCAGCGCCCCGGCATAGCGCACGAAGGCGACCTGCATCAGCCCAAGGCTCAGCCCCAGCAGCCATTTCGCCATCGTGTCCTGCGTCGCGAACAGGATCACGCCGACAGTCATCAGCATCATCCCCGTCAGGGTGCCGCCAAGCTTCATTCCGATTTCATTTCCTGATCGCGTTCCGCTTCGTCACTGTCCCGCTCCTCGCGGAAATGATCCTCGATATTGTCGATCATCGCGGCCAGATGCGCCCCGATCTCGGCCTTGATGGCGGCGACATCGCGCGCGGCCAGCGCCGCATGGATGGCCTTGTGCTGGCGCAGAACCCGCTCACGCGAGAGCTTGCGGCGCGCCGAGAGATAGCGGGCGCGCCACAGCCGCGCCATATAGGCGCCATGCGTCTCGGCCAGCGCGGCATTATGCGAGGCCGCGACGATGGCCGAATGGAATTGCATGTCCAGTTCGAAGACGTCGAGCGCATCCGCCTCGCCATAGATCGTCTCAATCCGGTCCTTCAGCGCGCCGATGGCCGCGATTTCCTCGTCGCTCGCCTTTTCGCAGGCAAGCTCACCCGAGAGCAGTTCAAGCGCATGAAGCACGCGGATCTGGTCGATGATCTCGTTCTGCGAGGGGTTGGCGACAACCGGACTGCGTAGGGGGCGCAGCGTGACCAGCCCCTCCTTGGCGAGGATGCGGATCGCCTCGCGCATGGGCGTGCGCGAGACGCCCTGCCGCTCGGCATTGTCGCGCTCCTTGATCGGCGCACCGGGCGGCAGGTTGCCGCGAAGGATCTCGCGGCGCAACTCATAGGCGATGGCCTCGGCCAGGGTATCCTCGGTCATCGCCCTGCCTCAGTTCACCGGGGTCACGAGGGGCTGGCCACCCAGGAACGCCAGGACATTCCGACGCTGGAGGTCGCCCATGGCCGCCCGCGTCTCGACCGTGGCCGAGCCGACATGCGGCAGGATGGTCGCGTTCGGCAGGTCCATGAAGCGCCCGTCCACCTCCGGCTCGTTCAGGAACACGTCCAGACCGGCGCCACGCAGGCGACCCTGCTCCAGCGCATCGAGAAGTGCCTCCTCGTCAATGACCGAGCCGCGGGCGATGTTGACGATGATCCCGTCCGGCCCCAGCGCCGCGATCACCTCGGCCGAGACGAAGCCGACCGTCTCGGGCCCGCCGACCACAGCGATCACCAGATCATCGACCGCGCGGGCCAGTTCGACCGGGTCAGCGTGATAGGTCCAGCCTTCGGGCGCGTCCTTGCGGCTGCGCGACTGGTAATGGATCTCGCATTTGAAGGCGGCGAGGCGGTCGGCGATCTCGCGCCCGATGCGCCCCATGCCGAGGACGCCGACCTTGCGCCCCGACATCTTGCGCGCCAGCGGATAGGCGCCGCCAGCGGGCCATTTCCCCGCGCGCATCCAGCTCTCCGAGGCGGTCAGTTTGCGCGATTCCATGATCAGCAGCGCGACGGCCAGATCGGCCACGTCGTCATTCAGGACATTCGGCGTATTCGTCACCTTGATCCCGCGGGCCGAGGCGTCCGCGACATTGATCGCGTCATAGCCGACCCCGAAATTCGCGATCAGCTTCAGCGACGGAAGCTGGTCCATCACCGCCCCGTCCAGCGGATGATGCCCCTTATAGGCCAGTGCTGTGACCTGCTTGCGCTCGACCTCGGAAAGCGCGGCGATGTCGGAAAGGGCGGGCAGGAGCGGCGCGGAAAGCTCCGTCTCCAGCGCCTTGGTATCGGTCTCGGAATACTGGCCGACCGCCAGAACATTCGTCATTCGTCCGTTCCCTTCATCCGCGCCCGATATAGGGCATGTTGGTTGCCATGACGGTCAGCCATTGCACATTCGCGCCTTCGGGCATCGAGGCCATGTGCAGGACCGATTCCGCCACCATGGCGACGTCGATCACCGGCTCGACCCGGATCGAGCCATCGGCCTGCGGCACGCCCTTGGTCATGGCCTCGGCCATATTGGTCAGGGCATTGCCGATGTCCACTTGCCCGCAGGCGATGTTGAAAGGTCGGCCATCCAGCGACAACGTGCGGGTCAGCCCCTTCACCGCATGTTTCGAGACCGTATAAGGCACCGAGCCGGGCCGCGGCACGTCGGCCGAGACCGAGCCGTTGTTGATGATGCGCCCGCCCATCGGATCCTGATGCCGCATCTGGCGGAAGGCCGCGCGGGCGCAAAGGAACATGCCCGTAATGTTCACATCGGTGACGCGCTTCCAGTCCGCGACCGAAATCTCGTCGATCAGGGTCGAAGGCAGGACGGCGCCCGCATTGTTGAACAGCACGTCGATCCGGCCCCATTCCTGCGCGGTCTTGGCGAAGGTCGCGTCCACCGCGGCCTCGTCGGTCACGTCGCAAGGCAGGACCAGCGCGTTCGGATTGTTGCCCGCGGTCTCGGCCAGCGCATCCTCGCGCCGGCCGATCAGGCCGACCAGCCAGCCCTCGGCCAGAAACCGATGCGCGGTGGCGCGGCCCACGCCGCTGCCGCCGCCGGTGATCAGGATCGTTTTCACGTCTCTCTCCTCCCTCAAGGTTCCGTCAGTGATTGTCGCGGGGCATGGTCTGGCGCACCCGCTGATAGGCGGTCGCAAGCTCAAGGCAGCCGCCCTTGTCAAGCTGGCCGACCTCCTTGCGATAGATCTCCTCCCACGGGGTCTGGCATTCCAGAACCGGAGGCACCCACGCTTCCTTGCGCGCCTGCCATTCGGCAGGATCGACCAGCGCATCCATGCGGCCCGCGTTCAGGTCCAGCCGCACCCGGTCCCCGGTCTGGAGATAGGCGAGGCCCCCGCCCACCACCGATTCCGGCGAGGCGTTCAGGATCGACGGGCTTTCCGAAGTTCCCGACTGCCGCCCGTCCCCCACGGTGGGCAGGTGGTTGATGCCCTGTTTCAGCAGCGCGTCCGGCGGCTGCATGTTCACCACCTCGGCGCTGCCGGGATAGCCGACGCAGCCCACATTGCGGATGAAGAGGATGCAGTTCTCGTCGATGCCAAGCGCCGGATCGTTGATCCGGTCGTGGTAATCCTCCGGCCCCTCGAACACGATGGCGCGGGCTTCGTGGACGCCTTCGTTCCCCGGCTCGGACAGGAAGCGCTGCCGGAAATCCGGGGAAATCACGCTGGTCTTCATCAGCGCGGAATCGAACAGGTTGCCGGTCAGCACGATGAAGCCCGCATTCTCGCGCAGCGGATCGGCATAGGGGCGGATCACCGCACGGTCCTGACTTTCCCAGCCGGTCAGGTTCTGGCCCATGGTCTGGCCGGTCACGGTCATCGCCTTTTCATGCAGGCGCCCGGCCTTCTTCAGCTCCCCCATGACGGCAGGCACGCCACCCGCATGGAAGAAGCTCTCACCCAGATACTCGCCCGCAGGCTGCATGTTAACCAAAAGCGGCACGTCGAAGCCGACCTTCTGCCAGTCGGTCACGTCCAGCTCCACCCCCGCATGGCGCGCGATCGCCTGCAGATGCGGTGGCGCGTTGGTCGACCCGCCGATCGCCGCATTGACGATGATCGCGTTCTCGAAGGCTTCGCGGGTCATCACATCGCTCGGCTTGATGTCCTCATAGACCATTTCGACGATGCGCTTGCCGGTCTGGTAGGCCATGTTCATCCGCTCGCGGAAGGGCGCGGGAATGGCCGAGCATCCGGTCAGCGACATGCCAAGCGCCTCGGCCATGGCGTTCATCGTGCTGGCCGTGCCCATGGTATTGCAATGGCCGAGCGACGGCGCCGAGGCGCAGACGCGGGACATGAACTCGTCATAGTCGATCTTGCCTTCGGACAGCAGCCGGCGGCTTTCCCAGACCACGGTGCCCGAGCCGGCGCGCTTGCCCTTCCACCAGCCGTCCAGCATCGGCCCGCCATTCAGCGTGATCGCCGGAATATCGACGGTCGCCGCGCCCATCAGCATGGCGGGCGTCGTCTTGTCACAGCCGGTGGTCAGCACGACCCCGTCCAGCGGATAGCCGTGCAGCACCTCGACCAGTCCCAGATAGGCCAGGTTGCGGTCCAGCGCCGCGGTCGGACGCTTGCCGGTTTCCTGAATCGGATGGACCGGAAACTCCATCGGGATGCCGCCGCCGTCGCGGATACCGGCCTTGATGCGGTCCATCAGAAAGACATGGATCTTGTTGCAGGGCGCCAGATCGCTGCCGGTCTGGGCGATGCCGATGATCGGGCGCGCGGATTGCAGCTCCTCGCGCGTGAACTGCTGGTTCAGGTAACGTTCGATATACAGCGCGGTCATGCCGGGATTGTTCGGATTGTCGAACCATTCCTGCGACCGGAAGCGCTTGTTTGCTCTGGTGTTTGCCATGGCTTGCCTCCCTCGGGCCACCCTTCCGAAAAATTGGTATACCAGACCGCGGCAAGGGGAAAGGGGTCAGCTTGCACCCGAAGAAAAATGGTATACCATCCGCGCCGAGCAATTTGGGGAGGGCCGTCATGGCTAAATACGAGGGCATCTGGCCGGTCGCACCGGTCTCGTTCAACGACGATGGTTCCGTCGATTTCGAGGGCATGCGCCGCATCCTCGACTGCATGGTCGATCAGGGCGTGGACGGCATCTGCATCCTCGCGAACTTCTCCGAGCAATTCCTGATCTCGGATGCCGAGCGCGAGGCGCTGACCCGCCTCTCGCTGGAGCATGTCGCGGGCCGCGTTCCGGTGATCGTGACGATCAGCCATTACGCGACCCCGATCGCGGTCGAGCGCGCGCAGCTTGCCAAGGATCTCGGCGCCGCCATGGTGATGATGATGCCGCCCTATCACGGCGCGCTGCTGAAGGGCACGGCCCAGCAGACCTATGAGCAATTCGCCCGCGTCGGCGATGTCGGCATCCCGATCATGATCCAGGACGCGCCGCTGTCCGGGGTCGACCTGCCGGTGCCGCTGCTGGTCCGCATGGCGCGCGAGATCGAGATGGTGAAGCTCTTCAAGATCGAATGCCCGCGTGCCGCCGCCAAGCTGCGCGCCCTGATCGCCGAGGGCGGCGACGCGATCGAAGGCCCCTTCGACGGCGAGGAGGCGATCACCCTGCTGGCCGACCTCGATGCCGGGGCGACCGGGACCATGACCTCGGCCATGATCCCCGACCAGATCAAGCCGGTGCTGACGCATTGGAAGGCCGGCGACCGCGCCGCCGCGACCGCCGCCTATGCCCGGATCCTGCCCGCCGTGAACCACGAGAACCGGCAATGCTGGTTCCTCTCGGCCAAGGCGGTGATGCATGAGGGCGGCGTGATCCGCTCGGATTTCAGCCGCCATCCGATCCCGCCGCTGCATCCCGCGACCCGCGCCATGCTGCTGGATCTGGTCCGCCCGTTGGACCCGGTCGCGCTGCGCTGGGGCAAGTAAGTCACAGGCCCGGTCGCGGCTCGAGCGGCCGGGCAAACTTCCCTCTCGAAAGACTGGCGCGGTCCCCATCCGCAATGTATACATAGTCCGACCGGAAACTGGGGAGGAGGGTTCGGACATGAAGCTGCTGATTATCGGCGCCGCAGGCATGGTTGGCCGCAGGCTCGCGCAAAGCATTCTCAAGACCGGCACGCTTGGCGGACATCCTGTGGATGCACTGACGGCCTTCGACGTGGTCCCGGCCGATCTGGACTCGACCGGTCAGGTGGCCGTGAAGGTACTTTCGGGCGACATATCCGACCGCGCGACGGTGGAGTCGCTGGTGGCGGACCGGCCCGACGTCATCTTCCACCTCGCCGCCATCGTCTCGGGCGAGGCCGAGGCCGATTTCGACAAGGGCTATGCCATCAACATGGACGGCACCCGGCACCTCTTCGAGGCGATCCGGGCCCAAGGCCCCGACTATCATCCGCGCGTGGTCTATACCTCGTCCATCGCCGTCTTCGGCGCCCCTTTCGAGGAAAAGATCACCGACACCTTCATCACCGCGCCCATGACCAGCTATGGCGCGCAGAAGATGATCGGCGAGCTGCTGCTGAACGACTATACTCGCAAGGGTTTCTTCGACGGCGTGGGCATCCGCCTGCCAACGATCGTCGTGCGCCCCGGCAAGCCCAACAAGGCGGCCTCGGGCTTCTTCTCTGGCATCATCCGCGAGCCGCTGGCGGGCATGGACGCCCAACTGCCGGTCGAGGATGACGTGCGCCACTGGTTCGCCAGCCCCGATGCGGCGGTCGGCTTCCTTCTCCACGCCGCGACCATGGACACCGCGCAGCTTGGCGTCCGGCGCTGCCTGACCATGCCGGGGCTGAGCCTGACCATTACCGAGGTTCTCGACGCCCTGCGCGAGGTCGCGGGCGAGGAGGCCGTGGCCCGCGTCAAGCGCATCCCGGACGCGACGGTGCGCGGCATCGTCGCCGGCTGGCCGCGCGACTTCTCGCCCGAGCGGGCGCTTGCGGCAGGCTTCGTGGCCGATGCGGATTTCCAGTCGATCATCCGCGCCCATATCCGCGACACCGCCGATGCAGCCGGGTGACGCGGGAAGTGGCCGACGGTCCGATCGCGGCAGGTTGCGATCCTCGCGCCCGGTGCCGAGCCTGCATGGCCTGACCGAGATGGCCGCGCGCGAGCGCGCCTATCACGACCTGCGCTATCGCATCCTGACCGGGCGCCTCGCGCCCGGCACCACGCTTCTGGAGACGGAGCTTGCGGCGCTGCTCTCGCTCTCGCGAACCCCGGTGCGCGAGGCGGTGATCAAGCTGGCCGATGAGGGGCTGGTCGATGTCCGCCCCCGCCACGGCGTCACGGTCAGGGCGCTGTCGCTTCAGGATTTCGCCGATATCCTCGACGTGTTCTCGGCCCTCGAAGTCCGCGCCTTCGAACTGGCCGCCGCCCGCGGCCTCAGCGCCGAGGAGGCCCGCCGTCTCGAAAGGATGCTGGACGAGATGGAGAATGCGACCTCCGCCGGAGATATCGCGCGCTGGTCGGATCTGGATGACGAATTCCATTCCGAGATCGTCGCGCTCTGCAGCAACCAGCGCCTGCAAACGGCGGTCAACGCCTTCTGGGGCCAGCAATACCGCGCCCGAATGATGATCCTGCCCCTGCGCCCCCTGCCGGTCGAGTCGGACGCCGAACATCGCATCACCTTTGCCGCACTCCGCTCCGGGGATCGGGCGCTGACGCGTGAGAAACACAGCGCCCATCGCGACCGGGCAGACCGGCAGCAACTGGACCTACTGCGCCGCTCGCTGGGCAGCAGCGGCCTCGCCTGAATGAGTTTCGAAGGAGGAGATTCGAGATGAACAAGATCGATCTGGAGGGGCGGCTGGCAGTCGTGACGGGCGGCGCACAGGGCATCGGCTATGCCGTGGCCGAGCGTTTCATCGCCAGCGGTGCACGGGTTATCCTGTGGGACCGCGACGGCGCGGCAGCAAGCGCCGCGGCCGAGAAGCTAGGTCCGGCGGCATCGGCGCGGCAGGTCGAACTGTCAGTCGATGCCGAGATCGAGGCCGCGGCCGCTGAGGCCGGTCCCGTCGATATCCTGGTCAACAATGCCGGCATCACCGGCGGCAACGGCAAGACCTGGGAACTTGACCCCGCGACCTGGCGGCAGGTGATCGAGGTGAACCTGAACGCGCCCTATGTCGCTTGCCGCGCCCTCGTGCCCGGCATGATCGAGCGCGGCTATGGCCGGATCATCAACGTCGCCTCGATCGCCGGGAAGGAGGGCAACCCGAACGCGGCACATTACTCGGCCTCGAAGGCAGGGTTGATCGCGCTGACGAAATCGCTGGGCAAGGAACTGGCGGGAACCGGCGTGCTGGTGAATGCCATCACCCCCGCCGCGGCCCGCACCCCGATCTTCGATCAGATGACCCAACAGCATATCGACTACATGCTGTCGAAGATCCCGATGAACCGCTTCCTTGAACCGGCCGAGGCCGCCGCGCTGGTCGCCTGGCTTGCCTCGGAGGATTGCGCATTCTCGACCGGGGCCGTCTTCGACATCTCGGGCGGCCGCGCGACCTATTGATGCCGTAGCCGGGGGCTGTCTGCCCCCGGACCCCCGAGGGTATTTTCAAAACGATGAATTGAGGGCCAAGCTCTCACCTTCACTGTTTCAAAAATACCCCGGGGGAGTCCGAAGGACGGGGGCAGAGCCCCCTTTCATCATTCCTTGACCGCGCCGGTCATAGAGCTGACGTAATAGTCTACGAAGAAGGAGTAGAGGATCACTACCGGCAGCGAGCCGAGGAGTGCTCCGCTCATCAACGCGCCCCATTCATAGATGTCGCCACGCACCAGTTCGGTCAGCACGCCCACCGGGATCGTCTTGTTTTCCGAACTGGAGATGAAGGTCAGCGCATAGATGAACTCGTTCCAGCTGAGCGTGAAGGCGAAGATCCCGGCCGAGATCAGGCCCGGAACCGCCAGAGGCAGGACGATCTTGGTCAGGATCTGCCAGCGCGTCGCCCCGTCCACCAGCGCCGATTCCTCAAGCTCGTAGGGGATCGAACGGAAATAGCCCATGAGGAGCCAGGTGCAGAACGGGATCAGGAAAGTCGGATAGGTCAGGATCAGCGCCAGCCTGCTGTCGAAGATCCCGATCTGGAACACGATGACCGAGAGCGGGATGAAGAGGATCGAAGGCGGCACCAGATAGGCGAGGAAGATCAGAAGCCCGGTCACTCTGGCGCCACGGAAGCGCAGTCGTTCGATCGCATAGGCGGCAAAGACCGAGGCCGCGAGCGACAGGAAGGTCGAGCAGATTGCGACCAGCAGCGTGTTCCAGAGCCAGCCCGGATAGCTCGTCTCGAACAGCAGGTATTTCATGTGCTGGAGCGTCGGGCCCACCACCCAGAACGGGCTGTGGTTCTGGTAGTCGGTCAATTGGGCGTTGGGTTTTACCGCCGTGATCGCCATCCAGTAGAAAGGAAACAGCAGCACGAAGATGAAGCAGGCCAGCGGCAGCCAGACCAGCATGATCTTGCGGCCGCGGCTTTCGAACTGGTCCATGCCCTCGTGATCGTCGGTGACGGTTGCCTTTTCGGACATCAATCCGCTCCCTGCTGCCATTTGCGGCGCTGAAGGCCGAAGAAGCTGAAAAGGATCGCGGCGAGCAGGAAAGGGATCATTGCGACCGCGATGGCCGCCCCCTCGCCCAGCTGCCCGCCGGGAATAGCACGCTGGAAGCTCAGTGTCGCCATCAGGTGGGTGGCGTTGACCGGGCCGCCGCGCGTCAGGACGTAGATCAGCTGGAAATCGGTGAAGGTGAAGAGGACCGAGAAGGTCATCACCACCGCGATGATCGG
>NZ_DATMFA010000011.1:0-22206 GCF_035556475.1 Paracoccus sp. (in: a-proteobacteria) | reverse complement strand
ACCATCGATCTGGTCATAGGCCTTGAATTCACCAAAATACTTGGTGATCGCAGCCGTCAGAGTCGTCTTGCCGTGGTCAACGTGACCAATGGTCCCGATGTTGACGTGCGGTTTCGTACGTTCAAACTTTGCCTTTGCCATAAGCAGGGCTCCTTAGGATTCAGTTGTCTAAGAGGAGAGGCGGGGCGCATCGGCCCCGCCATCCCGATCAGGCGTATTTCTTCTGGATCTCGTCCGAGATGTTCTGCGGCACGGCCTCGTAATGGTCGAACTGCATCGTGAACACTGCGCGGCCCGAGGACATCGAGCGCAGGTTGTTGATGTAGCCGAACATGTTGGCCAGCGGCACCATCGCGTCGATCACGTTGGCGTTGCCACGGGTATCCTGACCACGCACCATGCCGCGACGGCTGGTGAGGTCGCCGATGATCGAACCGGTATATTCTTCCGGCGTCACGACTTCGACCTTCATGATCGGTTCCAGCAGCTTGGCGCCGGCTTTCTTCAGACCTTCACGCATGGCGGCACGCGCGGCGATCTCGAAGGCCAGGACCGAGGAGTCGACGTCGTGGAAGGCACCGTCGATCAGCGCCACCTTGAAGTCGATCACCGGGAAGCCAGCCAACGGACCCGAGTCCATGACGGACTTGATGCCTTTTTCGACGCCGGGGATGTATTCCTTCGGCACCGCACCGCCCACGATCTTCGATTCGAACGAATAACCTTCGCCCGGCTCGGTCGGGGTGATGACCAGCTTGATACGCGCGAACTGGCCGGTACCACCGGTCTGTTTCTTGTGCGTATAGTCGATTTCGGCCTGCGACGAGATCGTCTCGCGGTAAGCCACCTGCGGCGCACCGATATTCGCCTCGACCTTGAACTCGCGCTTCATGCGATCCACGAGGATGTCGAGATGAAGTTCGCCCATGCCCTTCATGATGGTCTGGCCCGACTCGAGGTCGGTCTCGACGCGGAAGGACGGGTCTTCAGCAGACAGGCGCTGAAGGGCGAGGCCCATCTTCTCCTGGTCGGCTTTCGACTTCGGCTCGACGGCGATCTCGATCACCGGCTCGGGGAAGGTCATGGTTTCCAGAACCACCGGCTTGTTCGGGTCGCACAGCGTGTCGCCCGTGGTGGTGTCCTTCAGGCCCGCCAGAGCGATGATGTCGCCAGCGAACGCTTCCTCGATCTCCTCGCGGTTGATGGCGTGCATCACCATCATCCGGCCGACACGCTCGCGCTTGCCCTTGGTCGAGTTCATCATCTGGTCGCCCTTCTTCAGCGCGCCCGAATAGATGCGCGTGAAGGTCAGCGAGCCGACGAAGGGGTCGTTCATGATCTTGAACGCCAGCGCCGAGAAGGGCTGCTCGTCCGAGGCGGAACGCTCGATGTTGCGGGTCTCGGTCTCGTCACCCGGGGCGAAGCCCAGATAGGCGGGAACGTCGGTCGGCGCGGGCAGGAAGTCGACAACGGCGTTCAGCAGCGGCTGCACACCTTTGTTCTTGAACGCGGAACCGGCCATCATCGGGAAGAAGGACAAGGACAGCGTGCCCTTGCGGATCAGCGCGCGCAGGGTCGCCTCGTCGGGCTCGTTGCCCTCCAGATAGGCTTCCATGGCGGCGTCGTCCATGTCGACGGCAAGCTCGATCATCTTGCCGCGCCATTCGTCGGCAAGCTCCTGAAGCTCGGCACGGATCGGTTGACGAACCCAGCTTGCGCCGAGGTCTTCGCCCTTCCAGACCCATTCTTCCATCTTGATCAGGTCGATGATGCCTTCCAGCGTATCCTCGGCGCCGATCGGCAGAGCGATCGGGCACGGGGTGCCGCCGGTGCGGTCTTTGACCATGTTGACGCAGTTGAAATAGTCGGCGCCGATCTTGTCCATCTTGTTGACGAACACGATGCGCGGAACCTTGTAGCGGTCAGCCTGACGCCACACGGTCTCGGTCTGCGGCTCGACGCCGGCATTGCCGTCCAGAAGGCAGATCGCACCGTCGAGAACCGCCAGCGAGCGTTCGACTTCGATGGTGAAGTCGACGTGGCCGGGGGTGTCGATGATGTTGAAGCGGTTGCGCTGCGACTGGTCCTCGGTGAAATCCGCGTCCTCGTGGCGCTGCCAGAAGGTCGTGGTTGCAGCCGAGGTGATGGTGATGCCGCGCTCGGCCTCTTGCTCCATCCAGTCCATCGTCGAGGCGCCGTCATGCGTCTCGCCGATCTTGTGGTTCTTGCCGGTGTAGAACAGGATGCGCTCGGTCATCGTGGTCTTGCCCGCATCGATGTGGGCCATGATCCCGAAGTTCCGGTAGCGCTCCAGCGGATATTCGCGTGCCATAGAGGGCCTTCCTTCCGGTTACCAGCGGTAGTGGCTGAACGCTTTGTTGGCGTCGGCCATCTTGTGCGTGTCTTCACGCTTCTTCACGGCGGTGCCGCGACCGTTGACCGCATCGGCCAGTTCACCGGCCAGGCGCTCTTCCATGGTGTGTTCGTTGCGCTTTTTCGACGCATCGATCAGCCAGCGGATGGCCAGAGCCTCGCGGCGGGTCGGGCGAACCTCGACCGGAACCTGGTAGGTCGCACCACCGACGCGGCGCGAGCGCACTTCGACCGAGGGCTTCACGTTGTCGAGGGCTTCGTGGAACACCTCGATCGGCTCGCGCTTCAGCTTGCCCTGAACGCGGTCAAGGGCGCTGTAGACGATGCGCTCGGCGACCGACTTCTTGCCGTCGATCATCAGGTTGTTCATGAATTTGGTCAGCACGCGATCGCCATACTTGGCGTCGGGCAGGACTTCGCGCTTCTCAGCGGCGTGACGACGAGACATATCGTGATCTCCTTACTTCGGACGCTTCGCGCCGTATTTCGAACGGCGTTGACGACGATCTTTGACGCCCTGGGTGTCCAGCACACCGCGAAGGATGTGGTAACGGACACCCGGAAGGTCTTTTACACGGCCGCCGCGGATCAGCACGACGCTGTGCTCCTGGAGGTTGTGCTTTTCGCCCGGGATATAGGAGATGACCTCGAAGCCATTCGTCAGGCGCACCTTGGCGACCTTACGCATAGCGGAGTTCGGTTTCTTCGGCGTCGTGGTATAGACGCGCGTACATACGCCACGCTTCTGCGGGCACCCTTGCAGGTGCTGCGACTTCGAGCGCTGCACTTTCGGCTGCCGCGGCTTGCGGATCAGCTGTTGGATCGTCGGCATTCGGTTCCCCGTCTTGCTTTCGTCAATACTCGCAGCAATTGCTGCGCCACTTCTCGACGGCGTAACGCGCCCATCGCGAAACGCCAGAACCCATCCTATCCCTCGCGGGAGGACGGGTTTATTTCCAGAGGATCGGAGCTTGCGCCCGGATCGTGACCAAACATAGGTTCTGGGCCCCAGGCAGAATCCTGCCGGGTGTGCGGCGTATAGGGGGAATCGCGGGGGGAGTCAACAGCGCCTCCCGCGCCCTGCCCCTGCCCTATTGGCCCCAGCGCGGACGATCGGCGCCCGGCAGGCCAAAGCCGCGCGCGGCGGCCTCGATGGTGGGAAGGTCGATGCGGAAACGCTCGGCCAGCATCTCCGCCAGATCCTCGCCCGCGGCCTCCCAGGGATAGCCCGCGCCGATCGCGCCGGAATCGTTGTCGTGGTTCAGAAGGCGCACGAACATTACCTTCGCGGGCAGGGTCACGCCCGGCATCGAGAGGCCGATCTTCCAATGCGGGAAATGCATGACGCTGCGCCCGGCATCCGGGGGCAAATAGACGGTCAGCCCGGCCACGGCGTTGTAAATCACCCGAGGCTCGACCGTGATGCCCTTTTGCGTGGCCTTCAGCACCAGCCCGCGCGCATAGTCGCAGGAAAGCCGGCGGCGGCGCTTCCACAGCGGCTGCATCGCGGCGAAATCGCGGCGCGCGTCCCGGATGTAGTCCACCGCAACCGCGTCGTCGTCATCCTGCCGGAAATGCCCGACGACATCCGCTTCCTCTTCGATATGCGGGGCGATGGCGGCAAGGCAGGCCTCAAGATGCAGGTCCATCGGCGGGACCAGCGCCAGCTTGAACTGCGGCGCGATCTCGGTCAGTTCGCGCAGCCGCCCCATATACGGCTCCGGCAGGTCCGGGCCGGTCATCAGGACCAGCGTGAAATCGGGATCGGTCTGCGCCAGCAAGCCGGGCAGCGCGATATTCTCGAACCAGAACCAGCGCCGCTCCAGCCGCTCGGGATCGTAGAGATAGGCGCGCCGCTCCTCGATGCTTTCATGCGTCACCTGAAAGCCCCTGCCGCCCAGATAGGAGAAGCGGCAAAGCCCCAGCATTTGAACCCGCATCAGACCCGCCTTCCCAATTGCCTTTCGCGCAGGATGGAATAAAGCCCCGCGCCCACCACCAATGCCGAGCCGCCCCATGTCCAGGGGTCCGGCCATTCGCCGAAAAAGACCAATCCCAGCAGGATCGCCCAGATCAGCGACGTATAGCGAAAGGGCGCGACGAAGGAAATCTCGCCCACGCGCATGGTGGCGACGGCGGTGAAATATCCGACGGTCAGGAAAGCCGCGGAAAGCAGCAGCAATCCCATCTCGCCGGGACGGGGCAACCGCCATGTCTCGGTCAGCCCCAACGCGACGCCCGACAGCGTCACCGTCAGCGCGGCATAAAAGGCGATGGTGGCCGAGCCGACCGCGGCCGAGAAGAACCGGGTCGCGATGTCGCGGACCACGATCAGCAGCATCGAGGCAAGCGCGAGGAAGGACCACAGGTCGAAGGCCCCCGTGCCCGGACGGAGGATCAGGACCACCCCGACGAAGCCGACACCGATCGCCGAAAGCCTGCGCCAGCCCAACCGCTCGCGAAAGACCAGCGCGGCAGCCAGCGTGACCGCCAGCGGCAACGCCTGCATGATGGCCGACAGATCAGCGAGCGCCATCTGGCGCAGCGCCAGCAGATAAAGCAGCGTCGAGAGGATGTCCGCGACGCTGCGCATCACCAGAGGAAGCCGGTCGCCGCGCGGCACGGCAAGGCTGATCCTTTCGCCATGCAGCCGTGCCACAAGCAACATGAGGCCGAGGACCAGCAACCCCCGGATCACCACCGCTTCATAAAGCGGCAGATGCTGCGTCACCCCCTTCATGATCGAGTCGTTGCAGGTGAACGCCGCCATGCTCGTCATCATCAGCAGCGCGCCTTGCAGGTTCTCACTTGCCCCGGCCGGGATCTGCGACGGAAGCGAGGCCGGTCTGACGCGGCGGTTGGGCGAAATGAGGGGTGTGCGCATGAAGGCTCCGCTGCGTCCGCCCGCGAACGGTATTGAGACGAAAGGTAAAAATCCAGCGCGGCGATATCCGGCAAGCAGGCTCCGGCAGGGTCCCGAAATGCAAAAGGCCCGGAGCAGATGCTCCGGGCCTTCGCAAGGTCATGTGGCGATGGATCAGCCTTCGCTGCCCGTCGATGCCGGGACTTCCTCGGGCGCGATCAGCGCGGCGGCAGCCTCGGCCTCGGCGCGGCGCGCCTCGATCACGGCATTGTCGCGCTCGGTCGCGATGCGCTTCACGCGCGAGGTCGCGCCACCGGTGCCCGCCGGGATCAGGCGGCCGACGATGACGTTCTCCTTCAGCCCGACCAGCTTGTCGCGCTTGCCCTGAACGGCGGCCTCGGTCAGCACGCGGGTCGTCTCCTGGAACGAGGCGGCCGAGATGAAGCTGCGGGTCTGCAGCGATGCCTTGGTGATGCCCAGAAGCACCGGCTCGCCCGTGGCCGGACGGCCACCCTTGGCTTCGATCTTGGCGTTCTCTTCCACGAACTCGTCGCGGTCGACGTTTTCGCCCTTCAGCAGCGTGGTGTCGCCGCTGTCGAGGATCTCGATCTTTTGCAGCATCTGGCGAACGATCACCTCGATGTGCTTGTCGTTGATCTTCACGCCCTGCAGTCGATAGACGTCCTGCACCTCGTCGATGAGATAGTCGGCCAGAGCCTCGATCCCCATGATGCGCAGGATGTCATGCGGCGCCGGGTTGCCGTCCATGATGTAGTCGCCCTTCTGCACGAAGTCACCTTCGTGAACCGGGATGTGCTTGCCTTTCGGCACCATGTATTCGACGGCTTCCAGCGTGTCGTCAGCAGGCTCGATCGAGATGCGGCGCTTGTTCTTGTAGTCCTTGCCGAAGCGCACGTAGCCATCGAGTTCGGCGATGATTGCGTGATCCTTGGGACGACGGGCCTCGAACAGTTCCGCCACGCGGGGAAGACCCCCGGTGATGTCCTTGGTCTTGGCGCCTTCGCGCGGGATACGCGCCACGACGTCGCCGGCCTTGATCTCCTGCCCTTCCTCGACCGACAGAACGGCGTCGACCGACATCGGATAGGTGACAGGGTTGCCCTGCTCGTTGCGGACCGGCTCGCCGTCCTGATCGACGATGATGATCTCCGGCTTCAGCTCATTGCCCTTCGGCGCCGAACGCCAGTCGGTCACGATCTTCTGCGTCATGCCCGTTGCATCGTCGGTCTCGTCGCGGACCGAGATGCCCGAGAGCAGGTCGACATATTTCGCGATACCGGCCTTCTCGGCGATGATCGGCAGGGTATAGGGATCCCATTCGAACATCTTCTGGCCGCGATTGACGTGATCGCCTTCGCGCACGAACAGTTTCGAGCCGTAGAACAGCTTGTGGTTCGCCAGCACTTCGCCCTGAGCATTCAAGATGTTCAGCTGCATGTTGCGGCTCATCACGATCAGCTCGCCATTGGCATTTTCCAGCGTGCTCTCGTTTTCATACGAGACCGTGCCTTCCTGTGCCGCCGCAATGAAGGACTGCTGACCACCCTGCGCGATGCCGCCGATGTGGAAGGTCCGCATCGTCAGCTGCGTGCCGGGCTCGCCGATCGACTGCGCGGCGATGATGCCGACGGCCTCGCCGATATTGACCAGCGTGCCGCGGGCCAAGTCGCGACCATAGCAGAGCGCGCAGATGCCGTCCTCGGATTCGCAGGTCAGGGCCGAGCGGATGCGGACCGACTGGACGCCGGCCTGCTCGATCTCGTCCGCCTTGCGTTCGTCGATCAGCTCGTTCTTGCGAACGATCACGACATCCTCGCCCGGAACCAGCACGTCATCGGCCGCGGTCCGGCCCAGAACGCGCTCGGAAAGCGGGCTGACGATTTCGCCGTCATTGACCGCCGCCGAAGCGGTGATCGCGCGATCGGTGCCGCAGTCATGCTCACGGATGATGCAGTCCTGCGCCACGTCGACCAGACGACGGGTCAGGTAACCCGAGTTCGCGGTCTTCAGAGCGGTATCGGACAGACCCTTCCGGGCGCCGTGGGTCGAGTTGAAGTATTCAAGAACGGTCAGACCTTCCTTGAAGTTCGAGATGATCGGCGTCTCGATGATCTCGCCGTTCGGCTTGGCCATCAGGCCGCGCATCCCGCCCAGCTGCTTCATCTGGCTGACCGAACCCCGGGCACCGGAGTGCGCCATCATGTAGACCGAGTTCGGCTCAAGCTCCGCACCCTTCTCGTCCTTCTTGGTGGCCGAGATGGTCTTCATCATCGCGTCGGTGACCTTGTCGTTACATTTCGACCAGGCGTCCACGACCTTGTTGTACTTCTCGCCCTGGGTGATCAGGCCGTCCAGATATTGCTGTTCGAACTGCTTCACCTGGTCCTGCGTCTCTTCGACCAGATCCCATTTCGTCGGCGGGATGACCATGTCGTCCTTGCCGAAGGAAATGCCGGCCTTGAACGCCTCGCGGAAGCCGAGACCCATGATCTGGTCACAGAAGATCACCGACTCTTTCTGGCCGCAGTAGCGGTAGACGGTGTCGATGACGTTCTGGATGTCCTTCTTGCGCAGAAGGCGGTTGACCAGCTCGAAGGGAGCCTTTGCGTTCTTGGGCAGCAGCGCGCCAAGACGGATCCGGCCCGGAGTCGTGTCGAAGCGCTTGATGACCTCGTTGCCGTTCTCGTCGATCTGCGGCAGGCGGGCCTTGATGCGGGCATGCAGATGCACCGCGCCGGAAGCCAGCGCGTGCTCGACCTCTTCGAGGTTGGTGAAGGCCATGCCTTCGCCCTTCATGCCCTCGCGTTCCATGGTCGTGTAGTAGAGACCAAGGACCATGTCCTGCGACGGAACGATGATCGGCGCGCCGTTGGCGGGCGACAGAACGTTGTTCGTCGACATCATCAGGACGCGCGCTTCCAGCTGCGCCTCAAGCGACAGCGGGACGTGAACAGCCATCTGGTCGCCGTCGAAGTCGGCGTTGAAGGCCGAGCAGACCAGCGGGTGAAGCTGGATCGCCTTGCCTTCGATCAGGATCGGCTCGAACGCCTGGATGCCCAGGCGGTGCAGCGTCGGCGCGCGGTTCAGCAGAACCGGATGCTCGCGGATCACCTCGTCGAGGATGTCCCAGACCTCGGGACGCTCTTTCTCGACCAGCTTCTTCGCCTGCTTGACGGTCGAGCTGAGGCCCTTCGCCTCAAGCCGCGAATAGATGAACGGCTTGAACAGTTCGAGCGCCATCTTCTTCGGCAACCCGCACTGGTGCAGCTTCAGTTCCGGCCCGGTCACGATGACCGAACGGCCCGAGAAGTCGACCCGTTTCCCCAGAAGGTTCTGGCGGAAGCGGCCCTGCTTGCCCTTCAGCATGTCGGAGAGCGACTTCAGCGGGCGCTTGTTGTTGCCGGTGATGACGCGGCCGCGACGGCCGTTGTCGAACAGCGCATCGACCGACTCTTGCAGCATCCGCTTTTCGTTGCGGACGATGATGTCGGGCGCGCGAAGCTCGATCAGGCGCTTCAGGCGGTTGTTCCGGTTGATGACCCGGCGATACAGGTCGTTCAGGTCCGAGGTCGCGAAGCGGCCGCCATCCAGCGGAACCAGCGGACGCAGTTCCGGCGGAATGACCGGGATCACGGTCAGGACCATCCATTCGGGACGGTTGCCCGACTCGAGGAAGCTCTCGACGATCTTCAGGCGCTTGATGATCTTCTTCGGCTTCAGCTCGCCCGTCGCTTCCTTCAGCTCCTCGCGAAGCTGCTCGGCAGTGGCGGCCAGGTCGATATTGGCCAGCATTTCGCGGATCGCCTCGGCACCGATATTGGCCGAGAACGCGTCAGCGCCATACTGGTCCTGAGCGTCGAGGAATTCTTCCTCGGTCAGAAGCTGGCCGTAGGTCAGGTCGGTCAGACCCGGTTCGATCACGACGTAATTCTCGAAATAGAGAATACGCTCGAGATCGCGCAGCGTCATGTCCAGCATCAGGCCGATGCGCGAGGGCAGCGACTTCAGGAACCAGATATGCGCGACCGGGGCGGCCAGCTCGATATGGCCCATGCGCTCGCGCCGGACCTTCTGCAACGTGACCTCGACGCCGCATTTCTCGCAGACGAGGCCGCGATATTTCATGCGCTTGTATTTGCCGCAGAGGCATTCGTAATCCTTGATCGGGCCAAAGATACGCGCGCAGAACAGGCCGTCACGCTCGGGCTTGAACGTGCGGTAGTTGATGGTTTCGGGCTTCTTCACCTCGCCATAGGACCAGGCCAGAATTTCTTCGGGCGAGGCCAGCGAGATCTTGATCTCATCGAACTGACGCGGCTGGGCCAGCGGGTTCAGGGGGTTGGTGGCAAGTTCCTGGTTCATTTTCAAATCCTAATGAGGGGCGCGGAAAGGAGGGAAATGGGGCGCTTTCGCGCCCTCACTCCTCGTCCTCCGCATCCAGGAGTTCCATGTTGAGGCCCAGACCCCGGACCTCCTTGACCAGAACGTTGAACGATTCCGGCACGCCGGCTTCGAAGTTGTCCTCGCCCTTGACGATGCTCTCATAGACCTTGGTGCGGCCGGCAACGTCGTCCGACTTCACCGTCAGCATCTCCTGCAGGGTATAGGCGGCGCCATAGGCTTCCAGCGCCCAGACCTCCATCTCACCCAGACGCTGACCGCCGAACTGCGCCTTACCACCCAGCGGCTGCTGCGTGACGAGGCTGTACGGCCCGGTCGAACGGGCGTGCATCTTGTCGTCGACAAGGTGGTGAAGCTTCAGGAAGTACTTCACACCCACGGTCACAGGACGCGCGAAGGGCTCGCCCGTGCGGCCGTCGAAGACGATCGACTGGCCCGACTCGTTGAAGCCGGCACGCTTGAGGGCGTCGTTGATATCCGCCTCCTTCGCACCGTCGAACACCGGCGTCGCGATCGGAACACCAGCCCGGACAGCATTGGCGCTTTCCAGCACGTCCTCGTCCGCCATGTCGGCGAAGGTCAGATCATAGGTCTGGTCGCCATAGCCGTTCTTCATGGCATCGCGAACGGTCGTCATGTCGCCATTGCGCCGGTATTCCTCCAGCGCCTCGTCGATCTTGATGCCAAGGCCACGGCTGGCCCAGCCCATGTGCACTTCGAGGATCTGACCGACGTTCATGCGCGACGGCACGCCCAGCGGGTTCAGCACGAGGTCAACCGGCGTGCCATCGGCGAGGAACGGCATGTCCTCGATCGGCACGACCTTCGAAACGACACCCTTGTTGCCGTGACGACCGGCCATCTTGTCCCCGGCCTGAAGCTTGCGCTTCACGGCAACGAACACCTTGACCATCTTCATCACGCCCGGAGGCAGGTCGTCGCCTTGACGGACCTTCTCGACCTTGTCGTCGAAGCGGTTGTCGAGGGCACGCTTCAGCGCGTCGAATTGCTGGTTCAGCGCCTCGACTTCCTTGGCGGTTTCCTCTTCGGCGACGGCAAGCTGCCACCATTGCCCGCGGCTCAGCTGGCTCAGCAGGTCGTCGTTGACGATCGCTCCGGCCTTGATGCCTTTCGGACCCTTCACGACTTCCTTGCCGGTGATCAGCGATTTCAGGCGCGCATAGATGTTGCGCTCCAGAATCGCCAGCTCGTCGTCACGGTCGCGGGCCAGACGCTCGACTTCCTCGCGCTCGATCTGCAACGCACGCTCGTCCTTGTCGACGCCGTGGCGGTTGAAGACCCGAACCTCGACGATCGTGCCATAGGCACCCGGCGGCAGACGCAGCGAGGTGTCGCGCACGTCCGAAGCCTTTTCGCCGAAGATCGCGCGAAGCAGCTTTTCTTCCGGGGTCATCGGCGATTCACCCTTCGGGGTGATCTTGCCGACCAGAATGTCGCCCGGTCCCACTTCGGCGCCGATATAGACGATGCCAGCCTCGTCGAGGTTGCGCAGCGCCTCCTCGCCGACGTTCGGGATGTCGCGGGTGATCTCTTCCGGGCCAAGCTTGGTGTCGCGGGCCGCAACCTCATACTCGTCGATATGGATCGAGGTATAGACGTCGTCGCGGTGGATACGCTCGCTCACGAGGATCGAGTCCTCGTAATTGTAGCCGTTCCACGGCATGAAGGCCACGACCACGTTCCGGCCGATCGCCAATTCGCCCTGATCGGTCGACGGACCGTCGGCAACGACCTGACCCTTCACCACCTTGTCGCCCACCTTGACCAGCGGACGCTGGTTGATGGTCGAGGACTGGTTCGAACGCTTGAACTTGCGCAGACGATAGATGTCCACGCCCGCGTCGCCCGCGCCCAGATCCTCGGTCGCCCGGATAACGATACGCTGCGCATCGACCTGGTCGATGATGCCGCCGCGACGGGCCATGATGGCCGCGCCGGAATCGCGCGCAACCGTCGCTTCCATGCCGGTGCCGACAAACGGCGCCTCTGCCCGCAGAAGCGGGACAGCCTGACGCTGCATGTTGGCGCCCATCAGCGCGCGGTTGGCGTCGTCATTCTCGAGGAACGGGATCAGCGCCGCAGCGACCGAGACCAGCTGCTTGGGCGAAACGTCGATCAGGTCGACCGCTTCCACCGGGTTCAGCATGAAGTCGCCGGCCTGACGGGTCGAGACCAGCTCGTCCACGAACTTGCCGTTCTCATCCAGCGTCGCGTTGGCCTGAGCCACGGTGTGACGCATTTCCTCGGTCGCGGACATATAGACCACGTCGTCGGTGACGTGACCTTCGATGACCTTGCGATACGGGGTCTCGATGAAGCCGTATTTGTTCACGCGGGCGAAGGTGGCCAGCGAGTTGATCAGACCGATGTTCTGGCCTTCCGGCGTTTCGATCGGGCACATCCGGCCATAGTGGGTCGGGTGAACGTCGCGAACCTCGAAGCCGGCGCGCTCACGGGTCAGACCGCCCGGCCCCAGCGCCGAGAGACGGCGCTTGTGCGTGACTTCCGACAGCGGGTTGGTCTGGTCCATGAACTGCGACAGCTGCGACGAGCCGAAAAACTCGCGCACGGCAGCAGCCGCGGGCTTCGCGTTGATCAGATCCTGCGGCATGACAGTGTCGATCTCGACGCCGGACATGCGCTCGCGGATCGCGCGTTCCATGCGCAGCAGGCCGATGCGATACTGGTTTTCCATCAGTTCGCCGACCGAGCGCACCCGGCGGTTGCCGAGGTGGTCGATGTCGTCGATCTCGCCCTTGCCGTCGCGCAGTTCCACGAGACCGCGGATACAGGCGATGATGTCATCCTTGCGCAGGGTGCGCTGGGTGTCCGGCGCATCCAGATCAAGGCGCATGTTCATCTTGACGCGACCCACGGCCGAAAGGTCGTAGCGCTCGCCGTCGAAGAACAGGCTGTTGAACAGCGTCGAGGCAGCCTCGACGGTCGGCGGCTCACCCGGACGCATCACGCGGTAGATGTCCATGAGCGCGCCTTCGCGGTTCATGTTCTTGTCCGCCGCCATGGTGTTGCGGATATAGGGACCGACATTGACGTGGTCGATGTCCAGAACCGGGATGTCCTCGATGCCGTTGTCCAGCAGGACTTTCAGCAGACCGCCCGAGATCTCGCCATCGCGATCGTATTCGATCGTGATTTCGTCACCGGCTTCGGCATAGATGAAGCCGGTATCCTCGTTGATGATGTCTTTCGCGACGAAGCGGCCGACGATCTTGTCGAAGGGCAGCAGCAGGTTCATGTCGCCTTTTTCGGCAAGCTGCTTGACCAGACGCGGCGTGACCTTGTCGCCGGCCTTGGTGACGACTTCGCCGGTTTCGGCGTTCACGAGGTCATAGGTCGGGCGGGTGCCGCGCACGCGCTCGGGGAAGAACTTTGTGACCCAGCCCGCGTCCTGTCCCCGGACGGCGCGCTGCAGCTTGTAGTCAACCGTGTCGTAGAAGGCATCCATGATGCCCTCCTGATCCATGCCGAGGGCATAGAGCAGCGTCGTCACCGGCAGTTTCCGGCGGCGGTCGATACGCGCGAACACAAGATCCTTGGCATCGAATTCGAAGTCCAGCCACGAGCCGCGATAGGGAATGATGCGGCAGGCGAACAGCAGCTTGCCCGAGCTGTGGGTCTTGCCGCGGTCGTGGTCGAAGAACACGCCGGGCGAGCGGTGCATCTGCGACACGACGACACGCTCGGTCCCGTTCACGATGAACGTCCCGTTCTGCGTCATCAGGGGCATGTCGCCCATGTAGACGTCCTGCTCCTTGATGTCCTTGACCGATTTCGCGCCCGTGTTTTCGTCGACATCGAACACGATCAGACGCAGCGTCACCTTCAGCGGCGCGGCATAGGTCATGTCGCGGGCCTGGCATTCGTCAACGTCGTATTTCGGCCGCTCAAGCTCGTATTTCACGAATTCGAGGGTCGCCGTCTCGTTGAAGTCCTTGATCGGGAAAACCGACTGGAAGACACCGTTGATGCCCTCGCCGTCCTGATGGCCCTCACCCTCGCCCGACCGCAGGAACAGGTCGTAGGAGGATTTCTGAACCTCGATGAGGTTCGGCATTTCAAGGACTTCGCGGATATTGCCATAGTAACGCCGGATGCGTTTCTGGCCGACATAAGCTTGCGCCATAGAGGGTCTAACCTTTCGTCTTTCGCTTGCAGACGGTCGTCGGGGCCCGACCGGCGCAAGGCGGCGAATGAGGGGCGGGGTCCCATTCGTGCCTCGCGTCCCACCGCGCGGCTCCCGAACCCCGAACATGCCCTGAAGGAAGGTTTTCCCTGAAACCGTCCTTCAAGACAGGTTCGGCAGGGACCGGGAAACCCGGACCCTGCCTGAATGTTCCGAATTAATCGGCCGGCACCATCAGGTGCAGGACCAATTACTTCAGCTCGACCTTGGCGCCAGCCGCTTCGAGCTTTTTCTTCATTTCTTCAGCGTCAGCTTTCGAGACGCCTTCTTTGACTTTGCCACCGGCTTCGACCAGGTCCTTGGCTTCTTTCAGGCCAAGACCGGTGATGCCGCGAACTTCTTTGATCACGTTGATCTTGTTCGCGCCAGCGTCGGTCAGGACGACGTCGAATTCGGTTTTCTCTTCGACGGCTTCAGCAGCCGCAGCCGGGCCAGCAACCATGACGGCGCCACCGGCGGCCGGCTCGATGCCGTACTCGTCTTTCAGGATGGTCTTCAGTTCCTGGGCTTCCAGCAGGGTCAGGCCCACGATTTCTTCGGCGAGTTTTTTCAGGTCAGCCATTTTTCCGTTCTTTCCATTAAGTGTTCCAACGACGGGTATTCAACCCTACGAGGGAATGGGATTGCCTTAAGCGGCCTCGCGCTCTTCCAGAGTCGTGAGGATGCCCGCGATGTTGGAAGCAGGTGCGCCAATCGCGCCCGCGATGTTCGAGGCAGGGGCGCCGATGCAGGACACGATCGAAGCGATAAGCTCCTCACGCGACGGCATCTGTGCCACGGCTTTCACACCGGCAGGGTCAAGCGCCGTGTCGCCCATCGCACCACCAAGGATCACGAACTTGTCGTTGGCCTTGGCGTACTTGTCCGCGATCTTGGCCGCAGCCACCGGATCCTCGGAGTAAGCGAGCACGGTCATACCCGTCAGATAGTCGGCAATGCTTGCGCAGGGCTTCCCATCCAGGGCGATCTTGGCGAGCCTGTTCTTGGCAACGCGAACGGACCCGCCAACTTCGCGCATCTGCGCGCGCAGGTCCTGCATTTGGGCAACCGTCATTCCTTCGTAGTGGGCAACCACCACGACGCCAGAGGCTTCAAAGATCTGGCCGAGTTCTTCGACCAGCTGCTCTTTTTGCGCTCTATCCACGGTTTCACTCCAAGTATGGGGGTTTCCCCCCGGCTCAACTATCCAGCCGCCCGAACAGCGACTGAACCGGTCCGTGACGGTCCAAGATCCCCCGAAGAAACCTTCGGAAAATGGTCTTGATCCCATCTCAGGAAGGAAATTAAGCGGATCTCTCCGCACCCTCCGTCTCGGACAGGACGGGGCGCGATGAACGCCCCGCCATCCGCCGGATCACTCCGGCGAAATTCTTGCGCTTACTGCGCGACGGCCGAAGCCAGGTCCAGCGACACGCCCGGCCCCATGGTCGAGCTGATCGAGACCTTCTTGACATAGGTGCCCTTGGCGCCCGACGGCTTCGCGCGGTTCACCGCATCGACGAAGGCGCGGATGTTCTCGGCCAGCTTGGCGGCATCGAAGGAAGCCTTGCCAACGCCAGCGTGAACGACACCGGCTTTTTCAGCCTTGAACTGGACTTCACCGCCCTTGGCAGCTTCCACGGCCGATTTCACGTCCATGGTCACCGTGCCGACCTTGGGGTTCGGCATCAGGTTGCGCGGGCCCAGGATCTTGCCCAGACGGCCGACCAGCGGCATCATGTCCGGGGTGGCGATGCAGCGATCGAATTCGATCTTGCCCGACTGGATGGTCTCCAGCAGGTCTTCCGCACCGACGATCTCGGCACCGGCGGCCTTGGCTTCGTCAGCTTTCGGGCCACGGGCGAAAACGGCGACGCGGACGTGCTTGCCCGTGCCGTTCGGCAGGGTGACGACGCCGCGGACCATCTGGTCGGCGTGGCGCGGGTCAACGCCCAGGTTCATCGCGATCTCGACGGTCTCGTCGAATTTCGCCTTGGTGTTGGCTTTCACCAGAGCAACCGCATCCTCGACCGTGAGGTTCGATTTTCCTTCGAAGGCGGCGCGGGCAGCGGCTTTGTTTTTCGCAACTTTTGCCATGACTTAGCCTTTCACCTCGATGCCGATCGAACGGGCCGAGCCGAGGATGATCTGCATCGCGGCTTCGACGTCGTTCGCGGACAGGTCTTTCATCTTGGCTTCGGCGATCTCGCGGACCTGCTTGGCGGTCACGGAACCGGCGACCACACGGCCGGGCTTTTCCGAGCCCTTGGCGCGGTTGCGCTTGCCGACCGGCTTCAGGCCAGCGGCCTTCTTCAGCAGGAACGAGGCCGGGGCCGTCTTCGTCTCGAAGGTGAAGGACTTGTCGGCGTAATAGGTGATCACGACCGGAACAGGCGAACCCTGCTCCATCTCCTGCGTGCGGGCGTTGAACGCCTTGCAGAATTCCATGATGTTGATGCCGCGCTGACCCAGAGCCGGGCCGACGGGCGGGGACGGGTTGGCTTGACCCGCCTTGATTTGCAGCTTGAGGCTGCCGACAACTTTCTTGGCCATCTGGCCCTCTCCTTATCATCACGCCCGCGGGATGCGGGCAGACTTAGCGGTCCGGCGCATCCCAAAAGGGGATGAACGCCTCCCGCACCAAATCACGCGGTCTTGGAAACCTGCGTGAATTCCAGCTCGACCGGGGTGGGCCGGCCAAAGATCGAAACGGTGACCTTGATGCGGCTCGAGACCTCATCCACCTCTTCGACCATCCCCGAGAAGCCCTCGAACGGACCGTCGGTCACATTCACACGCTCGCCCACGTCGAACCGGATCAGATTGCGCGGCGCCACCTCGGCCCCGCCTTCACCGGTGCGATGCAGGATCGCGTTCACCTCGTCGTCGCGCATCGGCATCGGCTTGCCTTGCGCACCGAGGAAACCCGTCACCCGATTGATCGAGTTGACCAAGTGATAGGTCCGGTCGCTGAGATCCATATGGACCAGCACGTAGCCCGGCATGAAGCGACGCTCGGAGGTCACTTTCTTGCCGCGACGGATCTCGATCACCTCTTCAGTGGGGACCAGAACCTCGTCGATCTGCTCTTCCAGACCATTTTCCGAAGCCGCCTGGCGAATCGCCTCGGCAACCTTCTTCTCAAAGTTCGACAGGACGCTGACCGAATACCAACGCTTTGCCATGTCTCGATCGACCCCTGTTCATTCCAGGCCGGCTGACGCCAAGCCCTTGCAATTCATTGCTGCCCATCAGGCTCGGCGTTCGTCCGAACGACCATCCGGCCAAATTGAAATCGGCGCGCACGACCGAATCGATGCACGCCGCGTCTCGGGGCAGATCGCACGGACATAACGCCCCCTGCCCTTCATTGCAAGACCTCAGCTGCCGACGAAGTTCACGATCTGGGACAGGCCCGTCTTGATCGCAAGATCGACGAGGAAGAAGAAGATCGAGGCCAGAGTCGCCATGATCAGCACCATGATGGTGGTGGTGATCACTTCGCGCCGGGTCGGCCAGCTGATCTTGCCGACTTCGCTGCGCACCTGACTGATGAACTGGACGGGGTTGGCCATGATGTTCCCTTGAGTCTTGCAGCGCGTCAGATAGCCGCTGCCGGCGCAGGATTCAAGCCGGAACTCGCCCGAAGCCTCAGGGATCCAGAAACTCGACCCCCGGCATCCTGCGGATCGCCGCGATCTCGGCCCCGTAGATATAGGCCGAGCGGGCCCTAACCTTGTCGTCAAGCAGACTGAGCGGCGGGTGTCCGGCCTCGCGCGGGAACTTCTTGCGCGCCCGCTGGAACAGGTCGCGCAGGTCGGACTGCGTGTCGATCATCGCACGCTCGCGATACCAGTCATAGCCGGGCTGGGTCACGCTGACATTGCGCGGCGCGGGCGCGGGCACTTCGGCCAGCAGGGCTGGCGGCACCAGACGGGCCAAAAGCTCCGGCCGGATCGCGGCATAATCCTCATAGCGCCAGACGACGATGCGGCTCACGCCCTCGACCGCAGCCAACCGCTTGACCAGCCCCGACCAGCGGACCCGCGCCGGATCGCGCTCGCCCAGATAGGGTTCCAGCTCGATCTCGTTGCCCGCGCTCAGTTGCAGCGCAAAGGCCGAGACATGGAAGCTGGCCGGGTCGCGGATCGACAGATAGAGGGTGGCCGGCTCCGCCCCGGCCATCGTGATCACCTGACGCAGGCGTCTGGGCGCGGTGGAATAGAGCGTCCCCCAGCGCGAATACATGTTGGTGCGATGGGTTCCGCCGAGGATGTTCTCCTCCGAGATCAGCAGCCCCTCATGCGTGGCCAGCGCCTCCTCGAACTGGCGCCGGCATTCGCGGGCGGCCTTCGAAGCCGTGCCCTGGGCCAGCGCCAGCCCCAGCGGCAGGGCATCACGCAGCAAGGCCGGGTCGGCATAGAAAAGGCCGGCTTCGCTCAGCCGATTCCGTATCTGACGCAGCGAGAATTGCAGATGGGTCGAGGCGGTCTTGTGCGCCCCCAAGTGGATGCTCAGAGCCATGGCCCGTGTTCACCGGAGGTCATGCGAATTGTCAAGAGAGGCGGCTTGGCAGGGGTTGGGGGACTCGAACCCACGACCCTCGGTTTTGGAGACCGATGCTCTACCAACTGAGCTAAACCCCTAAGCCGAGGCTTCAAATATGGCCTGTGCTGAAGGCCGTCAAGGCGAATTTCCGAAACTTGCGCGCCGGCCTGCGACGAAGCCTGCCGACGCGCTGCGGGCGGCTGGTGGCTCCGCCTCAGTCGCTTTCCAGAAACCCGCCGGATTGCCGCGCCCAGAGGCCGGCATAGATGCCGCCGCGCGCCAGCAATTCGTCATGGCTGCCCTGCTCGACGATCCGGCCCCGGTCCATCACCACCAGCCGGTCCATCCGCGCGATGGTCGAGAGGCGGTGCGCGATCGCGATCACGGTCTTGTCACGCATCAGCAGTTCAAGCTGGTCCTGAATCGCCGCCTCGACCTCGCTGTCGAGGGCGCTTGTCGCCTCGTCGAGGACGAGGATCGGCGCATCCTTCAGCAGCACGCGCGCGATGGCGATGCGCTGGCGCTGCCCACCCGAAAGCTTCACCCCGCGCTCGCCCACATGGGCCTCCAGCCCCCGCCGCCCGCGCGAATCGCTGAGGACGCCGACGAAATCCAGCGCCTCGGCCTGACCGGCGGCGCGCATGACCTCGTCCTCGCTGGCTTCGGGGCGGCCATAGGCGATGTTGTCCCGGATCGAGCGGTGCAGCAGCGAGGTGTCCTGCGTCACCACCCCGATCGCGGCGCGCAGCGATTCCTGCGTGACCTGCGAGATGTCCTGCCCGTCGATCAGGATGCGGCCCGATTCGAGGTCGTGGAAGCGCAGCAGCAGATTCACCAGCGTCGACTTGCCCGCGCCCGAACGGCCGACCAGTCCGATGCGCTCGCCCGGCGCAATGTCGAGGGTGAGGTGGTCGAGGACCGCGCCGCCCTGCCCCTCGACCGCGTCGCGGTAGCGGAAGGTGACGTCCTGGAACTCGACCCGGCCCTTCGGCACCTCGAGCGGCTTCGCGCCCGGGACGTCGGTGACCATACGCGGCAAGGAAAGCGAGCCGATGCCGTCCCGAACCGTGCCGATATTCTCGAAAAGCCCGGCAAATTCCCACATGATCCAATGCGACATGTTGCCCAGCCGCAGCGCGAGCGGGATGGCGATGGCGACCGCCCCGACCTCGATCCGGCCCCCGACCCACAGCCAGATCCCCAGCGCCGTGACCGCAAAGGTCAGGCCCGAGTTCAGCGAGGCCAGCAGGATGTTCTGGATCGAGGCCAGCCGCATCTGCGTGTGGACCGTTTGCAGGAAGCCGTCCATGCTGTCGCGGACATAAGCCTCCTCGCGCGAGCTGTGCGAGAAAAGCTTCACGGTCGAGATATTGGTATAGCTGTCGACCACTCGGCCGGTCATCACCGCGCGGGCGTCTGCTTGCGCCTCGCTGACCCGGCCGATGCGCGGCACCAGCCACCACAGCAGCAGCCCATAGAACACCCCCCAGGCAAGGAACGGCACCGCAAGCCATCCGTCGGTCGAGGCGGCAAGGACCAGCGCGCCAAGGAAATAGACCCCGACATAGACCAGCACGTCGAGGAACTTCATCGCCACCTCGCGCACGGCCAGCGCCGTCTGCATCAGCTTGGTGGCGATGCGGCCCGCGAACTCGTCCTGGAAATAGCTCATCGACTGGCGCAGCAGATAGCGGTGCGCCTGCCAGCGGATGCGCTGCGGCAGGTTCCCCATCAGCGTCTGGTGCATCAGGAGCGAGAAGATGATCTGCAGAAGCGGCAGCCCGATCACCAGGATCGTGGCCATGAGGATCAGCCGCCCGCCCTCGACCTGCCAGAAATTCGCACGATCGGCCCCGGCCAGCCGGTCGATCAACTCGCCCAGATAGCCAAACAGGATCACCTCGAACACCGCGATCAGCGCCGAGCAGGCCGACATGGCCAGCATGTAGCCCCATGCCCCGCGCGAGAAATGCAGGATGAAGCGCCAGAGCCCCTTGGGGGGCATCCGCGGCAGGTCGACAGGATAGGGATCAAGCCGGCTTTCGAACCAGCGAAACATTCTGAACCTCGTGGATTTTGCAGGGCGGGCGCGCTTGATCGCCCGCCGGCACGTTCCCATGCACCCGCGCGAGGTGCAAGGGGGGCTAGAGGTGCCGCGTCTCGGGCGCCGGGTTCCACCATGCGTCATGCGCGCCATCGGCATAAAAGACCGGGGCGGCGATCAGCTCCGCCTCGCTCGCGTCGTCAAGCGCGTTGATGCAGACCATGACGAAAGGCCCGCCCATCTCGGCAAGATCGCCCTGCGTCCAGAGGCGGGTGCCGCAGCGGGCGCAGAAATGGTGATGCATGTTCACCCCGTCCGGCTGGCTGCGCGGCGTCTCGGCCAGATGCGCGCTGCCTTCGGTGACGCGGAAGCCCGCCGCATCCGGCAGGCGCATCTCCCAATAGCGCATCTTGCGGCAGAAGCGGCAATTGCAGCGCATCGTTCCCTGTCCAAGATCGCCCTCGGCCTCGAAATGCACCGCGCCGCAAAAGCAGGAACCGTGATAGGTCTTCATCGCTCAACCTCCTGATGATTGCGGCCATCCTGAGGCAGTAATGCTGACAGATCCTGTCAGTTGACGAGCTTTTCGGCGAAGAAGGCCTGCGTCCGGTCCCATGCCAGTTTCGCCGCCGCCTCGTCATAGCGGGGCGTGGTGTCATTGTGGAAACCGTGCTGGGTGCCGGGATAGAAGAAGGCCTGATATTCCTTGCCATTGGCCTTCAGCGCGGCCTCGTAATCCGGCCAGCCCGCATTCACCCGCTCGTCACTCTCGGCATAGTGGATCAGCAGCGGCGCCTTGATCCGGGCCACTTCCTCGGCCCTCGGTTGGCGGCCATAGAACGGGACCGAGGCATTGAGGTCGGGATAGGCCACGGCCAGCGCATTGCAGACGCCCCCGCCATAGCAGAAGCCGACGCAGCCGACCTTGCCGGTCGAATCCGGGTGATCGCGCAGGAACTCATAGGCGGCGAAGAAATCCTCCATCAGCTTCGCGGGATCAAGGCTCGCCTGCATCTCGCGCCCCTGCTCGTCATTGCCCGGATAGCCGCCGATCGAACTCAGCCCGTCCGGCCCGAAAGCCAGATAGCCCGCCTTGCCAAGACGGCGCACCACATCCTCGATATAGGGATTGAGGCCGCGATTCTCATGCACCACCAGCACGGCCGGCAGTTTGCCCGAGGCATCGGCGGGCCACGCCATCAGGCCCGAGATGCTGCCATTCCCCTCAGGGCTTTCATAGCTCACGGTCTCGGTTCGGATCGCGGGATCGTCGGGGGGCACCTGCTGGGCCAGCGCGTAATCGGGCTTCAGCGCCTCGAAGATCGCGGCAGCCGACATCCCGACGGTGGCGAATTGCGCGGCCTGCGCCATGAAGTCGCGTTTCGAGATGCGGCCATGCACATAGCCGTCGAAAATCTCGAGGATGCGCGGGTGGAAATCGGAAGCCTTCCTGCGTTCGGTCATCGCCCTGCCCTCCCTTTTGGCTGGGACAGCCTAGCAGGCTGACCGGTGAATTCCCGGTAAACTTTCTCGGAAAAGAAAAAGGCCGCCCCCAAGGGGACGGCCCTGTCGTCGCGATATCCCCGAGGGGATCACCCGACGATCCGTGTTTCCCGAATTACTTCAGGATTTTCGAGACGACGCCTGCGCCGACGGTGCGGCCGCCTTCACGGATGGCGAAGCGCAGCTTCTCTTCCATCGCGATCGGGGCGATCAGTTCGACTTCGAACTTCAGGTTGTCGCCCGGCATCA
>NZ_DATMFA010000010.1:0-41988 GCF_035556475.1 Paracoccus sp. (in: a-proteobacteria) | reverse complement strand
CTGAGGTCTCGTTGGCGGCCATGCCTTCGCCGCCGGGGTGGAAATGCCGAAAGAAAAAATGGTGTCGGGGATTTCACCCAACACCATTTCCCTCGCATCCGCGAGTGTTTTTGCAATGCGGGCCGGACATTCATCCGCTGCCGGCCCGCGCGTCCCGCTCAGGAATAGCCGGGACGCGGCACCAGCCCCATCAGCGATTGGGAAAGGCCGCCATCGACCACGATCTCTTGCCCGGTGATATAGGACGCATGGCGCGAGGCCAGAAACAGCGTCGCCCCGGTCATGTCGTCGGGCGAGGCGATACGGCGCAGCGGCACCATCTCCTCGCGCCGGGCCTTGGTCTCGGGGTCGGCATAGAAGGCTTCCGACAACGGCGTGCGCACCAGACCCGGGCTGACGCAGTTCGAGCGCACCCCGGACGGTCCCCATTCCTGCGCAAGCTGCCGCGACAGCATCGTGATCGCCGCCTTGGAGGACGAATAGGCCCCGCTGGCCGGTTGCGGCTGGCTGGCGGCGATCGAGGCGATATGGACAAGCGCCCCTTCCCCGCGCGCCAGCATCGCCTTGCCAAAGGCCTGCGAGGTCAGCAGATAGCCGGTCAGGTTGATCCTGAGCATCGCCGACCAATCCGCCTCGGCGATGCCCTGCAGCGGACCGGGGCGCAGGATGCCCGCGTTATTGACCAGGATGTCGGCACCGCCCTCGGCGTCAACCTGCGCGGCGGCGGCCTCGATCTCGGCGCCCTGCGACAGGTCGCAGGCGATGCCGCGCGCGGCGCCACCCAGTTCGGTCAGGATCGGCTCCAGCGCTGCATCGTTGCGGTCCAGTGCGAATACCCGCGCGCCCTGCCCGGCGAACCCCCGGCACAGGGCCTGGCCGATGCCGCCCCCGGCGCCGGTGATGACGACGGTTTTGCCCTGAAGATCAAGCCAGCTCATCGGTATCTCCTTATCTTTCGATCAGTTCTGAGTTGCGAAGACAACAAAAACTCTTATGTCTAGAGGCAGCACCTGATATCCGCCGGTGCCCGCTCGGATACGCCGAAGCGACGCGCGGGACACGAGGAGGACAAGCGCCATGCAATCCGATCATTTCGACCTCAACCGCTGCATCGGGGCGCTCAGCCTGCGCTTTTCCAGCCGGCTGGGGGTTGGCGCGTCGCAGGAATACCATGAACGCTTCCAGATCGGCGTGGTCGAATGGCGCATCCTGTGCCATCTCGCGGTCGAACCCTGGTCGGCCGTCATCGCCATGGGCAATTCGATCGGCGTCGACAAAAGCTCGGTCAGCCGCGCCCTTGTCGGGATGGAAAGCCGCGGCCTTGTCGAGATGCGCGACGCCGCGCGCCGCAAGCGCGAGGCGAACCTGACCGAGGCGGGACTGGCATTGCATCGCCAGGTCCTGCCGATCGCGCGCGCCCGTGAAAGCGCGCTGCTGTCGGGCTTCTCGAACAAGGAGTTCGACCAGCTCCTTGATTTCATGCAGCGCCTGATCACCAATCTGCCCAAGGTCGAAGAGGACGCGCAGTCCCGCGCCGCGGCCGAGCGAACCTAGGCCGCAAGCGAGGGCAGCGGCGCCGCACGCAGCAGCCGGTCCTCCTGCGCGACGACCAGATGCGCCGAAGCCCGCAGGTATTCGGCGAAATCCGGGTCGGAATCGCGCGCCTGCCAGCGCGCCTCCATATCCGCCATGTCGCGATAGGCCCACAGGTGAACGACCTGGTTCAGCTGGCCGACCGTGCTGGTATAGAAGCCGATCGGCGCGCCAAGGCTGCGCAGCAGGACGGGCATGGCGAGCCGGTCGAAGACCTCCATGAACTCGGCCATACGGCGGGGCGTGATCGTATAGACGCGCAGGTTGACCAGCGGGCGATCCTGGGGGGCGGTGAACATGGGTTTCTCCTCAGGCTGCATTGCGCACGGAGCCTTTGTTGTCGTCAAGTTTTCCAGCCAGCGACAGCGCCGCGACATAGCCGAAGGTCATCGCCGGCCCGATGGTGATGCCAGCGCCCGGATAGGCCCCGCCCATGATCGAGGCCGCATCGTTCCCCGCGGCATAGAGACCCGCGATCGGCGCGCCCTGATCGTCCAGAACCCGCGCCTGCGTGTCGGTGACGAGGCCCGGGAAGGTGCCCAGATCACCCATCACGATGCGCAGCGCATAGAACGGTCCCTGCTCGACCGGCGCGACGTTCGGGTTGGGCTTGTGGCCCGCATCGCCCAGATAGCGGTTGAAGCCCGAGGTGCCGCGGCCGAACTGCCGGTCCTCGCCCTGCCGCGCGCCCTCGTTATAGGACGCGACCTCCTTGGCCAGCGTCGAAGGATCGACGCCGATCTGGCGCGCCAGCTCCTCGACCGTCTTGCCGCTGCGCAGGTAACCCGAGCGGAGATGCGACGCCAGCGGCATGGGATAGGGCTTCACGAAACCGATCCCGTATTTGCGGATGGTGCGGTGATCGGCGATCAGCCAGGCCTCGGTGCGGCCCGTGCCGCGGCAGGCCTCGATCATCGCGGCGCCGACATCGTGATAGGAGCAGCTTTCGTTGACAAAGCGGCGGCCCGCAGGCGTCACCATGATGAAACCGGGCTTGTAGCGGTCCACGAGATGCGGGAACGCGATCTCGCCACCGGGATAGGGAACCTTCGAGACCGGCATCCATGCGGCAGCATTCGGCAGCCCCTCGGACAGATGCCCGCCCGCCTTCTCGCCCAGGGTGATGCCGTCGCCGGTATTGCCCTCGGGAACCGGGGTGAAATGCTCGCCCCCTTCGCGCAGATGCGGATAGATCTCGCGCGTGCGGCGGGGATCGCGGGCGAAGCCGCCGGAGGCGAGGATCACGCCGAGACGGGCCGAGAACTCGCGCCGCTTGCCGTCGACGGTCGCGACGACGCCCGCAACGCGGCCATCCCGCGTCACCAGTTCGGAAACCGGCGCGTCGGTCAGGATCTCGATCCCGAGGTCGAAGGTCGATTTCGCCAGCCGCGCCGCCAGCGCATTGCCGGAAGTCAGTTGCACGCCCCGCCGATAGCGCAGCATGTGCAGCATATGCACCCCCAGCCGCTTGGCGACATAGGCCGCCGAAACCGGCGAGCGGGTGAAGTTGAAGAAATGCTTCAGGTCATTGTTCGACGAGTTGAACATCATCCCCATGAAGGTGATGGTCTTCAGCGGCGGACGCAGCCGGCCCAGCTCTTTGCCGAGCCGCCGCCCATCATAGGCCGCCGCCGTGACCGAACGACCGATCTGCACGCCTCCGGGCGCTTCGGGGTGATAGTCGGGATAGATCGAGGGGACGAAAGCCACCTCGGTCTCGGATTCCATGAAGCGCAACATACGCGGGCCGTAGTCGAGATAGGCGTCCACGAAGTCGCGGTTGTAGTTCGGCCCGGCCTCGTGGCGCATATAGGTGTGGACGGCCTCGCGGTCGACCTTGGCGCCGCCCTGCTCGGGGGTGCGGTCCTCGAAATGCGGGTTGCCGGGGATCCAGGCGACGCCGCCCGAAAAGGCGGTGGTGCCGCCAAAGACCGGCGCCTTTTCCAGCACGATCACCGAAAGGCCAGACTTGCGTGCCGTGACCGCGGCGGTCAGCCCGGCAGCGCCGGAACCCACGACGACGACATCATATTCGTTGGTTGTGGACATGTTGATGTTCCTTTCAATCCTGCCGGATGCGATTGCGGACAAACAGCGCAGCAACGCCGGCAACAAGAAGCGGGATGGCAAAGACAGCCAGAAGGGCGGGCAGGCCGAGGCCCCGGCCGATCAGGATGCCGCCCAGCATCGGCCCGATTACCGCGCCGATCCGCCCGATCCCCATGGCCCAGCCGATCCCGGTCGAGCGGATCTCGGAGGGGTAGAGCCCAGCGGCAAGCGCGTAGAAGGAGTTGAAGCCGCCATTCGTGGTGAACCCGGCAAAGAAGGCCAGCACCAGCGTCACGGCCAGCGAAACCGAGAGGTAGCCAAAGGCCGCCACCACGACCGCACCGCAGAGCATCGCGGCGCAGGTGGCGCGCTGCAACCCCATCCGCGCGCCGGCGGCGGCGATGATGAAGGTGCCGATAAACCCGCCCAGATTGAAGAGCGCGCCGGCATAGATCGCATTCTCGACCGCGAGCCCGGACTGAACCGAAAGCTGCGTGATCCAGGACACCAGGAAATAGAAGGTCATGAAGCCCATGATGATCGCCACCCAGAGGCAGATCGTGCCAGAGAGCCGCCCGTCGCGAAAGATCTCCGCCGGCGAGGTCTTGTGCGCCTCGGTGCGCGGCGGCAGCGCGGGCAAGGTCGGCTCGCCCAGACGGCCCAGCACGCGGTTCAGCCGCGAGAGCGCGTTCGCTGGCTGCATACGCTTCAGATAGTCGATGGATTCGGGAAGGATGAGCAGCACCAGCGGCAGCACGATCAGCGAGACGCAGCCCGCACCCGCCAGCATCATGCGCCAGCCATGGATCGGCAGGGTGTGGGCGACGACAAGGCCGGTGATGACCGCGCCCATGGGATAGCCCGCGATTGCCGCCCCGACGACCAGACCCTGCTGTCCGCGCGGCGCATATTCGGCCGCGAGCGTGGTGACGCTGGCCAGAAAGGCGCCGACGGACATTCCGATGATGGTCCGCAACAGGACAAGCTGGGTCACGTTCTGGGCCTGGCTCGACAGGAGCATGCTGACCGTGATCACCGTCAGCAGCGCAAGGATCAGCGGCCGGCGCCCGAAGCGGTCGGCAAGCGGCGCAATGAACAATCCACCCACCGCCATGCCCGCCAGCGAGGCGCTGAACACGATCCCCAGAGCCTCGGGCCCCAGCTCCCAGGACGCCTTCAGCGAAGGCGCGATATAGGACATGATGACGATGTCCATGCCGTCAATGGCATTGAGCAGAAAGCAGATCGCGATGACCGCCACGCGCAGCGGGGTCCAGCGCCCGTCGACCGTCCGCGTATCGGCCTCTCCCGTCATGATCGTATGTGCCATTTCGCCTCCCCGAAATGCGGCACGGCGATATCGTTCCGCGAAAGCATGGCTTCGCGGTCAGCAAACTTGCCGTGTTGAGCTACAGATTATTCCGCCATCTCCCTCGGCGGCGTCGCGTCATCCATAGGCGAGAGAAAGGATCCGGTCAAACATTTTGTTGCGACCGCAACACAAGAAATGTCGAAATTGCGCATGTGGAGGGGCGTATTCCGGCGGCGATGGACTGCCTTCAGGTGGGCTTGCTTCCGTTTTGGCAATCATGAAATGCCGCTGGCGTGGTCGAAACGGACAAAATCTCACGACGCCCTGCCCCCTCGACGGGCTGGAGGCGGTGCTGTTCCGGGCAATATGGATCAGAGCCCCACGCTCTCCTCGCGCAGGGCTTCGCCAAGGAAGCGGCGGCCTATGATTGACGATCGCGCTGCTGCATATCCACTAGCCAAAGCGGTGCGCGTCGCCCTTCGACCGTCAGTCGGATACCGCGATCAGGTAGCCGGGCTTCAGGACCAGATCCACAAGGTCGCCATCCGTATGGCAGGCAGAGGGATGCAGGCGGACGATCAACCTTTCCTCCGAAGGCACGACGACGGTATATTCCATGATCTCGCCCAGAAAGACCCGGTTCTGGACCGTGCCGGTGATACGGTTCGGCTGGTCGGAGGGTACCGTTCCGGCCGGTGAAAGGGCGATGTTTTCGGGACGGATGGCAAAGGTGATTTCTCTCCCGGCCCGGGCAGGCGCGGCGAACTGGCAATGAAAGCGGCCAAGGGGGGACTGGATCTCGCCCTCCCTTCCCGCGACGATGTCCCGGGCAACCTTGCCGCGCAGCAGATTGGTCCTTCCGATGAAATTCGCGACGAAGGCGGATGTGGGCCGGTCATAGATCTCTACCGGCGACCCAACCTGGACCAGAGCCGAATTGTTCAGGACCGCCACCCGGTCGGAAAGGGCCATCGCCTCGCTCTGGTCATGGGTCACGTAGATGGTCGTGACCCCCCATTCCATCTGCAACCGCTTGATCTCGCTGCGCATCTGCTCGCGCAGCAGGGCATCCAGATTTGACAGCGGCTCGTCCAGCAACAGCAGCTTCGGCTCGCGGACGAGGGCCCGGGCCAGAGCCAGGCGCTGCTGCTGTCCGCCCGACAGCCGGGTGGCCGACCGGTTGCGATACTCGGCCAGACCAACCATTTCGAGGGCCCGGAGCACCCGTCTCTCCATGTCTGAACGTGTGAGATTTGTCTTGCGCCGGAACCGCAGCGGATAGGCCACATTGTCGAATACGTCCATATGGGGCCAGATCGCATAGGACTGGAACACCATGCCGATATCGCGCTGATACATCGGCACCTGAAGTTCGCGCGCCCCGTCGAACAGGATGTCATTGCCAAGGCGGATAACCCCGTCATCGGGCCTTTCAAGCCCGGCGATGGACCGCAGCGTCGTCGTCTTGCCGCAACCAGAGGGACCGAGCAGGGTGAACAGCTCGCCCTCCTTGACGTCGAAACTGATGCCCGAAATACCTCCCTTTGCTTCGCCGGTTTCGCTGAGATAGCGTTTGACCAACTGGTCGACGATCAACATGAAAATTCCCTCCCCGGTGACGTATCAGACGACGGCCATGCGGTAGCGCCGCGCGACGACTGTGAAGATGATGCTGACGATGGTCATGAGGCCGACCCATATCATGCCCATGGCAGCCAGTTCCGTGACCTGCCCGTTCTGCCACAGATCGAACAGACTGACCGCGACCAGTGAACTGCCCGGCCCGACCAGCAGCAGTGGCAACGACATGGCCCGAACCGCCAGAAGAAAGACAAAGAGCCAGCAGCTGAACATCGAGGTCGCCAGAAGCGGCATCACGATCATTGCGAAAGTGCGCTCCTGCGTGGCGCCTGCGGCGGTGGAGGCCTCTTCGAGGTCGGTATGGATCTGCATGACCCCCGAATAGGCATAGCGCATTCCATAGGGCAGATAGCCGACAGCCGAGGCCAGAATGACCGAGAAGAGCGTGCCGTAGATCCCCCAGGGCAGGTTGACGAAGACATTGAGGAAGGCGACGCCCATCACGATGGAGGGAAAGACCAGCGGCGCGGTGGCCAGTTGGTCGAGCAGCCATGCCCCCCGCCGCCTGCGCACCGCCAGCCAGGCGCAAAGCGCCGTGAACGGCACGACCAGCGATGCCACCGCCGTCCCGAGGATCAGCGTATTCACCAGCGTTTCGCGGAAGAAGCCGGGGCCGATCACCTTCTCATAGTTCTGCAAGGTGAACCGCGCGAAGCTGGCCATGTTCACCTTGGAATAGAAAGGCTGCAATGAGGCGAAAAGGATGATCAGCAGCGGCAGACCGATCACCAGAAACAGGATCAGCGCCATCAGCCCCGTTGCCACCCAGCGCCAGCGGCCCAGATCCAGGGTGCGCGGGCGATAGCCCTTGCCCGTGATGCTCTGATACTTGTGGGCATGGCGCGACAGCCGACCATAGAAATAGAGCATGATCGACAGGAACACGAGCAGGAACACCGAATAGGCCCCGGCCTGACCGAAATTCGGGGGCGAGACGGCGCGCGCGTTCTGATAGATCGACGTCGTCAGAACCTCGATCCCTCCGGCAAGACCGACGATAGCGGGCACCTCGAAGGATTCGAAGGCGCGAATGAAGCTCATCAGCAGCAGTGCAAGCACGCCGGGCATTCCCATCCGCAAGGTGATCTTCCAGAAGGTTGCAACCGGCCCTGCCCCGCTCATCATCGAGGCTTCCTCGAAGGCGGCGTCGGTCGCCCGCAGAACCGAGGACATCAGCAGGAAGTTCAGCGGCACGAAGCTCATCCCTTCGATCAGGATCATGCCGCCGATGGAGTAGATATTGAAGCGCAGCCCCCCGGTCAGCATCGCCCAAAGTTCGGTGACAGGCCCGGTCCGGCCCAGCAGAAGCAGCCAGGCCACGACATAGAGAACATGCGGGATGGCCATCGAGATGATGGCACCAAGAAAGGCCAGCCGCCGGGCCGGTGCATTGGTCCGCTCGACGATGATCGCCAGCGCGGCCCCGAGGATGATGCCGATACTGGCAGATCCGATCGAATAGATACCCGTATTGAGAAGGCTGGTCAGGAATCCCCGGCTGCTGAGAAGGCCCGAGAAATAGCCCAGGGTGAACTGATCGAAGGATCCGTCATAGTTGGTGGTATGAACGCTGGCCGCCAGCAGGAAGAACAGCGGCGGCAGCACCAGAACAAGCAAGATCAAGGCCAGCACGATCACCGTCAACGACACGCTCTCGCGCCAGCGCCGGATACCCGGTATCGGTGAATCAAGAGGAAAATCGGTCATGGATTGTCGATGCCTTTCAACCTTCGCCCGGCGGGCAGGGACATTCAGCGGAAATATTCCTGATAGATCCGATCCGATTCCTCACCGTTGCTGACCAGAGCCTCGGGTCGGACGAAGTTCTCGCTGACCTCTGCCGTTGCCGGAACGATGGGAGCGAGCATGTCGGAGGGCTGCACGTCGGGATGGGCGGGGAAGTAATCCGCCCCCAGCAGGATCTTTTGCCCGTCCGTCGACAGCAGGAAATCGGTGAACAGCGCCGCAGCATAGGGATGGCGGATATTCTTTGGGATCAGGAGCGTCGCCGTCGTCGACACGACGGGATCCAGCTCGAGCGAGTCCACCGGTGCGCCCTGCGCCTTGCTGATCAGCGGATGGTGGCAAAAGATGTTCAGGGCAAAGAGGTATTCACCTGCAATCACCCGGTCCACCAAGGTCCGTGCCGAGCCCGCCCCGAAGTTGACGACTTCCTGCGCCGCCAGCTTCTGCAGGTACTCATCGGCCTTTTCCTCGCCCCAGGCAGTGCGCAGGTTGGTGATAAAGAGGGGCGTCCCGCTTTCGCTGCCGATTCGCCAGGCGAACTGACCTTTCCATTTGGGATCGAGTAGATCATCATAGGTCTTCGGCAGCTCTTCCGCCGAGACCTCGTCGGTATTGTAGGCCATGCAGTAATAGCTGATCCGCGTGGCCGCCCATAGATGGTCGGGGTCGCGATAGGCTTCCGGGTATTCCGCGAGGAGCGGCGAGTCGAACTTTTGCGAGACACCCGCCTTGATCAGATTGACCGAAACGCTGGTTCCCTCGACGACATCAGCCACGACGTTTCCGGCCCGCATCTCGGTCAGAACCCGTTGGGCGATATCCTCGCTGTCGCCGCGCCAGTATTCCACCCGGATGCCCGGATACTTGTCCATGAATGCCTTCGTCAACGGCTGCAACGCCTGATCGACGATCATCGCGGAATAGATCGTCAATGCACCTTCCGCCTCGGCGCCCCTCAACAGGAACGCCTCACGGTCGGCATCCATGTAGTTCAGAATCTCTTCCTGGCTTTGTGCCTGCGCGGTTCCTCCCAAAACCGTGCAGGCAATGGCTGCGGCCAGAAGATCAGCGCGGCATGCAGTTTTCCTCCAGATGGTCATTGCACTCCTCCCTATGTGCATTTTTGATGATCAGCGCGTCCGCGATCCGGACACCCTTGCCTCTTTCCCGGACAAGCACCGGGTTGAGGTCGATTGCGGCGATATCGCCCGCTGTCCTGGCCACGAACTCCGAAAAGGCGACGATGCAATCGACCAGCGCCTCGCGGTCGAGCGCATCCGCCCCGCGGAAACCGTCGAGAAGGACTGAAGCCTTCAACTGGTCGATCATTGCAGCGGCCTCACCATGCGTAAGCGGGGCCAGTCCGATAGCGGCATCCTTGAAGACTTCGACCATGACCCCGCCGCCGCCCACCACGACCATCGGTCCGAATTGCGGATCCTGCGTCATGCCAAGAATGAACTCGGCGCCCCCGGAAATCATTTCCTGGACCAGCACGCCCTCGACCGTCGCGTCCGGGCAGTGCCGGACGGCATTGCCCAGGATCTCGGCTGCAAGCGTCTGGGCCGTTTCGGGTGTCACGTTCAGCCGGACACCGCCAATATCGGACTTATGCGGAATATCGGGCGACTGGATCTTGAGCGCGACTGGTCCATCGAACTTTCGGGCCAGTTCGGCAGCCTCACGGGCGGTTCGCGCGATGTATTCCCGTGTGACCGGTAAACCCGCCGCATCAAGAATCTTCTTGCTTTCGGCCTCACTCAACATTCGACCAGCCGTTCCCTCATTTGGAACATTGTTCCCGATTCGCCCGTCTGACGGTAGCAGGGATACCATGCTGCGATAGGCGGCATAGTCAAAAAGATGCCTGACCGCCCGCATGCCGCGCTCGACATCCTCGATCAGCGGCAGGCCGGCGCGGTCGGCATATCCGCGCCAATGCCCGGTCAGGCTGTTCGAGATGAAGGACAGAACCACAAGCGGTTTCGGCGAATTCTCGGCCAGTGCCGCCATCCGTCCGACCAGCAGGTCGTGGTTCGGCGCCCCGTCCATCCGCATCCCAAGAACGAGGCCAATCATGTCTATCGCCGGGTCGTCCTGCAGGGCTGCGATAATGCCCTCAAGCGCACCCTCGGCGCGCAGCCTTGGCATCCCGACCGTATCGAGCGGATTGCCAAAGTTCCGCTCGATCCCCAGGGCCTTCCCCACACGTGCGATTGTCTGTGGAGACAAGGGCGGAAAGGATACTCCCGCCTCGTCGCCCAGATCGCTGATCAGCGACGTGGCCCCGCCCGAAACCGTGAGCAGGCAGAGTCCACGTCCCCCGGGCAACGGAGCAACGGCCAGAAGCGCAGCCGTCTCGACAAGTTCGTCGAGGCTCCGAACCGAGGCTACCCCGGCGCGACGGAACAATGCCTGATAGGCCTCGGCATTGCCGGCCAGCGTCCCGGTATGGGCCAGAGTGGCCGCCTGACCTTTCTCGGACCGTCCGAGCTTCAGGACGACAAGCGGCTTTCTGCGGCTTGCGCGCTCGACCGCGGCGCGAAAGCGCGGGCCGTTCTGCGCCCCTTCCATCACAATGGCGATCACCCGCGTTTCGGGATCATCGGCAAGGCAATCTATATAATCGGCCAGATCAAGAACCGCCTGGTTTCCCATGGAAATCAGATAGTTCACTCCAATGCCGCGATTGGCCGCGAGTTCGGCCACGGCATTCAGCAAACCGCCGCTCTGCGACAGAAGCGAGATGCCCCCGGGCGCCAATCCCGAGGGAATATCCGCCATGGTCGTCGCAAAACCATGCTGCAGGGCGGCGATGCCCATGCAATTGGGGCCGGCAACCGCCATCCCCGCCGCCTGTGCGGTCGCAACAAGCCGGGCCTGCCGTTCACGCCCCTCATCGGTGCCGGTATCGGCAAAACCCTCTGACACGACAAGAGCGGCCGGGATACCGTGCGCCGCAGCCGCTTCGACCGCCGCCTGCACCGCATCGGCGGGCAAGGCGATCACCAGGCAATCCGGTACGCCCGGCAAATCCCCGATCGAAGCATGGCAGGCAATGCCCGCGATTTCCGCCGCCGTGGGATGGATCAGCCAGACCTCTCCGCCGAACCCCGAACGCTGCAAGCCCGTGAGCATCTTGGCCGCCGCACCCGTCCCCTTCGAGGAAATGCCAATGAAGGCGATCGACCTCGGCGCCATCAGCCGCGTGGTTGGAAGCCTCTTTTCCGCCTGCATCATGCTCAACCTTCCAGAATGCGAAATTTCGGGAGGGTGAAACCTTCGTTCGGGTGGTCCTCATAGACGATCTCGACCTGCTGGCCGACGCTATGGATATCTGACGGCAGATTATCCCCCACCAGTTGCGAACTGATCAGGGGACCCTCATCCAGTTCGACCAGCGCATAATGATAAGGCAGTTCCTCTCGAAAGCCGGGATGGAAGGCCATGTGATGAATGTTGAAGGCAAAGATGCGCCCGCGCCCGCTGGCCTCGACCCATTCGCAATTCCCGGCGAAGGGCTGGTTCTCGTGGTGCTGGCAATAGGCCTTGGGCCAATAGACGGCACCGCAGTCCTTGCACTTCCAGACCAGCAGCTTGTGATCCTTGAGGCCGTCCCAGAAAGCCTCGTTATCCTGGTCGATACTGGGCCAGGGTTTCTTCCATTCGTCGGTGACGGTCAGGACATGGGGTTCTGCGGTCATGCGTGCCTCCCGAGCAGGGTGCTGGTATGGATCGAGCACATTCCGGGCGAGACCAGCTCGCCGCCATGCCCGGTTGTCAGAACGACGTTGCAATCCTTGATCTGGCGTTCGCCGGCTTCGCCGCGCAGCTGGCGGACGGATTCGGCGAGGCCCGTCAGATCGCCGAGGTGATAGCAGGAGAGCAGCCCGCCGGAGGTGTTCACCGGGATCGAGCCACCCGGCCCGATGGCCCCGGATTCGACGAAGGCGCCGCCTTCACCCTTCTTGCACCAGCCATAGTCCTCAAGCTGGAGCAGGACCTCGCCGGTGAAGCAATCATAGAGCTGGGCGCAATCCACATCGTCGAGCGTCAGTCCCGCCTGTCCGAAAGCCTGCGATTTTGCCGGTTCGACCGCCATATGGGTAAAGTTCTTCTTCTCCCACCACAGATCTCTGGAGACTTCGCCAAACCCTTGACCCAGCACATAGACGGGCGGCTTGGGACGGTCCCTGGCACGCTCGGCGGTGGTCAGGACAAAGGCGATGCCGCCATCCGAAACCTGGCTGAGGTCCAGCAGATGATAGGGATCGGCGATGATCGGCGAGTTCTGGTGATCCTCGACGGTCATCGGGCGGCCATGCATCTTGGCTTCGGGATTGAGGTTCGCCCATGCCCGTTCGGCCACCGCGATTGCCCCGAGCTGCCGGCTGGTCGTCCCGTAGACCGCCATATGCCGTGCTGCCATCCAGCTGTGGTGGCTGGCCGCGCGGCTGTCACCCAATGGCTTGCCCCAATAGCCCCGCTTCTCGGTATGGGCCATGCCGCGAAAGCCCTTCTTGCGCGACACCTGGGATTGCGACCAGTCGGTTACTGCCCCCATCAGCAGGACGTGATCCGCGATCCCGCGGTCAAGGTATGACATCGCCGCGGCGATCCCGAGACCCGCAAGGGCCCCGCCTCTTCCCATGGTGAAGTAGAAGTTGTTCTTGGTCCCCAAAACGCGGGTAAACGTATCCGAATAGGAGGCGCGATCCCCGCCTCCACCGGTGCGGCGCAGGTCGATGGCGCCACCGATATCGTCGCGGGTCAGGCCGGCATCGGCAATGGCAAGCCGCGCACATTCGGCGGCGATCATCCGTTCGGATCGGTCGGGTTGCGGCCCGGCCACGACGCCAAGGCCGATAATCGCGTATTTTCCTGAACTCGGGTGTTTCGGCACGGATTGGTCCCTTTTCGTAGTTTCGGATAAGGTCAGGCCGCTTCGATCCGGCGCACGCCCGTGCCCGGTCCGTCCGGCAAGCAGAGAGTGCCGTCCCTGACGGCAAGCCCTGTGAATGGATCGTCGAGCAACCGCTCGAACTCGCCCAGCTCGCAGGCATAGTCGATGCCGGGCAGGGCGCAGGCCGCGCTGAGCGCAAAGCCGGACAGCAAACGGCTGCCCACGGCCGCGCCCATGCGATAGCGGATGCCGCCCAACTCGCAGATCCGGGCCGCCGCCAGCGTATTGCGCAGGCCGCCCAGCTTGGGGATCTTCAGGCTGATCGCATCCACCCGACGATGGCGCACGAGGTCATATATCTCGGCCAGCGATCCTGCGGCCTCGTCAGCCTCGACCAGCACCGGGACCATGCGCGTGACAAGCGCCAGCCCGTCCAGATCGCCTGCAGGCACGGGTTGTTCGACAAGGTCGATCCGGCTTGTGGCCATGCCGTTGATCGCAGCGATGGCATCCTTGGCGTCATAGGCCTGATTGGCGTCGATCGTCAGATGCACGACATCCCCCACGGTAGCCCGAATTGCCGCGACGCGCGCGATATCCGTCGCGACATCGCCATCCACCTTGATCTTGAGATAGCGGTATCCCTGCCCGACCAGCCGTTCGGCCTGAGCCGCCATTTCTTCGGGGGTCTTGATCGCCAGGATACGCAGGATCGGCACCTCGCGCCGCGACTGCCCCCCAAGCAAGGTGGTCAGCGGAACGCCAAGCTCGCGGGCCAGCAGGTCATGCAACGCGCAATCCACCGCCGCCTTGGCTTGCGGCGCACCCTTCAGCACGCGATCCAGTCGCGTCATGATCGCCGCTATATCGGCCGCATTCCGGCCCAGAACATGTGGGCGGAAATGCTCCAGTTCGGCCAAGAGTGTTCCGCCGACAGAACCCATATGTGCGGTGGCCGAGGCATAGCCATGGCCAACGGTCCGCCCTGCCTCGAGTCGCAGGATAACGCCATGGGTTTCCGGATTGGCGCCGAGCGCAAATTTCCACGCCGGATCATCCTTCCGCAGCACCACCGTCTCTATGTCATACCCCGTGATCCGCATGGCCATCTCTCAGCCCAGACCACCCTGTGCCGCATCAAGCGGTCGCACCGTCTTGCCCAGATATTCGGCCTCGGTTCCGTAAAGCAGTTCCTTGACCATGCCGGCCGACAGGAGCTTGACCAGCTGATCGGTCTGACCCGTCAGCGGCAGCACGAGATCGCTGCTCTGTGCCAGATCCATGACCACGTCCATGTCCTTTTCGTGCCAGGTGAAGCGTGTAGAATCCCAACGCTCCAGCGTGCCGTTCTTGCCCGGACATTGCAGCAGCACCTCGCGCATGCGCTGCGCGTTGATGCCGTAGCGCTTGGCCAGCAGCAGCGCCTCGTAATTGCCGACGCAATGGATCCAGTGCAGCAGGTTGTTGCAGGTCTTGCCCACCTGCCCCGCGCCCACGGCCCCCAGGTGAATGACGTCGCGGCTATAGGCCATCAGGACGGGGCGCAGATGTTCGACGGCTTCGGATTTACCCCCACAGAGCGAGACGAGATTGCCATTCACAGCCCCGTCCAGTCCGTAAACCACCGGCGCGTCAACAAAATCGACGCCCTTTCCCGCGCATTCCCGTGCGAGTTGCTGCATCGTGGCGGGGTTGTTGGTCGCGGCCACCGCGATCACCGAACCGGGCTCCACGACCTCGAGAAGGCCGCGTGTCACGCTTTCGGATTGCGCGTCGGTGGCGACGACCACGACGAAGGTTCGCGCCCGCCCGGCAAACCCGGCCAGCGTATCGCTGATCTCCATCCCCTGCGCCCGGGCCCTTTCCAGACAATCGGGATCGACATCGTTGGCGACCACGGCAAACCCGGCCTTCTGGACATGCGCTGCCATGGCGAGGCCCATTGCCCCGACCCCCACGAAACCCACGTTCATGGTGATAATCCTTTCAAGGGATGACGTTTCCCGCCGCGCCAACAGCACGGGTCCGGGTTTTGTCACGCGTTCAGTTGATCTTGCCCGCACAAGGGCCGCCTCTAAGCACCGGTTGCATGGTGTATGACGGCGGGCCTCCCAACCCTTGCCATGCCGTCCGGTCACTTTATCGGGCGAACCTCCTCAAGTCCGTTCGTCCCGGATAAGCAAAGCCTGCGGGCCATCAGCTATAATATCAAGACGAAAGATTTTATATCGTTCAAGGATATGGTTATAACTCTGATGTCACCCACCTTGCAGAGAACTGCCGATAGCAACAGCGGAGGAATGAATGGACATCCGATCGGTCAAGCGTTTCCTTGCCGTCGCCGAGAATGGCAGCCTCAACAAGGCGGCGCGCCAACTGAACATTTCGCAACCCGCATTATCCAAGAGCATCCAAATGCTGGAATACGATCTGGGCGTTCCGCTTCTGGACCGCAGCGCGCGCGGAATTACGCTAAACTCTTTCGGTGAAACGGTTTTCGAACACGGCCGCCGCATTGCAGCCGAGCTTCGGCGGATGGAGAGCGATATCGAGGCCATCCGCACGCTTGCCAGTGGAGAGATCAATGTCGGCGCTCCCCTCGGACCCGACAGCCGGATCCTCGCCATGTCGGTGGTCCGGCTGCTGTCCGAAGAGCGCCGGTTCACCGTGAACGTTGCGAACGGCACGCGTGCCGATCTGATCCGTCCGCTTTTGCTCGGGGATCTGGATTTCCTGATCGCCACGCTTTTCGACCCCGATGACCTGCCGGCGGATCTGGAGCAGCGGCAGCTCTATCTTGATTCAATGATCATCGCTGTCCGCGCGGGGCACCCTATTCTGGCCGCGTCCGGTTCTGCCCTGGCGCGGCTGGCGGAATTCCCCTGGATGGTGCTGACCGGCAATCGCGACGTGGAATCGGCCTTGCGATCGGTCCTGCATATCGAGCCGAAGCGGTCAGTCTTGCGAAGCGGCTCCCCCATGTTCGTCAAGAACACGCTGATGCGCAGTGACCTTATCGGACTGGTCCGAGAGGATTCGGTGCGGCTGGAGCTTGAAGCCGGCACGGTGGTCGAGATCGACATCTCGGATGTGGCGGACCTGAATACTCTGGTTCCCCCCTTGCCGGTCGGTCTGATCATGCGCACCGATGTATCAATGCCCGTCGCCGGAAAGGCGCTGATCGAAGAGGTGATCCGGGAAGTGCGCCGCCTGGGCGAATGACCGTCTCGGCTTGGGGAGCAGACCGCACCGGAACTTGCAGAAATCGCGACGGCTGGGCGGAATATTCTGGAGCATAGCGATATGAAAAACCCCGCAGCATTGCCACGGGGTCCATTCATCAACGGGAACCGTATCAGACGCAGCGGGCGAGCTGCTCGATATCCCCGCGGCTCAGGCCGATATCATTCAATTCGCGGTCCGCGAGCGCGTTCAGTTCGCGGCGGGTGATGCGCGCCCTGTGCCAGACCGAGATCATCGCGGCCACGCGCGCAAAAACGCGCGCCAAGGCACCGCCGGTTTGGCTATGGTTCATTTCGACAGCGGACATCCCGGCACCTCTCCTCTTGCCCGTTCACTGGGCATGTTGCGGACAAGGCGGATATATTCTGGGAGAACCTTGGGAAATAGACCCGTTTCCGGCAAAGCTGCCATGCTTTCTGCGCCGCAGCATCACGGCGAATGTCGGAGCTGCTTGTCTGGCAAGCCGGCGCTTTTCAAAGATGAAATCTGCGCGCCGGATTGCGCAGCATCTGGCAACTAAGCAATCTTGCCGCCCAGACGCTATTCTTGCAGAAACGGGATTTCACAAGCGCACATGACCTTGAACAGAAAATCTGCGGGCGGGGATGCACGGCTGGATGATATCGTGATCTTTGTCCGGGTCGTCCAGAACGGCAGCCTCAGCATGGCGGCAAAGCAGTTGGGGAAGTCTCCTTCCCATATCAGCAAACACCTGACGGCTCTGGAAACCGCACTTGGAGTCTCACTCTTGCAGCGCTCCACCCATCACCTGCAACTGACCGATGCGGGCGGGATATTCTTTGACCATTGCCTGCGCATCCTGGGCGACCTCGAAGCCGCCAAGGCCGATGCGGGCGCGGTATCGGACGAGTTGATCGGCACCCTGCGGATTCACAGCACTCCGGGGATCGGGCAGGCGTTGATCGTCCAGACCTCGGCCGAATATACGCGGAAGTTTCCCAACATCCGGGTCGAGCTGAATTTCAGCATCTATTCCGCCGGACTGAACGAAAGCGGTGCAGATATCGTCATTGGCAGTCGGGATTTCGACAAGGACAAGTTCTTCGCCAGCGGAGTCTTCGAACGCAAGCTGGGATCCGTCCCTCATGTCATCTGCGCCACACCTGCTTATCTGGCCCGGCATGGCCACCCTCGGGTGCCGCAGGATTTGCTGGCACATAATTGCCTGATCCATGTCAAGCAGCGGGGCAGCCCGGCGCTGTGGACCATGCGCCATGGCGATCAGGATCTGGAACTGATGGTGGACGGGTCATTCCGGTCCAACATCGAAAGCGCCATACGGCTGGCCGCGATCGAGGGCACGGGGATCGCCCGCCTGCCGCGCTATAACGTGGCCGACGAACTGCGGCAGGGCACCCTGATCGCGCTGCTTGAGGATTGCATCCTGCCGGAACGGACGATCAAGGCATTCTATCCGCGCAGCCGCTTCGTCCCGCGCAAGGTCTATGAGTTTCTGGCCCTGCTGGAGGACCGGATCCAGCGGCTCGCGGCGTGACAGGACCAGAAGGTCCTGATCCCGTCACCAAGATCAGCGCATGACCGACTTGACCAGATCGACCATCTCGGCGGGCTGATCCAACGCCTCGCGGACGGCTATCGCCACATCCTCGCCCACCAGCGGATCGACCGGCAGGCCAAGCGTCTCGGCGCGTTCAAGAAAAGCCTCGTCCGTCACGGCGGCCTCGAAAGCATTCTGCAGTACGCCCAGTATATCGGCGGGAATATCGGGCGGACCAGCCACGAGACGCACGACGCTGACCTGTGAGTCGATCAGGGCAATGGCGCGCTCGGCCATCTCGCCATTCACCTTGTTGCCGAGTTGCGGGACGTTTGGATCGTCGCCCCCGACCTGCGCCACAAAGATCGCGCCGGTGTCCCGCGCAAAGTCTTCGACCGAAGACCGCGATGCCAGAAGGCCCTGCACCTCGCCGCGGCGCATCGCCAATTGATCATCCCCGCCATTATATCCCGTGATCAGATCGACCGGCAGATCCAGCGCCTCGATCAGCAGCCGGGTCTCCGCAACTGAGCCCGACCCCACCCCCGCGCCCGCAAAGCGGATTGGTGTTTCAAGGGCCATCAGCTGGTCCAGCGTCTCGATGCCGGATTCCTTGGTGACCATGAGCACGCGAGGATCCGAGGCAACCTTGCCGATCCAGGACATATTGCCCAGATCGAATTTGGCGGAACCTTCCTCTGCAAGTTGCGTATAGATCAGCCCGGTATTGAAAGTGCCGATGGTGAGCCCGTCGGGCTTCGACGCATAGATAAAATTCGTCCCGATGATGTGACCCGCCCCCGGCATGTTACGCGGCACGATCGTCGATCCGGGCAGATGCCTTTGCATGTATTCGGCCACCAGCCGGCCATAGATATCGTAACCCCCACCCGGCTCGGTCCCGATGATGAAGTTGATCGTCTTTCCATCGAAAAATTCCGGACCCACCTCGGCGCTCGATTGCACGGGGACTGCCGCCCAGAGCGCCATGGTCAGAGACAGCAGCATATTGCGGTCGATTTTCACAAGAACTCCTCCCAACTGATTGTAAAGGCGTAGTGTAATTCCGCTGTTGTTTTTGTTGCCGTCAGCGGAGCAGCGCCGCCTTCAGCATGTTGGTGACATCCTCAGGCTGATCCAGCGCGGCGCTGATCGCATGCCCGACCTCGTCCCCGATCCGGGGCTCGACCGGCAGTCGCAATGCTGCAGCACGCTCCAGAAACTCGGGATCGCGGGTCGCGGCGAGATAGGCGTCCTGCAACGCAGCCAGCCGGTCGGCGGGCACACCGGGCGGCGCGGCGGTCAGGCGTGCGATGGTGCCCTGCACCTCGATCAGCGACAGCGCGCTTTGTGCCGCCGGATCGGTGATCACGTCCCGGGCCTGCGGCACATCGGCATTCTTGCCTCCGAACTGCAGCAAAAACTGGCCGTGGCTGTCATTCACGAAGACCTCGCGCGACGAGCGCGGGTTCAACACACCCATGATCTCGCCCCGGCGCATCGCCATTTCGGTCTCATTGCCATTATAGCCGGTGATCACGTCGATCTTCAGATCAAGCGCGCGGGCCAGCAGGATCGTCTCGACCGTCGCAGCACTTGTCACGCCGCCTCCGCCGAAGCGGATGGGTTCGTCGAGCGCCTGAAGGCTCTCGAAATCCTTGATGCTCGACTGCGCAGAAGTGACGATCACCCGCGGGTCCGAGGCAATATTGCCCACCCACGAATATTTGGTCAGGTCGAACCTGATGCCCGGATCCCCGACGATCTGGCCATAGATCAGCCCGGTATTGAAGGTGCCGATGGTCAGCCCGTCAGGTTCCGACCCATAGATATAGTTCGCGCCGATGATATGACCTGCGCCCGGCATGTTGCGCACCACGAAGGTCGATCCGGGCAGGTGTTTCTGCATGAACTCGGCGACCAGGCGGCCGTTGGTGTCATAACCGCCGCCGGGTTCGGTGGCGACGACATAGGTTACGGTCTTGCCGTTGAAGAATTCGGCCCCATCCTGCGCTTGTGCCATACCGGCGCAGGCCAGCATCGCAACCGTCAAGGCTGCTTTCGCAATCATGTCCCCCTCCTCAGGCGGTCATTAGGGCGACCGTGTCCTTTACGGACATGACGCGACCCATCCGGGGAAAAACGCGATCCATGAAGAAATCATGGTTGCCGCCGCGCGTCGAATAGCAGGCGTCCCGCACCACCACGATGCCGCAATCCATGTCCCGCGCCGCAAAAACCGTGCTGGCGATGCCCACATCTGTCGAGCCGCCCGCAATGATGATGGTGTCCAAGCCGCGCACACGCATCTGAAGCTCAAGATTGGTGGCATGGAAGGCGTTCCAGCGGTTTTTCGGAATGATCACATCCGTATCCAGCGGCGCGATCTCCTCAGGGATCTGCACCTCCCAGCTGCCCTTCTTGAAGCGGGGCAGGATCGGAGTCGTCGGAGACGGATTCAGTTCCATATCGGTATCGGTCAGCCGCTCGACACAGTCGACATGATTGGCGCCGTGCATCCCGCTGGGATAGAAGGTCGTCATGCCGACAGCACGCGCCCCGGACAGCAATTGCTGCATATTGGGCAGGATGTTGTTCTCGGACAGGAAAGCCTGTTTGCGGGGGTCATCCGAGTGCAGATAGCCATTCAGCGTGTCGAACAGCACCAGCCCCACATGCTGGGCCGAAAGTTCCTTCTTGAGGCGCGAGATCTTCGCCATATTGTCTCCGTTCCTGTAGCGGATCCGCATGCAGAACAAGGCCGCAGGGAAGGCTGCGGATACGGGCCACAAGGGCCCGGCGGACAAAAAGGCGCCAGATTTCGCCTTGCCGCGCTTGCAATCTGTATGGGGAGGACATCGTTTGACGGACGATCTTGTCCTGCGGATCCGGGTATTCGGCTTGTCAGACCATTTCCCTTCCTGCGCCCAAGCTGGCACAGGCCTTCGCGCAAGTCACCGCACAAGATGGAAAAGTGCTTTTTCCGGCTTGGGGCCCGCGCGTGCTTGGGGCATGAGTGCGGGGTCAGCGACCCTTTCGCCGGATTTGAGACGAATGGCTCTCAGATCAATTCAGCTGGCTTGGCCAGGGCTTGCAATGCAGGCAGCCGTCCCTCGGGTAGAGAGCACTTCTAGCCGCGCTTGCAGCGCGTCGCGTTTGCGCATCTCGGCGGCGGGGTCGATCGGCACGCGTTTCCTGACGACATTCGTATCGCCATAGCATGTGCCAAATCCCACGCCTCCCCAGCCCCATCCGCCTCCGTCAAATCCCCCTGCGCAGAGGCTTAAGCCGACACCGTCGCTGACCTCGTTTTCCCACGCATAACCCCGGGCGATATTCGCCTGCACCTCGGCCAGCAGGCGCGAAACCTGGGTGTATTCCGCGGAAACGGCTCTCTCGCACCGCTCTTGCGGCGTGCCGCAGGAAGAAAGGCAGATCATGGCGAAGCATCCGACTGCGGTGCTGACTCGGATCATGGCAGGTGTCCCCGATGGGCGTTCGGCTTCTCTCGGGGATTACAACGCTCCGTCCGGTGCTTGGGGTTCCGAAACGGAGGAACGCGCGGTTGCCCGGCCATCGCAGCAGACCCGTTCTCTCGAATTGAGCTTCCCCCACGACTTCATCGTCACGTCACAAACCCAAGCTAGAACGGATTCGTTCGGATGAATTTGGGGACGTCCATGGGCCGCGAGAACTGGCAGGCAATCCACCGCGAAATCTCGACACGGATCGTCGAGGGGCGGATGCGACCGGGTGAGCGGCTACCAACCGAACCGGAATTGTGCAGCATGTTCGGCGCCGGCCGCCATTCGATCCGCCGCGCGATCGAGGCACTGTCGATCGAAGGCAAGCTGCGCGTCGAGCAGGGTCGCGGCACCTTTGTCGAGGACGCGCCGCTGATCGAATACCATATCGGCCAGCGCGTGCGCTTTCGCCAGAACCTGCGCCAGCAGGGCGTCGTGCCCGGTGGCGCGGTGATCGAGGCGATCATCGGCCCCGCCCCCCGCTCGGTCGCGAAGGCGCTGGACCTCGCCCCCGAAACCGCTGTCCACCGCCTCTGCAGCCGTGGCGAGGCGGATGGGGTGCCGATCAGCATCGGCTATTCCTATCACGAAGCCGCCCGCTTTCCCGAGCTTCCGGCGATGCGCCGGGCGGGCCTCTCGATCACCGAGATCTATCGACATTACGGCATCGACGACTATTTCCGCCACTCCACCACGATCCTGTCGCGCCGGGCCGAACCCGAGGAATCGGCGATGCTGCACCAGCATCCCGCCCAGCCGGTGCTGGTCGTGCGCAAGACGGACGTGGATGCGGCGCGCCGGCCGCTGGCCCATTCCGAAGGGATCTGGGCCGCCGACCGCGTGAGATTCACCTTCGAGGATCAGTCCGAAGAACCCTCCGCCGCAGACTAGACAGGGCCTGCGGCGCGGCCCCCTCGCGCCCCGGCCAGCGACAGACAAAGGACAAGCGATGTTTGATCAGAATGCACCCCCCGCGAAAGGGGGACCGATGGCGCATGGCCAGAATCTGCAGGTGCTGGCACGTGCCCCGGCCGAGAGGCTGAAGCCGCTGGCCGAAAGCCTGCTGCCGCATCTGGGCGCGCCCGAGGTGCTGCAAAGCCGCACCGGCCTTGTGCTGCTGCCCATGCGCGACACGGTCGAGGACACCGATTTCCATCTGGGCGAGGTGCTGGTTTCCGAAGCCCATCTGCGCCACGGCGGGCATCAGGGCTATGGCATGATCGTCGGCCGCGATCTGGAGCGGGCCATGGCCATGGCGGTCATCGACCTGGCGCTGGATGCCGGGATCGAGGCACAGGCCATCGCCGCCTTCCTTCTTGTCGAAACCATGGCTCAGGCCGCCGAGGACCGCGCCACGCTTTGCGCCGTCGAAGCCACGCGGGTCGAAATGGAGACCTTCTGATGCTGGCCCCCGATCTTCAGGAAACCCAAGACAATGCGACCTTCGAGGCGCTGATGTGGGCGCTGTCCCGCCCCGGTGAGGTGCGGACCCTGCCGGAACCCGGCTTCCCCGGCATCGCACAGGCATTGGCCGATCTGGAAACTCCGGTCTGGACCGATGACGCCGACCTTATCCCGGTGTTGGAACGCTGCGGGGCCAAGCCCGCCGCGATCGGGCAGGCCGAGCTTCTTTTCGCAGGGACCGCAGCGGGCAATGCCAGCGCCGCCGCGCAGGCGCGGACCGGGTCGGCGCTTTATCCCGACGAGGGTGCGACGCTGATCGCCGCTGCCGCGCTTGCCGGGCCGACCCGCCTTCGCCTGACCGGGCCGGGGATCGAGACGGTGCGCGAGGTCGCCACCGACCTGCCCGCCGCCTTCTGGCGGACCCGCAATCGCCGTATCGCCTATCCGGCCGGCTTCGACCTGTTTCTGGTCGAGGGTCGCCGGGTGCTGGGCCTGCCGCGCTCAACCATGATCGAGGTGCTCTGATGGCCTATGTCGCAACCCGGGGGGGCGAACGCGCAATCGCCCAGTCCGAACGCCTCTATCGCGCCAAGCTGGGCCGCATCGACAAAGCCCGTGTCGAAAGCGTGGCCGAGGCGCTGCCGATGCTGGTTGACCGCGTGATGGGCGAGGCCTCGCTTTACGAGCCGGAACTGGCCGCGCTGGCACTGAGCCAGACCGGCGGGGATCTTTACGAAACCGTGCTGCTGCTGCGGGCATGGCGCTCGACCCAGCCGCGCATCGCGGTGGCGCGCCCGGTCCGGCAGGAGGGGCTGTTCACCCATCGCCGCATCTCGGCCGCGTTCAAGGATATTCCCGGCGGCCAGATCCTTGGCCCGACGCTGGATTATTCGCACCGCATTCTCGAAACCGGTGTGCTCGAGGATCGCGCGGCGGTGCCCGCGCCGGTGACCCCCGCCGATCATCCAGCCCCCGCGCATCACCCCTCGCTGGCCGACTGGCAGCGCGCGCAGGGGCTGCTCGAGACGAAGCCTCGCGCCGAGGTCGCGCCCGAGGACATCCCCGACGTCACGCGGGAACCGCTGCTGTTTCCCGCGCCCCGCGCCCATACCCTGCAAAGCCTTGCCCGCGCCGATACCGGAGGGGTTCTGGCGCTTGGCTATTCCGCGATGCGAGGCTATGGCAACGCGCATCCGACCGTGAACGAGCTGCGGCTGGCCGAGGCCGAGGTTCAGGTGGTCCATCCCTGCGGCACGGTCTTTTCCGCCGGTCGCGTCCGCGTCAGCCAGGCCGAGGTGATCGCCAAGGAAAGCAAGGGCATCCGCCTTGGCTTTGCCGCGACGCTGGGCTGGAACGAGGTCAAGACGATCTCGGCCGCGACACTGGACCTGAACGCCCCCGGCGCCGCGAAAGGCTCTCCGGTCGAGGAGGAGTTCTTCCTTTACCACACCGAACCCGTCGAGGCCTCGGGCTTCTGCATCCATTTCAAGCTGCCGCATTACGTGACCTTCCAATCCTCGCTGGATGCGATCCGCGATGCCGCCCGGGCTGCGAACGCCCAGCCTGCCCCCAAGGTCGAGGAGCCTGCCGAATGACCGCGCTTTCCGAACTGACCCGGCCCTGGGCCGCGATGAGCTATGGATTCCTCGACGGCTCGGCCAAGCGCGAGATGCGGCGCAAGATGCTGAAGGCCATCGCGGTGCCCGGCTGCCAGATGCCCTATGCCAGCCGCGAGGTGCCGATGGCGCGCGGCTGGGGCACCGGCGGGCTTCAGGTGACGCTGACGCTGGTTAACCCGGCCTCGGTCGTGAAGGTGATCGACCAGGGCGCGGATGACAGCGTCAATGCGGTCTCGATCCGGCAGTTCCTGTCCCGCGTATCCGGCGCGCGCGAGACCTGGGACACCTGCGAGGCCTCCATCATCCAGTCCCGCCACCGCATTCCCGAGGAAAGGATGCGCGACGACCAGATCCTTGTCCTTCAGGTGCCGAACCCCGAGCCGCTGCGCCCGGTCGAGCCGAATATCTCGGTCGCGCGCCAGATGCATGCCGATGCCGATTACGGGCGCATGTGGCTGATCCTCTATGAGCAACTGGTCCGGTCCGGCCGGATCATGCAGGGCGCGTCCTATCCGGCGCTGGTGAATGGCCGCCATGTCATGACGCCCTCGCCCATTCCACGCTGGGACGTGCCCAAGATGCACATGGCCCGGCACCTGACCTTCCTGTCGGCGGGGCGCGAGAAACGCGTCTTCGCCATCCCGCCCCATACCCGGGTCGAGCCGCTGGTGTTCTCCGACATCCCCTACAAGGTCGAGGATCACGCCGCGCTGACCTGCCACCGCTCGGGGCTGAAAGGCTTCTTCATGAACGAGATCCCGCAGGCCGACGGAAGTTCGGCGCATGAGCTTTCCGACAGCAACCTTGGCATCAAGGCGATCCGCCGGGCCGAGGGCGAGGCCGCCACGATCGCCCCGACCTGGTATCGGGACGGCCGGATGACGGAGGTGGGGGAATGAGCGCCGCGCTGCAAGACCGCCTTGACGCGCCCCGCCTGATGACCGCGCCGCCGATCCTGCGCATGGAGGGCATCTCGCACAGCTTTGGCGCGGTGCAGGCGCTTCGCGATGTCTCTGCCACGGTCTATCCGGGCGAGGTGCTGGGGATTGTGGGCGAGTCCGGTTCGGGTAAATCGACGCTGCTGCGGATGATGAACCTTGAGGACCGGCCCGACCTCGGCGACTACCGGTTGTCGATCCCGGGTGCCGAGGGCAACCTCTTCGATCTGGACCGCTATGCCCGGCGGATGCTGCGCGCCCGCCATATCGGCATCGTCTACCAGAACCCGCATCTGGGGCTGCTGATGCGCAATTCGTCCTCCGGGAACGTGGCCGAGCGCCTGCTGATCGCGGGCGAGCGCCGCTTCGCCGAACTCAGGGCGCGCGGGCGCGAGGCGCTCTCCGCCTCGGAGTTTCCGCTGGAGCGGATGGACGCGCCCCCGATCGAACTGTCGGGCGGGATGCAGCAGCGCGTGCAGCTGGCCAAGGCCATCGCGCTGGAACCGGCGCTTCTGCTGCTGGACGAGCCGACGACCGGGCTTGATGTCTCGGTGCAGGCGCTGGTGCTCGACACGCTGAAGCGCCTGCAGCGCGACCGCGCCATCACCATGGTCCTTGTCAGCCACGATCTGGGCGTGATCCGCACCATGGCTGACCGGGTGATGGTCATGCGCCGTGGCCGCGTGGTCGAGGAAGGGCTGGCCGACCAGATCTTCCAGGACCCGCAGCACCCCTACACCCAGGCCCTTGTCCATGCGAAACTGTGAGGAGACGATGACCGGCACGCCCGTCCTTGAGGTCGAGAACCTTTCGAAGCATTTCGACATGCACCATCTGGGCCAGCGGCTGGCGGCCTTCCACGATGTCAGCTTCTCGGTCCATCCCGGCCGCTTCCTGCTGCTGCGCGGCCATAACGGCGTCGGGAAATCCACGCTGCTGCGCACGCTTTACCGCAGCTATCGCCCCAAAGGCGGCCATGTCTGGCTGAACACGCCCGAGGGCCGCTTCGATCTGGCGCGGGCCGCGGATGTGGATATCGCGCTTCTCCGGCGGCGCGAGATCGGCTTCGTCACGCAATTCCTGATCGCCCGCCCCCGCGTCGCCGCCGAGGAGATCGTGGCTGAGCCGCTGCGCATCGCCGGAGAGCCGCATGACCGCGCGCTGGACGAGGCCCGGCGTTGGCTGTCCGAATTCGGGGTGAAGCCCGAGCTTTGGGCGGCCTATCCCTCGACCTTCTCGGGGGGCGAGCAGCAGAAGGTGAACCTTGCCCGCGCCCTGATCCTGCCGCAGCGGTTGCTGCTGCTGGATGAGCCCACAGCCTCGCTGGACGCGGGCGCGCGGGCGGCGCTGGTGCGCCGGCTGGGGCAGCTGAAATCCCAGGGCGTCGCCATGATCGGCGTTTTCCACCATCCCGGCGATGTCGCCGGGCTGGTCGATGCGGAAATCGATCTTTCAAGGATGGAGAAAGCCCATGTGGATCAGTAACTTCCGGGTGGTCCTGCCCGATGCGGTGCTGGAATCCGGCGCGTTGCGGATCGAAGACGGGATGATCGCCGAGATCCTGCCCCATCCTGTCGCTGGCGCCGCCATCGACGGCCGGGGGATGCTGCTTCTGCCCGGCTTCATCGACATGCATGGCGACATGATCGAGCGCGAGATCGAGCCGCGCCCGCAGGTCCGCATGCCGCTGGAACTGGGGTTGCGCGACCTTGACCGCAAGCTGGCGGGCTGCGGCATCACCACCGCCTATGCGGCGCTTTCGTTCAGCCCAAGCTCGACCTACGGACACCTGCGCAGTTTCGAGCATACCAGCAGCGTCATCCGGGGCCTCAAGGCCATGCGCGGCGACCTCTTGGTCGATCACCGCGTCCATGCTCGGTTCGAGATCACCTTTCCGAACGCGCTTGGCGTCATCGAGGCGCTGATCCGCGATGCCGCCGTCGACCTGATCTCGCTGACCGATCACACGCCCGGACAGGGCCAGTATCGCGATATCGAACGGGTGATCGCGCGAACCGCGCGGGAAAAGAACCTGAGCCGGGACGAGGCCGAGGCCAGCGTCGCCCGCCGCATCGCCGACCGCACCCGCCCGGCCGAGGAACTGACCGCGACGCTTGCCGCGATCTCGGAGACCTGCCGCCGGCACGGGATCGCGATGGCCAGCCATGACGACGACACCGTGGAAAAGGTCGCGCTGATGGCGGGGCTTGGCGTCACCATCAGCGAATTTCCGGTGACGCTGGACGCGGCCGCCAAGGCGCGCGAGCTTGGCCTTGCGACGGCGATGGGCGCGCCGAACGCGCTGCGCGGCGAAAGCTACTCCGGCAACCTTTCCGCGCGCGAGGCGCATGGGCAGGGCGCGCTGGACATCCTTGCGGCGGATTACCACCCCTCGGCCATGCTGCCCGCGCTGCTGGAGCTGGCCCGGAGCGATCCCGCGGGCCTGCCGGGCGCAGCGCGGCTTTGCGGCGCCAATGCCGCCCTTGCGCTGGGGCTGCACGACCGCGGTGCCATCGAGGTCGGCAAGCGCGCCGATCTGGTCATCGCCGACCCGGATGGCTGCGGCCATGTCGCGGCCACATTGCGGGGCGGGCGCGTGATCTATTCCGATGGCCGCATCGCGGGTGCCGCAGCGGATGCCGCGCTCTGTGTCGCATAAAATTCATCCGAATGAATTTCCCGCGTTGCAAACAACCGGCAGGATCGACCCATGACACAGCAAGACCTTATCCTTGAGCGGCTGAGCCGGGCCTTCGGCGAGACCAGCGCGGTGGACGATGTCAGCCTGCGGATCCCGCAAGGGCAGTTTGTCAGCGTCATCGGTCCCTCGGGCGCGGGCAAATCGACGCTGCTGCGGCTGATCAACCGTATGGCCGAGCCAAGCTCGGGCGTGATCCGGCTGGGCGAAACCGAGATCACGACGCTTCGCGGCCGCGCGCTGCGGCGCTGGCGGTCGGAATGCGCGATGATCTTCCAGCAGTTCAATCTGGTCGAACGGCTGGACGTGCTGACCAATGTGCTGATCGGAAAGGTTGCGGATCACGGCTTCCTTTCGTCGATGGCGATGCGGTTTTCGGATGCCGAACGGGCCGAAGCGGTCCTTGCGCTGGATCGGTTGGGCCTTGCGCCGCGCGCCCTGCAACGCGCCGGCACGCTGTCGGGCGGACAGCAGCAGCGCGTGGCGATCGCCCGTGCGCTGGTCCAACATCCCCGCATCCTGCTGGCGGACGAACCCATCGCCAGCCTCGATCCCGGCAACGCGTCGCGCGTCATGGACGCGCTGCGCCGCATCAATCGCGAGGACGGGATCACCGTCATCGTGAACCTGCATACGCTCGACACCGCCCGGACCTATTCCGATCGCATCGTGGCGATGCGGACCGGGCGGCTGATGTTCGATGGCACGCCGTCCCAGCTGACCCCGGATGTCGTCCGCGACCTTTACGGCGACATCGGGCTTGGCCCCATAGACGAGACTGTCACCTCAACCGCCGCACGCATTCGCGTCCCGGCCTGATCCCAGGAACACCACATGCGCAACCACATCAGCGCCGCGCTTTTCGCGGCGACCGTCACCGGCTTGCCTCTCGCACCCGCGTTCGCCGACGGGTGGAAGGACGATTACCGCATCATCCGCATCGGCATCTCCTCGGCCGAGAACGAGGCGGACCGGATGAAACGCTATGAACCGTGGAAGGACTATCTGGAGCGGACTCTTGGCGTCGAGGTCGAGTTGTTCACCGCGGGCAGCTATGATGGCATCATCCAGGCGCTGGCCGCCGACCAGATCGAGGTCGCCTCGATCGGCTCCTCGGCCTATGCCGCAGCCTATACCGAAACGAATGGCGGGGTCGTGCCGCTTCTGGCGACGCGCGAAGCGAATGGTGCGACCGGCTATTATTCGGTCATCACGACGCGCTGCGACGGCCCGCTGAAAACGCTCGAGGATCTGAAGGGCAAGGTCGTGGCCTTTGCCGATCCCGACAGCACCTCGGGCTATGCGGTGCCCTTCTACAATCTGGTCCAGCAGGGCTTCGATCCGCGCAGCTATTTCGGGGCCACGCCCTTCTCGGGCAGCCACGAGGCGGGCGTGCAGGGCGTCGTCGCAGGTCAGTTCGACGCCGCCGCCACCTATATCTCGGATCTCGAGGGCAAGGACGGCATTCCGCAGCGCATGGTCACCAAGGGCATGATCGAGGCGGGCGCGGTCTGCACGATTTGGACCTCGCCCGAGATCACCAACGGTCCGGTGACGGCGCGGTCGAACCTGCCCGCCGATCTGATCGACGCGATCCGGGCCGCCTATCTGGCCGCGCCCGAGGCCGACCCTGCCGCCTTCAAGGCAATCACCGGCGGCGATACCTCGGTCGCCGAAGGTTATATCGAGGTCGACCATTCCCGCTATCAGTGGATCATCGACATGCGCGACTGGCTGAAGGCACAGCGCCGCAGTTGAGCCGTCCCGCGCCGCCCGCGCCATGCGGGCGGCGTATCCATTTTCAGGATAGCCCCATGAGCGCGAATGCACCCCCCGCAAGCCTCGCCAGCTTCCAGCGCGCCTTCGACCTGCATCGCAGACGCCAGCGACGGCAGTTCTGGATCACGGCGCTGCTTTTGCTGGCGGCTCTTGCCCTGACCGCCAAGCTTGCGAACTTCTTTCAGGTAACGCAGGTCACCCTACCCGATGGCAGCCGGGGCGAGCGCTGGCTGCTGGGCGCGGGCCTGCCCCGCCTCGGCGACTATGTCGAAAAGACCATTCCCCAGCTTGGCCTGTCGACCCTGCCGCAGGATCTGCAGCACTGGTTCTGGCGCTGGCAGATCTGGGCGGAGCTGCTGCTGGAGACCGTGCTGATCGCCTTCATGGCGACGGTGCTGGGCGTGGCGGGCGGGTTCATCCTGTCCTTTCCGGCCGCCCGCAACCTCGCGCCCTCCGGCTGGGTGCGGTGGCTGACCCGACGCTATCTGGAAATCGCCCGCACCGTCCCCGAGATCGTCTTCGCGCTGATCTTCGTCTTTTGCTTCGGCATCGGGCCGCTGGCCGGGGTCATGGCCATCGCGCTCCACAGCACCGGATCGCTGGGCAAGCTCTATTCGGAAGCGAACGAGAATATCGACATGCGCCCGGTCGAGGGCGTGCGCGCCGCGGGCGGCACATGGTTCGACCAGATCCGCTATGGTGTCGTGCCACAAGTCCTGCCCAATACGCTCAGCTACACGCTGCTGCGCTTCGAGATAAATGTCCGCTCGTCCTCGATCATCGGCTATGTCGGCGCGGGCGGGCTGGGCGAGGAGCTGCGCACTGCCGTCAGCCTGCAGGAATATACCGACCTTTCTGCGCTTTTCCTCATCATCCTGGCCACGGTCTTTCTGATCGACTGGGCCTCGGAAAAGCTGCGCCACCGCATCATCGGGCTGGAGGCGATCTGATGCAGCATCCCCACATACCGGACGAGAAAACCATCGCCGCCCTGCGCAAAGCCCATCCCGCGGCCTTCGGTCCCGATCCCGCGACCCGCCGCCGCCGCGCATTGGCGCTGGCCCTGCCCGCCGCGCTGTTCCTGTGGTGCCTGTGGGATTTCGACGCGACGCCGCTCAGGCTCTGGCAAGGCTTCGGACGGCTGGGCGAGGTGCTGTCCTTCATGTTGCCGCCCCATGTCGGCTTCGACCTGCGCGAGCTGGGCGAGATTGCCCGGGACCTCGGCGAGACGCTTTCCATCGCCTTCCTCGGGACGATCCTTGGCGCGATGGTGGCGCTGCCCCTGTCCTTTCTTGGCGCGGGCAACATCAACCGGCTGCCACTTTTGCGCTTTGGCATCCGGCGCGGCTTTGACGTGATCCGCTCGTTCGAGACGCTGATTCTTGCCCTGATCTTCATCCGCGCCTTCGGCCTTGGCCCGCTGGCGGGGGTTCTTGCCATCGCGGTGGGTGAAATCGGCGTCCTTGCCAAGCTTTACGCCGAGGCGATCGAGAATATCTCGAAAAAACCGGTCGAGGGTGTTACCGCCGCCGGCGGCTCGCGCCCGCAATCCATCCGTTTCGGCGTATTGCCGCAGGTGGTGCCGGTGCTGATGTCGATCACCCTTTACAACTTCGAGTCGAACGTGCGCTCGGGGACCATCCTTGGCATCGTCGGGGCGGGTGGCATCGGCTTCCTGCTGTCGGACCGGATCAAGGCCTTTCGCTGGGACGAGGCATGGTCGATCATCATCCTCATCATTGTCATGGTCTTCATCGTCGACTGGATCTCGGGGAAACTCCGCGAGCATTTGATCCGGGGCGGCGCGGATACCAAGACGGAATGACGATGGCCGCGACGGGCTTGAGGCGCACCGGCCCTGTTGGCCGATGCGTCTGTCGTTTCAGTGATGCGCCAGGATCTCGCCCAGAAAGGCGCGGCTGCGCTCGTGCTGGGGATTGCGGAAGAAGGTGTCGGGGTCGTTCTCCTCGACGATCTCGCCATCGGCCATGAAGATCACCCGATCCGCGACCTGCCGGGCGAAGCCCATCTCATGCGTGACGCAGATCATCGTCATGCCGTCGCGGGCCAGACCGATCATGGTATCCAGCACCTCCTTGACCATCTCGGGGTCGAGCGCCGAGGTGGGTTCGTCAAAGAGCATCGCCTTCGGCTCCATGCAGAGCGCCCGCGCGATGGCGACCCGCTGCTGCTGCCCGCCGGAAAGCTGCGCGGGATATTTGTCGGCCTGATTGCCGATCCGCACCCGGTCCAGATAGCGCCGCGCCGTGGCCTCGGCATCGGCGCGCGACAGCTTGCGCACCCGCATGGGGGCCAGAATGCAGTTCTCCAGCACGGTCTTGTGCGGGAACAGGTTGAACTGCTGAAAGACCATGCCCACCTCGCGCCGGACCGCATCGACGGCCTTCTGGCTGTCATTCAGGCGATGACCCGAGACGACAATCTCACCGTCCTGAATGGTTTCGAGGTGGTTGATGCATCGGATCAGGGTCGACTTGCCCGAACCGGATGGCCCGCACAGGACGATCTTTTCGCCCTTCCTGACGGTCAGGTCCACGGATTTCAGCGCATGGAAGTCGCCATACCATTTCTCGACCTTGCGCATCTCGATCATCGGGGCGCCGCCCTGCTGAGACTGCTCCATCTGAATCCTCCCTTATTTCGAGACGCCGGCCGACATGCGACGCTCGAGGTAGCGGCCATAAAGCGAAAGCGGCCAGCATATGACAAAGTACATGACGCCGACGACGCCGAAGACGACCAGCGGCTTGTAGATCTGGTTCGAGACGATCACCCCGGCCCGCGCCAACTCGATGAAGCCGACGATGGCGGCCAGTGACGTGCCCTTGAGAAGCTGGACGAGGAAGCCCACGGTGGCCGGCAGCGACAGCTTGAAGGCCTGCGGCACGATCACGTCGAACATCCGGCTGCGCGCATGCAGGCCAAGCGCGTTTGCCGCCTCGGTCTGGCCTTTCGGCACAGCCTGGATGGCCCCGCGCCAGATCTCGCCCAGAAAGGCCGAGGCATGCGCGGTCAGCGCGAAGCCGACCGCCGCCCAGGCCGGCACGTCGAAGCCCAACAGCGGCAGACCGAAATAGGCCACGAAAAGCTGCATCAGCAGCGGCGTGCCCTGGAACAGCCCGATCCAGGCAATGGCCGGATAGCGCAGCCATGGCCGCGACGACACCCGCATCAGCGCGACAACGACGCCAAAGACGATCCCGCCCAGAAAACCCATGGCCGTCAGGATCAGCGTCCAGCCAAGACCCTGGAGAAGATAGGTAAGCTCTTGCATTCCCATGTCGTCCTCCTCAGCGGTCGGGATAGTTGAAAGCACGCTTGCCGATGGCCGCCAGCGCCCACATCGTGATCAGCGAGATCACCAGATAGATCATGGTGAGCGTGAAATAGACCTCGAAGCTGCGGAAGGTCTCGGCCTCGATGCGCTGGCCGACCGAGGTAAGCTCATAGGCCGAGATCGAGGTGCAGATCGCCGTGGTCAGCGTCAGCAGGATGAATTGGCTGGAGAGCGAGGGATAGATCGCCTTCAGCGCCGGTTTCAGCACGATCAGGCGAAACACTTCACCCCGGTGCAAACCCAGCGCCAGCCCGGCCTCGGTCTGCCCCTTCGAGATGCTTTCCACACCGCCCCGGATGATTTCGATGGCGTAGGCGCCGCCGTTCAGCCCCAGCGCAAGGATTGCGGTGATGGTGGGGTTCAGGCGGATGCCGGCCAGCGGCAGGGCGAAGAAGATGAAATAGATCTGCACGAGGAACGGGGTATTGCGGATGATCTCGACAAAGGCGGTCACCAGAAAGCTGGGAACCCGCATCTGGGCGCGCAGGATCGCCACGCCCAGCACGCCGATGATCATCGCGAGCGCCATGCCGAACACCGCCAGCAGCATCGTGCCCATGACCCCGTAAAGCAGGGCTTGCCAGGCATTCGCCACCACGCTGAAATCAAGTGTCATCTGCCCCTCCCTCTGCGGTCTGACGGATTACGTGTCCCATTCCGGCTCCCAATCGAAGCGCGAGAACCTCTCGCCCCGCGCAAGCCCGTGGATGGCGCGCATGTCCTCCTCCTCCAGTTCGAAATCGAAGATCTCCAGATTGGCGCGCATGTTTTCGGGCCGGGAGGAACGCGGGATCGCGCCGACATGATCCTGCTGGACCAGCCAGCGCAGCGTGACCTGTCCCGCGGATTTGCCGTATTTCGCCCCGATCGCCTTCAGCAGGTCGGACTGGAAGACCTTGCCGCGCGCGATGGGCTGATAGGCGTTCAGCAGCATGTCGGCGCGGCGCATCCGGGTCAGCAGCCTTTCCTGCGACAGGTAGGGGTGGTATTCGACCTGGTTGCAGAACAGATCCGCCTTGTGGACATCCAGCGCCTCGTCAAGCAGGGCCACGGTGAAGTTGCTGACCCCGATCAGCCGGGTGCGACCGTTGGCCCGCTCCTCGGCAAAGGCGGCCAGCGTCTCGCCCAGCGGCACATCGCGCGTCGGCCAATGGACCAACAGCAGGTCGACCTGTTCCAGCCCCAGCCGGTCCAGGCTTTCGCCGACGCGGGCATGGACCTGCTCGGGTGCGAGATTGTCGAACCAGATCTTGGTGGTCACGAAAAGCTCGTCCCGCGCCACGCCCGAAGCGCGGATCGCCCGGCCCACCTCACGTTCGTTGCCATAGCGGATGGCGGTGTCGATCTGGCGATACCCCATCTCGATGGCGGTGCGGATCGCCGCCTCGCCCTCGGGCCCGGTCAGTTCGAAGGTGCCAAAGCCCAAAGCGGGGATCTTTTCGCCGCGGATTGTCTTGCTGATCATCTCAGGACTCCTTGCCCACGGGTTGCGGTTCCAGCACGTCCAGCGCCGCGCGACGCGCGCGCCGGGCCCATGCCTCGGCTGTCATACCCGCCGATTGCCGGTCATTGGGTACTTCGACCGCCACCGGCAGGTCGGGCGGCAGCGCCGCGAAGATCGCGGTGAGGTCGATGGCACCGTCGCCCGGCAGCAGACGCTCGTGCCGGGCCGCGAAGTTCAGCGCCTCGCGCGTGGCGGGGATCTCGGCAGGACCATCGCAGATCTGGCCGTAATGCAGCCATTGACGCGGGATCGCCGCGATGGCCGAGGGTGCGACACGGGCGCGCGAGACATGCAGCGTGTCGACGATCACGCCCTGATTGGGCTGGCCCGCAGCATTGAGCACCCGCAGCGCCGCCGCAAGATCGGCGAGGTCCGATTGCGGCATGAATTCCAGATCGGCCGTCAGGCCGAAGGGCGCCGCCGCCTCGCATAGCGCGACGAAAGACGCGGTCAGCCGGCCCTCGTCCGGGTCATCGCCAGCGACAAGAATGGCGCGCGCGCCAAGATCGGCGGAAGCCTCGAGGAAGGGCAGGAAGGGGTCGGGTCGGAAATCCGGGGCCAGTCGGATCATCTCGACATCGAAGATCCCGATCCCGCTGTCCTCCATCTGCCGCCGCAGGGCGCGACGGCGACTGGCATCTTCCATCAGTGGAAAGGCGATCCCGCCCGGAGCCGCGGGCAGCATCCGCAGACCCAGAAAATCGTATCCGGTCGCGGCGGCGACGCTGACCGCCTCTTCGGGCGGGGCGCCGAGGCAGGTCAGGAAGGAGAGCGACAGCGCCCGGGTCATGCCACCGCCCTTTCCGCGGCCTGCCCCAGCATCTCATCCAGCGTGACGGTGCGGTCCTCGCGCGCGGCGGTTTCGATCGCCAATGTCGCGGCCAAGGTGGCCAGACCGTCGCGGGCCGTGATCAGAGGCTCGGCCTCGCGCCGGATCACCGCGATGAAATGGTCAAGCTGGTTGACATAGGTGCGCGATCCGTCGCCGGGCCGATGCTCGCGCAGCAGGGGATGCTGCCAGTGCTGGTCCTGCTCGGCATGACGCCACAGATACATGTCCGAGACCGAAAGCGCCGCCTTGCGCCCCGCGATGAACAGGCAGGGGCCCGGTTGCGCGGGATGATACAGCGCCTGCCCCGAGCAATATTCCCAGGCCCAGGGGCTGACCGCCGCGTCCGAGATGACGAAGCTGCCAAGGACGCCATTCTGGAAGCGGATGGCGATGCTGGCCGTATCCTCGACCACGAAGCCGCGCGTGGCCGATGAGGTGAAGGCGCGCACGCTCTCGATCTCGCCGATCAGATGGCGCAGGGCGTCGATGTCGTGGATCAGGTTGATGAGCAGCGGCCCGCCGCCCGGCTGGCGCCGCCATTCGGCCTGGAAATAGGCGTCGGGCTTGTCGAACAGCGTCATGCCGTTCACCGCGACCAGATCGCCCAGCTCGCCCGCCGCGATGCTTTTCTTCGCGGCGCGGATGTCGGGGCTGTGGCGGCGGTGATGCCCGACCAGCACCGGGACACCACGCGCCTCGGAGGCCTCGGCGATGCGCGTGCCCGCAGCCACCGTGTCGGCCACCGGCTTTTCGACAAGGCAGGCAATGCCGCGTTCGATGCAGGCCAGCGCGGCCGGCTCGTGCAGGCGGTTCGGCAGCGCGATGATCGCGCCATCGGGGCGCGCCCTGTCCAGCGCCTCGGTGTAATCGGCGAAATGCGGCACGCCCAGATCACCGGCCAGCGCCTTCCCTTCGGGCGAGGGGTCGCAGATCGCGGCCAGTTCGACCCCCGGATGGGCCTGGATCAGCGCGGCATGTTCGCGCCCGATCAGCCCCGCGCCCAGCAATGCGATGCGGATCATTCGGTCCACTCCTTCATGGCGCGCAGCGCCAGCCGATAGCCGAAGGCTCCGAAGCCGGCCATGACCGCCGTGGCCGTGCGCGAGACCAGGGATTTGTGATAGATCTCCTCGCGCTGATGCACGTTCGAGATGTGAAGCTCGATCTTCGGTCCGTCAAAGGTTTTGAGCGCGTCGAGGATCGCGATCGAGGTGAAGGTATATCCGGCCGGATTGATGACGATCCCGGCAGCTTCCGTCCGCGCCTCATGGATCCACTGGATGATCTCGCCCTCGAAATTCGACTGGCGGAAGACCACCTCCAGCCCCAGTTCGGCGGCGTCCTCCTCGCACCAGCCACGGATCTGGTCCAGGGTGATGCGACCATAGATCTCGGGTTCGCGCTGGCCGAGCAGGTTCAGGTTCGGCCCGTTCAGGACATAGATCTTTTTCATTGCAAGCCTTCGCACATGTTCGGTCGGCAGGCAGCCGCATCCGCGCGGCTGCCATCGTCACATCGTCCCTCGCGGGCCGGTCGCTTACTGGGCGGTAAAGGGCACGCCCTCGAGCGAGGCGGGGAATTGCGGCAGAGGCTCGCCCAGCCATTTCTGGCTGATCGCTTCAAGCCGGCCGTCGGCCTTGATCTTCTCGATGAAGGCGTTCAGCCACTCGTTGATTTCCTTGTCGCCGGGCTTGGTTGCGACGCCCATCCATTGCTCCTGGAAGACCACCTTCTGTTCATAGTCGTTACCCGGAGCGGCCTTGTCGAGATTGATCTTGTAGGTGGTGTTGCCGCCGATGGCATCGACCTGACCGGAGACCAGCGCCTGCATGGTCGAGCTGTCATCGTCGAAGCGGCGGATATTCGGCAGATCGCCCAGCAGCTTGGTGATCGCGGTGTCCTGTGCCGCACCGCGCGGCACGCCGATATTCATGCTGCGCGCATCTTCGATCGTCTCGATCTTGTTCTTGGCGCTGGACAGCAGGATGATCTTGAGGCCCGCATAAGGCTGGGTGAACTGCACGACCTTGGCGCGGTCGGGATACATGCCCATCACCGCCATCTGCAGATCGACCTTGCCGGTCAGCAGGTTCGGGATGCGGGCGGCGACGGCGCCGGGCACGAATTCGACCTTGACGCCCAGTTCCTCGGCGATCAGCCGGGCCACGTCCACGTCATATCCGATATTCTGCCCGCTCGCGTCGATCGAACCCCATGGCGCCTGTTCGCCCATGACGCCGATGCGGACCACGCCCGCATCCTTGATCTTTTCCAGCGTCTGGGCCCGGGCATCAGAACCAAAGCCCGCCAGCCCCATCGCCGCCACCAGCCCGAGCGCGGCGGCCCGGATCGAAAACTTGAAAGACATACTTCCTCCCAGAAGTTTTGACAATTTTGTTCGGGATATTGCGCGGGCTTCCCTGCCCGCGGCGGTGATGTCAGGCGAATCCTCCATTCGCTCCTCCGTGTTAATCAACCAGTTGGTTAATGTCAACGTCCACGCTACAGTCATCCTGCCCTCTCGCCTTAGGAAACGAGTTCCATATCATGACGGACAGAATTGATTTGAAAGAAAAAACCAAGGTTTCCCCGGGCGAGCGCGCACCCGAGAAGCGCCGCCGCGCGCTGCTTGATTCGGCGATCGAGGAGTTTTCCACCTTCGGGCTTGGCGGTGCCCGTGTGGACCGGATCGCGGATCGGGCGCATACCAACAAGGCGATGGTCTACCACTATTTCGGCAGCAAGGAGGAGCTTTACCTGGCCGCCCTGCGCGCCATCTATGCCGACATCCGCAACGCCGAAGCGGCGCTGGAGCTTGACCCCGACCGGCCCGCAGAGGCCATCTCGAGGTTGGTCGAGTTCACCTTCCGCTATTACATCGAGCATCCGGGCTTTGTCCGGCTGATCAATACCGAGAACCTGCACGGCGCCTCCCATCTGAAGGGGACGCAGAACATGACCGAGTTGAACCGAACGATCCTGGATCAACTTGGCACCATCCTTGACCGGGGTGTCGAACAGGGCGTGTTCCGCCCCGGTATCGACGTGCTGGATCTGTACATCTCGATCTCCGCCCTTGGTTTCACCTATGTCTCGAACCGCCACACGCTCGAAGTCCTGTTCGGCCGCGAATTGCTGGCCGAGGACCGGGTCGAGGCGCGGCTGGCGACCATCAAAGAGATGATCCTGCGCTATCTGCGGGCGGACTGACCCCCTCCGCCATGGCGCGGTAATGCGCGACGGTCCGGGCAATGCCCTGGGCCAGCGGCGTCCTTCTGGCCGGACCCAGAAGATGCGCGAAGGAGACCGGGCGGATCTCAGGCGCCATCGGCACCTCGGGACCAGAGAAGTCGATGCGGGCATCCGGCACTTCCGCCCGGATCGCCGCGACGATCTCGGGCAGGTCAGCGGTGCCGCCGGTCAGCGGAAAGACATGCGCGCCCTCATATGTGGCCAGCGCGGCCGCGGCAAAGGCCGCCGCCACATCGCCGACAAAGACCAGATCCTGCGGCCCCGAGTAACCGATCGTATAGGGCCGCCCCGCCACCGCTTCGCGGCAGGCCAGCGTCGGGCCGGCGGTCAGCCCGACCTCACGCCCCGGTCCATAGACGACGGTGGGGCGAAAACCGATGCTGGCAATGCCCTCGTCCAGCCACCAGGCGCGGGCCGAGGCCTCGCAGGCCAGCTTGAAGGCGCCATATTGCGTGACCGGATGCGGCACCGCGCCGTCATCGGGACCAAAGACGGCGGCGCTGCTGGCATAGACCACGCGGGCAATGCCCTGTGCCTTGGCGGCGGAAAACACGTTCAGCGTGCCGATCAGGTTGACCTGCGCGCCCAGCACGGGATTGTCCCTGCAAGCGGGCGTCAACAACGCGGCAAGGTGGATGATGGTGTCGCAGTCCCGCGCGGCCTCGCGCAGGGCCGCCCCGTCTGTGATGTCGCCCTGCACCCATTCCACGCGCTCGGCCTCGGCCCCCGCGATCTCGCGCAGGATGCGCCGGTCGGTCGAGCGGTCGAAGACGCGGATGACATGGCCCTGCCCCGCCAGTTCGCGCAGGATCCAGCCGCCGAGAAACCCGGCGCCGCCGGTGATCAGAACCCGGCTCATGCCGCGCCCGCCATGTCTTCCGACGTCAGGGTGAAGGCCACGTCGTAAAGATTGACCTCGCCCCCCGCCAGCGCGCCGGTCGCGAGCGCCAGCCCCCGCGCGCGGTCAAGCGCGGCGTCAAGGCCGGGCCGGGACGATCCCTCGACCAGCAGCACCGCGTCAAAGCCCGGCTCGGCCATCGCGGCGCGGATCTCGGTCTCGCGCGTGCGGACGGCCGAAACCTCGGAGCGGGCAAGGCCCAGATGCACGGCGGCCACGCCCGGCAGGGCCAGCACCGCATCGACCAGCGCCTGTCCGCCGCTTTCCAGCGCCGCCTCGGGCGCGTCCCCCGCGAAGGCAAAGCGGATGGTCGCCATCGCGCCGCCATCACCCCGGCCCGCATGGGCGACGCGGCGGCAGGCGATGCGCAGGAAATTCTGGAAACTGGGCGCGACCTCGGCCGTCCAGCGCGTCGGATTGTTCAACCGCTCGAGATAGTCGGGCGAGCGGAACACCTCGACATCATCCCCGGCATAGATCGTGCCAAAGACATATCGCCCCGCCTCGGGATCATGCAGGCGCTTGCCGGTGCGAAAACCGGGGATCGACAGCCGTTCGGGCATATGCTCGCGCGTGTGCCATTCGATGTAGTTCTCATGCGCTCCTTCGGCGATGTCATGCCAGATCGCCAGGAACGCGCCCCCCTTCAGTGCCATTCGCTCTCCTCCTCAGGTCACGCTTGACAGGCGGTCCCGTCGCGCGCCACTTAGGCTACTAGGATGTTAGTTAGACGGCTTGTCAAGGATGATGAGCCGCGAACGACCCGAGGGAGGGAAAATTCATGCACAGACACGAGACGCCGCGCGTCGCGATCGTGACCGGAGGGGCTGGAGGCCTTGGCTTGCCCATCGCCCGCCGGCTTGCCGAGCAGGGCCACAAGGTCGCGATCTGGGATCTGGATGCCGGGCGCGCCGAAGAAGCAGCGGCCGAACTGCCCGGAGCGCGCGGCTATGCGGTGGACGTGACCGACCGCGAGGCCGTGCAGGCCGCAACCTCCCGCGTCGTCGCCGAGATGGGCCCGCTCGGCATCCTCGTCGCTAGCGCCGGCCATAACGGGCCGCTTGCGCCATTCGCCGAATACCCGCTGGAGGGCTGGGATTTCGTTATCGGGCTGAACCTGACCGGGGTGTTCCATTGCTGCCAGGCGGCGGTGCGCGAGATGCTGAAAACCGGCTATGGCCGGATCATCAACATCGCTTCGATCGCCGGCAAGGAAGGCAATCCCAATGCCGTTGCCTATTCCGCCTCGAAGGCCGGGGTGATCGGGTTGACGAAATCCGTGGGCCGCGAGTTGGCGACGACCGACATCCGGGTGAATTGCGTCGCCCCCGCCGCGATCGAAACCGAGATGATGCAGCAGTTGACGCCCGAGTTCCGGGCCTATGTCACATCCAAGATCCCGGTCGGCCGGCTGGGCCGCGCCGACGAGGTGGCGGCGCTGGTGGCCTGGCTCGCCTCCGAGGAATGTTCCTTCTCGACCGGGGCCGTCTTTGACGTCTCGGGCGGGCGCGCGACCTATTGAGGGGGTTGGAGATGTTCGGAAATCACCGACTTTCGCTGGCCTACCTGACCGTGCAGGGCTGCCCGCCGCTGGATCATGTCCGTGCCGCCGCCGCAGCGGGCTATGATTCGGCCGGATTGCGGCTGATCGCGCCGCATGGGCTGGAACTGGCCCATCCGATCGTCGGCGACAGGGCGCTGATCGGCGATCTCAAGATGCTGGCCGCCGATCTGGGCGTGGATTTTCTGGATGGCGAGGTCTTTACCCTGACACCCGAAACCGATGTGCGCGAATGGACCCCGGTGATCGAGACGGCGGCAGAGCTGTCGATGCCCTTGATGCAGATCACGTCCGAGGATCCCGACCGCAGCCGCGCGGCCGAGAACCTTGCCCGCATCGCCGAGATCGCGGCCGGGCATGGCATCAGCATGGCGATCGAGTTCATGCGCTGGCGTTCCGCTGCCACCATCCAGAACGCGGCCGAACTGGCGCGGCTCTCGGGGGCCGGGAATGTCGGCATCCTGCTGGATGCGCTGCACCTGTCGCGCTCGGGCGGGTCGCCCGAGCAGGTGGCCGCGCTGCCGCCGGAGGTGATCCTTTATCTGCAACTTTGCGACGCCGCTGCCGCCATGCCGGTCGACGATGACGCCTGCATCGCGGAGGCGCGGACGGGAC
>NZ_DATMFA010000009.1:0-1929 GCF_035556475.1 Paracoccus sp. (in: a-proteobacteria) | reverse complement strand
ATTGGCGCAGCCATAGATCACGTCATCGACCGCGGCCCAGTCGACCGAGGCGTTCCGCGCCATCAGCGCCTTCAGCGGGATCGCGCCCAGATCATCGGCCCGGACCGAGGACAAAGCGCCGCCAAAGCGGCCGATGGGGGTACGGATATAGTCGCAGATGAAAACTTCGGGCATGGAATGGATCTACCTTGTCGGTGCGGCGAGCCGCGCAATGTCAACTGTGATGGTGGAAAGGGCGCGGCCGCGCGGCGGCACCTTATGCGACCCGGAAATCAGTCCCGCGCCACGGCGAACATCGGGCCGCCGCGCCAGCGGGGGAAACCATAGCCGTGGATTTCGACCAGATCGATATCGGCGGGCTTGCCGGCAATGCCTTCGTCGAGAATGGCCTGACCCTCGCCTGCCATTTCGCCGACCAACGTTCGGGCGATCTCGGCGCGGGTCATTGACGGGCCAACCGTGATCTGTCCGGCGAGGAGGTGTGCCACGGCCTCGGACACGCGCGGCTTGCGGTCGCCGGGCGCGTAATCATACCAGCCGCCGCCGGTCTTCTGCCCTTTGCGACCGGCGCGCACCAGCACATCGCCCAGCGTTTCCGGCACATCCTGCCCTGCGCTTCGCGCGCCTTCGCGCTGAAGAAAGGCGATGTCGAGCCCTCCCAGATCCTGAGCCTCGAACGGGCCCATCGCAAAGCCATAGCCGCGCATCGCGGCGTCGATCTCGGCAATGTCGACGCCTTGGCGGACAAGCGCCTCGGCTGCGGCGCGATAGCGTTTCAGGATGCGGTTGCCGATGAAGCCTTCGCAGATCCCCGATTGCACCGGCACCTTCCCCAGAAGGCGCGCGAGAGCAAACCCCGTGGCCAGGGTGCGCGCCGAGGTTTCCGGCACCGGGATGATTTCCAGCAGTTTCATCACATTGGCCGGGCTGAAGAAGTGCAGACCGATGAAACGCTCCGGTGCCGGCAACCCGGGGGCAAGCATTCGCGGATCGAGATAGGATGTGTTCGTGGCGAGGACCGCGTCGGGCCGGCAGACCTTGCCGAGCTGATCGAAAACCGCGCGCTTGACCGAGATGTCCTCGAACACGGCCTCGATGACAAGATCGGCATCGGAAAGCGCCGCGTAATCGGTCGCGCCGGTCACGCCCGCGATCAACGCGGCGGCGCGGTCTTCGGTCAGCTTGCCGCGCTTTACTCCGCCGGCAAAAATGCCCGAGACATTGGCCAGCCCGCGTGTAACGGCCTCGTCATCGCGTTCGATCAGGGTGACGGGGAGGCCCGCCTGACGCAGCGCGGCGATGATGCCGGCGCCCATGGTGCCCCCGCCTATGACGCCGACGCTGCGCAGCGGCAGAGGTTCGGCGTTGCGCAGCGCCGCAGGTCTGGGTGCGGCGCGCTCGGCGAAGAAGACATGGCGCAGCGCGGCCGCCTGTTCCGAGGCGCGCAGGTCCAGAAAGGTCTGGCGCTCGAAGGCCATGGCTTCCGCAAACGGTGCGTCTGCCGCCGTCCTCAGGCAGGCCAATGCCCTGAGGGGGGCGATCGCTCCCTTGGCCATTTTGGTCAGCGCCGCCTCATGCGCGGTCCAGAAGGCCGCGTCGGGCGAGGCGAGGGGGCGCCGGGACGCAGGCAGGGGAAGGGGGGCATTCAAAGCATCCCGGGCAAATGCGATCGCCGCCATGCGCAGATCCCCGGCAAGGACGGCGTCGATCAATCCGGCAGCTTGCGCCGCGCCCGCGCGCAGCGGTTTTCCCGAAGTGACGAGGTCGACCGCCGCCGGAAACCCCACCACGCGCGGGGTGCGAACCGTGCCGCCAGCGCCGGGAACAATACCCAGCGTGACTTCCGGCAGGCCCAGTGAGGCGTCGGGCGCAGCAACGCGGAAACGGCAACCCAGCGCCACCTCGAGCCCGCCACGGAGAGCCGAGCCG
>NZ_DATMFA010000008.1:0-2272 GCF_035556475.1 Paracoccus sp. (in: a-proteobacteria) | reverse complement strand
AACGCAGTCGAGCCCTATGGTGTCGGGATGCGCAAGATGGGTGAGTTGATCGGCGAAAAGACCGGCGGCAAGGCCACCATCCAGGTCTTTGACAACGCCACCCTCGGCGATGAGATGGAGAGCATCCAGGGCACCCAGATCGGCACCGTCGACATTGCGGTGACCGCGAACGAGACATTGGCGAATTTCGTTCCCGACCTCTCGGTTTTCAGCCTGCCGTTCCTGTTCAGGGATGCCGAGCAGATGGACCGCGCGCTTGAGGATCCGGCGGTGATAGCCGACGTCCAGGAGGTGCTGAAGTCGCAGGGCTTTCACCTGATCACCTTCTTCTCGGCGGGCACGCGTCACATCATGACGAAGAAACCGATCGAGGAGATGTCGGATCTCGACGGCCTCAAGATCCGCACCATGCAGAACCCGGCCCATGTCGACACGTTCAAGGCCTTCGGCGCGAACCCGACCCCCTTGGCCTATACCGAGCTTTACGGTGCGCTTGAAACCGGCGTCGTCGACGGGGCCGAGGCGGCCAATACCAATTTCTACGCGCAGAAATTCTACGAGGTCGCGCCGGATTGGGCGATGGTCGGCTGGCTGGAACTGGTGGCGCCGGTGATCATGGGCGAGGCGGCCTATCAGGCCCTGCCCGATGACGTGAAATCCGCACTGGACGAGGCGGGCAAGGAGGCCGGCAGTTTCCAGCGCGCGACCTATCGCGAAAGCGATGCGGCCCGTGTCGCGGATATCGAGAAGGCGGGCGTGAATATCAGTCGTCCCGATATCCAACCCTTCCGCGATGCCGCCGAGAGCGTGAAACAGGGCTATCTCGCGACCGATGGTCAGAAGGAGTTGTTCGCGCTGATCGGCAAGGTCGAGTGATCGCGGACAAGTCTTGCCCGGCGGCTGGATCTGCCGGGCAGTGAAGGGAGATCCCATGTTTTCAATCATCGAGCGTCTGTGCCTCATGCTGCGCGCAGCGGTCTCAGCGGTGGTCGTCATGCTGTTCGCGATCATGCTTGTCGCGGTGCTGGTTCAGGTCGCCGGACGCTATTTCCTCAACTTCTCGATTTCGCAGGCGGCCGAGATTGCGACCTTCTGCCAGATCTGGCTGGTGCTGCTTGGAGCAGGGGTGACGCTCGCGCGCGGCCAGCATGTCGCGATCGACATCCTGCCCTCGAAGCTGTCCCTTGTCGGAGCGCGCGTCGCGCTAGTGCTGATCGCGCTGGTCTCGGCCGCGTTTCTGGTGGTGCTGGCCTATGGCAGCCTGCCGCTCCTGAAGATGGGCCAGTTCCAGACCTCGCCCTCGCTTCGGATCCCGATGAAATACATGTATGCCTGCCTGCCCGTTGGCGCGCTCTACATGATCATCGAACTGGTCCTGTCGGTGGTGCAGCGATGGAACGATCCCTTCCCGCCACCCAAGCCCGAAACCGAAGAGGAGGCAGTCTGATGCTGATCATCGCAGTTGCATTCGTGGTCTTCCTCGCTTTGGGCGTCCCGGTCGTCTTCGTCCTTGGCGCCTCGGCCGTGCTGACGCTGCTGACCACGACCGATGTTCCCGTTGCCATCGTCAGCCAGAGGGTCTTTGCCGGGCTGAACACCTTCACCCTGATGGCGATTCCGTTCTTCGTTTTTGCTGGGGTGATCATGGATGCGGGCGGCATCTCGCGCCGGATCGTCGCCTTTGCCTCGGCGCTGATCGGCTGGATCGTCGGCAGCCTCTATCAGGTCTCCTGTGTGGCGGCGGCGGGGCTTGCCGCGATCTCTGGCTCCGGCTCGGCCGACACGGCCGCCATCTCGGCGATCATGCAGCCGCAGTTGCGCCGCCGCCGCTATGACGTCGATTTCGGCGCGGCGCTGATCGCTTGCGCGGGGTCGCTGGCGCAGGTGATCCCGCCCAGCCTGACCATGGTGATCATGGCCGTCGTCTCGAATGTCTCGATCGGGGCATTGTTCATCGCGGGGATCGTGCCGGGCTTCCTGTGTATCCTGCTGCTGATGGTTACGGCCTATATCTTTGCCCGGAAGGGCGGCGAGACCTATCGCGAGACCGAACCCTTCACCATGCCGCGGCTGCTGAAGACCGGCTGGGCCGCATTGCCTGCCGCGGGGATGCCGTTCCTGATCCTTGGCGGCATCCTTGGCGGGGCCTTCACCCCGACCGAGGCGGCGGCGGTCTCGGCCTTCTATGGCCTTCTGGTCGGCGTCTTCGTCTATCGCGAGTTGAAGCCCGCGCAACTGCCGGCGCTGATCCTGCGCACCGTCTCGCTCTCGG
>NZ_DATMFA010000007.1:0-54610 GCF_035556475.1 Paracoccus sp. (in: a-proteobacteria) | reverse complement strand
ACCATCGATCTGGTCATAGGCCTTGAATTCACCAAAATACTTGGTGATCGCAGCCGTCAGAGTCGTCTTGCCGTGGTCAACGTGACCAATGGTCCCGATGTTGACGTGCGGTTTCGTACGTTCAAACTTTGCCTTTGCCATCATGGCCTCCTATGCGAGAGGGCCACCCGCGCGACAGCCCCCACCGTGAAACATCCGCCGCGACTTATATTTGCATGGGGGAAAAATCAAGGGCAGGCGGGCCGTCCCATGCGCGCGATACGCCGCGACATTCGACGGAACCAGAAAGACCCCACGGCACTTGTGGCAGGGAAGGTCGCCCGCCCTTCCGGCGGGTGCGATTTCATGGCGGAGGACCAGATGAGTCTGATGAAGTCACTAGCCCGCGTTGCGGCCGGCGTCATGCTGGCCAAGGGCATCGGGACCATGATGAAGAACGCTCAGGCGCGCAGCAGCCAGACCGCGGGCGCGGGCGGCGCGCACGGCCGGCAGCCGCAATCCGGCAGCATCCTCGACGACCTGCTCGGCAACAACACCCAACATGCCGGCACCCGCCAAGCGGGTTCGGGCGGCCTTGGCGACATCCTGGGCCAGGTTCTCAGCGGGCGCGGCACGCCATCCGCCGGGGGCGGGACGCCCTATGGCGGCGCGCGCTCGCCCTCGGGCGGGCTTGGCGGGATCCTTGACGACCTGACGCGCGGGCGCGGCGGCGCGACCACTGCCGGTTCGGGTTCGGGCGGCGGTCTGGGCGGCATCCTCGCCGGGGGCGCTGCGGCAGGCGGCCTCGGCGGCATCCTCGGCGACCTTCTGGGCGGCGGCGGCCAAGCGCGCGCCGGCACTCCGGCCGAGGGCCTTGCGCAAAAGGGTTCGCAGCCCAGCAACGACACCAGCTTCGGCGATATCTTCAACCAGACGCTCGCCAGCGGCAACGAGCCCGAGGTCGCGCCCACGCCTGAACAGAACGCCCTTGCCGGGCTGATGCTGAAGGCGATGATCCAGGCCGCGAAATCGGATGGCGAGATCGACGAGGTCGAGCAGCAGCGCCTGATGAAGGAATTCGGAGAGCTTGACGACGAGGAGCGCAAGTTCATCCGCGCCCAGATGGCGGCGCCCGTCGATGCCGCCGCCCTTGCCCGCGAAGTCCCGCCCGAGGTCGCGCCCCAGCTTTACCTGATGTCGGTAATGGCCATTGATTTCGACAATCGCAAGGAGGCGGAATACCTGCATTCGCTGGCGACCGCGCTTGGCCTCGACAAGGCGACGGTGAACAGCATCCACGAAAGGGTCGGCGCGACCAACCTTTACGCCTGATCGAACAGGCCAAGCTGGCGCGGGGCGGCCACCGCCCCCGCCTCCTCCAGCGCGGAAAGCGTGATCCCGAGCAGCCTGACCCCGCGCGGATCGGCGAAGACCGGGGCGAGGAGTTCGCAGGCAATCGCCAGCATCTGGTCCCGGCTCTCGACCGGCGCGGGCAGCGATTTCGCCCGCGTGATCTGGCGGAAATCGCCGTATTTCACCTTCAGCGTAACCGTCCGCCCCGCCCGCCGGGCCGACGTCGCGTGCCGCCAGACCTTGTCGGCCAGCGGCGCAAGCTCGGCATGGGCGGCGGCAAGGTCGCGCAGGTCGTCGAAGAAGGTGTTCTCGGCCCCGATCGACTTCCTGATCCGGTCCGGCTTCACCTCGCGGTGGTCGATCCCGCGCGCGATGTTCCAGTAATATGTTCCCGACTTCCCGAAACGCCCGGTCAGGAACTCAAGGCTCTGCCGCGCCAGATCAGCGCCGGTCAGGATGCCATGCGCCTCCATCCGCGCCGCGGTGGCGGGGCCGACGCCGTGAAAGCGGCCGATCGGCAGCGACTGGACGAAAGCCGCCCCCGCCTCGGGCGGGATGACGAAAAGCCCGTCCGGCTTTCGCTGGTCCGAGGCGAGCTTTGCGAGGAACTTGTTGTAGCTGACCCCGGCCGAGGCGGTCAGCCCGGTCGCCTCGCGGATGCGGGCGCGGATCTCCTGCGCGATCCGGGTCGCGGTCCGCCCCTCCAGATGATCGGTCAGGTCCAGATAGGCCTCGTCCAGCGATAGGGGTTCGATCAGCGGGGTATAATCGGCAAAGATGGCGCGGATCTGCTGGCTGACGGTGCGATAGACCTCGAAGCGGGGCTTGACGAAAATCAGGTCGGGGCACAACCGTTTCGCCCGCATCGAGGGCATGGCCGAGCGCACGCCGAAGCGCCGCGCCTCGTAGCTCGCGGCAGCGACGACACCGCGCTGGATGCCGCCCACGGCGACCGGTTTTCCCCGCAATTCGGGATTGTCGCGCTGTTCGACGGACGCGAAGAAGGCGTCCATGTCGACATGGACGATGCGGCGGATGCGTCCCCCCGCGCTCACGCGAGGATGCGGGCGTCCCCCGCCGTCAGCCCCTCGCCCATGCGGTCGAAGCGCATATGGGCGATGGCCTTCCCGCCAGACTGGGTAAAGAGCGTCCCGGCCTCGCGCCCATCCGCCATCAGGATCGGCGTGCCGACCGGGGCCTCGCCCTCGATTCCGACGGTGATCAGGCCCTTGCGCAGCTCGGTCTTGTGCTTCATCCGCGCCGTGACCTCCTGCCCGACATAGCAGCCCTTGCGGAAATCGACGCCATGCAGGCGCTCGAACCCGGCCTCGAGGATGAAGGTCTCGTTCGGGATCAGCTCGATCAGCGACTCGGGGATGCAATGCTCGACCCGGATCGCGTCGAAATCGGTGCCGTCATCGCCCTCGGCGCTGCCATAGAGCCGCCAGCCAAGCGCCTCGTGGCGCGGATCGGCAATGGCCGCGTCAGGCATGTCGCCAACCCCGCGCGTGACCTGAAGGTCGGTGGCCTCGATCGCGACCGCCGAGCGCAGCTTGTACATCGAAAGCCTGCGCGTCAGATCATCCGCCAGCCGGTCATCGACGTCGATGAGCAGCCGCTCACCCATCGGGATGACCAGGAAGTCGGCCAGATACTTGCCCTGCGGCGTCAGCAGCGCCGCCCAGCAGGGCACATCGCCGACCTTGTTGGTCACCAGCCCTTGCAGGAATTCGACCCGATCCGCCCCCGTAACCGCCAGGATCCGCCGCATCACTTCTCTCCGAATTGCAGTTTGACCAGCGCCGCATAGGCGCCGCCCTTTTCCATCAGTTGGTCATGGCTGCCTTCCTCGACAACCCGTCCCGCCTCCAGCACGACGATCTTGTCAGCGCGGCGGATGGTCGAGAGGCGGTGGGCGATGACCAGCGTGGTCCGGTCCTGCGACAGCTCGTCCAATGCCTGCTGGACCAGCAGCTCGCTTTGCGCGTCAAGCGCGCTCGTCGCCTCGTCCAAAAGCAGGATCGGCGCATTGCGCAGGACCGCGCGGGCGATGGCGACGCGTTGGCGCTGGCCCCCGGACAGCGCGGAACCCCGCGGCCCGGCCGGCGTGTCGAGGCCCTGCGGCAAAGGATCGGTGAAATCCGCGACATGCGCGGCCTCGATCGCGCCGCGCAGCCGCGCCTCGTCCTCGGGATGGCCCAGCAGGATGTTCTCGCGCAGCGTCTCGTCGAACAGCGCCGCATCCTGGCTGACGGTCGAGAACTGGTCGCGCAGGGTGGCCAGGTCGAACTCGGCCAGCGGCACGCCCCCCAGCGTGATCGACCCCGAGGCGGGATCGACCATGCGCGTCAGCAGATTGAACACAGTGGACTTGCCCGCGCCCGAAGGCCCGACAAGTGCGGTCGTCTGGCCGGCCTTCGCAGTGAAGCTGAGGCCGTTCAGGACCGGATAGCCGTCATAGGAAAGGCGCACATCGTCAAGGATGATGGTGGTGTCCGGCGGCGGCTCGCGGCGCGGACCCGAGGTGATCGAGGGCCGCATGTCAAGGATCTCATAGATGCGCTCAAGGCTGGCAGCCGCCGTCTGCCATGTCCCGGCAAGACTGCCAAGGCGGCGTAGCGGCTGGAAGGCCAGCGCCATGGCGGTGAAGAAGGACATGAAGTCGCCGACCGTGCGCTCGCCCGACATGACCTCGGCCCCGCCGAGCCAGAGGACGCCCATGAAGCCGATGCCGGTCACGATGTCGACCAGCGCGGGGACCGTGGCCCCGATCGCCGACATCTTGATCTGGCCGCTGCGGATGCGGCCGACGATCTGGGCGAAGCGGCCGGCCTGATAATCCTCCATCCGGTTCAGCTTGACCGCGTTGATGCCGTGCAGCACCTCGTCAAGGCGCGTCGCGCGCTGGCTGGCAATCTGGCGGTTCTGGCGCATCTTGCGGCGGATATAGCGTTGGACCAGCACCATCGGCACGATCAGCAGCGGCGCGCCGATCAGCGCGGCCAGCGTCCATTGCGGATCGACCGCAATCGCAACCCCGAAGAGCGAGACGAGCGAGACGATGTCGCGCCCCATGCCCGAGATGAAGGTGGACCAGACGCCCTGCACCGCGATCGAATCGCCCTGCACCCGTTCGATCATTGCGCCGGGCGGGTTCTTCTGGAAGAAGCCGCCGTCGAGGGTCATCACATGGCGCAGCAGATCGGTCTGCATCCGGGTCGAGACCGCCAGCGAAACCGAGGTCATCAGGCTGCGGTTGATCACGAAGGTCGCGGCCCGGAGCATGAAGAGGCCGAAGATCACGCCACCCACCCACCAGATCGCATCGGCTTCGCCGCCGACGAAGACGCGGTCGAAAAGCGGCTTCAGCATCCAGCTGAGCAGACCCAGCGTCGAGCCCTCGAGGATAAGGAAGAACAGTGCCAGCGCGATCCGCGCCCAATAGGGATGCAGGTAGTCCCGCCACATCCGCGCGAAGAGATTGGCCCTGATCTGTAATCTGTCTGCCATCCGTGCTTCCCGCGATCGAGTTCCGCCAAAGGCATAAGCCGTGACGCCCCCCGCGGCAACCCGGCCGGGCGTTGACCTTGCCGCCGCGCCGGCCTACCGATTGCGGATTCACCTTGTAGAGGCCTTCCCGAAATGAGCTTTGCACAGGGCCGCCCGGTCGTCGCCATCCCCGGCCCCTCGCCTGTTCCCGATCGCGTGCTGCGCGCCATGCACCGTCCCTCGCCCGATATCTACGGTCCCGACCTCGCGGCCGAGAACCGCGCGATGATCGCCGGGCTGAAGCGGCTGGCCGGTACCTCGGCCCATTGCGCGCCCTATATCGGGAACGGCCATGCCGGCTGGGAAGCCGCGAATGTGAACCTGTTCAATCGGGGCGATCTGGCGCTGGTGCTGACCTCGGGCCATTTCGGGCGCGGCTGGGCGCAGACCGCCGGGGCGCTTGGCATCCGGGTCGAGACGCTGGATTTCGGGCTTTGCCCGCCCGATCCCGCCCGCCTTGCCGAACGGCTGGCCGCTGATAAGGGGCATGAGATCAAGGCGGTGCTGGTCTGTCAGGTCGATACCGCAAGCTCGGCCCGCGCCGACATTCCGGCGCTGCGGCAGGCGATCGGCGATCACCCAGCCTTCTTCGCGGTCGATGCCATCGCCGCGCTTGGATGCGAGCCGATGCTGATGGACGAATGGGGCGTCGACCTGCTGGTCTCGGCCAGCCAGAAGGGCCTGATGCTGCCGCCGGGTCTGGCGCTGCTGTGGCTTTCCGACCGGCTGCGGGCGATGGGGCCGACCGACCTGATCACGCCCTATTGGAACTGGGCGCCGCGGATCGAGGCGGCGGAGCTGTGGCAATTCTGGGGCGGCACGCCGCCGGTCCAGCACATCTTCGGCATGAACGAGGCGTTGAGTCTGCTGCTGGACGAGGAGACGCTGCCCGTCGCATGGGCGCGGCACGAGGCGCTGGCCCGCGCGACCTGGGCCGCGCTTGACGCCTGGGGCAAGGGCGGCAGCGGCATCTCGGCCGTGGTGGCCGAGCCTGCCGGGCGGGCGCGCTCGGTGACGGCGGCGACCATTCCGCGGGCGACGGCGCTGCGTGGCTGGGCGCAGGAAAAGGCCGGGCTGACGCTGGGCGTGGGCCTTGGTGCGGCGGATCCCGAGGCCGGATTGCGCATCGCCCACATGGGCCATGTGAGCGCCCATCAGCTGCTGGGCACGCTTGCGGTGATCGAAGCGGGTATGGACGCGCTTGGCATTCCCCATGGTCCGGGCGGGATCGCGGCGGCGGCGAAGCTGATCGCAGAGAGCGCCTGATCTGCTGGCCTTGCGCCTGTCCGCCATGTCGAGATGGGTATTTGGGAAACGGTGAAAGCGGAAGGTGCCGCGCGATTTCCGATTGTCCGGTGGATCGGCGCGCGGCATTTTCGGCACGACAACGAGAGGTGGCCGGATGCGCCTGACGACTCCGCCCGAGTTTCAGTCCGAAGCGATGCTGACCGGCACCGATTTCGCCCTGCTTGACGGTTTGCTGCGGCAGGAGGCCGCGGAGCACGGGCTTGACCTGCATGACGGGCACGGCCGGTCGACCTGGTGCGAGACCGAGATGGGCGAATTCGGCGTCAAGAGGCGTGGCCCTGACGTGTTGGTCTTTGCGCGCGCCCACCGGCCCGAATGGCTGGTCGCGATCCAGGAGGCGATCGGCGAGCATCTGGCCGAGGTTCACCCCAAGCTGGCCGAGCGCCTCGACTGGTCCTCGCTTGCCGATGTGGGCAAGATGCCCGCGAATTTCAGCCTGGCCAGCGTTGCCGGGATCCGGCGGATCTCGACGAATTTCCTGCGGCTCAAGCTGCAAGGCCCGGATCTGCGCCGCCTTGCGACCGAGGATTCGATCCATTTCCGCCTTGTCCTGCCAGCGCGTGGCGACAGGGCGCCGGAATGGCCGAAGATCGGCGCAAATGGGCAGGTGGTCTGGCCGAAGGGTGAGCGCGCGCTGCATCGACCGGTCTTTACCGTCCGCAATGCCGACCCCGACGCGGGCTGGCTGGAAACGGATGTGTTCCTGCATGCCGGCGGCCGGATCACCGAATGGGCGGAAAGCGACGCGGTTGGCGATGTGGTCGGGCTGAGCGGCCCATCGGGCGGGGGGATTCCCCCGGCGGGGCGGCTGATCCTTGCGGGGGACGAGACCGCCTATCCCGCGATCGCCCGGATCATCGCGGCGCGACCTGACGCAGTGGGCGAGGTCTGGCTATGGGGCGCGCGCGAGGATTATCCCATGCCGCGCACCCCCGGTTTCAGCATCCGGCACCTGCCCGGCGGGGCCGAGGACATGCAGGCGATCCTGCGCACGACGCCCCCCGCGCCCGATGATTTCCTGTGGATCGCGGGCGAGCGCGGAGAGATCGACCGCCTGCGCACCCTGCTGCTGGAAGATGGCGCCCACCGCCGGCATCGCAGCCATATCGCGGCCTACTGGACGCGCTAGACCCCGCCAATTCGGTCCGGGTAATAGTTGACAATTTTACCCTGAAGTTGGATATGCACGGCAAAGCCGCAGCCAAGGCAGATGCCTGCGTTCATGCGCAGGCCCGTTACCCGGCCTCAGCGGAGCTGCAAATGCCGAAGAGACGAAGGACCGCCATGAGCCACCTGCCGCTACCGCGCCTGCGCGCGGGGACCGCCCTTACGCTTGCCTGCCTGATGATGGCCGCGCCGCTTCATGCTCAGGACGCGGCAAGCCAGCCTCCGGCGGCTGTCACCGGCACGGCGGCGGATCCGGCCCCGGCGGGTGAGGCGGCCACCGTCGCAGAAACCCCAACTCCGGGGAGCCCGGCGACCGCGCCTGTCGAAACGCCCGCGACCCAGCCCGAAGCGGCACCTGCAACGGATGCCCAACCCTCCGAGGCCGAAGCCCAGCCCGCGCCTGCCCTCGCGCCGGTGCCGGTCGAAACCGCGCCGGAACCTGCCGGGATGCTGCCGCAGGTCATCCACGACGCGCTCGCCCCCCTCTCGCCGCAGGAGCGCGACCCGAACCTGCCCCATGACCTTTCGCCGATGGGCATGTTCTGGGCGGCGGACTGGGTGGTGAAGGGCGTGATGATCGGCCTCGCCTTCGCTTCGGTCGTGACCTGGACGGTGCTGGTCGCCAAGTTCCTCGAACTCGCCGGGGCGCTGAGCCGCGTGCAGCGCGGCATCCACCGGGTCGAGACCGCCGCCAGCCTGCCCGCCGCGCTGGCTGCGGTTGGCGGACGCCGCGACCCGGTCTCGCGCATGATCCGGGCCGCCGCGACGGAATATGACCGCTCGGCCCCGGCGCTGGATCAGGCGGGCGACAGCGGGCTGAAGGAACGCGTCGATTCCCATCTGGACCGGATCGAGGCGGTTGCCGGTCGCCGGATGGGCCGGGGCACCGGGGTTCTGGCCACCATCGGTTCGACCGCGCCCTTCGTCGGCCTGTTCGGCACGGTCTGGGGGATCATGAACAGCTTCATCGGCATCTCGGAATCGCAGACCACCAACCTTGCCGTCGTGGCCCCCGGCATCGCCGAGGCGCTGCTGGCCACCGCGATCGGCCTTGTCGCCGCCATCCCGGCCGTGGTCATCTACAACGTCTTTGCCCGCGCCATCACCGGCTACCGGCTGCGCCTTGCGAATGCCGCGGCGGGGGTGAAGCGCCTTGTCAGTCGCGACCTCGACTTTCGCGACGCCCCCCGCAGCGAGGTCTGAGCCATGGCCGGTGGCATCCGCGAATCCCAAGGCGACGATCTGGTCGAGAACCACGAGATCAACGTCACGCCGTTCATCGACGTGATGCTGGTGCTGCTGATCATCTTCATGGTCGCGGCCCCGCTGGCGACGGTCGACGTGAATGTCGACCTGCCCGTTTCGAACGCGACGCCGGCGCAGCGCCCTGACCAGCCGGTCTGGGTGACGGTGAAGCCCGACCTGACGTTGGCGCTGGGGAACGAGGACATCCCGCCGGGCGGGCTGGCCGCGGCGCTTGCGACGGCGACCGGAAACGACCGCGAGAAGCGCATCTTCCTGCGCGCCGACAAGGCCGTGACCTATGGCGACCTGATGGGCGTGATGAACACGCTGCGCGAGACGGGCTATCTGAAGATCGCGCTGGTCGGGCTGGAATCGACCGCCGCCACGCCCGGAACCGCGCCGGCGGCAGGCGAAGCGGCACCCGCGCCCGGAGGAGCCGCCGCGCCATGAGCAGCAACCACAACAGCGTGATCCGCGAAGGGGCGCTCTGGGGCTCTGCCGCCGCTGTGGTGCTGGCCGCGCATCTGGGTGGCGCGCTGTGGATCCTGCACCGGGCCGAGGCTGCGGCACCGCCCGGTATGCCTGATGCGGTCTATGTCGAACTGGCCGACATCGCGCAGGCCGCCGCGCCGCCGGACGAGGTGGAGTCCGAGCAGGTGGCCGAGGCCGAGCCAGAGCCGGAACCCGAGCCTGCGCCCGATTTCGCCATGGCGGAACCGCTGCCGGAACTCGAGCCGCTGCCCGACATGAACTCGCTTTTCCCGCCGCCGCCCGATGCGGTGGTGCTGCAAAAATCCGTCCGCCCGAAGACGCGCCCCGAGCCGCCCGACCCGGAACCCAAGGTGGCCACGCAAGAGCAGGTGCCGAAGAAGGAAGAGAAGAAGGAAAAGGCGCCGCAGCAGCAGGCTCAACGTCAGGCGTCCACCACGGTTCGCGCACCAAAAGCCCAGCAGACCACGTCCCAGCAATCCGGGGCGCAACCGAGCGCGCGACAGGTCGCGACATGGGAGTCGAAGGTCAACTCGGCCGTGGCCCGTCACATGCGGCGCGCACGCGTGTCGCAGAAGGGTGCCAGTGTCACCGTGGCGTTCACGATTTCCCCGAATGGCGCCGTCTCGGGCGGCAGGCTGATGAACTCGACGGGGGATGCCCGCACGGATGCGGCGCTGCAACGTCAGGCAGGCAGTCTGCCCCGGATGCCGCCCCATCCCTCGGGGAGGTCGATTCCCATATCGCTGCCGGTAAGGATCAACTGACGGCAGGGACCGGGCTGCCCGCCTCCAGCGCCTCGACCCCGAGCAGCGGGGCGAGGCTGCGGATCACCTCGGCCAGCGCGCGGGCATCGCCCTCGGCCTCGGCATTGCGGCGCCAGACGACGGCAAGGTCGCGCGAAGGGGCCGGCTCGGCAAAGGGCACGACCCGCAGGCGGCCATCGCGGTTCTCGTCGGCCAGCGCAAGGCGCGGGATCAGCGTCATCCCCATCCCGCTGGCCACCATCCGCATCAGGGTCGCCATCGACGCCGCCTCGAGGTTCAGCTTGTTGCGGGCATTGCGCATCCCGCAGACCTCCAGCGCCTGATCGCGCAGGCAATGGCCATCGGCCAGCAGCAGGAGGCGCCCGATCTCGATATTCTCGGGCCGGGCCGGACCGGACAGCAGGGTGGTGTCATCCTCGGACATGGCGACAAGGAACGGGTCGCGCAGGACCGGCTCGGCCTCGATCCCGGGGGCGCTGGCCGGCAGCGCCATCAGCCCGGCATCGAAGCGGCGCGCGGCGACCCCTTCCAGCAACTCATCCGTCACCACCTCGTGCAACTCAAGGTCGAGGAGGGGATGATTGCGGCGCAGCATCGGGATCAGATGCGGGATCAGATAGGGCGCGACCGTCGGAATGATCGCAAGCCGCATCCGCCCCGACAGCGCCGAACGCTCGGCCCGGGCCGCGGCCTGCAACCGCTGTGCGGTGTCCATCAATTCGCGGGCAATCGGCAGCAGGCGTTCGCCCAGGGCCGTCAGCCGGACCGGGCCGGTCCCTGCCCCGCGCTCGAACAGCGGACCGCCCAACCGCGCCTCAAGCTGGGCGATCTGGCTCGACAATCCCGGCTGCGAGACATTCGAAACCTCGGCCGCGCGGACGAAGCTCAGAAGCCGGGCGACGGCGAGAAAATAGGTGATCTGGCGCAGGGTGAAATTCATAACGAACGATTATCACACCTGCGCCGAATGAGAAGAAGGGATTCTATTTCACCCCTCAACTCCGCGCGAGGCGGTCGACCAGCAGCTTGTCGATGCGGCGGCCGTCAAGGTCCATGACTTCGATCCGCCAGCCGTCCCAATCGACCTTGTCGCCCACCTGCGGGATCGCCCCCGCAAGGTCAAGAACGAGGCCCGCGACGGTGGAATAGTCGTGATCATCGGCAAGCTGGACGCCCAGCCGGTCGGCAAATTCATCGACCGGCATCCAGCCCGCGACCAGCATGCTGCCATCGTCGCGCACGACCAGCTTCGGCTCGTCATCGTCCATGCCGGAAAATTCGCCGGTAATGGCCTCCAGCACATCCATCGGGGTCACGACGCCTTCGAAATGCCCGTATTCGTCATAGACCAGCAGCATCTGGCCCGGAGAGGCGCGCAGGCGGCTGATGACCTCGGGGGCGTCCATGGTCTCGGGGATGATCGGCGCGGGCTTCATCAGCTCGCGCAGGTCGAAATGCTGGCGATCGACCGAGATCAGGTCGGCGCTGGCGACGACGCCGATCAGATTCTGGTCGTCCCCGTCACTGACCGGCAGGCGGGTGCGATGGCTTTCCTTGAACTTGCGGGCGACGGTGGCATAGCTGTCCTGCAGGTCCACGGCGAGGATGTCGCGGCGCGGCGTCATCAGGCCCCGCGCGCTGCGGTCGGCAATGCGCATCACGCCGGCGATCATCTCGGTCTCGGCCCGGTGGATGACGCCGGCATTCTCGGCCTCGGCGATCACCAGCCGGATCTCCTCGTCCGAGATGCCGCGGTTGTCCTCGCCCGACTGGCGCAGCAGCGACAGCACCAGCTTGCCCGAGCGGTCGAGCAGCCAGACCAGCGGCGCCGCCACGCGCGAGATGCCGCGCATCAGCGGCGCGACCCGCACCGCCACGCTCTCGGGCGAGCGGAGCGCGATCTGCTTGGGAACCAGCTCGCCCAGGATCAGCGAGAGATAAGTGATCGCGACGACCACGCCCCCCATGCCCAGCGGTTGAGCGAGCGAGGGGGGCACCCCCCAGCCGGGCAGCGCCGCGGCCAGCCGGGCGCCCAGCGTCGCGCCCGAGAATGCGCCCGACAGCACGCCGACCAGCGTGATGCCGATCTGGACCGAGGAGAGGAAGCGGCCCGGATCCTCGGCCAGCCGGATCGCGGTCGCCGCGCCCTGATTGCCCCGGTCGGCCAGCACCTTGAGGCGCGCGGGCCGCGACGAGACGATGGCCAGCTCGGACATGGCCAGAAGGCCATTGAGCAGGGTCAGCAGGACGACGATCAGGATTTCAATCCACATGGAAGAGTCTCGGTTCCGTAAGGGAGATGCGCGGATGGCTCATGCCAGCACGCGCGACAGAAGGAAGATGGTGGCCTTGATCATCGCATAGACGACCCCGACCGCGATGAAGAGGGAGATGAGGCCGACGAATGCGCCGATGATCACCCAAAGCCCGTCCCGCCCCAGCAGGCCCAGCATGGCAAGGCTGATGCCAAAAGCGGGCAGCATGTTGCCCAGCGGGACCGGCAGGACGAGGATGACCGAGAGGGCGACGCAAAGCCCGCCAATGATCCGCTCGGCCAGCGGGCTGGCGAAGGGGGCAAGCCGCGGCCGCAGCCGCCGCTCGAGCCAGGCGAGGCCGGGCGTCACCCGCCGGACCAGCGCCGCGAATGTGGCACGTGAAACAGAGCGCTGCGCGATCATCGGCGGCAGCCAGGGACGCTGCGCCATCATCATCTGAAAACTGAGATAGATCAGCGGCAGGCCCAGCACCGCCGAGAGGCCGGGCGGCGCGGGCAGGACATTCGGCGCGGCAAAAAGCAGGATCAGCGCCGCAAGCGTGCGCCCCGGCAGCAATTCGAGGAGATCGCGCATGGCGATGCGCTGGTGAACGCCCTCCTGCGCAAGGTCGGCCAGGCGCTGCGACAGGCTCTGGCGCGCTTCAGGGTCGCTCTGGCCGGACTCCGGCGAGGGTTCATCCGCGGGCACGGGGATGACGGGTTCGACATCACCCGGCCCGCATCGTCGCGGGGGGTCGGGCTTGTCGGAAGGGTCGTCGATCATCGAAAGGTCGGCGGCTGTTTTTTCCGTGGGTGTGGCGTCCTAGTCTAGCGAAAATGCGTTGAAGAACAACCGCCGATCGGCAGTTCCCGCACCAAAACGCCGATCACACCGGCGAATGGGCAGATCGCGCGGGGCTAGCGGGCCCTGAAAAGCTCCTTCAGGGTCGCGGGTTGGCAGCGCAGAAACTGGGGCGAGACGGTGACGCTGGCGCCCAGTTCCGCCGCGACATGCCAGGGCCAGCGCGGATCATAGAGGATGGTGCGCGCCACCGCGATTAGGTCCGCATCGCCCGTTGCCACGATCGCCTCGGCCTGCTGCGCCTCGGTGATCAGGCCGACCGCGATGACCGGGATCGAGACCGCCTGCTTCACCGCGCGCGCGAGCGGCACCTGATAATTCGGGCCGACCGGGATCTTCTGCCGCGCATCCAGCCCGCCGCTTGAGACGTGGATCGCATCGCAGCCCCGCGCCTCAAGCTCCCTCGAGATGGCGACGGTGCTTTCGCTGTCCCAGCCGCCCTCCTCCCATTCTGCCGCGTCGATCCAGTCGGTTCCCGACAGGCGGACGGTGACGGGATAGCCTGCGGGGACGGCAGCCCTGACCGCGTCGAACACCTCAAGCGGGAAGCGCATCCGGTTTTCCAGACTGCCGCCATATTCGTCGGTCCGCTTGTTCGACAGCGGCGACAGGAACTGATGCAGCAGATAGCCATGCGCGGCGTGGATCTGGATTGCGTCGATCCCCAGCCGGACCGAGCGGCGCGCCGCTTCGGCAAAGCCATCCCGCACCCGGTCGAGGCCGGCGCGGTCAAGCGCGGTCGGTGGATTTTCAGTGGCCACGAAGGGCAGGTCCGAGGCCGAGACGGTCTGCCAGCCATTCGCCTGACCGGGCGCGATCTGCGCCCCGCCCTCCCAGGGCTTCGCGGTCGAGGCCTTGCGCCCGGCATGGGCAAGCTGGATCGCGATCGGCATGTCGGACCAGTCGCGGATGGATTTCAGGACACGAGCCATCGCGGCCTCGGTCGCGTCATCCCACAGCCCGACATCGCCATAGGTGATGCGCCCCTCGGGGACGACGGCGGTGGCCTCGATGGTCAGGATGCCCGCGCCCGACTGGGCCAGCATTCCCAGATGCATCTGGTGCCAGTCGGTCATCTTCCCGTCCTCGGCCGAATACTGGCACATGGGCGCGATGACGATACGGTTCGCAAGGGTAGAGCCGCCGATGGCGACCGGCTCGAACAGTTTCGACTGGGGCATGTGACCCTCCTGCTTGGGTTGCCCAAGATGAATTAGGCAGCAGGAGGGTTTTGGCAAGTGCGCTCAGAAACTGTTCCGCTCGTGATAGGTGCGCAGGAAGGACTGGATGCGGGGGTCGGCGGGCTGGTGCAGGATGCGGTCGGGGGTATCGACGCCCACCAGCTCGCCCTTTTCCATGAAGGCGACCTGATCGGCGACATGGGCGGCAAAGCCCATCTCATGGGTCACGACAACCATGGTCATGCCCTCGGCGGCGAGGGTTTTCATCACGTTCAGCACCTCGCCCACCAGTTCGGGGTCAAGCGCGCTGGTCGGCTCGTCGAAGAGCATCAGCCGCGGCTCCATCGCGATGGCGCGGGCGATGGCCACGCGCTGCTGCTGGCCGCCCGAAAGCCGCGTCGGGTGGTTCTCCATCTTGTCGCCCAGCCCCACCTTGGTCAGGGCAGCCGCCGCGCGCTCATGCGCCTCGGCCCGGGCGATGCCACGCACGCGGATCAGCCCCTCGGCCACGTTTTCCCGCGCGGTCATGTGCGGCCACAGGTTGAACTGCTGGAACACCATTCCGATCGAACGCCGCATCTCGCGCAGCTTGCGGCCCGACATCTTCTTGCCGGGCGCGTCATAGCCGATCATCTGGCCGTCGATCAGAACCTCGCCGGAATCGTATTCCTCGAGGAAGTTGATGCAGCGCAGCAGCGTGGACTTGCCCGAGCCGGAAGGCCCGATCAGGCAGGTCACCTTGCCCGGAATGATGTTCATGTCCACGTCTTTGAGCGCGTGGAACGGCCCGTAGAACTTGTTGACCTTGCGGATCTCGACGGCAGCGGCCTGCATCGCTCAGGTCCTTTCGATCAGATGTTTGGTGATGCGCGTCTCAAGCCGGCGGCCAACGCGCGAGATGGTTTCGACGAGCAGCCAGAAGAACAGCGCCAGCACGAGGTTCGCCTCCAGATAACGGAAGGTCTCGGTCGACATGCGGTTCACCTGATACATCAGCTCGGGCACGGTGATGATGGAGAGGATCACCGTCTCCTTGGTCAGGATGATCGAGAAGTTGATCAGCGCCGGCAGCGACGAGACGAGGCCGAGCGGCAGCAGGATGCGTCGCACGATGGCCATTTCGGTCATGCCGATGGCACGGGCGGCCTCGATCTGGCCATGCGGCACGGCCCGGAAGCCCGAGCGGAAGATCTCGGCGAAATAGGGGCTGCCATAGATGGTCAGGCCCAGAAGGCCGGCGGGCAGCGCATCAAGGCGCAAGCCGATCAGCGGGCCGCCGTAATACAGCACGAAAAGCTGGACGAGGAAGGGCGTGCCGCGGATCACCTCGATATAGGCCTGAATGATCCAGCGCACCCAGCGCGGGCTATAGCGCTGGATCAGCGCGATCACGAGGCCAAGGCACATGCCGAAGATCGTGCCGAGGATCCAGCACAGGATGGTGATGCCGAACCCCCTCAGCAGCGCGGGGCCGTATTGCTGGAAGATGCTGAAATCCATCACACGGCCGTCCTGTGTTCAAGGTAGCGTCCCAGCGCCGCGAGGCACAGGTTGATCGCCAGATAGATGATGGCGGCGGCGATATAGACCTCCAGCGGGCGGAAGGTGGTCGCGGCCTGCGCCTGACTGGCCCGCGTGATCTCGAGGATGCCGACGACCGAGACCAGCGAGGATGCCTTGACCAGCAGGATCAGTTCATTGACCAGCGCGGGCAGCGACAAGCTGAAGGCCTGCGGCAGGATCACCCGGGTCCAGACGTCGCGCGGGCCCATGCCAATGGCGACGGCCGCCTCGGCCTGCCCCTTCGGCAGGGCCGCGATCGCGCCGCGCCAGATTTCCGATATATAGGCCGAGGCGCAGACGCCGACGCAGATCACCGCCGCGGCAATGGCCGGGATATCCACCCCGATCACCGGCAGGGTGTAATAGAACACCAGAAGCTGCACCAGCAGCGGCACGCCGCGCAGGAAGCTGACCCAGATCGCCGCGAAGCGGCGCAGCGCCCCATAGGGCGAGAGGCGCGCGGCGCAGATCAGGGTTCCGATCACCAACCCCAGCGCGATCCCGAGGACCGAGATCAGCAGCGTATATCGCGCCGCCCAAATGAGCGGCCAGAAACTTTCAAAGAACACCGGGATGGAAAACATGCACGTCTCGCCTTGGGTCGGAAAACCGGGCGGAGATGTCCCCGCCCGGCGAAAGGCTTACTTCGTCGGAACTTCGCGGGGCAGCTCGGTATAGGTGCCCAGCCACTTCTCCTGAATCGCCTTGACGCGGCCGTCATCGGTCATCTTCAGCATCGCGTCATTGATCGCCTTGGCGAAGGATTCGCTGTCGGCATCCTTGCGCAGCACCCACGAGAAGTATTTCGGCTCGCCGAACTTGGCCGGCTCGAACATCGCGAAGGTCTCGGGGCGGTTCTTCACCAGATAGGTCAGGTTCGGCAGCGAGCCTGCGACGGCATCCAGACGACCGGCGGCGAGGTCGGCATAGGCCTCGTCGGTGGTGCCGTATTCGTTGATCGTCACGCCGCCCAGCTCGGCGCCATAGGCCTCGAGCTGCTTGAACTGCGCGGTGCCCTGCTGGACGCCGACGGTCTTGCCCTTGATGTCCTCGGGCTTCGCGAGGTCGCTCGACGCGGCCTTGACCAGCGCGACCGTGGCATCGGCGATCGGCAGGGTGAAGGTGTAACGCTCGACCCGCTCGGGCGTGATGGTCACCGGGGCGATGACGATGTCGAATTTCTTGACTTCGAGGCCCGGCAGCTCGGCGGTCCAGGGAATGTCCTGATAGACCGGCTCGACCCCGATTTCCTTCGCCACTTCGTCGAAGAGATCCTTGGTCAGGCCCTCATAGGTGCCGTTGTTCAGCATGTCGAAGGGCGCATAGTGCATGTCGGTCGCGGTGACGATCTTGCCGGCTGCCTTGATATCGGCGAGCTGGTCGGCCGAGGCGGCCGAGGCCGCGCCGAGAGCGATCAGGCTGACCAGTGCAGCCCGGACGGTCATGTGGAAGCTCATGTCTTTCTCCTTGTTGGACAGGGTGGACGGGGCGACGTCGGAGCGTTGCGTCGTCGCCCCCTTGGATCAGAGAATGCCGGGCAGATTCAAGCCATGCTCGCGCGCGCAGTCCAGCGCGATTTCATAACCTGCATCCGCATGACGCATTACGCCCGTCGCCGGGTCGTTCCACAGCACGCGGGCGATGCGGCGATCGGCATCGGCGCTGCCGTCGCAGCAGATCACCATGCCCGAATGCTGCGAGAAGCCCATGCCGACCCCGCCGCCATGATGCAGCGACACCCAGGTCGCGCCCGAGGCGGTGTTCAGCAGCGCATTCAGCAGCGGCCAGTCGGAAACCGCATCCGAACCGTCGCGCATCGCCTCGGTCTCGCGGTTGGGCGAAGCGACCGAACCCGAGTCGAGGTGGTCGCGGCCGATCACGATCGGGGCCTTCAGTTCGCCGTTGCGCACCATCTCGTTGAAGGCGAGGCCCAGCTTGTCGCGCAAGCCAAGCCCGACCCAGCAGATCCGCGCCGGCAGGCCCTGGAAGCTGATCCGTTCGCGCGCCATGTCCAGCCAGTTATGCAGGTGCGGATCGTCGATCAGTTCCTTCACCTTCTGGTCGGTCTTGTAGATATCCTCGGGATCACCCGACAGCGCGGCCCAGCGGAACGGCCCGACGCCCCGGCAGAAGAGCGGGCGGATATAGGCCGGAACGAAGCCGGGGAAAGCGAAGGCGCGCTCGAAGCCTTCTTCCAGCGCCATCTGGCGGATGTTGTTGCCGTAATCCACGGTCGGGATCCCGGCATCGGCGAAGGCCACCATCGCCTCGACCTGCACGCGCATCGAGGCGCGGGCGGCTTTCTCGACCGCTTTCGGATCGCTTTCCTGTTTCGCGCGCCATTCGGCGACGGTCCAGCCGATCGGCAGATAGCCATGGACCGGGTCATGGGCGCTGGTCTGGTCGGTGACGATATCCGGGCGGACGCCGCGCCTGACCAGTTCGGGGAAGACCTCGGCCGCGTTGCCGATCAGGGCCACGGATTTCGCTTCGCCGGCCTTGGTCCAGCGGTCGATCATCGCCAGCGCCTCGTCGAGGCTGTGGGTCTTTTCATCGACATAGCGGGTGCGCAGGCGGAAATCGGCGCGGGTCTCGTCGCATTCGACGGCAAGGCAGCAGGCCCCGGCCATCACCGCCGCCAAAGGCTGCGCGCCGCCCATGCCACCAAGGCCGCCGGTCAGCACCCATTTGCCCTTGAGGTTGCCGTCATAATGCTGGCGCCCCGCCTCCACAAAGGTCTCATAGGTGCCCTGAACGATGCCCTGCGTGCCGATATAGATCCACGAACCGGCGGTCATCTGGCCGTACATGGCCAGGCCCTTCTTATCCAGCTCGTTGAAATGGTCCCAGTTCGCCCAATGGGGAACGAGGTTCGAGTTCGCGATCAGCACGCGCGGCGCGTCCTTGTGGGTGCGGAAGACGCCGACCGGCTTGCCGGACTGGACCAGCAGCGTCTCGTCCTCCTCGAGCTTCTTCAGGCTGTCGACGATCAGGTCGAAATCCTTCCAGGTCCGGGCGGCGCGGCCGATGCCGCCATAGACGACCAGCTCATGCGGGTTCTCGGCCACGTCGGGATGCAGGTTGTTCATCAGCATCCGCATCGGCGCTTCGGTCAGCCAGCTTTTCGCGGTGATTTCGGTGCCGGTCGCGGGATAGATGTCGCGGGTGTTGTGACGGGGATTGTCCATGTCATGCCTACTCGGTCAGGCCAGCATATTGCCGGAAATGATGATGCGTTGGATCTCGGACGAGCCTTCATAGATGCGCATGATGCGAAGGTCGCGGTTGATCCGTTCGATGGGAAAATCGCGGGTATAGCCATAGCCGCCCAGCAATTGCAGCGCGGTATCGGCGATCTTGCCCGCCGCCTCCGACGCGGCGAGCTTCGCCATGGAGGAAGCGAGCGAGAAGCGCCCGCCGCCGTGATGGGCCGCCTCGCGCTGGCGCGCGGCATCCTGCGACAGCAGCAGCGCCTGACGATAGGCCAGCCCCATATCGGCGATCATCCAGCGGATACCCTGCCGATCGCTGAGAAGCTGGCCGCCGATCACGCGCTCCTTGGCATAGCCGATCGCGGCCTGCATCGCCGCCTCGGCAAGGCCAAGGCATTGCGCCGCGACCTCGATCCGGCCGTTGTCCAAGACCTGCATGGCGGTGCGGAAGCCCTTGCCCTCCTCGCCCAGCAGCGCCTCCTCGGGCAGGTGGCAGTCGATGTTCAGGGTAAAGACCTGCCCGCCCTTGAGGCCCATGGTCCGCTCGGCCGCGCCCGGCTCCAGCCCCGGCGTGCCCTTCGGCAGGATGAAGGCCGAGATGCCGCGATGCGCCTTTTCCGGGTCGGTCACGGCATAGACCACGATGAAATCCGCCACGCCGCCATTCGAGATGAAGCATTTCGTGCCCTTGAGGTGCCAGCCGGTTTCGGTCCGGCGGGCGCGGGTCTTCATGTCGGCGGGGTCGGAACCGGCGGTCGGCTCGGTCAGGGCGAAGGCCCCCAGCGCCTCGCCGCTCGCGGCCTTGGGTAGCCATTCCCGCTTCTGCGCCTCGGACCCGCCCAGAAGGATCGAGTCGGTGGCAAGGTAATGCGCCGTCAGCGCCGAGGCGGTCGAGCCGCAGGCCCCCGCCACGATCGCGACCGCGCGCAGCAGCGCCGGGGCCGAAATGCCACTGCCCTCGTATTCCTCGGGCAGGTTCGCGCCCAGCATCCCGGCCTCGGCCAGCGTCGCAAGCTGCGCATGGACAAAGGCCGAGGTCTCGTCGGTCTCGGCGGCCTTCGGCGCGATCTGCTCCGCGCAGATGCGGGTCAGCACGTCGCAGAACAGCCGCTCCTCCTCGGCCAGCATGTGCCAGTCGTCACTCATGCAATTTCCTCCAGTCCGAATTCGCGCAGGATCGCGGCGCGGTCTCCACCCAGCGCGGGGGAGGACACGGCCGATACCGGCTTCTCGCCGTCAAAGCGCACCGGCTGCCCGACGGTCGGGGCCATGCCAAGGACGGCATGGGGCAGCGGCGTCACAAGCCCGCGCGCGGTCGCGTGCGCGTTGCCAGCGGCCTCGGCAATGTCCCAGATCGGCGCGGCGGGCAGGCCGGCGCCCGCAAGGGCGGCAACCGCCTCCTCGGTCGTCAGCTGCGACGACCACGCCTCGATCAGCGCCTTGACCTCAGGCTCATGCGTGGTGCGGGATTCGTCGGTGGCAAAGCGCGGGTCGCCCGCCGCCTCCGGCGCGCCGATCAGCGCGGCCAGCGTGGCAAAATGCTTGCCCGACAGCACCGCGATCGCGACCTGCCCGTCCTGCGTCGCAAAGCAGCCGAAGGGCGTCGACAAGGGATGGCGGTTCCCGACGCGCTGCGGCAGCAGCCCCGCGTAAAGATGCAGCGCATGGCTGGTCGTCAGCATGGAAAAGAGGGCGTCATACATCGCCACGTCCAGCGTCGCCCCCTGCCCCGAGGCATTGCGCCCGACCAGCGCCGCCATGATCGACCAGCTTGCGAAAAGCCCGGCGATCAGGTCGGCGATGCTTTCGCCGGTTTTCAGCGGCTGACCGCCTTCCTCGCCTGTCCCGGCCATCAGCCCGGACATCGCCTGCACGACCAGATCATAGGCCGGCAGGTCGCGGAACGGCCCCTGCTGCCCGAAGCCCGAGATCGAGCAATAGACCAGCCGGGGATTCGCGGCCCTCAGCGCCTCGGCCCCAAGACCCAGCCGCTCGGCCACGCCGGGGCGGAAATTCTCGACCACCACATCGACCTTGGCCGCGATGGCCTGTGCAAGTTCCAGATCGGCGGGGTTCTTCAGGTCGAGGACGAGGCTTTTCTTGCCCCGGTTGTTCAGGGTGAAAAGCGCGCTTTCGCCGTCCTTGAAGGGTCCGATATGGCGATAGTCGTCGCCCTGCGGCGGCTCCAGCTTGATGATCTCGGCCCCGAGATCGGCCAGCAGCGCGGTGCAATAGGGACCGGCCAGCACGCGGGAGAGGTCAAGAACCTTGATGCCCGACAGCGGCTTCATGCACGAAGCTCCGGCGCAAGCGCCGCGAGGCGTTCGAGGATCGCCTTCAGCGTCACGCGCAACTCCCCGGCCTTGCCCTCGTCATAGGCAAAGGGCGGCGTTTCGGTTGTGAGATGCGAGGATTGCGAAAGCTCCATCTGGATCGCGTGAACGCCAGTGCCCGGCTGGCCGTAATGCCGCGTCGTCCAGCCGCCCTTGAAGCGGCCGTTCAGCACATGGGTCCGCCCGGTCGCGGCGCAGGCGTCGAAAACCGCCGCCGCGATCCGGGGATCGCAGGCCGCGCCGCTATTCGTGCCGATGTTGAAATCGGGCAGGATGCCCTCGAACAGGAACGGGATATGGCTGCGGATCGAGTGGCAGTCGTAAAGGATCGCGACGCCATGTTTCGCGCGGACGCGCTCGATCTCGGCCGCGAGCGCGGCGTGATAGGGCGCGTGGAAGCGGGCCTTGCGGTCGGCGATTTCCTCGGCGGTCGGCTCTTCGATCCAGATCGGCTCGCCGTCGAAATCGGTGGCAGAGACCAGCCCGGTGGTGTTCTGGCCCGGATAGAGGCTCGCGTCATCCGGCCCGCGATTGGCGTCGATGACATAGCGGTGGAAGGTCGCCCGCACCGTCGTCGCACCAGGCAGCAGCCCGTCATAAAGCCGGTCGATATGCCAGTCGGTATCGGCCAGAATCTGTCCGCGCGGGTTCAGGCGGGCGCGGATGTCGTCGGGCAGCCATGTCCCGGTATGGGGCAGACCGAGGATGACGGGGCTGTCGCCCTGATGGATCTCGACCGGGTTCATGGGTGGACCTCCTCGAAAAGCTGGGCGGGCACGGTTGCGACAAGCGCCCCCTCGCGCACGAGGCGCGCGGCTTCAGCAAGGTCAGGGGCGAGGTAGCGGTCCTGTTCCAGTGCGGGGACGGTCTCGCGCAGTTTCGCGATCACCGCCCGCAGGGGTGCCGAGGTGGCCAGCGGCGCGCGGAACTCCACCCCCGCGCTGGCGCAAAGCGCCTCGATCCCGACGATATGGGCAAGGTTCGCATTCATCCGCTTCAACCGGCGCGCGCCATGGGCGGCCATGCTGACGTGATCCTCCTGATTGGCCGAAGTCGGAGTCGAATCGGTCGAGCAGGGATTGGCGAGGTGCTTGTTCTCGCTCATCAGCGCGGCCGACGTGACTTCGGCGATCATCAGGCCCGAATTGAGGCCGGGATCGGGGGTCAGGAAAGGCGGCAGGTCATGGGACAGGGCCGGATCGACCATCAGCGCGATGCGGCGCTGCGAGATTGCACCGATCTCGGCAATCGCCAGCGCGATCTGGTCGGCGGCGAAAGCCACCGGCTCGGCATGGAAATTGCCGCCCGAGACGATCAAATCGGCGCTGGTCAGGACCAGCGGGTTGTCGGTCGCGGCATTCGCCTCGATCTCGAGCGTGCGGGCGGCCTGCCACAGCAGGTCGATGCAGGCGCCCGTGACCTGCGGCTGGCAACGGATGCAATAGGGATCCTGCACGCGGGCGTCGCCCTCGCGGTGGCTTTCGCGGATTTCCGAGCCGTCCATCAGCCCGCGGATGATGCGTGCCGACAGGATCTGCCCGCGATGCCCGCGCAGGGTGTGGATCTCCTCAAGGAAAGGCGCGGTCGATCCCATGATCGCATCGGTCGAAAGCGAGGAGGTGACCAGCGCGGCGCGAACCGCGGCAAAGGCGTCGAAAAGGCCGACCAGCGCGAAGGCGGTCGAAACCTGCGTGCCGTTGATGAGCGCGAGCCCCTCTTTCGCGGCCAGAATGACGGGCTTCAGCCCGGCAGCGGCCAGCGCCTCGGCCGAGGGCATCTCGCGGCCTTCATGGGTCGCGCGACCCTCGCCCAGCATGGCGGCGGCCATATGGGCCAAGGGCGCAAGATCGCCCGACGCGCCGACCGAGCCTTGGGACGGGATGACGGGCAGGACGCCGCGCGCCAGCATGTCCTCGATCAGCTGGATCACCTCGGGGCGCACGCCCGAGGCGCCGCGACCCAGCGACAGCAGCTTCAGCACCATGATCAGGCGGACGACCTCCGGCTCCACCGCCTCGCCCACGCCGCAGCAATGCGAGAGGATCAGGTTGCGCTGCAACGTCGCGGTATCCTCGGAGCGGATCTTGATCGAGGCCAGTTTTCCGAAACCGGTATTGACGCCATAGACCGGCGCATCACCATTGGCAGCAGCCTCGATCCGCGCGGCGGATGCGGCGATGCCGGGGCGGGCGCTATCGGCCAGCCGGACGGCCAGCCCCTCGCGCCAGACCCGCTCAAGCTGGGTAAGCGTGGTTTCACCGGGAATAAGGATCAGTTCAGACAAGTTCGCCTCCGACAAAGCGGGCATGAAGAGGATTGAAGCCGATGCGATAGGTCAGCTCGGCCGGATGCCGGACGTCCCAGACCGCAAGATCGGCGCGCAGGCCGGGCCGAAGCTGGCCGCGATCGGCAAGACCAAGCGCCGTCGCCGCGTGGCGGGTCACGCCGGTCAGGCATTCGGTTGGGGTCATGCGGAAAAGCGTCGCGCCCATGTTCATCGTCAGCAGCAGCGAGGTCAGGGGCGAGGTGCCGGGATTGCAATCCGTCGCCAGCGCAATCGGAACGCCCGCATCGCGCAATGCCTGCACCGGCGGATATTGCGTCTCGCGCAGGGTATAGAACGCGCCGGGCAGCAGCACCGCGACGGTGCCCGAGGTCGCCATCGCGTCGATGCCGTCCTGCCCCAGCCATTCCAGATGGTCGGCGGAAATCGCGCCGTGCTGCGCCGCCATGGCCGCGCCATGAAGGTCGGAAAGCTGCTCGGCATGGAGCTTGACCGGCAGGCCAAGCGTTGCCGCATGATCGAAGATCCCGGCCATCTCGTCGCGGGAAAAGGCGATGCCTTCGCAGAAGCCGTCGACGGCGTCGATCAGCCCCTCGGCATGGCCGCGATCCATCCCGGCGATCACGACCTCGCGGATATAACCCGCGCGGTCGTCCTTGTATTCGGGCGGCAAGGCATGGGCGGCGAGCCATGTGGTGCGCACCGTGACCTTGCGCAACTCGCCGATCCGGCGGGCGACGCGCAGCATCTTCAGTTCGCTCTCGACATCCAGCCCATAGCCCGACTTGATCTCGATCGTCGTGACACCCTCGGCCAGCAGCGCATCGACGCGCGGCAGGGCCGAGGCGAGCAGCGCGGCCTCATCCGCCTCGCGGGTGGCGCGCACGCTGGAGAGGATGCCGCCGCCGGCGCGCGCGATCTCCTCATAGCTCGCGCCCTCCAGCCGCATCTCGAACTCACGCGCGCGGTCGCCGCCGAAAACGATATGGGTGTGGCAGTCGATCAGGCCCGGCGTGACCAGCCGGCCGCCCAGATCCTGATAGGGCAGGTCCGCATATTCCTCCGGGAGCTTCCCGACCTCTCCGATCCAGTCGATTCGACCGTCCCGGATCACCATGGCGCCATCCTCGATCAGATCGTAACCGCCTGATCCAGCGCCCATTCCGGCAAATCTTCCCCCGGTAAGAAGCAGCATCCTCGAAGCTCCCGCAGTCATTTCTTGCTTTGCATATGTCTAAACTTAATTATACTCTATGTCTAAACTTATTTTGACAGAAAGAAGGGCAACAGCATGGTTCGGATCTGGGCAGAGCGGGCTTTGCTGCCTGACGGCTGGGCAGAAAATGTATCGGTCACGCTGGATCAGGGCCGCATCGCGACCGTGGAAACCGGCGCGGCCCCTGCGGGCCATCGGGTCGGGCTGCTGCTGCCCGCGATGGCGAACCTGCACAGCCACGCCTTCCAGCGCGCCATGGCCGGCCTCAGCGAGGCGAAGGGGCCGGAGCCGCGCGACACCTTCTGGACCTGGCGGCAGATCATGTATCGCTTCCTCGACCACCTGACGCCCGAGGATGTCGAGGCGATTGCCGCCCTCGTCCAGATGGAGATGCTGGAGGCGGGCTATGCCACCAATGTCGAGTTCCACTATCTGCACCACCGCCCCGGCGGCGGGCATTACGAGAATATCGCCGAGATGGCCGCGCGCATCAGTGCCGCTGCCAGCCGGACCGGAATCGGCCTGACCCTGCTGCCGGTGCATTACCAGTTCGGCGGCACCGACCGCCGCCCGTTGGCCCCCGGCCAGAACCGCTTCGGCACCACACCCGAGGAATTCCAGCGCCTGCTGGAAGGGGCGGAGGCCGCGCTGGCACATCTGGACGCGGATAGCGGCATCGGTGTCGCGCCCCATTCCCTGCGCGCCGTCTCGCCCGAGGCATTGCGGATCTGTGCGGCGCTTCGCCCGGACCGGCCGCTGCACATGCACCTCGCCGAGCAGATCCCCGAGATCGAGGAGATCAGCGCCGCCTATGGCCGCCGCCCGGTCGAATGGCTACTCGACAATTTCGATCCCGACCGGCGCTGGACCCTGATCCACCTGACCCACATGACCGATGATGAGACCCGCCGCCTTGCCGCGACCGGGGCCGTCGCCGGCCTCTGCCCGATCACCGAATCATCCCTTGGCGACGGCATCTTCAACGGCACGATCTGGGCCGAGGCGGGCGGCCGCCTCGGCTTCGGCTCGGACAGCAATATCCGCATCTCGCTGGTCGAGGAGTTGCGGACGCTGGAATACAGCCAGCGCCTGCGCGACCGTGGCCGGGCGATTCTGGCCACGCCCGACCGCTCGACCGGGCGGGTCATCTACGAGGCGGGGCTGGATGGCGGCGCGACCGCTGCCGGACGCGAGACGGGCGCGATCCTCGAGGGCCTCTGGGCCGATCTCTGCGCCGTCGATCTGGCGAACCCGGTGATGTTCGGGCGCGGCGGCGACCAGATGCTGGACAGCCTGATCTTTGCCGGGCATGACGGGCTGATCCGCGATGTCTGGTCGGCGGGACGGCATGTGGTCAAGGACGGCCGCCACATCGCCCGCGACGGCATCGTCGCCGATTATCTGGCCACCATCGCCCGTGTAGAGGAGCGCATGTGACCGACCGCCCCGCCCCCTCATCCTCGAAAGCGCAGGCCATCGTGGCCGAGGTCCGGCGACGGATCGTCGACCGCGAATGGCGGCAGGGCGACCGCATCCCCGACGAGGCCGAGCTGGCGATCGAGTTCGGCGTCGCCCGCGCCACCGTCAACAAAGCCCTGCAAATGCTGGCCGAAGAGGGGCTGCTGGACCGCAAGCGCCGGGCGGGAACCCATGTCACGGTGAACCCCGCCCGCAAGGCCACGCTGACCATCCCGATCGTGCGCGAGCAGATCGAGGGGGCGGGCATGGCCTATCACCACCGCATCGTCGCCCTGAAACACAGCCCCGCCCCGAAGGATGTCGCCCGGCGGATGGCGCTGCCCGAGGGCCGGGTGCTGATCCATCTCCAGACCGTCCATTACGGCGACGCCAAGCCCTTCCAGATCGAGGATCGCTGGATCAACCCCACCGCCGCTCCGGGCGTCGAGGAGGTCGATTTCCAGCGCATCAATCCGAACGAATGGCTGGTGCGGAATTTTCCATGGCTGCGCGCCGATATCGAGTTCCGGGCCGAGAATGCCGATGCCCGCGACGCGAAACTGCTGGAAATCCGGCAGGGAACGGCGCTCCTGATCATCGAGCGGACGACCTGGAACGACCTTGGCGCGATCACCTCGGTGCGGCTGGCGTTCCGTCCCGGCTATTCCCTGACGGCCAGCCCCTAGTCTGGCTTCACTTTTTGCGGGCCTTTGTCTAATAGCCTTGCCAATCCCAAAAAGGAAAAGCCATGGCCAGCGCCAATCTCAACATCATGATCAAGGCCGCGCGCAAGGCGGGCCGCAGCCTCGTGAAAGACTTCCGCGAGGTCGAGAACCTTCAGGTCAGCGTCAAGGGCGCCGGCGATTTCGTCAGCCGTGCCGACCGCGAGGCCGAGCGGATCATCAAGGAGGAGCTGCGCGGCGCCCGCCCGAACTATGGCTGGATCGGCGAGGAGACCGGCGAGGAAGCGGGCGAGGATCCGACCCGCCGCTGGATCGTCGACCCGCTGGACGGCACCACCAACTTCCTGCACGGCCTGCCGCATTGGGCGGTCAGTATCGCGTTGGAACACAAGGGTGAAATCGTCGCCGCCGTGGTCTTCGACGCCGCCAAGGACGAGATGTTCACCGCCGAGAAGGGCGACGGCGCCTTCCTCAACGACCGCCGTATCCGGGTCTCGGGCCGCCGCCAGATGATCGAGTCGATCTTCGCGACCGGCGTGCCTTTCGGCGGGCGCGGCACCCTGCCCGCCACCATCCGCGACCTGAGCCGCCTGATGCCGGTGACGGCCGGGGTACGCCGCTGGGGCGCGGCCTCGCTCGACCTCGCCTATGTCGCCACCGGCCGCTTCGACGGCTATTGGGAACGCGGCATCAAGTCGTGGGACGTGGCCGCCGGCATCCTGCTGGTTAAAGAGGCAGGCGGTTTCGTCGAATCGATCCGGTCCGAGGACAATCCGGTCGAATCCGGCTCGATCATCGCAGGCAACATGCAGTTGTTCGAACCCTTTGCGGAAATCATCCGCAGCCGCGACTAAGTCCCGTTGACCTTTCAGGCGGGCGGGCGCAAGCCTTCCATACCAGAGGATTGCCCGCCATGACCCAGCACAGCAAGCCGGGGCCGTTCAAGGCCCCGTCTCCCGAGCGCGTAGCCCCCTCGCCCGTCCCGCCCCGCGACGACCGGCAGGGAAAGGCGATCATGCTGATCTGCGCCTCGGCGTTCATTTTCGGGGCACAGGACGGGATCTCGCGCTATCTCGGCACGGCCTATTCGCCGGTCTTCGTGATCATGCTGCGCTACTGGTTCTTCGTGGCTTTCGTCATCGTTCTTTGCGCCCGCGCGCCGGGCGGCATCCGGGGCGCGATGCGGACGCGGCATCCCTTCACCCAGATCTTTCGCGGTGTCCTGCTCGCCCTCGAGGTGGTGGTGACGGTCGAGGCTTTCGTGCGCCTCGGCCTGATCAACACCCACGCGGTCTTTGCCTGCTATCCGCTGCTGATCTCGGCCTTTTCCGGGCCGATTCTTGGCGAGAAGGTCGGCTGGCGGCGCTGGGTGGCGGTGGGCGTCGGCTTCTGCGGCATCCTGATCGTGCTGAAACCCGGCAGCGGGGTCTTTACCGCCGAGGCGGCGCTGCCCTTCCTCGCCGCCGGGATGTTCGCGCTTTACGGGCTGCTGACGCGGCTGGTCGCGCGCGACGACGGCGCGATGGTCAGCTTCTTCTGGACGGCGATCGGTGGCGCGGCCGCGATGACGCTGATCGGCATTCGCGAGTGGGAGCCGATCGCGACCTCCGACCTGCCATGGCTCCTGATCCTCTGCATCTGCGGGGCGGTGGGGCACATGCTGCTGATCAAGGCCTATGAGATGGCCGAGGCCTCCGCGCTGCAACCCTTCTCCTATACCCAGCTTGTCTGGGTCAGCATCTTCGGCGTGGTGATCTTTGGCGAGACGCTGGCCCCGAATGTCGCCATTGGCGCCGCGATCGTCGTCGGCGCGGGCCTCTTCACCTGGTGGCGGTCTCGCCTGCGCGAGCGGGACGTTCGGGGCTGACGGTGGCCGCAGCCGGAAGGCTTGCCGCGGCATTCGCCTCCTCGATCACCGGCGGCGCGGGCACGACTTCGGCCAAGACCCCACCCGCCGCCATATGGATAAGCGCCCGGCCCGACATCGGCGGCCTTGCCGAGAAAGCCAGCCGGATCGGCGGCTGCGGCGGCACCGGCATCAACCCGCCGCCGGTCAGGTCGAAGCTCGGCACGATCGGGGCGGGTTTCCCCATGATCCGCGCGCGATAGATCGGCAGCGCCTCGGCCACGCGCATGACATAGTTCCGGGTCTCGTCAAAGGGGATCATCTCGACCCAGTCGACCGGATCCGCCGCCCGCCGCAGGTCGCCGAAATCGTCGATCCAGCGCGCCGGACGCCCCGGACCGGCATTATAGCCCGCGCTGACCAGCGCGATCGAGATCCCGAACCGCTCGCGCAGCCCGGCAAGATAGGCCGCGCCCAGCCGGGCGTTATAAGCCGCGTCGCGGGTCAGGCGGCGCTGGTCGAAAGGCTCGCCCAGCTTGCGGGCCATGGCGCGCGCGGTATCGGGCATGACCTGCATCAGCCCCAGCGCGCCCACATGCGAGGATACGGTGTGGTTGAACTCGCTCTCACGCCGGGCGATGGCGAGGACCAGTTCGGGCGGCAGTCCCAGCGGCGCGTTCTCCAGCCCGGTCAGCGGGAAATAGGCGGCGGGATAGATCACGCCCTTGGCTGCCGCAGCCTTTGCCAGCCGCAGCGCATACCAGGGCTTGCGCACCTCCAGCATCAGCCGCGACATGCGGCCGATATCCTCGGCCTCGGCGGTCTCGGCGAGATGCAGGAAGAAGCGCCCCGCCTGATCGGCATCCCCCGCCGCCAGAAGCCACACCCCGGCCTGCCAGACCGGGTTCAGCCGCAGCGCGCTGCCCCGCCACTCCGGCAGGCTGTCCGCGGCAAGCCCCGGCGCCGCCAGCGCAGGTTGCATCGGCTGGCGCAGCTTCTCGGCGGCCAACTGCCCGTAATAGGCCGTCTGCCAGCTTGCCGCGTGCAGATAGGCCGCGTGGGCGGCGTCCTTCTGCTTCGCGTCCTCATGGGTGCGGCCCTGCCAGTAGAAGGCCCGCGCCAGCGAGATCGGGCTGCTGACCCCGGCCTCCAGCCGCTTGAAATGGCCAAGCGCGCGGTCATGCGCGCCCTGTTTCAGCGCCGCAAAACCCGCGATCCATTCGAGGTCGATGAAATCCTCGCCCCCCTCGGGCAGGAAATGCGGGGCGGCCAGCTTTTCGGCCAGTGCCCAGTCGCCCCGGCGCAGCGCGGCGCGGGCATAGTCGGCGCGCAGCCCGGCCCAGGCGGTGGGATCGCGCAGGGCCTCGGCGCTGGTCGAACGCTCCAGTATCAGATCCTGCGCCAGATCCTGCATCTTGGCCTTCGCCCGCCAGCGGAAGCGGTCGAGCGCGAGGCCCGCATCCCCCCTCTGCGCCTCGGGCAAGGCAAGGATCAGGGCATCGACACCCGCCCGCCCGGCCTGCAACGCGATCCGGGCGCGACCGACCTCTTGCGCGGGAACCGAGGCCAGCGGCAGCAGGCCTTGCGCCGCCTGCCATTCGCCCTGATCCAGAAGGCTCGCCAGACGCGCATCATGCAGCTTGGTCAGCGCCTCGCCATGCAGGGCGATGAAATTGTCGCTGTCGGCATCGTCGAGGGGCTGGCTGGTCCAGAAACGCGCCATCTCAGCCGCCGCTGCCTTGGGGTCGGTGGCGGCAAGCGCGGCGATCAGCGCCTTTTCGGCGTTCAGCGTCTCGGGCCGGCGTTCGCCGAACCATTCGATGATCTCGGCGGGCGGCAGGTCGGGCCGCAAAAGCGCGTCCCCCCTGCGATAGAGGAGCGCCATCCCCGGCCAGTCGCGATGTTCGCGGGCGAAGGCCAGATATTCGGGCCAATTCCCCTGCCCCGCGCGCAGGCGCTGCCACTGGATCAGCGCCGCGCCGATCGGACCCGAGCGCGCGGCTTCGGCCGTGGCGCGATCCCAGTCGCGCGCAGCCGAGGCGGCAAGCGCGCGCGCAATCGCAGCCGCATCCTCGGCGGCGGCGGGGATCGGACCAACGGTCATCAGGATGGCCAGCGACCAGCGCAGGATCCTGTCGCGCAAAGGATACATCATGGCCTCCTTTCTGCGGGCAAGCGCGGGGACGCGCAACTCACATCCTTGGCAAGCGCCGTTGCGGCATGTAAGGCCAACGGACATTCAAACTCAGGATACCGTCATGTTCAAAGGCTCTCTGCCCGCGCTGGTCACGCCATTCACCCCCGAAGGGGATCTGGATATCCCGGCGCTGAAGAAGCTGGTCGAGTGGCATATCGCCGAGGGCAGCCACGGGCTGGTCCCGGTCGGCACCACCGGCGAAAGCCCGACCCTGAGCCATGACGAGCATCGCCGGGTGGTCGAAGAGGTCGTGAGCCTTGCCGCCGGGCGCGTCCCGGTGATCGCCGGCGCCGGCTCGAACTCGACCCGCGAGGGGGTCGGCCTGATCCAGCACGCGCAATCGGCGGGCGCCGACGCGGCGCTGGTCGTCACCCCCTATTACAACAAGCCGACGCAGGCGGGCCTGATCGCGCATTACACCGCGCTGCATGATGCCAGCGACCTGCCGATCATCATCTACAACATCCCCGGCCGCTCGGTCATCGACATGACGCCCGAAACCATGGGCCAGCTGGCGAAGCTGCCGCGCATCATCGGCGTCAAGGACGCGACCGGCAAGCTTGAGCGGGTCAGCCAGCAGCGCATCACCTGCGGCACGGATTTCGTCCAGCTTTCGGGCGAGGACGGGACCGCGCTTGGCTTCAACGCACATGGCGGCACGGGTTGCATCTCGGTCACGGCGAATGTCGCGCCGAAGCTCTGCGCCGAATTCCAGGAGGCGACGCTGGCCGGCGACTATGCCCGCGCGCTGGAATTCCAGGACCTGCTGATGCCGCTGCATGTCGCGATCTTCCTCGAGCCGGGCGTCACCGGTGCGAAATACGCGATGTCGAAGCTTGGCCTCTGCTCGGACCGGGTGCGCCTGCCGCTGGTGGGCCTGAGCGATGCGACCAAGGTTGCGATCGACAAGGCCATGGCCCATGCCGGCCTGATCTGACTGGAGCATTCCGAAACAGGAAAGGCCGCCCAGGGGCGGCCTTTTTCATGGCTTCCGCCCAGTCACTTCGGGGCGGAATAGACCACCGACCAATAGGCGACCCGCCCGTCCGGCGACAGCGCCCGGCCGATGCCCATATCCCTCAACTGGGGGATCACCATGTTCTGCCGATGCCGCGCGGAACTCGTCCATTCCCTCATCGCGCCATTCAGATCAAAGATCGAACTTGCCCCGGCGGCGATATTCTCGGCGGTGATGCGCGGGCGGTAGCCCAGTTGCTTGACCCGCGCCCCCGGCCCGGCCGACCGCGCGCCGCGATGCTCCATCACGCCCCGGCCCGCCATATCGCAGGCCTGCAATTCCGCCGCCTTCTGCAACTTGGCGTTCAACTGAAGCGGCGGCAGTCCCGCCTGCTTACGGACGGCATTGGTATGGCTGAGGGCATAGCCCGTCTCGGCTGCCGGCAGCGGGCCGCAAAGCGCGCTGCCCGCGACCGAGACCAGCACCGGCCCGTGCCCGTCGGTCCGCTGGATCCCCCTCGGCATGTTCGAGTTGGTGGAGACAGTCAGGCCTTCCTGCTGGGCCATGGGCGGCTCTGCGCAGGCCGCGATAAGTGCCAGCATGGCGATGGAGGCAAGTTTCCGCATTCGATCCTTCAACAGGCATTTCCTCGGCGCCAAAGCGGACGCAGGGCGCGAATACAACCCTGAATTGAAAAAATCAAGCTGCGAAGATGTAGCCCCTTACCTGCCCTGCCGGGATTCGTGCTCGGGGTCGCCGAAGGTCGACCATTTGTGACCGGGTGCAGGCGCGGGGATCTCGTCCGGGCGCCAGTTCATGTGCATGTTCGCCTTGGCGATGACATTGCCCGTGACCGGCGCGGTCAGGAACAAAAACAGCGTGATCAGCAATTCGTGCCAGGTCAGATGCCCGCCCTGGGTCGGGAACCAGATCAGCGAGGCCAGCAGCACCGCGCCGACGCCCAGCGTCGCCGCCTTGGTCGGCGCATGCAGCCGCGTCATCGGGTCGGGCAACTTGACCAGCCCGTAGGAGCCGACAAAGCCGAAGAAGCCGCCGACGACCAGCAGCACCGAAACGATGATCTCTCCGATCAGAGCCATGGCCCCTCCTTACTCGATGATGTCGCCGCGCAGGATGAATTTCCCGTAAGCGACGGTCGAGATGAAACCGACCATCGCGAAAAGCAGCGAGGCCTCGAAATACATGCCGGTGCCCTTGTCGATCCCGAACAGGGTGAGAAGTGCGATGGCATTGACGGTCATCGTGTCCAGCGCAAGGACGCGATCGGCGATACCGGGGGCGCGCACGACCCGGTAAAGGCAGAAAAGCATCGCAATCCCGAAGCAGAGATAGGCAAAGCCGAGCGCGTAAGCGATCATTCGAAGATCTCCTTCAGGCGGGCCTCGTAGCGGGTCTTGATCTCCTCGACGACCGATTGCGGATCGGGCGCGTGCAGGCAATGGACCAGCAGGGCATGGCCGTCATCAGAGAGATCGCAGGTCAGCGTGCCGGGGGTCAGGGTGATGGTCGCCGCCAATGCCGTGATGGCCTCGGGCTGGCGCAGGTCCATCGGGATCACGATCCAGGCGGGCATCAAGGACCGGCGCGGCATGAAAAGCACGATCCGCGCCACCGCGAAGTTGGCCTTCACGATGTCGAGCAGCACGACCAGCAGATAGCCGACGATCCGCAGGGGCGACCTGAACCGCGCGCTGTCCGGCCAGTAAGGCCCGGTCATCAGCGGGATAACGACCCCGATAATGGCCGCAAAGACCAGCGAGCCGACGGCCCAGCGGTTGACCAGCAGCATCCAGACCAGCGCCAGCGTGACCGAAAGATAGGGATGGGGCAGAAGGCGCCGGATCATTTCGTGCCCTCCTGATTTTCCAGCACCGCGCCGAGATAGCGCGCCGGATCGTGAAGCTGCGCCGCGGTCTGGTCGGCAAAGCGCATCACCGGCCCGGAAAAGATCGTCAGCGCAACGATCCCGGCCAGCAGCGCGCCCACCGACACCGCCGCCAGCGCGGGCGAGGCGGCGTCGCCCAGATCCTGGATATGTTCGTCCGGTTCAAGCTTGGTCGGGATCCGGCCCGGCCGCGTCGGCGCGTGGGGCAGGATCGCGGCGGGCTTGCCCTCCAGCTCGTAGGATTTCCAGAACACCAGCGAACCAGCGCGCGTCATCCCATAGATCGCCACCAGCGACGAGATGAGGACCGCCCCCCAGATCCACACCACCTCGGGCGTGCCCCGCGTCGCGTCGAGAACCAGAAGCTTGCCGATGAAGCCCGAAAACGGCGGCATCCCAACGACGGCGATGGCGGTCGCGAAGAACATGGCGGCAATCAACCCGTTCCCCGGCATCACCGCGTCGAGCCTCAGCCACAGATCGCCGCGCCGCGCCCCGATCATGTCGATGATCAGGAACAAAGCCGCGACCGCAAGGGTCGAATGGATCATGTAATAGACCGCCGCCGCGGTCGCCTGCGGGGTAAATTGCGACACCGCGATCATCAGCGTCCCGACCGAGCCGACCGCGGCGAAGGCCGCCAGCCGCCCGAGGTTGCGCGTGCCGAGGATACCGATCTGCCCGATCGCCAGCGTGAACAGCGCGGCGGGCAGAAGCAGGTCCATCACCACCGACTCGATCACCGTGTCCTGCGGAAAGACCAGCGTGTAGAAGCGGATGATCCCGTAGACGCCCACCTTGGTCATGATCGCGAACAGCGCCGCCACCGGCCCCGGCGCGTTGGCATAGGTCGAAGGTAGCCAGAAATGCAGCGGCACCAGCGAGGCCTTGACCGCAAAGACCAGCATCAGCAGCACCGCGCCGGTGCGCAAAAGCGCCGTATCCTCGGCCGGCATCACCGCGACCCGCGCCGCCATATCCGCCATGTTGAGCGTGCCGGTCACCGCGTAAAGAACCCCCAGCGCGGCAAGAAACAGCGTCGAGCCGGCGAGGTTGTAGGCGATGTATTGCACGCCCGCGCGCAGCCGCATCGGCCCGCCGCCATGGATCATCAGCCCGTAGCTCGCGATCAGCAGGATCTCGAAGAACACGAACAGGTTGAAGGCGTCGCCGGTCAGGAAGGCGCCACAGACGCCCATCAGCTGGAATTGCCACAGCGCGTGGAAATGCCAGCCCTTGCGGTCCCAACCCGAGCCGAAGGCGTAAAGCTGGACGACCAGCGCCAGCACCGCCGTCAGCGCGACCATCAGCGCCGAGAGCCGGTCGAGCATCAGCACGATCCCGAAGGGCGCGGCCCAGTTCCCCAAACGGTAGACTAGAACCTCGCCCGAGCTGGCCAGCCAGCAGAGGTAAAGCGCGACGGCCAGCAGCGATGCCGTGCCCGCGATCGAGAAGACGCGCTGCAGCAGCAGGTCGGTCCGCATCCACAGGATGATGAGCGCGCCAATGACCGCCGGAAGGATGACGGGGGCAATCAGGATGTGGTTCATGCGCGGCGTTCCGGGGTTTCGCCCGCAGGCGCAAGGGCGGCTTCCGGCTCACGGTCGGCGCGCGGCATGTCGACCCGGTCGTCCCCCCCTTCGAGGAAGGCGCCAAGCGCCATCATCACCGTCACCGCCGTCATCCCGAAGGAAATCACGATCGCCGTCAGCACCAGCGCCTGCGGCAGCGGATCGGTGTATGAGGTCACGCCATCGGCCAGGATCGGCGGCTGGTTGACGACCAGACGCCCGGTCGAGAACAGGAACAGGTTGATCGCATAGCTGAGCATGGTGGTGCCAAGCACCACGGCAAAGGTCCGGCGGCGCAGGATCAGATAGATTCCGGCCGCGGTCAGCATCCCTATCGCGCTTGATAGCAGAAGCTCCATCAGCGGCCTCCTTCGGCTTGTCTTGGGTCGATATCCATGGGGTTGGCGTTCACCGTCTCGCCCGCCTGCCGCGCGATGCGCGACAGCGAATCCAGCGCCAGCATCACCGCGCCAAGGACGCAGAGGAACACGCCAAGATCGAAGCCCATGGCCGAGGCCAGTTCGAACTTCTCGATCCCCGGCAGCTTCACATAGCCATAGGTCGAGGTCAGGAAGGGCATCCCCGCGAACCACGCGCCGATCCCGGTCGCGCCGGCCGCGATCACCCCTGCCCCGATCAGGCCGTGATAGGGCACGCGGTTACGCTCCTGCGCCCAGACATAGCCCGAGGCCATGTATTGCGAGACCAGCGCGATCGCGACGACGAGGCCGGCGATGAAGCCGCCGCCCGGCATGTTGTGCCCGCGCAGGAAGATATACAGACCGACGACCAGCGACATGGGCAGGATGATCCGGGTGATCACCACCAGCAGCAGCGGATGGCGCGCACCGGCCCGGCGCGTGTCATAGACCCACTCGCGCAGCCTGCGCCCGCTGGCGCCCAGCAACAGCGTCTGGGTCAGGGCAAAGATGGTGAGGGCGGCGATGCCGAGGACGGTGATCTCGCCGAAAGTGTCATAGCCCCGGAAATCGACCAGGATCACGTTGACGATATTGTCGCCCCCGCCAAGCCTGTGGCTGTTCTCGACCATGTAGCCCGAGATCGACGGCAGCGCGAAGTCGCTGCGCATGATGACATAGGCCAGCGCGCCGAAACCAAGGCCGGTCAGTGCGGCGATGAAGGCGTCGAAGCCCCGCTTGCCGTCACGGCTTTCGCGAATGGTGTGCTTGGGCAGGAAGTTCAGCGCCAGCAGCAGCAGGACGACCGTGACCACCTCGACCGAGATCTGGGTCAGCGCAAGGTCCGGCGCGGAAAGAAAGACGAAGCTGCCCGAGACGATCAGCCCGATGATCCCGACCAGCACCAGCGCCAAGAGGCGGTGGCGGTGGAACGCGACCATGCAGGCGGTTGCGACCATCAGCAGCACCCAGCCGATCAGCGCCACGGCCGAGACCGGCAGCATGGGCCGGGTCGCGCCGCTATAGCCGCCGGTCGAGAAGGCCCAGCCGCCGCAAAGCAGCACGGTCAGCGAGAAGGCGGCAAAGGCGCGCGCCATCGAGCCATTGGTGAAGCGGTCGGTCAGCCGGTGGGAGACGCGCAGCGACCAATCCGTCAGGCCATCGAACATCACCTTGGCATCGGGGCGCGGGAAGGCCTCGCGCAGCGCGACGAAGCGGGGATAGCTCGCCAGCGCCACCACCCCTCCGACCAGCGCGATGCAGGACAAAAGCAGCGGCAGGGTGAAGCCGTGCCACAGCGCCAGATGCGGATGGGGCGCGCCCTGCGTGACCGCCGCGGCCGAGGCATCGACCAGCCAACCCGCCAGAAGATTGGGGAAAAGACCGATCAGCACCACCAGCACGACAAGGATCGCGGGTCCGACCCACATTCCGAAACCGGGGTCGTGCGGTTTGTGGGGATAGTCGCGCCGCTCAGGCCCGAAGAAGACCTGCCAGACGAAGCGCAGCGAATAGCCGACCGAGAAGATCGCGCCGATCGTCGCCATGACGAAGATCAGGCTACCATTCCCGGCCCATGTCGCATGGGTCGCCGATTCCAGCATCATCTCTTTCGAGAGAAAGCCGTTCAGCGGCGCGACCCCGGCCATCGACAGCGCGGCGATGGTGCCGATCACGAAGGTAATAGGCATCAGCCTGCGCAGCCCGCCAAGCCGCGCGATCGAGCGTGTCCCGGCCTCGTGGTCGATGATCCCCGCCGTCATGAACAGCGCGGCCTTGAAGGTCGCGTGGTTGATGATGTGGAACACCGCCGCGACCGCCCCCGCCTCGGTCCCGAAGCCCAGCAGCATGGTGATCAGGCCCAGATGCGACACGGTCGAGAAGGCGAGGAGCGATTTCAGATCATCGCGGAAGAACCCGATCCACGCCGCCATGACCATGGTGACAAGGCCGGTCGTCGCGACGATGTAGAACCATTCCGGCGTCCCCGACAGCACCGGCCACAGCCGCGCCATCAGGAACAGCCCCGCCTTCACCATGGTCGCGGAATGCAGATAGGCCGAAACCGGCGTCGGCGCGGCCATGGCGTGCGGCAGCCAGAAATGGAACGGGAACTGCGCCGATTTGGTGAAGGCGCCCAGCAGGATCAGCAGCAAGGCCGGCAAATAGAGCGGGCTGGCCTGAATCGCCTCGCGCGCATTCAGGATGTCCGAGATGTCATAGCTGCCCGCGATATTCCCGAGGATCATCATGCCCCCGATCATCGCAAGGCCGCCCATCCCGGTCACGGTCAAGGCCATCCGCGCGCCCTGCCGCCCCTCGGGCAGGTGCTTCCAATAACCGATCAGCAGGAAGGAGGAGAGCGAGGTCAGCTCCCAGAACACCAGCAGAAGCAGGATGTTGTCGGACAGCACGATGCCCATCATCGCGCCCTGGAACAGCATCAGATAGGTATAGAAAACGCCCGCCGGATCGCGCCGCGACAGGTAGAAGCGCGCATAGGTGATGATCAGAAGCCCGATCCCGAGGATCAGGATACCGAACAGCAGCCCCAGCCCGTCGATGCGGAAATTGGCATTGAGCCCGAGTTCGGGCAGCCATTCGAACCGGGCGGTGACGACCTCGCCCGCCATGATCGCGGGGATGTGCAGGCAGAGGCCCAGCAGCGCCGCAGCCGTCGCCGTGGCGCAGGAAATCGCGGCAACGTCTCGACCAGAGCGGATCAGCAGGCCCGGCAGCAATGCGCCGATGAATGGCAGGGCGGCGATGAGTGCGGGCGACATGGATCCTCTTTCCAACTCCGCCCCTTATGTCCTTGAGACGGTCCGGCAATGTCAACCCGAAGACGAACTTGCCGCTAGGCGATGTTCGCGTTTCGTGCTAGCGATCGGATAAAAATCGGGACAGGCATGAAGATTATCGGCATCGATCCGGGATTGCGCAACATGGGCTGGGGCGTCATCGCCGTAGACGGGCCAAGGCTGCGCCACCTCGGAAACGGCATCATCCATTCCGAGGCGGGCGAACTGGGGCCAAGGCTTGCCATCCTCTATCGCGGGCTTTGCGAGGTTCTGGCGCAGCACACCCCCGATGCCGCCGCGGTCGAGCAGACCTTCGTGAACAAGGATGCTGTCGGCACGCTGAAGCTGGGACAGGCGCGCGGGATCGCGCTGCTCGCCCCGGCGAGCGCGGGGATCGCGATCGGCGAATATGCCCCGAACGCGGTCAAGAAAAGCGTGGTCGGGGTCGGCCATGCCGCGAAGGAGCAGATCCAGCACATGGTCCGCTTCATGCTGCCGGGGGTCGAACTCGCCGGCCCGGACGCCGCCGACGCGCTGGCCGTGGCGATCTGCCACGCCCACCACTTGCAGGGCCGTGCGCTCCGCATCAAGATCAAGGCATGAGGGAACGCAGATGATCGGACGTATCGCGGGCACCATCCTGCACCGGGCACAGGACCATGTCCTGATCGACGTGCGCGGCGTGGGCTATATCGTCCATGTCAGCGAACGCACCGCCGCAAGCCTGCCGCCCGCCGGTCAGGCGACCGCGCTTTATACCGAGCTGCTGGTGCGCGAAGACCTCTTGCAGCTTTTCGGCTTTCCGACCCTGCTTGAGAAAGAGTGGCACCGCCTGCTGATCTCGGTGCAGGGGGTGGGGGCCAAGGTCGCGCTGGCGATCCTCGGCACACTCTCGGCCGAGGGGCTGTCGCGGGCCTTGGCGCTTGGCGACTGGTCGGCGCTGCGCAAGGCGCCGGGCGTCGGGCCGAAGCTCGCGCAGCGCATCGCGATGGAGCTGAAGGACAAGGCCCCCGCCATCATGGCGCTTGGCGGCAGCCTGACCGTCGATACCGGCCCCCTGCCCGAGACCGATGTGATCGAGGCGCCGCGCACCGCCCGCAAGGACACGGCCCCGCAGCGCGCCGATAACGGCGCCGCGCAGGCCACTGCCGATGCGCTGTCTGCGCTGTCGAATCTGGGCTATGCTCCTTCCGAGGCGGCAAGCGCCGTGGCCGAGGCTTCGGGCCGGGAACCGGGGGCCTCGACCGCGGCGCTGATCCGGGCCTCGCTGAAGCTTCTGGCCCCCAAGGAATGAGGCGACCATGACCGGCAACCTGCGCACTTTCGTCCTGATGGCCGCCATGACCGCGCTGGTCATGGGCATGGGCTGGCTGATCGGCGGTCAGGGCGGGGCCGTCATCGCGCTGATCTTCGCCGGGGCGGGTAACCTATGGGCATGGTGGAACAGCGACAAGGCGGTGCTGCGCCAGCAGGGCGCGATGCTGGTCACGCGCCAGCAGGCCCCGGAACTGGTCGACATGGTCGCGGCGCTGGCGCAGCGGGCGAACCTGCCGATGCCCAAGGTCTATATCCTCCAGACCGACCAGCCGAACGCCTTCGCGACCGGCCGCAACCCCGAGAATGCCGCCGTCGCGGTCACGCAGGGCATCATGCAGGTGCTGAACCGGGACGAGCTGGCCGGGGTTATCGCCCATGAGCTGGCCCATATCCGGCATCGCGACACGCTGACCATGACCGTCACCGCGACCATGGCGGGCGCGATTGCGATGCTGGGGAACATGCTGATGTTTTCCAGCATGTTCGGCGGGCGCGACGACAATCGCGGTGGTGGGCTGGCCGCGATCCTCGCCATGATCTTCGCGCCCCTCGCCGCGGGCCTCGTCCAGATGGCGATCTCGCGCACCCGCGAATATGAGGCCGACCGGACCGGGGCCGAGATCTGCGGCCAGCCGATGGCGCTGGCCTCGGCGCTGGCCAAGATCTCGCGCGCGGCGGGTCAGGTCGTGAACATCCCGGCCGAGCGCAACCCGGCCTCGGCCTCGATGTTCATCATCAACCCGCTGCATGCGCTGCGCATGGACCGCCTCTTTGCCACCCATCCGGCGACCGAGGACCGGATTGCCCGGCTGCGCGCCATGCCCGGCGGCAGGGGTGGCGGCGCGGGCGTCAGCCCCTCTCGCGTGCCGCCCAGCGGCGGGCGCGGCAGCGGCCCCTGGGGCGCGTGATGAGCCAGTCCGACCCGATGCTGCGTCCCGAACCGCTGGAGAGCGATGGCGAGGACCGCGCACTGCGCCCGCAACTGCTCTCTGATTTCGTCGGCCAGGCCGAGGCGCGCGCGAACCTGCGCGTCTTCATCGAAAGCGCCCGGATGCGCGGCAAGGCGATGGATCACACGCTGTTCCACGGCCCGCCGGGCCTCGGCAAGACCACGCTTGCGCAGATCATGGCGCGCGAGCTGGGGGTGAATTTCAAGATGACCTCCGGCCCGGTGCTGGCGCGGGCAGGCGATCTTGCCGCGATCCTCACCAATCTCGAGGCGCGGGACGTCCTTTTCATCGACGAAATCCACCGCATGAACCCGGCGGTCGAGGAGATCCTCTATCCGGCGATGGAGGATTTCGAGCTGGACCTCGTCATCGGCGAGGGGCCAGCCGCCCGCACCGTCAGGATCGAGCTTCAGCCCTTCACGCTGGTCGGCGCGACGACCCGGCTGGGCCTTCTGACCACGCCGCTGCGCGACCGCTTCGGCATCCCGACCCGGCTGCAATTCTACACGATCGACGAACTGGACCTGATCGTCACCCGCGGCGCCCGACTGCTCGACATCCCGTCCGAGCCCGAGGGCACGCGCGAGATCGCGCGGCGCGCCCGTGGTACCCCCCGCATCGCCGGGCGGCTGCTGCGCCGCGTCATCGACTTCGCGCTGGTCGAGGGGGACGGGCGGCTGACGCGCGCGATCGCCGACCTCGCCCTGACCCGGCTTGGCGTCGATCACCTTGGCCTCGACAGCGCCGACCGGCGCTATCTGACCCTGATGGCCGAGCATTACGGCGGCGGTCCCGTGGGGGTCGAGACCCTCTCGGCCGCGCTTTCCGAAAGCCGCGACGCGATCGAGGAGGTGATCGAGCCCTATCTGATGCAGCAGGGCCTTGTCAGCCGGACGCCGCGCGGGCGGATGCTGGCGCGGCTGGGCTGGCGGCATCTTGGGCTGGACGTGCCCCGCGTTCAGGAAAGCCTGTTCGATGACTGAGATCGAGGCGCGCATCCGCGACAGCTTCGCCCGCCAGAGCATGATGGCGACCCTCGGCGCGACGCTGGCCGGGATCGAGCCGGGCAAGGTCGCGATCACCGCGCCGATCCTGCCGACCTCGTTGCAGCAGCATGGCGCCGGACATGCCGGGCTGGCCTTCAGCATCGGCGATTCCGCGGCGGGCTATTCGGCCCTCAGCCTCATGCCCGAGGGGGCAGAGGTCATGACGGTTGAGATGAAGATCAACCTGATGTCACCCGCCACGGGCGAGCGCCTGATCGCCGAGGGCCGGGTCATCCGGCCTGGACGCCGCATCGTGGTCGTCGCCGCCGATGTCTGGGCGCTGACGGGCGAGGCGCGCAAGCATGTCGCCATGCTGCAGGGCACAATGATCCCGGTCTAGGCTCGCGGTTCCTTCAGGACGCGATCCTCCTGCGCGATGAAATGTTCCATCATCATGCGCCAGAGCCCCTCGGCCAGTTCCGGGTCGAGGCCGTGGCTGGCGGCAAGCTTGCGGGCGTTCGCCGCCACCTCCTCGACCCGGCTGTCGATGCGCGCGGGCAAGCCTTCGCGTGACTTGATCCGCGCCGCCTCGTCGATCATGCGCGAGCGTTCGGCCAGAAGCGCGACAAGCTGCGCGTCGAGCCGGTCGATCCGGGCGCGGAGCGCCGGCATTTCAGAATTCGGGGCAAGCTTTGGTTCGGCAGCAACCATGGGCCGACCTCCTTCGGGACAAGCGTGATGTTGCCGAATGGCAACATGGCATAGGCGGCTTTTCGCCGAATATGGAACTTCGGGGCCAAGCGCGGGTTTTGCTTTCAACCGGGGCAAATGCTCGCCCCGCTGGAAAGGAAGGCGCCGATGAAGACAGCAAGCTTCGTGATCCATATCGGTTTCGGCCTTGGCATCGCGCTGGGGGCAGTCGCGCTCCTCTTGCTCTGACCGCAGACCGGACCGGTCACAGGAAAAAGAAAACCCCCGGCCTCGACCGGGGGTTCTTCATTTCCATCTCAACCCTGCGGCTGCGGGGTCGCCGCCGGCGCGGGCGCGCTGCCGGCACGCGGGATCGACGTCACCGAGGGGATGGTCGAGCCGGGCGTATCGTCATCGCCGCCCAGAGCCTCGCCCCGGATGATCTTGCCGATATCCTCGCCGGTCAGGGTTTCGTATTCCAGAAGGCCCTTGGCGAGGCGCTCGAACTCCTCGGTCTTTTCGGTGAGGATGCGGTAGGCGTCCTGATAGCCCTGCTCGATCAGGTCATGGACCTCCTGCTCGATCAGTTCCTTGGTCGCGGCCGAAACCGAGAAACCGCCGGTATTGCCCGAATAGCCCTCATGCGCTTCGGCATAGTCGATATTGCCGACCTTGTCGGACATGCCCCAGCGCATCACCATGGCGCGGGCAAGCTGGCTTGCCTGCTGGATGTCGCCGGCCGGACCGTTCGAGACCCCTTCCTCGCCATATTTGATGATCTCGGCCGCCTTGCCGGCCATGGTCATCGCAAGCTTCTGCTTGGCCTCGTCCTTGTGATAGTTCAGCCGGTCCATCTCGGGCAGGCTGACCACCATCCCCAGCGCGCCGCCGCGCGGAATGATCGTGGCCTTATAGACCGGATCGCATTTCGGAAGGCTCAGCCCGACGATGGCGTGACCGGCCTCGTGATAGGCGGTCTTTTCCTTCTGCTCGGGGGTCAGGACCATGCTGCGGCGCTCGACCCCCAGCATGACCTTGTCCTTGGCATTCTCGAAATCCTCCATCGCGACGAAGCGGCGGCCAAGGCGGGCGGCCATCAGCGCGGCTTCGTTCACGAGGTTCATCAGGTCCGCGCCCGAGAAGCCGGGCGTGCCGCGCGCGATGATGCGCAGGTCCACGTCGGGGCCGATCGGCACCTTGCGGGCATGAACGTTCAGGATCTTCTCGCGGCCCTTGATGTCGGGGTTCGGGACATAGATCTGGCGGTCGAAGCGGCCGGGGCGCAGCAGCGCCGGGTCGAGCACGTCCTTGCGGTTCGTCGCCGCGATGATGATGACGCCTTCGTTCGCGTCGAAGCCGTCCATCTCGACCAGAAGCTGGTTCAGGGTCTGCTCGCGCTCGTCATTGCCGCCGCCGATGCCGACGCCGCGGGCACGGCCGACGGCGTCGATCTCGTCGATAAAGACGATGCAGGGCGCGGATTTCTTGGCCTGCTCGAACATGTCGCGGACGCGGCTTGCGCCGACGCCGACGAACATCTCGACGAAATCCGAGCCCGAGATGGTGAAGAAGGGCACGCCCGCCTCACCCGCGATGGCGCGGGCCAGCAGGGTCTTACCGGTGCCGGGCGGGCCGACCAGCAGCGCGCCTTTCGGGATCTTGCCGCCGAGGCGGCTGAATTTCTGCGGGTTGCGCAGGAATTCGACGATCTCCTCCAGCTCTTCCTTGGCCTCGTCGATGCCGGCCACGTCGTCAAAGGTCACGCGGCCATGCTTTTCGGTCAGAAGCTTGGCGCGGGACTTGCCAAAGCCCATCGCCCCGCCTTTGCCGCCGCCCTGCATCCGGTTCATGAAGAAGATCCAGACGCCGATCAGCAGCAGGAAGGGCAGCCAGACGCCCAGAAGCGACATGAAGCCGGATTGCTGCTGACGCTCGACCCGGACCTCGACGCCCTTGTCGATCAGCCGGTCGGCGATCTCCTCGCCCTGCGGGCGGACGGTCGAGTATTGCTTGCCGTCCTTCGCGGTGATGCCGATCGTTTCGCCGTCAATGGTGACAGCGTTCACTTCGTCCTTGTCGACGCGCTGGATGAAGTCGGAATAACTGATCTGGCGACTGTTCATCTGCGACGAGCCGTCGCTGAACAAGTTGAACAGCGCCAAGATCATCAGAAACAGCACCACCCAGAAGGCGATATTGCGCGCGTTGCCCAAAGGCAGATCCTCCACGGGTAGACAGGCTTTGGCCTGAAAATAAGGATTCCGGCGTCAGGTTCAATGAGTATACAGCAAAGCCTGCAACTCTGGCAGTCCGCGCAGCGGGATCGCCGTGATCCCCGCTGCGGGTTTCAGAAGCGGCGCGGCCAGCAGAACCTCGCCCTGCCAGACCGCCGGGCTGGCCGCCGCCTCCTCACGCGTGAGGCCCGAGAGCCGCCATTTCAGCTCCGGCAGCGCCTCGTATCCCAGCGCCCGGACATGCTGTCCCGACGCGAGGCCGGAAAGCAGCCAGCGCTGGTCCCAGAGGCATTTCCCCTCGCCATCAGGCACCGCCTGATCCGCCTTCAGGGCGGCCGCAGGCTCACGCGCAAGACGCAGCCAGTCGCTTGCTGCCTCGGCGATGGCGCCGTCCAGCGTGACCCTCGCACCGGTCTGGATCGCGGTCAAAGCGCGCAAGACCGCCTCGCGCCGAGGGGGATAATCGGCCCCGCTGACAAAGCGCAGCCCTGCGACAAGAAGTCGCCGCCGGATCTCCAGCGGCGCGCGGCGGAACGCGGTCAGGGGCAGGTAAAGGCTGCCATGCCGCGCCTCTGCCCCCGCTGCGGCGGTGGCCGCGGTCTCCTGCAGGGCATCCCGCGCCATCGCCAGATTCGCGGCGGATTGCGCAAGCTGCGCCGCCGGAAGCGCCAGTTCCGCCACCGCCTTGCGAATGCGCACGCGGTCATAATCGCTGTTGTCGTTCGACGGATCCTCAATCCAGCCGATCCCCCGCGCGTCGAGCCAGTCCCGCAGTTCCGCGCGTGAGACATCCAGCATGGGCCGCAGCCAGGTCGCGCCAAAGGCGCTGCGCCGGGGGGCCATGCCGGCCAGCCCGTCGACGCCCGAGCCGCGCGCCAGCCGCATCAGCACCGTCTCGGCCTGATCGTCGAGCGTGTGGCCCAGCAGGACCGCATCCAGCCGGTTGCGCACCGCCCAGCCCGACAGAAGCCGCAGCCTTGCATCCCGCGCCGCGGCCATCAGGTTCCCGGCCTCGGTCTCGCGCTGCCAGAGGAGGGTGGCGTGGGGCAGTCCCAGCGCCGCCGCCGCGCGATGACACCCGACCGCCTCGGCCGCCGATTCAGCGCGCAGGCCGTGATCGACCGTGGCAACCATCAGATGGCGCCCACGCGCCCAGCCACGCGCAAGATGCATCAGCGCGGTGGAATCTCCGCCGCCCGAGAAGGCGATGCCGATCCGCGCCATGTCGCCCGCGAATCTGTCCAATGCGGCATGGACCTTGCGCGTGACCTGATCCGCCAAACCCTTCGGTTGGTCGGGATCACATGTCATCGGCCATGTCCGCGGCCGCTTCGGGATCCATCAGCGACGGATCGGTTTCAGGCTCGGGAAGTGCGTCGAGGTCGATCGCGGGAGCGGTGCCGGCCCCCTCTTCCGGCGCATCGGAAAGCGCGCATTGCGCCTCGGCCATCCGCCGCTCGGCCTCGGCGGCCTGCGGCGCGTCGGGAAAGCGGGCGAGGATCTCTTGCAGGTAGAAGCAGCCTTCCTGCGGGCCGCCCTTCGCGCTCATCGCGCGCGACAGGCCCAGAAGCGAATCGGCGGCCTGCGGACTGTTGGGATTGGCGGCGAAGCTTTCAAGCCAGGCGATCCCGGCGCCGGGAAGATCGCCCGCGGAATCCAGCGCCGCGCCCCGCAGGAACAGCGCCTCGGCGGTCAGTGGACCGCCAGCATGGGTTTCGGCGACGGCCGCAAAGAGGTCCGCAGCACGACGAAAGTCACCTTGACCGAGCACCTCCCGGGCCCGGTCGAAATCGGCCTGCTCCGCAGCCGTGGCGGGCCCGGTCGAGGGCGCAGGTTTGGCGGAGCCGGTCAGCGCGCCCCCTTGGTTCGACGGCGGAAGCGGCGAGGAGCCGCCGCCCTGCTCGCCCAGCGTCGGCGTGGTCAGGCTGCCAAGATCGCAGCCCTCCTCCATCTCGCAGAGCCGGAACTCGATATCGCCGATGCGGGTGGTGCCGTCCCTGACGATGCGGTCAATGCGGTTCTGCAATTGCTCGGTCTGGCCGGTCAATTGCTGAAGCCGCGCCTCCATGGCGTTCATCCGGTCGATGGCGCTGTCGCCGCCCGCAGCCGCGAAACCGGCCGGGCCGGAGGCGACCATCTCGGCCCGCAGGCTTTGCAGGTCCGAGGACAGCTGCGAAAGCTCGCTCCTGATGTCGGCCAGCGACTGGCGATCCTGCGCCGCGGCGGGCAGCGCGGAAAGCGCCATGCCTGCGGCCAGGATCATGCCCCTGAGCGCGCGCCCCGCCATCACATGCCCGCTCCGGGGCTGACCACCGTAACGGCGCGGCGGTTCTTGGTATAGCATTCCTCGGTCGAGCAGATCTCGAGCGGACGCTCCTTGCCGTAGCTGACCGTTCTGAGCCGGCCCGAGGCGATCCCCTGCGAGACGAGGTATTCCTGAACCGAGTTCGCGCGACGCGCGCCGAGGGCGAGGTTGTATTCCCGCGTCCCCTGCTCGTCCGCGTGACCCTCGATCAGGGCCGAGAAGCCCTGGTTCTGGTTCAGCCACCCTGCCTGATTGGCAAGGATGGTGCGGGCTTCGGGCGTCAGCGTGGACTGATCGACCGGGAACAGGACCGTATCGCCGGCCGTCGCCTTGAAATGCTCGGCTGTGCCGGGCAGCGTGCCGGCACCGACCCCGCCGGCGCCCATATTGGCATAGGGATCGTTCACCAGCGCGCCCTGCTGGGCCGGGCGCGAACAGGCCGCCGTTGCCAGCAAGGCCCCGATGACCGCAAATTTCACGAAAGTCTTCATCATCCTGTCCCGTCCCGCGGTTTACGGCAGCAAGGGACCCCAATCGGGATCCGAGGCCGCGCCATTCAACTTGACCGGGCGCATGTTCCGCCCGGTGATATCCACCGAATGCAGGCGAGGTTCGCCATTTCCGCCCGGAGTCACGCGGGTGAACATCACGACGCGCCCATTGGGTGCCCAACTCGGCCCCTCGTCAAGGAACGATTCTGTCAGCATTTTTTCTTCGGATCCATCGGTGCGCATGACGCCGATGTGGAATTTCGGCCCGACCTGCCGCGTAAACGCGATCATGTCGCCGCGCGGCGACCAGACGGGGGTGCCATAGCGCCCCTCGCCAAAGCTGATCCGCTTCGCCTCGCCGCCATTCGCCGACATGATGTAAAGCTGCGGCACGCCCGAGCGGTCGCTCTCGAACACGATCTGGCTGCCATCGGGGCTGAAGCTGGGCGAGGTCTCGATCGAGGGCGAATTGGTCAGCGCCCGCTGCGCGCCCGAGGCCGCATCCATCTGGTAGATGTCCGTGTTGCCGCCCTTTTCCAGCGAATAGACGATCCAGCGCCCATCCGGCGAGAAGCGCGGAGAGAAGCTCATCGTGCCCTGCTCGCCCCCCAGCGCCCGGACGCTGAGCGAGTTCACGTCCATCAGCATCGCCTGCGGGAAACCCGAGGCATAGCTGGTGTAAAGCAGCCGCGACCCGTCGGGCGCATAGCGCGGCTTCAGGACCAGCGTGGAATCGTCGGTCAGGAACTTCACGTTCGCGCCGTCGTAATCCATGATCCCGATACGCTTGCGGCGCGCGTCCTTGGGGCCGCTTTCCTGCACGAAGGCAACGCGGCTGTCGAAATAGGGCCCCTCGCCCGTCAGACGGGCATAGACCTGATCCGCGGCCTTGTGCGCCGCGCGGCGCCAGTTCCCGGTCGAGGCGTCGAACTGCATCCCGTCGCCCAGCGGTTGGCCCGCGAAGACGTCGAACAGGCGGAACTTGACGATCACCTTGCCGCCTTCGACCCGGACCGCGCCGGTGATCAGCGCCTGCGCGTTGATCGCCTTCCAGTCCTCGTAGGAGACGGGGGATTCAAACCCCTCGGGCCGCGCGATATGCGCGCTGGCAGGGATCTCGCGGAAAAGCCCCGTGCCGGTCAGGTCGGCCGCGATCAGGTTCTGGACCTGGGACAGGTATTCGCCCGCGCCGCCCTCGTCATGGAATTTCGCGATCGCGAAGGGCATCGGTTCGATGACGCCATCGGTAATCTCGATCCGCAGGGGGCCGTCCTGCGCCAGGACCGGCGCGGCAAGGCCCAGCCCGGCAAGCGCCAAGGCGGAGGTCAGGAAAAGTCTACGCAACATGAATCGCCCTCGTGAGGTCTGGTTGCAGGATAGTGGGTCACGCCACGGGATGCCATGGCGCTACTTGATCGTCGCATTTCCGCTGGGATTGAAATCAATGACGATGTCTTTCCAGCGATTGTATTTTTCCGCCGGCAGCTTGTAGCCGCCACTGCGCGAGGCGCACATCAGGATCGCCCGGCGCGCCGCCTCATAGGCCTGCTTGCCTGCGGCTTCGGTCGCACCGTTATGGCCTATCATTTTCAGCGAGCCGGATTCCGGCATTCCGTCCGGCGACATCGAGAAGCTGACCGAAACCTTGGTCCTGCTCGCCTCAGTCGAGAGCGAACCGCGGTTCCAGCAGGCCTCGACCGCGACGCGGAAGCCATCCTTCTCGCCCTGGCTCAGCGGCGGGCCACTGGCGGCGGCACCGCCCCCGCCCGATCCGCCGGAGCCCTGCTGTTCCTTCTTCGCCTCGGCCAGAGCCGCCTTTTTCGCAGCCGCCTCGGCGGCCTTGCGCTCGGCCTCGGCGGCTTCCTTGGCCTTGGCGGCAGCCGCGGCCTCGGCAGCTGCCTTCTTCTCGGCGGCGCGTTTTTCCTCGGCTGCCTTCGCGGCGGCCTTTTCCTCGGCCTCCTCGCGGGCCTTGGCTTCGGCGGCGCGTTTCTCGGCCTCGGCCTTCTCGGCGGCGGCCTTGGCGGCTTTTTGTGCAGCCGCCTTCTCTGCCGCTGCCTTCTCGGCTGCGGCCTTCTTCTCGGCCTCGCGCCGTTCTGCCGCGCGTTCCTCGCGGGCACGTTCCTCGGCCGCCTCGGCAGCGGCGGCTTCGGCCTTGGCGGATTCTGCCGCTGCCTGCCGGCGGGCGCGCTCCTGCGCCTCCTGCGCCTTGCGGGCTGATTCAGCTTCCTCGCGGCGCTCGGTCTCGCGGCGTTCCTCACGGGCGCGCTGCTCGGCCTGACGTTTCGTGGCCTCATCGGCACGGCGCTGCGCGGCGGCTTCAGCCGCGGCGGCTTCCTCGGCCTCGCGGGCCAGGGTCAATTCGCGCTGGCGTGCGGCGGCCTCCGCCTCGCGGCGGGCTTGCACGGCCTCGGCCAGCCCATCGGGGCGGCCGCGCGGACGCGGTGCGTTGATCGCGGCGGCCTCGGATTGCTGCGGAACCGGCGCCGGCGCGGCCGGGGTCGCCGCCTCACGCGAGGGGTTGGGCCGCGAGGTGCTGGTCGGAACCACGGCCGCATCATCGGCAGGCGGCGGCTGGTTCGGCTGCGGGGCAAGGGTCGCCACCGCAACCGGACGCGACTGGTCCTCGAAATCCGAGAGATCGGGCTGCGCCTCGGGCCGTCCGGCGGGTCTGCTCAATTCGGCTGCATTCGCCTGCGGATCGGGCGGGCTCTGCGCCTCGGGCGCGCCGGCCACGACCTCCTCGGCAGGCGGGCGCGGCTGGGCGGGCGTCGTCTCGGCAATCCCCGTCACCGGGGCGCGTCCTTCCGCAGCCGAGGCCAGCGCCTGAAACTCGGCCTCGGACATGGTCGAGACCTCGGCCATGCGGATCGCCTCAAGCGGCTGGGGACGAAACAGCGCGCCACCCACGACCGCAAAGCCAAGCAGTCCGGCATGCGCGACACCCGAAACCCAGTAGCCAATGCGGTCGGCGCGATCCATCGCCCTAGCCTTCGACGCTCTGGCCGTCCATGCGGGGGCCGCCCGTGTCCGTCACCAGCACGATATTGTTGAAACCCGCGGCATTCAGCGCCCCCATCACCTCCATGATGCGCGCATAGGGGATCTGGCCATCGGCCCGCAGATAGATCTTGTCGCTCTGCCGCTCCTCGGCAACGGCGCGCAGGCGGGTGATCAGTTCGTCCTCGGGAACCTCGGTGCTCATCACCATGATCGGCCCCTCGGGCGTCACCGAGACGCTCAGCGGCTCCTCCGGCTCGGCGGGGACCGATTGCGCGGCAGTCTTCGGCAGCTCAAGCGGCACGCCCACGGTCAAAAGCGGCGCCGCGACCATGAAGATGATCAGCAAGACCAGCATGACGTCGACAAAGGGCGTCACGTTGATCTCGGCCATGGGCTGCGCCTTGGCGCGCCCGCCGCGCCCGCGCGCCTTGCGAACCACCCCGGCACCCATCACGCGTCGTCCAGCTGGCGCGACAGGATGGTCGAAAACTCATCCGCGAAGGAATCATAGCTGCCGACCAGCCGGTCGGAATCGGCGCTGAGCTTGTTATAAAGGACAACCGCCGGAATCGCCGCAAGCAGGCCAAGCGCGGTCGCGACCAGCGCCTCGGCGATGCCCGGCGCCACCACGGCAAGCGAGGTGTTCTGCGAGATCGCGATCTCCTCGAACGCGGTCTTGATGCCCCAGACGGTGCCGAAAAGCCCGATGAAAGGCGCGGTCGACCCGACGGTGGCAAGGAAAGGCAGGCCGCGCGTCAGGCGGTCATTCTCGCGGTTGATCGCGACATTCATCGCCCGGTCGATACGCGCCGTGGCGCCGGGGATCAGCCCGCCATCGTCGCGATGGCTGCGCCGCCACTCGGTCATGCCCGCGGCAAAGATCCGCTCGGACGCGCCCGAAGGCTTGTCGCCCACCCGGTCGAACAGGTCATCGAGCGGCTGGCCCGACCAGAAGGCCCGGTCGAAGCGATCGGCCTCGCGCTTGGCAGCGGCATAGGTGATGAATTTGCGGATGATGATCGCCCAGGCCCAGAAGGATGCCAGGATCAGGATCACCATCACGATCTGAACGGTCAGCGACGCACGCGCAAACAGAGCGATCAGAGAAAAGTCGACCGGCTGGCCGGCTCCGACGATTTGTTCCATGTAGACAGGCCTGTGCTTTTTTGACCGCTGCGCCGCGGCTTCGGGCGTCGATTAGCAGAATGCCCGCGACAGACAAACCCCATGGGCGTCAATTCTGCGTCAGTTGTCGCAGGTTGCGTCCTTCGGAAAGCGCGACGCGACGTCCCGGGGAATGCGCACCGGCCGCCCGGCTCCGTTGATGCAGACGAGCGTCACCACAGCCGAGAACAGCACCGCGCCCCCCCGCATCACCTTCTGGCACATCGAGATCCGGGCGGCGCCAAGATCATTCACACTCGAGACGACCTCCAATTGGTCGTCGAAACGCGCGGGGGAAAGATAATCGGCCTCGATCCGGCGCACGGCAAAGACCAGGCCCTCCTCCTTCAGGCGAGACTGGTCGACGCCCAGCTCACGCAGCCATTCGCTGCGGCCGCGCTCGATGAATTTCAGGTAATTCGCGTAATAGACGATACCGGCAAGGTCGGTATCCTCGTAATAGACCCGGACGGGAAAGCGATGCATCACCGATCCCCTCCGCTCGCCAGCCGCGCCGCAAGGCGCAATGCGTGCGAGGGATCGGTCGCCGCGACCGGCATGACCGGGTCATAGGCAGCCCGGATCAGCGCGGCGATCTCGGCCGAAGGCGTCACATCCCGCGCGAAGGTCAGCAGCGAGCGCATGGCCAGCATCTCGGCCAATTGCGCCGGATGCGCGTCGCGAAGCGCACCGCCCATATTGACGAAGCTCAGGCAGGCCCGGATCCCGCCATCGGCATCGAAGCGAAAGATGCGGTATTGATCCGCCCCCTGCTCCTTCAGGCGCGCGGCAAGCCCCGCCTGCCCGGTCAACCGCTCGAGGTCGGGCACATCCTCCAATTCGCCCCAGTCGCGAACTAGGAACGTCATCATGTTCGCGCCCATCTCGGGATCGGTCTCGGCCAGCGGATGGCGGGCATGGGCCAGCGCCGCCCGCATCACCTCGCGAAAGATGTCGAGCGTCTCGTCGGCCAGCCCGAAGATGACCGGAGCGACCGGTCGCCCCCAGCGAGCGCAAAGATAGCGCCCGTCGCGGGTGAACAGCCCGGCGATCTGATCGGAATCAAGCACGAGGATCCTCTCACCGTTTTTCAAATACCCTCGGGGTGAATTGCGGCAAAGCCGCAAGAGGGGCTGAAAGCCCCTCCGCCCACCCCGATCAGCTCACCCGACGATCCTGGCCTCGGTCGCGGAACGCAGCTCGTCCTCGCTGACGCCATCCGCCAGTTCGACGATCTTCAACCCACCCTCGACGACATCCAAAACGCCCAGGTTGGTGATGATGCGGTTGACCACGGCCTTCCCGGTCAGCGGCAGCGTGCATTCATGCAGCACCTTCGACTCGCCGGCCTTGTTGGTGTGGTCCATGACTACGACCACGCGCTTCACGCCCGCGACTAGATCCATCGCGCCGCCCATGCCCTTGACCAACTTGCCGGGGATCATCCAGTTCGCCAGATCGCCGTTCTCGGCCACTTCCATCGCACCAAGGATCGCCATGGCGATCTTGCCGCCGCGGATCATGGCAAAGCTCTCGGCGCTGTCGAAATAGGCGGTCTGCGGCAGCTCGGTGACGGTCTGCTTGCCGGCATTGATCAGGTCGGGGTCTTCCTCGCCCTCATAGGGAAACGGCCCGATCCCCAGCATGCCGTTTTCCGACTGCAGCGTCACATGCACCCCCTCGGGGATATAGTTCGCCACCAGCGTCGGAATCCCGATCCCGAGATTCACATACCAGCCGTCCTGAAGCTCCTGCGCGGCCCGCGCCGCCATCTGGTTCCGGTCCCAAGGCATCAGACGGTCTCCTTCTTGCGGGTCGTGTCGGAGACACGCGAACGGGTGGTGCGCTGCTCGATGCGCTTCTCGTGCTCGCCCTGAATCAGGCGGTGGACATAGATGCCCGGCAGGTGGATCGCGTCCGGGTCGAGGCTGCCGGTCGGGACGATCTCCTCGACCTCGACGATGCAGACCCGCCCGCATTTCGCCGCCGGCACGTTGAAGTTGCGCGCCGTCTTGCGGAAGATCACGTTGCCGCTCTCATCCGCCTTCCAGCCCTTGACGATGGCGAGGTCCGCGACGATCCCGCGCTCGAGGATATAGGTCTCGCCGTCGAAATCCTTGTGTTCCTTGCCCTCGGCAATGACGGTGCCCACGCCGGTCTTGGTGTAGAAGCCGGGGATGCCCGCGCCGCCCGCCCGCATGCGCTCGGCCAGGGTGCCCTGCGGGTTGAACTCAAGCTCAAGCTCGCCCGAGAGATACTGGCGCATGAACTCGGCATTCTCGCCGACATAGGAGGAGATCATCTTCCTGATCTGGCGGCTGTCCAGCAGGATGCCCAGCCCGAACCCGTCGACGCCGCAATTGTTGCTGGCGATGGTCAGGTCCTTCGCGCCCGCCTTGTGGATCGCATCGATCAGCAATTCGGGGATGCCGCAAAGACCGAAGCCGCCCGCCGCGATCAGCATTCCGTCCGACAGGACACCCTCGAGCGCCTCCGCCGCGCTGCCATAGATCTTACTCATTCGTCCCTCCGCCAAAGCTGGGAATCTTTTGGCGGTCTTGCGGGCTCCTGTCAACATGCTGCACTGCGGCATAAGCACCGCCCATGGCCGGGCGGGCCGGTTATCCGGCCGCCTTCGTCTTCGCTGCGGGCTTCTTCGCCGCGGCCTTGGTGCCTGCCTTCTTGGCAGCCGGTTTCTTGGCGGCTGGCTTTGCTGCCGCTTTCGCCGCCGTCTTCGGGGCGGGCTTCTTACCGGACTTCGCGCTCTTCTCGGCAATCAGCTCCAGCGCACGCTCCAGCGTGACCGAACCCGGCTCCAGATCGCGCGGCAGGGTCGCATTGACCTTGCCCCATTTGACGTAAGGCCCGTAGC
>NZ_DATMFA010000006.1:0-15256 GCF_035556475.1 Paracoccus sp. (in: a-proteobacteria) | reverse complement strand
CGGCACTTGATGTCGAGGAACTTCTCGGCCCCCAGATCGGCGCCGAACCCGGCCTCGGTCACGACGTAATCCGACAGGGCCAGCGCCGTGCGGGTCGCCATGACCGAATTGCAGCCATGCGCGATATTGGCGAAAGGCCCGCCATGGACCAGCGCCGGATTGTTCTCGAGCGTCTGGACAAGGTTCGGTTGCAGCGCATCGCGCAGCAGGACCGTCATCGCCCCGTCGGCGCCCAGATCGCGCGCGGTCACCGGCGCCTTGCCGAAGGTCTCGCCGATGACGATACGGCCCAGCCGCGCCTGAAGATCGGCGAGGTCGGTGGCAAGGCAGAGGATCGCCATGACCTCGGAGGCAACGGTGATGTCAAAGCCGCTCTCGCGCGGATGCCCGTTCGCCGGCCCGCCCAGCCCGATCGTCGCCTGACGCAGCGCGCGGTCATTCATGTCCATGACCCGCCGCCATGTCACCCGGCGCGGGTCGATGCGCAGCGCATTGCCCCAGTGGATATGGTTGTCGATCATCGCCGACAGCAGGTTATGGGCGCTGGTGATGGCGTGGAAATCCCCGGTGAAATGGAGGTTCATCTCCTCCATCGGAACGATCTGGGCCATGCCGCCCCCGGCCGCGCCGCCCTTCATGCCGAAATTCGGCCCAAGGCTCGCCTCGCGGATGCAGATGGTGGCGCGCCGGCCGATCCGGTTCAGCGCATCTCCCAGACCGACGGTGGTGGTGGTCTTGCCCTCGCCCGCGGGCGTCGGGTTGATCGCGGTCACAAGGACCAGCCGGCCATGCCTGTGGCCGTTCAGTCCGGCGATGAACTCATGCGTGATCTTGGCCTTGTCATGGCCATAAGGCAGGAAGTCATGCGGACCGATGCCCAGCTTGGCGGCGATCTCTCCGATCGGGCGCTTATGCGCTTCGCGGGCGATTTCGATATCCGTCTTCATGCCGTCCCTCCGGTCTGCGGTTGACGCCTCCGCCGATCTTCCGGCGACGCGAGCGGCCCGACCTTTCGCCGCTTGGCCTTACCGGGTCAAGTGCGACCGGATGCCTGCCATCCATTGATCGCGGCGCAGCCATGCCGCCGACGAGGCCCAGAGCGCCATAATGACCCAGATGTCGATCCCCAGCCGCAGCGCGAAGCCCGTAGCCCCGTTGGGCACCGTCATATCGAGCGCGTCGCCCCAGATCGAGAGCAGCACGCAGGTCACGAAGGCCCAAAGCCCGCCGCGCCCGATCTCGGCCAAAGCGCGCCCCGGCGCGGTCCGCGCCATCCATTCGAATACTGACGACAGCGGCACCGCGACCAGCCAGCTTGCCGCGAGGATCGAGATCAGCCGCAACCCGTCCAGCGACCATTTGTCGATCGAGCCATAGACCAGCTTCAGCATGTCCGCATAGGGTTTTGCCGGCGCGCCGATCCGCCAGCAGATGATGATCGAAAGGCCGAACAGCAGGATCGCGATCGACACCCCGTTCAGCACCCCCGTCCGCTGCCGCAGCACCGGCATGATCTTGTCACGGAACGCGCCCAGAGCCACGCCGACGAAGAACAGCAATTGCCAACCGAAGGGGTTGAACAGCAGCCCCTGCTGGGCCCGCTGGTTCGGGATCATCGCGTTGAGCGGTCCCGAGAACCACCAGATCCCGATCGAGACCGCCATGGCGGTGAAGGGCATTCTGAGCAGGAAGGGAACGGTGATCGGCGCGGTCAGGATCAGCAGGACATAAAGCGCCAGCACGTCGAGCAGGTTCGGCTGCAGCCACATCAGCGCCACCGTCGCGACATAGCCCGCCGGGTTGTCGATGATCCAGCGCGCATATTGGAACCAGACCGCGGTGTGGTTCAGCTTCAGTTCGAACAGCAGCCGGGACAGCAGCGCCAGCAGGACCGCCCCGATGACAAGGGCGAGCCAGACCTGATAGGCCCGCTTGAGAAAGCGCCATTGCGCCGCGCGCCGGCCCTGCCGCGCCTCGACCTTTATCCAGACCAGCCCGACCAGAAAGCCCGACAGCAGGACGAAAAGCTCGGCCGCGTCGAATACGGTGAAATTGGCCAGCGTCAGGTTCCGCATCACGCCGATCGGCATGTGATCCAGCATGATACAGACCAGCGCGTAGCCGCGCAGCATGTCGAGCGCAACGATCCGGTTCATTTTGGCAACTTCGCGAAGATCTCGACCAGGGTGCGGGTTTCCAGCATGGCGAGTTTCTCGGCCTCGGTCAGAAAGCTCAGCGCCTCGGCCTGGGTCGCGGCATGGGCGAGCTTCGCCTCGGCCGAGATCGCGTCAAGCCGCGCCGCCGCCGGTCCCGAGGGCGCCCCGGCCCGCAGAAGCGAGGCGACGCGCGCCTGCATCGCCGGATCGCGTCCCACGGCGGCAAGTCCGTCTCGCGGCAGGCTGCCCGAGATGCGGTAGTCAATCGCATTGGCCGCCGTCAGGATCTCGGGCGCCTCGCGCTCTTCCGGCGTGACGAGCAGGCCGTGGCGGCGCGCCCAACGGCCAAAGACCGGGCTTGCCGACCAGCGCGAGGTCAGCGGCGACAGGATCAGCCCGGCAAGGATCGGCGAGAGCCAGATCAACTGCCCCGGCGAGAAGATCGCCAGCACCAGAAGCGTGACGACGCCCACCGCGACATGCCGCGAATGGCGACGTAGCACCACCCGCCAAGGCGGCATCTGGCCGGCGCGGATCTGCGCCTCCCAGCCGGAATCGCGGCCGCGCAGGATGTCGATGATCTGGCGGGTCTGAATCAGCATCTGCACCGGCGCGATCAGCGCCGACAGGACGATCTCGAACAGCGCCGAGGCGAGAAGCCTTGCGCCCCCGCCCGAGTTCCTCGCCAGCGGGCGCAGCCATGCCCTGAAGATGCCGATGAACTTCGGCACCAGCAGGAAGCACATCGCCGCGACGAAAAGCCAGAGCATCCGCACCGGGTCGAAGGTCGGCCATTCCGGGAAAAGCTGATAGGTCTGCGGGAAGTAATCCGGCCGCGACAGCAGCACATTCGCCGAGAGCGCAAGGCCGACGAGGATCATCGCCAGCCAGATCGGCGACATCAGGAAGCCCATGATGCCGATCACGAAATGCGCCCGGCTGATCCAGGTGAACCCGCGCGAGAAGATCAGGCGCGAATGCTGCAAGTTGCCCTGCGCCCAGCGGCGCTCGCGCACGGCCATGTCGAGCAGCGTGGGCGGGCTGCCCTCGAAGCTTTCGCGCAGGTCGTGATCCAGCCGGACCTTCCAGCCTGCCCGGCGCATCAGCGCGGCCTCGACGAAATCATGGCTGAGGATCGTGCCGCCGAAGGGCGGCTTGCCCGGCAGCTCCGGCAGGCCGCAGCATTGGGCAAAGGCGGCAACGCGGATGATTGCGTTATGGCCCCAGAAATTGCCGTTATTGCCCGACCATGCGGCGACGCCCCGCGCGATGGCGGGACCATAGATCCGGCCCGCGAACTGGGTCAGGCGGGCAAAGATCGTCTGTCCGCCGACCAGCATCGGCATGGTCTGGATCAGCCCGATCGCCGGATCGGCATTCATCCGCGCCGAAAGCGCCCGGATGGTCGACGCGCCAACGACGCTATCGGCATCGAGGACGACCATCTGGTCATAGCGCCCACCCCAGCGGGTGACGAAATCGGCGATGTTCCCGGCCTTGCGGCCCTTGTTGCTACGCCGCCTGCGATACCAGATCGGCACCGGAGAAATGTCGCGCAACCGACTGACGGCAATCATTTCCTCGAACACAGCGCCGGGCTGGCGGCTGTCCGACAGCACGAATATCTCGGCCCGGTGGCCCAGCCCCATGCGGTAGAGGTCGCGCGCCAGCGCCGCAAGCAGCCCCGTCGTCGCCGCCGCATCCTCGTGATAGACGGGCATGGCAATTGCGATGCGGGCGTCATTCGGCCCGGCGGGGGTCCGCAACCTCGGGGCGAGAAATCCCGCGACCATCGAGGTGAACGAAAAGCCGACCCAGGTGAAGGTCAGCCCGAAAAGCACCAGCAGCACGGTCTGCAGGAAGGTCGGATTGTCGCCGAACACCTCGCGCATCTGTTGAAGGCCGGTCCAGGCGATCACGGCCGCGCCGCCAAAGGCGATCAGTCGGGCAAGCATGGTGCGCAGGCTGGGCCAGCCGGTCCGCGGGCCGACGGGCGGCTCGCCGCGGAAGTCCTGGTCCGGCATCTCGAGATGCGCTTCGGGCGGGGTGGCGGGCCCACCCGGCAATTCAAGATCGAGGGCCGCCCATTCGGCCTCTTCTGACAGCGGCAGATCCGCTGCGTCGTCGGGCGGCGGGGGCAGCGGCATCAACGGTTCCGTATCGTTCACGGGTATCACTCGCGCGTCCAGCGGGCGATCCAGGTTTCGCTCAGAGGGCCTTCCGGTCCATTCAGAACCGCCGAAAGGTCCGCGGGTTTCGCACCGTCGGGAATATATTCGAAAGCCAGCCGCATCCGTCCCTGCTCCGGCAGGCGCAGCAGATAGCTATGCCCGATCCCGCCCGAGGAGGCCCGGACCTGCGGAACGGGATCGTCGTTTCCGAAGACGCTAAGGTCGAAGTCGATGACATAGGTGCGCGCCGTCGGGTTGTTCACCGATTGCCCGGACATCGTCTCGATCACGCGGGCGATCGGCGCGCTGTCGGGCGGCGTGGGCGCGAAGCTGAGCATATAGTTGAAGTCATAGCGCTCATTCGCCTTCAGCGGCTCGGCCGGCTGCCAGAACGAGACGATATTGTCGTTGAACTCGTTCTGGACGGGGATCTCGACCAGATTGACGGTCCCCTTGCCCCAGCGGTCCTGCGGCGCGATCCAGGCCGAGGGGCGCCGCTCGTAACGGGCCTCGGCATCCTGATAGGCATCGAAGCTGCGCGCACGCTGCGCAAGGCCGAAGCCCAGCGGATCCTGATCGACGAAGGCCGAGACCTGCAGCGTGTTATGGCCCGACAGCACGCGCCACAGCCTTTGTTCGTTTCCGGTGAGCATCTGCAGGCCGTCGCTGTCATGGACGGCGGGGCGGTAATCGTCGACCCGCGTGCGGTCCGTCGGGCCGAACCAATACATCGAGGTCAGCGGCGCGATGCCGGCATTCGTCATCTCCTGACGCGGGAAAAGCGCGACACGGGTATCAAAGACCGTCTCGGCGCCGGGGGTGATCCTGAACTCGTATGCGCCCGCGACCGAGCGGCTGTCGAGCAGCGCATGGATCAGGACCGAACGCTCCTGCTCGGTCGGCTTGTGGATCCAGAAGCTGCGGAACAGCGGGAACTCCTCGCCCGCGGCGGTGCCCGTCCCGATCGCGAGGCCGCGCGCCGAGATGCCATAAAGCGTGCCGCGCCCCACGGCGCGGAAGTAGCTGGCGCCCTGAAAGACCGCGAACTCGTCCATCACATCGGGGCGGTTCAGCGGCGCGCGCAGGCGGAAACCGGAAAAGCCCATCTCGCCCACGGTTTCGTAATCGACCCCATCGGGGAACAGCGCCGGGTCGAACTCATACATATGGGGATCGAACTTGACCGGGATGACCACGCCATTGTCGACCAGGCTGATATCGACCGGCTCGTGGAAGATCGCGCCGGGGGGCAGCAGGTCCAGCGCGAAATCGCGGCTGCCGATCCACGGGTCGCGGTCGCGGCGGAAGCGGATGCCGCGATAGCGGTCATAGGTCAGGTTGCCGAAGCTGCCGACCAGATCGGAATCGCGATAGGCATAGGGCTTGGAGGCCATCTCCTGCGCCATGGCCGCGACATCCTCGAAACCGAAGGGCTTCGCCGGTTGCTCGGGTTCGGCGCCCTGGGGGACGGCCGGCGTGGTCGGCGCTTCCTGCGCAAAGGCCGCTCCGAGGCCTGAAGAGAGCGCTGTGGCGGTCGAGAGGGCCGCTCCGGCAGAGATCACGAACTCACGACGATACATTGAATTTGTCCCAACTTTCAGTCCGCCTCGGGGACGGAAATTCGCTGCGCATTTCGCATTGTGACAACAATCAGGCAAGCCTTTTCGAGACATGCGGCAAGGCCTTGCCAATTCTTGATCCAAATTCGGCAGATAGGAAAGGGCGCGGCATCGGCGCCGCGCCCTTTCCTGTTCTCAACTGTGGTCCTTGTGACGCCGCGATCAGCGATTGAGTTCGCGCACGACCTGACCGTTCGGGGCCAGTTCGACCAGCACAGCCTCGCCCTCGGGGTTCGTCGCCTGCGCGACGGTGACGCGGCCTTGCTGGAGAATCTGGCCGATCTGGGTATAGCCGGCATCGGTCAGGCTGGCGCGGACGGCGTCGGGCGAGGGAGGCGTGGCGGGGCCGCCATCACGGTCGACGCCCTGCCCCTTCGCACCGCGCGGCCCGTCGTCAGGGCCTTTGCGGCCGTCATGGCGCGGACCCTTGTGGCCGTCATCGCCGTGACGCGGCCCTTTGCCGCGCTCGTCATGGCCCCGGTGCTTGCCGCCGCGATGGTCGCCGTCGTCGCCACGGCCCATGCGGTGATCCATGCCGTGCCCGCGACGGTCATCGTCGCCGCGGCCAAAGCGCATCAGCGTGCCATCCTCGGCAAAGCCGGCCCGGACCGAGTTCGACTGCGCGTCCTTGCCCGAGAGCATCACCCCCCGCTCGCCCAGGAAGATCGCGTCGATCGCGCCCAGCTCGGCAAAGATCGGCTGGTTGCGCACGGCCTGCGGCACCAGCTGGTCGATCAGCGCGCGCGGGATCGCCGCGTCGTCCTGCGCACGCAGGCCGCGCAATTTGCCGTCCCGGTCCAGCATCGCGCCGATGGCGGTGCCGTCGGGCAGCTTTCCGCTGACGCGCTGGCCGTGCCGCGTCTCTTTGCTGGAAATGTCGGTCAGGCCCGCATCGCGCAGCACCTGCGGCAGCACCACCTGCGCCTCGGACTGGGCATGCGAAGCCTCGGGCGCCGCCGGAGCGGGCTGCGCCAGAAGCGGGCCAGCCAGCATCGACATCATGGCCATGGCCGCGACCGAAGTGGTGAAATATCTGCTCATGTCTCTATCCTGGTTCTGGTTTTCCGACGGGGCGCGAAGTGGCCCCATGAGAATCACGTCTACAGTCGTTGTCACCAACCGAACTGCAACGGTCCGTTTGGCTTTCGTTTGGATTTGCAGCAATATCCTTACCAGCATGTTCTGGCTCGTTTCGATCCCCAATCTTTCGCGCAAGGCAGCCGTCATCGCTCTCGCCGGGGTGATCGCGATGGCGCATCCGCCCTTCGCCCTTGCCGATCCCGAGGGCCCAGACCAGCGCGAAGAACTGGACGACCCGGATTACGAGTTCGAGATGCTCGAACATCCGGGCTACCGGATCATCCCCCTGCACGAGGCGGCCGAGCTGGCCACAGATCGCTTTCGCGGCCGGCTGATTGCCGCGCGCCTGCGCCCGCCCCGTCCCGATGAGCGCGAGCGCGGGGTTGACCTCGTCCATGAATTGCGGCTGCTGACGCCCGGACGCGACGTGCTGCTGATCCGGCTCGACGCACGGACGGGCGCCTTCCTCGAGGTTCGGGGCGCGGGCCTTGCCGAAGCGCGCCGCAAGCACGGAGACAGTGAATGAGATGCCTGATCGTCGAGGATGACCCGATCCTCTCCGGGCAACTTGCCCAGGCGCTTGGCGACGGCGGCTTTGCCTGCGACATCGCCGCCGACGGGGTGCGGGGCGAATATCTGGGGGCGACGGAAAGCTATGACCTCGCGATCCTCGACCTCGGGCTGCCGGGAATGCCGGGGATCGAGGTGCTGACCCGTTGGCGCGAGGGGGGCGTCACCATGCCGGTGCTGATCCTGACCGCGCGCGGCGACTGGACCGACAAGGTCGCGGGCTTCCGCGCCGGGGCGGATGATTATGCGGTGAAGCCCTTCCGGCTGGAGGAGGTGGTGATCCGTGCCCAGACCCTCGTGCGGCGCGCGGCGGGCCATGCGCAGGCGGTGATCAAAGCCGGTCCCCTGATGCTCGACAGCCAGCTTGGCGTCATCACCCGCAACGGCATGGCGCTGAAGCTGACCGCTTTCGAGACCCGCATCCTCTCCTACCTGATCCATCACCAGAACCGTATCGTCAGCCGGACCGAGCTTTCCGAACATCTCTACGACGCCGCGGCGGACCGCGACTTCAAGTCGATCGAGGTGGTAATCGGCCGCCTGCGCAAGAAGATCGGCGAGGGCCTGATCGAGACGCGCCGGGGCGAGGGCTATGTGCTGAAGGCCGCGAAGTGAACCGTCCGCCCCTGCTGCACGATTCCATCCGGGCGCGGCTGATCGGGCTTTCGGCCCTGCTGATCGGCGCGGCGCTGGTCGCGGGCTATCTTGCGATCGCGGCGATCCTCGATCGCTTCATCACCGACCGTTTCGACGCGGAATCCGAGGCCGTGGCCGACAGCCTGATCGCAGGCGCGACGGTCGATGAGGAGGGGCGGCTGGTCGCCGGCCCTGCCCCGACCGATCCCCGCTTCGGCATCCCGCTTTCGGGCTGGTTCTGGCAACTCCATCAGGACGGTCGGGTGATCGCGAAATCGGCCTCGCTTTTCGACAATGTGATGACCGCGCCCGAGGCCGATTTCATCGGCGGCCCCGGCACCGGCCCGGACGGGCGACCGCTGCGCGTGCTACGCCATGCCTTCACTTTGCCCGACAGCAGCTCCGACATGGCGGTGGTCGTCTCGGCCCCGGCCTCCGAGATCGCCGAAAGCGTCGCGCGCATCCGCCGCCCCCTCGCCATCTCGCTGGCCGTGCTGGGGCTGGGGCTGGCGCTGGCCAGCGTGCTGCAGGTCGCGGCGGGGCTGCGCAGCCTCGACCGGCTGGGGCGCGACCTGCGGGCGATCCGCGCCGGCAAGGCGGATCACCTGCCTTTGCCCCCGGTCTCGGAACTGCGCCCCGTCGCGGATGAGATCAACGGCCTTCTGGAACAGAACCGGTTGGTCCTGTCCCGCACCCGCGAGCATGTCGGAAACCTTGCCCATTCGCTGAAAACGCCGCTGGCCGCGCTGGACAATGCCCTGCCGCCCGATCACCCGGGCCATGCGCTGGTCGCGCGGATGGACCGCCAGATCGGCTGGCACCTGCGCCGCGCCCGCAGTTCGGGCGCGTCCCGCGTGCTGGGCCAGCGCACGCCGCTGCGGCCGGTCGTCGATGACATCCTTCTGGTGCTGGGCGGCCCGATCCGGGCCTCGGGGATCGACGTCGAGGTGACCGTGCCTGAAACGCTCAGCTTTGCGGGCGAGCGGCAGGATCTCGAGGAGATGATCGGCAACCTGATCGAGAATGCGGTGAAATGGGCCGACCGACGCATCCGCATCAGCGCCCGCCCCGAGGCCGGGAGCAGGCTTGCCATCGCCATCGAGGATGACGGACCCGGCATGTCGGACGAGGATCACGCCATCGCCATCGCCCGCGGTGGCCGTCTGGACGAGAGTGGCCCGCCGGGCAGCGGCCTCGGCCTTGCCATCGTCGCCGACCTTGCCGCGCTGCATGGCGGCAGGCTGCGGCTGGAACGCTCGGAACTGGGCGGGCTGTCGGCGGGTCTGGTCCTGCCCGCCTGACATCGCAAACACGATGCCCGACTGCGGCCATACGAATCACTTCATCGGGCTTTGGGACACGGTTTTCGTGCCTTGGTTGCCTTCTGGCTGGGCAGTAAGCCGTCTGATAGCGCCGCTTGGCCGGAAATTGTCCCGTCATTCGGACGATATTCGTCCGGTAGCTCGCCGAATCCAAGATAGGATTCCGATAGTATTATAATAATAATCAATTGATTACGATAAATATATTACCCAACATATCAATTCCACGCCCAGAAAATTTGTCCATTTGATAAAAAAACGGAGCTGTGTCAGCCTGATTTGCAAGAAGTCGCAAAAGAACAAGCAAGCAGGGAGGTCACGGGATGACCAACAGCCAGCTCACCTCCGGCGTGGTGCCGGGGCGTCTGCCCGCACAGTCCTACGCCTTGAATTTCTCCGACGTCGCGCCGCCGCTTGATCCGAACGAGGCCAGGATCGCGGCCGACCGCTGCTATTTCTGCTATGACGCGCCCTGCGTCACCGCATGTCCGACCTCGATCGACATTCCGCTGTTCATCCGCCAGATCGCCACCGGTACGCCGGATGCGGCGGCCTTGACGATCTTTCACCAGAATATCCTCGGCGGCATCTGCGCCCGCGTCTGCCCGACCGAAAACCTTTGCGAAGGCGCCTGCGTCCGCATGGAGGCCGAGGGGAAGCCGGTCGAGATCGGCGCCCTGCAACGCTATGCCACCGACCACCTGATGGCCGAAGGCGGGCATCCGTTCCAGCGCGGCCCGGCGACCGGCAAGCGCATCGCCGTGGTGGGTGCTGGTCCGGCCGGCCTTTCGGCCGCGCATCGCCTTGCCGCGAAGGGGCATGACGTCGTCCTGTTCGACGCCCGCCCGAAGCCCGGCGGCCTGAACGAATACGGCATCGCCAGCTACAAGGCCGTGGACGGTTTCGCCGCGCGCGAGGTCGAATGGCTGCTGGGCATTGGCGGCATCACGCTTGAGAACGGCAAGGCACTGGGGCGCGACCTGACGCTGGACGGCCTCCGCGACGAATTCGACGCGGTTTTCCTCGGGCTCGGCCTGCAGGGCGTCAACGCGCTTGGCGCCGAGGGCGAGGATCGGGGTCATGTCGAGCATGCCGTCGATTTCATCCGCGACCTGCGGCAGGCCGATGACCTCTCTGCCCTGCCCGTCGGCCGCGACGTGGTGGTGATCGGCGGCGGCATGACCGCCGTTGATGCGGCGGTTCAGGCAAAGCTTCTGGGCGCGCAGAACGTCACCATCGTCTATCGCCGCGGACAGGAGCGCATGTCGGCCAGCGCGCATGAGCAGGACCACGCCACCCGCTCGGGCGTGCGCATCATCTGCAATGCCGTGCCGCTTTCCATCCACGGCAATGGCACCGTGCGCGAGGTCGAGTTCACCTATACCCGCGAGGGTGCAAACGGTCTGGAGGACACGGGCGAGCGTTTCCGCCTGCCCTGCGATCAGCTTCTGCGCGCCATTGGCCAGAAGCTTGCGGAAACCCCGGCCGGCCTTGCGCTCTTCGGGGGGAAAATCAGTGTGACCGGCCGGGGCCGGACTTCACTTCCGGGTGTGTGGGCGGGGGGCGATTGCGCCGCCGGCGGGGATGACCTTACAGTAACCGCAGTCGCCGAAGGACGCGACGCGGCCGAGGACATCCACGAGGCGCTTGATGGTCCCACATGACGATTCCCTGCTGCTCGGCTTCAGCTCTCCCCTGTTTCGCGACAGTCGCGGGCGGCTTCTGGCCGAGCGTCAGACCATCCTCGGCCTCAAGGCATGGCGCGAGAATTTCGACCGTGTCACCGCCTTCTCGATCTGTCGCGACGGCCCCGCCCCTGCGGGCTGGCAGGACGCCGAAGCCGAAGGCATCACCGCCCCCGAGATCGAGACCGTGGCGCTGCCGAACACCTATAGCCTCAGGACGCTTCTTGCGCAGCGTCGCACGCTCGAGGGACGGATGCTGGAATTGATGCAAAGCGCGCGCTACCGGACCTTCGCCTATGGCGGCTGGATCGGCGATCCGGGCGAAATCGCAGCCTCGGTCGCGCGCCGCCACGGCATGTCCCATGCCGTCTGGTTCGACCGCGTGGAATCGCAGGTCGCCCGGGCCGAGACCGGAGATACGGCTGCCGCCCGCCTCAAGACCAATCTGCGCGCGGCGGTGTTCTCGTATCACGAAAACCGCGCCGCGCGACTGGCCGATCTTGCCCTGCTGCATGGCGCCACGGTCTTTGACCATTTCAAGGACATCGCCCGCAATCCCTATCAGGTCGAGGACGTCCACTTCACCGAAAGCGACCGCGTCTCGGGCGAGTTTGTTGCCGAGAAGGCCGCCCGCGCCGCCACGGGGCCGCTGAACATCCTTTATTGTGGCCGCGCCGCCGCGATGAAAGGTCCGCGCGACTGGCTGGGCGTCATTACCGGCCTCAAGGCGCGCGGGATCGCCTTCCGGGCCCGCTGGCTTGGCGACGGCGAATTGCTGGATGAGCTGAGGCAGGCGGCAACCGGCGCCGGCCTGACCTCGGACGAGCTTCGCTTCGAGGGCTTCGTTTCCGATCCCGAAAAGGTGCGCGCCGCCTATCGCGAAGCGGATCTGCTGCTGTTCTGCCATCTCACCGATGAATCCCCGCGCAACCTGATCGAAAGCCTGCACTCCGCGACGCCCCTTATCGGTTATCGCGACCCCTACTCGGCCGAACTGACCGGAGAGAAGGGTGCGGGTATCCTTGTCGGGCGGGGCGACACTTCCGCCCTGATCGAGGCGATTGCGGCCCTCGATGCCGACCGCCCGCGCCTTTCCGACCTTATCCATCGCGCCGGGCTTTCCGCCGCGCATCTGACCCGCGCCAATGTCTTCCGTCACCGCAGCGAAATCATCCGCAACCAGCTGAACCAGCCACGTCCATGACGTAGCCAGAGGAGGTTCCATGTCCGCACTCGCTACTGAATTCGTCGGGATCAAGTCGCCCAACCCGTTCTGGCTGGCCTCGGCCCCGCCCACCGACAAGGAAGTGAACGTCCGCCGCGCCTTTCAGGCCGGTTGGGGCGGCGTCGTCTGGAAGACGCTCGGCTCCGAAGGGCCGCCGGTCGTCAACGTGAACGGCCCGCGCTACGGCGTCGTCTATGGCGCGGATCGCCGCGTGCTTGGGATCAACAATATCGAACTGATCACCGACCGCCCGCTTGAGGTGAACCTGCGCGAGATCAAGTCCGTCAAGCGCGACTATCCCGACCGCGCGCTGGTCATCAGCCTGATGGTTCCCTGCGACGAGGAAAGCTGGAAGGCGATCCTGAAGCAGGTCGAGGATACTGGCGCCGACGGGGTCGAGCTGAACTTCGGCTGCCCGCATGGCATGGCCGAGCGCGGCATGGGCAGCGCCGTCGGCCAGGTGCCGGAATATATCGAAATGGTCACGCGCTGGGTCAAGCAGCATTCGCGCATGCCCTGCATCGTCAAGCTGACCCCCAACATCACCGATGTGCGCAAGCCCGCCGAGGCCGCGATGCGTGGCGGCGCCGATGCCGTCAGCCTGATCAACACCGTGAACTCGATCACCTCGGTCGACCTCGATCTTTTCGCGCCCCAGCCCACCATCGACGGCAAGGGCAGCCATGGCGGCTATTGCGGCCCGGCGGTCAAGCCGATCGCGCTGAACATGGTGGCCGAGATAGCCCGCAACCCCGCCACCCGCGGCCTGCCGATCAGCGGCATCGGCGGCATCACCACCTGGCGCGACGCGGCCGAGTTCATGGCCCTCGGCGCCGGCACGGTTCAGGTTTGCACCGCCGCGATGACCTATGGCTTCAAGGTCGTGCAGGAAATGATCTCGGGCCTGCGCGAATATCTGGACGAGAAGGAGATCGCGCTCTCCGACCTCGTCGGGCGCGCGGTCCCGAACGTCACCGACTGGCAGTATCTGAACCTGAACTACACCACCAAGGCGGTGATCGACCAGCAGGCCTGCATCGGCTGCGGTCGCTGCTATGCGGCCTGCGAGGACACCTCGCACCAGGCAATCGCCATGGGTCCGGGGCGCGTCTTCACCGTCAAGGAAGAGGAATGCGTGGCCTGCAACCTCTGCGTCGACATCTGCCCGGTCGAGAATTGCATCACCATGCGCGAAGTCCCGGTGGGCGAGATCGACACCCGCACCGGTCGTGTCGTCCAGCCCTATTCCAACTGGACGATGCATCCGAATAACCCGATGGCGAAGGCGGCAGAGTAACACATCCGCCCCTTGTCGCCCGGCGCGCTTCACGCTAGGTCCAGCGGGTCGGAGGAGTGGCAGAGTGGTCTAATGCACCGGTCTTGAAAACCGACGTGGGGGTAACTCCACCGTGGGTTCGAATCCCACCTCCTCCGCCACTTGGCTTGGCAAAACCAATCTCCTCGCAAGGCGGCACTCCTATTTTCTCGTTGTTTTCGAGGGTTATGGCTGCGCGCCGCTTCACCGACGATGATCCATTAGGTGCGAAATTCGTTCTCCACTCGCCAAATTCTCCAAAGCTGTTGCCTGAGCCAGTTTCGGTAAAGTGAGCTTATTGATCTGTTTTAGCTAGATAATTTTGCGACACTTCGTCGAGTTCGATTTCTGTTCCAAGTCAAGTGGAAGGTACCGAAATCGAGCATTCGCCAAGCTTTGGCTTCGGATCAACTTTGCCGGTGACAGCCGGATGCTCCCGCCCTAGCCTCACTCACATGACGTCCGAGAACTGGTCAGACGATGAAAACGACACGATCGTCGCGGCTTGGTTCACCATGCTCAGCGCCGAACTTGGCGGCGTTCCCTATAACAAGGCGGCGCAAAACCGAGCACTGCAAACAGCCCTCGGACGAAGTCGCGGCTCGATAGAGTTCAAGCTGTGCAACATCTCGGCAGCAGCGAAGGCCTTAGCCTTGCCGATAATCCTGGGTTACAAACCTCGGTTCAACTTCCAAATGTCGCTTGCCGAGGCGATCGCGCGCTGGCTGGCCGAGCATCCGGAATGGGAAATCGCGCTCTGCCCTCGGCCTGCTTCCGGCATGGCGGAGACGTTTGCGCTCTTCGTTGGTGTCGCGCCAACTCTACGCAACGCGCCACCACCCGCAGAGTTGACCCAGCTTCAAGCCGTTGCCCGGCACTTCGACGTAGCTGGGCGAGACGCCCGCAACCGAGCGCTTGGCCGTGCGGGGGAAGAGCGCGCCTTCCATCATGAGCGAATGGTACTGCGGCAGTATGGCCGGGACGACCTGGCACGGAAAGTTCGGTGGGTCTCGGCAGAGGACGGCGATGGCGCGGGATATGATATTGCAAGCTTCACCCCCGAGGGACGGGATCGGCTGATCGAGGTCAAGACCACCACGGGCTGGGAGCGCACGCCGTTTCATATTTCGAGCAACGAACTCGAGGTCGCCGAAGCCCGCCGTGAGGACTGGTGTCTGCTTCGCCTTTATGACTTTGCCCGCGAGACGCGCGCCTTCGAGTTGAGACCCCCGCTGGCCGCCCATGTCGCCCTCACCCCGACCAGCTTTCAGGCGAGCTTCCAATGACCGATGAGACATACTCTGAGCGCCGCTTTGCCCGAACCATTGGCATCGACTATTCCGGAGCGGAGACAGCCGAGTCGAGCCTCAAGGGGCTGCGGGTTTATCGCGCGGACGGTGATCTCGCCCCTGAGGAGGTCGTGCCTCCGACAAGTTCGAAGAAGTACTGGACCAGACGCGGCCTCGCCGACTGGCTG
>NZ_DATMFA010000005.1:0-2338 GCF_035556475.1 Paracoccus sp. (in: a-proteobacteria) | reverse complement strand
CAACATGAACTACTCGATCTCCAACACGGCCGAGTGGGGCGAATATGTCACCGGCCCGCGCATCATCACCGACGAGACCAAGGCCGAGATGAAGCGCGTCCTGAAGGACATCCAGACCGGCCGCTTCACCGCCGAGTGGATGCAGGAGTGGCATTCGGGTGCAGCTCGCTTCAAGGCGACCCGCCGCCTGAACGACTCCCACCAGATCGAGGAAGTCGGCGCAAAGCTGCGCGGCATGATGCCGTGGATTTCCAAGAACAAGCTGGTCGACAAGGACCGCAACTAATTCGGCTCACAGACCTGAAAGAAAGGGCGGCGTCTTCGGACGCCGCCCAGATTGCTGACAAACCTCTGGCGTTAGCCGGAGGTTTTTGATTCACTGGGGCATGTTGAAGAAACCTGCTCCAGTTCAGACGGCGATCGAGATGGTGACGCTCGAGAGCCTTGTTCCAGCAGATCACCTGCTGCGCAAGATCGACGCGGTGATCGACTTCTCCTTCATCCATGACCGCGTGGCGGGGCTCTACTGCGCCGACAATGGCCGCCCGCCGCTCGATCCGACGCTGATGTTCAAGGCGCTGTTCGTCGGCTACCTGTTTGGCATCCGCTCGGAGCGCCAGCTTGTGCGCGAGATCGAGGTCAATGTCGCCTACCGCTGGTTCCTGCGGCTGAAGCTCACCGATCCTGTGTTCGACGCCTCAACGCTGAGCCAGAACCGCAGGCGGCGCTTCAACGGCACGACGGTGGCGCAGGACATCTTCGACGCCATCGTCGAACAGGCGATCGCCCATGGCCTGGTGGACGGCGCCGTTCTCTACACCGACTCGACACACCTGAAGGCCAATGCCAACAAGGGCAAGTACGACCTGGCGATGATCGCCAAGTCGCGCGCCGATTATTGGGCAGAGCTCGACCGGGCGATCGAAGCCGAACGCGCCATGCACGGTCAGAAGCCGCTGAAGGAAAAGCCCCGCGAGGCGGTGGTGAAGGAGACCAAGGTCAGCCGCACCGATCCGGACGCCGGCTACATGGTGCGCGAGGGCAAGCCGAAGGGCTTCTTCTATCTCGACCACCGGACAGTCGACGGGCGCCACGCGATCATCACCGATACCCATGTGACGCCGGCCAGCGTGCATGACTCGATCGTCTATCTGGAGCGGCTCGACCGCCAGCGGGCGCGCTTCGGCTTCGATGTGCGGGCGGTGGGGCTTGATGCCGGCTACGCCACGGCAGGCATCGCCCGGGGGCTGGAGGAACGCCAGATCCTTGGCGTCACCGGTTATCGCAATCCGACGCCGCCGCGCGAGGGCATGATGCGCAAGTCGAGGTTCGTCTACCAGAAGGACGCCGATGGCTACCGCTGCCCGGCGGGCCAGTTGCTTGGCTATGCCACCACCGACCGCAACGGCTACCGGCACTACCGCTCCGATCCCGCCCATTGCCGCGACTGCCCGTTGCGGACCTCCTGCACCAGCAATGCGAAGGCGGTGCGCACCATCACGCGGCATGTGTGGGCGGAGGCGCGCGAGCGGACGGACAGTTACCGCAAGACACCGTGGGGCAAGGCGATCTACAAGCGGCGCAAGGAGACGGTGGAGCGCTCGTTTGCGGATGCCAAACAGCTGCACGGGCACCGTTATGCGCGGTTCCGCGGCCTCATGAAGGTAACGTGGCAATGCCTGCTGGCAGCCGCCAGCCAGAACATGAAGAAGATCGCCCTGGCACTCACCCGGAAACCACACATGGCCGGGGCGTGAGCCCGCGGGCTCCTTCTTCATCTTCTCTGCGTCAACGCCCGCAGCGACGCCTTCCCGCTCCAAACGAAAAACCCGCCAAAAAAAATCGGCGGGTTTGTCAGCGGTCTGGGCGGCGTCTTCGGACGCCGCCTTTTTTATGTGGGGCTGCTGGAACGCAGCACTTACTTGTAGACAGAGGTTCCGCAATGACCAGATGGATGTGCAGCGCACGGGTGCTTCACGTTCACCCTCTGGCGGGTGACGGGTGGCTCAACGACGTACGGCTCGACGACAAACAGGTCGTGTTGCGGCGATGGCCGGGGAGTGGGCGTACGGGCAAGAGGGGTTGCTCGCTGCATCGCCTCTTCATAGGTGAGGCGCTGTGCCCTCTGCGGATATTTGTAATGGTACTCCTGACCAGTATAATCCTGAACCTTGATCAGGTTGGGGTTGGTCGTCTGGATTGACCTTGTTGCGATCCCCTTGGCCATACCGGCCTGCGCGGGCAGGGGCTGCAATCCGCCCGCAATTGAAATGCTGCTGATCAAAAGCGCGAGTGAAATCCATCTACGCATGAAATGCTCCATAAGGAAAAAAGCCCC
>NZ_DATMFA010000004.1:0-23796 GCF_035556475.1 Paracoccus sp. (in: a-proteobacteria) | reverse complement strand
CACGGGTAGAGGGGTTCACGTCAGCCTCCGAAAACGCTGGTTTCAACAGTCCAGTCACGCGCCTTGCCGGTCAGGCTGCAGCCGAGGCCGGGGCGCGCGGGCACGATCATGCGGCCGTCGCGGATCTCCAGCTCCTCGTTGAAAAGCGGCGCGAGCCAGTCGAAATGCTCGACCCATGGTTCATGCGGGTAGGCCGCGGCGAGGTGCAGGTGGATCTCCATCGCGAAATGCGGGGCAAGGCGCATCCGCTTGGCCTCGGCCTGCGCGCAGATCTTGAGGAACTGGGTGATACCGCCAACGCGCGGCGCGTCGGGCTGGATGAAATCGACCGCATCGGCGCGGATCAGCGCCATATGCTCGTCGGAGGAGGCCAGCATCTCGCCCGTGGCGATCGGCGTCGCAAGCTCGCGGGCCAGCAGGGCATGACCCTCGGCGTCATAGGCGTCGAGCGGCTCCTCGATCCATTCGAGGTTCATCGGCTCGACCAGACGCCCGAAACGCAGCGCAGTCACGCGGTCCCATTGCTGGTTCGCATCAACCATCAGCGGCACGCGCCCGTTCAGATGCTCGGTCACGGCAGCGATGCGGCGCAGATCCTCCATCGGGTCGGGCTGGCCGACCTTAATCTTGATCCCGCCGATGCCGGCCTCAAGCGAGCGATCGACCGCTGCCTTGACCTCGTCGATGGTCGAGGAGAGGAACCCGCCCGAGGTATTGTAGCAGGCGACCGCGTCGCGATGCGCGCCAAGCAGCTTCGCCAGCGGCAGACCCGCGCGCTTGGCCTTCAGATCCCAGAGGCAGATATCCATCGCGGCAATCGCCTGCGTCGCGACCCCGGAACGCCCGACCGAGGCCCCGGCCCAGCAGAGCTTGTCCCAGAGGCGCGCGATATCGTTCGGATCCTCGCCCAGCAGATTGTCGGCAATCTCGCAGGCATGGGCATAGAGGGCCGGGCCGCCCGCGCGCTTCGAATAGCTGAAGCCAAGACCCGAGAAGCCCGCCTCGGTCTCGATCTCGCAGAAAAGGAAGGCAACCTGCGTCAGCGGCTTCTGCCGGCCGGTCAGCACCTTGGCATCGCTGATCGGACGCGCGAGCGGCAGATAGGCCAGCGACAGTTTGACCGTCTTGATCGCGTCCTGCGTCGCGGGGCCGGCGGCAAAGCCCGCCTTCGGCGGCTGCGCCGGGATCAGGCGTTGAGAGATATCCAGCATGGCATTCACCTCAGTTGATGGCGGGTTCTGGCGTCTTGCCGCCATATTCGGTTTTCAGGAAATCAAAGTCGCAGCCCTTGTCGGCCTGCTCGATATGCTTCGAGAACATCAGGCCGTAGCCACGTTGATAGCGGGGCTCGGGGGTCTGCCATGCCTCGCGGCGCGCGGCCAGTTCCGCCTCGTCGACCAGCATGTTCAGCGACCGCGCGGGAATGTCCAACTCGACCAGATCGCCGGTTTTCAAGAGCGCGAGCGGCCCGCCGACGAAGGCCTCGGGCGAGACATGCAGGACGCAGGCACCGAAGCTCGTCCCCGACATGCGCGCATCCGAGATCCGCACCATGTCGCGCAGACCCAGCTTCAGCAGCGCCTTGGGCATCGGGATCATCCCCCATTCCGGCATGCCCGGCCCACCCTGCGGCCCGGCATTACGCAGCACCAGAACCGTTTCCGGGGTCAGCGGATAGTCCGGGTCGTCGATGATCGCCTTCATCTCGGCATAGCTGTCGGCGACCAGCGCCGGGCCGGTATGGCGATGGAATTTCGGATCGCAGGCCGCGGGCTTGATGACCGCGCCATCGGGGCAGAGATTGCCCTTCAGCACCGCCAGCGACCCCTCGTGATAGACCGGGTTCGAGAGCGGGCGGATGACATCCTCGTTCCAGATTTTCACATCATCGAGGCCGTCGGTCAGTGGCTTGCCGGTGACGGTGATGGCCGAACTGTCGAGCTTGTCGCCCAGCTGCTTCATCAGCGCGCGCAGGCCGCCCGCATAGAAGAAATCCTCCATCAGATAGGTCGTGCCCGAGGGGCGGATATTCGCGATCACCGGCGTGGTGCGGCCGATCCGGTCCAGATCGTCCAGCTCCAGCGGCACGCCCGCGCGCCGCGCCATGGCGATCAGGTGGATGATGGCATTGGTCGAACAGCCCGTGGCCATGGCGACCGTCACGGCATTGTTGACGGCGGCCGGGGTCACGATCTTCTCGGGGGTCAGATCCTCCCAGATCATCTCGACGATGCGCCGCCCGCAAGAGGCCGACATGCGCTGGTGGTTCGCATCCGCCGCCGGGATCGAGGACGCGCCGGGCAGCGTCAGACCCATGGCATCGGCAATTGCCGTCATGGTCGAAGCCGTGCCCATGGTCATGCAGTGACCGTAGGAGCGGGCAATGCCGCCCTCGATCCCCTGCCACTCTTCCTTCGAGATCGTGCCTGCCCGCCGCTCGTCCCAGTATTTGAACCCGTCGGTGCCGGAACCCAGATACTTGCCCGCATAGTTCCCGCGCAGCATCGGCCCGGCGGGCAGGTAGATAAATGGAACGCCCATGCTGAGCGCGCCCATCACCAGACCCGGCGTGGTCTTGTCACAGCCACCCATCAGCACCGCGCCGTCGATCGGGTGCGAGCGCAAAAGCTCCTCGGTCTCCATCGCCAGCATGTTGCGGTAAAGCATGGTCGTCGGCTTCACGAAATTCTCGGAGAGCGACAGCGCCGGAAGCTCCATCGGGAAGCCGCCTGCCTGCAGGATGCCACGCTTGACCCAGTCCACGCGGTCCTTGAAATGCATGTGACAGGGCTGCGCGTCCGACCATGTATTGATGATCGCGACGATTGGTTTGCCTTCCCAATCCTCGGGGGCATAGCCCATCTGCATCGTCCGCGAACGATGCCCGAAGGACCGCTGGTCATCCGGCACCATCCAGCGCGCCGAGCGCAGATCCGCATATTCTTTCTTCTTCTGCATCCGCTTCCTCCCTCGCCCGCTCGGATGCATAGGCGTTCGGACCATGATGCCACGTAACGCTTGAGCGGGATGAAGATGTGATATATTAGTTTAATAAGAATATCAATTATGAATCTCGAGGGCGAAGAAACCCACGAAAATCAGGCAGGAAAAAGGACATGACGAAAACGCTTCTCTCGGCTTTCAGCCCGGCGGACTCCGGGACAGCGGCAGGCGGAACGGTGCAGCGCATCTATGACGACCTGCGGCAACGAATCATCGCCTTCGACCTGCCGCCGGACATGACGCTGGACCGCCACGAGCTGACCGAGCATTACGGCGTCAGCCTGACCCCCCTGCGCGAGGCGCTGCAAAAGCTGCATGTCGAAGGGCTGGTCCGGATCTATCCGCAATCCAGAACCGTCGTGACCCGGATCGACATCCCCCAGATCTACGAGGCGCATTTCCTGCGCACGGCGCTGGAATGCGAGGTCGCCCGCAATCTGGCGCTGAACCCGGACCCAGAGCTGATCACGCGCGCGCGGTCGATCATCCGAATGCAAGAGGTGGTGGCGCAGGATGCCGACCAGGTCACCATGTTTCAGGAGCTGGACGAGGTCTTTCACAACACGCTGTTCTCGTCGCTGGGCCGGGGCCCGCTGCATCAGTTGATCCGCGAACGCTCCGGGCACCTTGAGCGCGCGCGGCGGCTGCATAATGCGCAAGGCCGCGTCAAATCGATCATCGCGGGGCATCTGGCGGTGATCGACGCAATCGGGCAGGGCGATCCCGACGCGGCGGTCAGCGCCATGCGCGACCATCTGGGCGGGACCATCTCGCAGGTCGAGCAGTTGCGCAGCCGGAACCCGGATTATTTCTCATAGGATCTCGCCCCCGATCTCAGCCCGATGCTGCCTCGGTCATGCCGGGGAGCAGCCCATAGGTCGCAAGGATCGCGGCAATCTGTCGGTCCTGACCCGGATCCGGCAATAGCGCGGGCTGGCGGCTGGCCCCGACCGAGGCATCCATGAGGAACAGCGCCCGCTTGACCAGCGCAGGCGGATAACCCAGCCCGTAAAGATCCTTGCGGAAATTTCCGAAGATCTCTTGCTGCCGGGCAGCCTCGGCCTCGTCGCCCGCATTATGGGCGCGGAACAAGGCGGCCAGCACCTCGGGCATGACGTTGCCCAGCCCCGAGATGCAGCCCGCCGCCCCGTTCATCAGCGACCAGTGCACGAGGTTGTCTGGACCGGAATAGACGGCAAACTGCGCCGCCTCGCGGCTGACGGCAAGATAGGCTTCCAGCGTGTCCTGCCCGCCGCCCGAATCCTTGATGCCGGCGATATTGCCATGCTCCGCCAGCGCCCGCGCGGTTTCGGGGGCGATATGGTTCTGCGTTCTTGCGGGAATGTCGTAAAGGTAAACCGGCGTCGTGACCGCATCCGCCACGGCGGTGAAATGCCGGATCAGCCCATCCTGCGTGCAGGCGATGAAGAAGGGGGTGATGACCGCGATGCCGTCGACGCCGATGCGGTCGAACTCACGCGCAAGCTTCACCGTCTCGAAGGTCGCGGGCATCCCGGCATTCACGATGACCCTGGCCTGTCCCGCGACCTCATCGACCACGGCCTCGGTCAGGAGAACCTTTTCCTCAAAGGTCAGCGCGGTGAAATCGCCATTCGTGCCCGCGCACATGATATTGTTCCCGGCGCGGATCTGGCGGCGCACCTGTGCGCGGGTCGCGTCGAAATTGATCGTCTCGTCATCGTTGAAACAGGTGACGAGGGCGACGAAGGCTTCCTTGGTCATGCGGACTCCGGCGGCAGGTTCGGGCGTGAACCGGCCCCCGGAAAGGGGGACCGGCGGGAAAGGCTTACTTGAAGCCGATATGGGAAAGCTGAAGCTGCCCGTTGGTGGCGATCGTCGGCTTGAAATCCAGACGCTCGCCGACGCGGCTATAGCTGACCATGTGGAAAAGCGGGACATCCGCCACGATGTCGTCATGCACATAGGCGACGAGTTCGGACCAGAGCTTCGCCCGCTCCTCCCCCGTCGCGGCCGAGGCGCGCGTGATCAGGTCATCGACCTTGGGATCGTTGATGCCCGACTGGCGCCCGTCGCTCGCATATTTGAAATACATGGTGAAGATCGGGTCACCCTTGTTGTTGTCATGCATCGCGGCCAGCATGTAGGCGCCCTGATCGGTCGGATAGGGCTTCGAGTAGAATTTCTCGTGCTCGGCTACCTCGACGAATTCCAGCTTCACGTTGAAGCCGACATCGGTGAGCATCTGATGGATCGCCTCCATCACCTCGGTCACATTGGGGAAGTTCGCCGTGCGGGCGATCAGCCGGATCTCGGTATCGACGGGCACGCCGTCCGCCTTGGCCTCGGCCAGCAGTTTCTTCGCCCCCTCGGGATCAAAGGGGGGCAGCTTCACATCCGGGTTCCAGCCGGCGGTGGTCGGCGGGAACAGGGCCACGGCCAGTTCCGTGCCCTCAGGCAGCAGCGTCCCGATGAATGCCTGCCGGTCGATCGCCATGTTCAGCGCCTTGCGCACACGAATGTCACTGACCGGCTCCACGGAACTGTCGAGGCGGATATAGACCGTCTCGGAATCGAGATAGGTGAAATCGGTCTTGGGATTGGTCGCATCCTCGCGCGCGATCGAGGGCGCAAGGTCGGCTTCCCCCGTCTCGACCATGGCGGCGCGAACGGCGGGATCGGTTCGGAACAGATAGGTCGCCGAGGTGACCTTGGGCGCTGTGCCCCAATAATCGTCGCGACGCGTCAGCACGATCTGCTGGCCGGGCTTCCATTCCGTGACCTTGTAGGGCCCGGTGCCGATGGGTTCGCGCACGAACTCCATCGGGGTCTCCTCCGGCACGATGGTGATCAGCGACAGCAGCAAGGGCAGGATCGGCTGGACCGGATCGGCGGTAAAGTCGATGGTCTGGTCATCCACCACCTCGGCCGAGACCTTCATCCCGCCGAAATAGCGCTGCGACTCGCAGGTCAGCTTGTCGCTCATCGCGCGATCGAACGAGAATTTCACATCCTTGGCGTCGAAACCCGACCCATCCGTGAACGTGACGCCCGGCCGCAGCTTGAAACGCCATGAGCCGTCCGCCTTCTGTTCCCAGCTTTCGGCAAGGCGGGGCATCAGCCCCTTGCCATTGCGCGTGTCATATTCGGTCAGCGTTTCGTTCACATTTTCAAGGATCACGCGCCCGATATTCGAGCGTGTCGCCATGCAGGGCTCAAGCAGGTCAAGCTCCTCGCTCAGCACGATCTTGATATCGGAATCCGCAGCGAGCACGGAAGTCGCGCTGAATGCCATACCCGCCGCGAGCACAACCGCGCCCAGACGCATAACCTTTGTCATCATCCTTACCCTCCCCGCAGGTGACGAACTTATCGCGCCCCTCCAAGCTGCGCGACTTGCCGACAGGCAGCGGGTCTGTGATGCAGAACGCTTCGCGCCCATTGTCCTATCGGCAAAACGCAGGATGCGATCAGCGGATCAAGTTGTCAACATAATCCTTTATGCGACAACAAACTCGATGGCATATCTTGATATTTTATGATTAATTACAACGTATTAATAAATTTATCTCCACCATAATTCTGACGATAATAGATTAACCAACTTGACAACTGATAAATCCAATGCTGAGACTTCCCCAAGAACCGCCGCAGGAAGGAAGGCTCATGTTACCCGAGGAAATCGCCGCCAGCATGACGGGCCGGATCCGGCAGGTCTCTTCGACTCGTGCGGAGGCGTTCCTGCCCTCTCCCATGGTCCAGAACCATGCGGCCTTCCTGCATCTGCTCGAAGACGGAACCCTGCTTTGCGCTTGGTTTGCGGGTTCGCTCGAGGGGAAGTCGGATATTGCCATCCATGCCTCGATGCTGCCGCCCGACGGGCAGGTCTGGGGTGCGCCCCAAAGGCTCAGCCATGATCCCGACCGGTCCGAGCAGAATCCGGTGATCTTTGCCGCGAACGGGGAACTGTTCCTCTTCCACACCTCGCAGCCTGCCGGAAATCAGGACCAGTGCCGCATCCGCATGGTGTCCCTGTCCCGCGACCCGTCCGATCCCGCCCGCCTGATCGAGGGCGAGGCGCGCTATCTGGATGAATTGCCCCGCGGCTGTTTCGTGCGAGGGCCGGTGACGCTGCGCGCGGATGGGGCATGGCTTCTGCCGCTCTTCCTCTGCGTTCCCCAGCCCGGCATGCGCTGGAACGGCAGCCACGACCTTGCCGCGCTCGCGGTTTCGGCGGATCGCGGCGCCAGCTGGCAGGTCGAGGCTGTGCCGGATTCCCTCGGCTCGGTGCATATGAGTCCGTTGACGCTGCCCGATGGAACGCGCGCTGCCTTCTTTCGCCGCAGGCAGGCCGATGCGGTGCATCGCAGCACCTCGACCGATGGTGGCTTTCACTGGTCCGCGCCTTTGCCGACGGATATTCCCAACAACAATTCCTCGATTGCTGCGACCCTGATTGCGGATGGTCGCGTCGCCGTGATCTGCAATCCCGTCTCGGCCGCGGATTCGCAGGCCCGCCGCCAGTCGCTTTATGACGAGCTGGAGGCATCGGACGATCGCCCGGATGCCAAGGGCGGATGCCAGCCTGTCTGGGGCGTGCCGCGCGCTCCGCTGGCGGTATGCCTTTCGGTCGATGGCGGCCAGACCTTCCCGCAGCGCATCGTCATCGAGGACGGGCCGGGCGACTGCCTGTCGAACAATTCGACCGATGGGCACAATCAGGAAATGTCCTATCCTTGGCTTCTGGAAGGTCCAGATGGCAGCCTGCATATCGCCTATACCTATCATCGCCGCGCCATCAAATATGTCCGGCTCGCACCGGGCTGGGCCGCAGCCAATCGACGAGAGTGACATGAGCGAAATCATCGGCATCACCATGGGCGACCCAGCAGGCGTCGGACCCGAGATCTGCGTCAAAGCGCTTGCCGCAATGACGCCCGAGGACCGTGCCCTTACCCGGATCTATGGCAACCGCGCGACACTCGAAGCGGCGAAGGCCGCCGTTGGTGCGGCGATCGACCTGGAAGGGGCGGTCGTCGACCTGCCGATCGAAGGCGCCCCCCTGCCCTGGGGCAAGCTCTCTCCGGTCGCGGGGGACGCCGCGTTCCGCTTCATCGAGGCTGCAGTGCGCGATGCCGAGGCCGGCCGGATCGGCTGCATCGTCACCGCCCCCATCAACAAGGAGGCGCTGAACCTCGCCGGCCATCACTATGACGGCCATACCGGGATGCTGCGCGCCCTGACCGGGGCGAAGGCGGCCTATATGCTGCTCGCCAGCGAGCGGCTGAAGGTCATCCATGTCTCGACCCATGTTTCGCTGCAGGACGCGATCCGGCGCGCCACGACCGAGCGGGTGCTGGCCACGATCCGTGCGGGCCATGCCCATCTGCAGCGCATCGGCTATGCCAGCCCGCGCATCGCGGTCGCCGGGATCAACCCCCATTGCGGCGAGAACGGCCTCTTCGGGACCGAGGATGACGCCCATATCGCACCCGCCGTCGCTGCCGCCCGCGCCGAGGGGATCGACGTGGAAGGCCCGATCTCGGCCGATACCGTGTTCCACCGCGCCTATACCGGCGCCTTCGATCTGGTCGTCGCGCAGTATCACGATCAGGGCCATATCCCGATCAAGCTGGTGGCTTTCGATACGGCGGTGAATGTCTCGGTGGAGCTGCCCATCGACCGCACCTCGGTCGATCACGGCACGGCCTTCGACATCGCAGGCAAGGGGATCGCCGACCACGGCAACATGAACTCGGCCATTGCCTATGCCCGCAAGCTGGTCGCCGGAAAGAAGGTTCCCGCATGACGCTTTCACGCAATATCACCCTGCATCTGCCCAAGCGCGTCGAGATCGGTGCGGGTTCAATCGCAAGTGTCGGCGCTTGGGCCGGGGACGCGGAAAGGGTGCTGGTCATCGCCTCGCCCCATACCTCGGGTTTCGTAGACCGGATGGGCCTCTCCGGCAAGATCAGCGTCTTCGACGCCGTACCGGGGGAGCCGGACATCGCCTGCCTCGATGCGGCGCTTGCTGCGGCGCGCGCGGCGCGGCCCGATCTGGTCGTGGGTCTGGGCGGCGGCTCGGTCATGGACCTTGCCAAGCTCGTCGCCGCGATCTGGGAGAGTGGCGAGACCCTTGACCAGATTGCCGGGCCAAACCGCGTCGCGGGGCGCAGGAGCCTATTAGCACAGGTCGCGACCACCGCCGGAACCGGCTCCGAGGCCGGCATCCGCGCCTTGATCACCGATCCCGGCAAGGGGGCGAAGATCGCCGTTGAAAGCCCGCATCTTCTGGCCGATCTGGCGGTGCTGGACCCGGAGCTGACCTTCACCGTCCCGCCCGCCATCACCGCCGCGACCGGAATCGACGCCATGGCGCATTGTGTCGAGGCCCTCACCAACAAAAACGCCCATCCGGTCATCGACGGCTATGCCCGCATGGGAATCGATCTGGTCGGCCGCTACCTTGCCCGCGCGGTCCGCGACGGCAGCGATACCGAGGCGCGGGAGGGGATGATGCTGGCATCCTTCTATGGCGGGATCTGCCTTGGTCCGGTCAATACGGCGGCCGGTCACGCGCTGGCCTATCCGCTGGGCACGCTGCTGCACCTGCCGCATGGGCTGGCGAATGCGATCATCTTCCCGCATGTGCTGGCCTTCAACGAAAGCACCGTTCCCGAAAAGACTGCTGAAGTTGTCGCGGCACTTGGCCTCTCGGGCGACCTCCTGCCGGCAGCGCATCGGTTCTGTGCCGATCTGGGGGTCGAGATGCGGCTTTCGGCCCATGGCGCGACCGAGGATCAGCTGGACCGCTTCGCCGCCGATGCTCATGCGATCCGCCGCCTGATGGACAACAATCCACGCGACATGAGCCCGGATCAGGTCCGCGAGATTTATCGCGCCGCTTTCTGAAGCGGTGCTTAGCCCTCGGGCCGCTTCCGCTCGAACAGGCGCTCGCGCGAGCCGATCAGGTGGTCCTGCATCAAATGCTGGGCCTCAGCCGCCTTGCCATCCCTGATCGCGCGGTAGATCTGGTCATGCTCGTCAAAGACGCGCGCAAGGCCCAAGGTCTCGCGCTTGACCGAGGCGCCGTGAAAACGCATCCCGACCGCGATATGGTCCTTGAGCGCCTCCATCGCGGTGGCAAAATAGCTGTTCTCGCTGGCCTGCGCGATGGCGAGGTGGAACTGGAAATCGGCATCCTCGCGATGCGACTGACGATTGGTCGCGTCCCGCATCAGTTCCAGCGCGGTGGCGATGTTCTCGAGCGATCGGGCATCATGCCGCTCGGCCGCGCGGGCCGCCGCGACCGGCTCCATGGTGATGCGAAACTCATAGCAGTTCAGCAGGTCCGCGACGTTCTCCAGCTGTCCGAAACCCAAGGGCTGCTTCAACCCGACCGATCGCACGAAGCTGCCCGCGCCCCGGCGTGAATAGATCAACCCCTGCTCGCGCAGGCGGCGCAGCGCCTCGCGGATGATGGGTCGCGAGACCTCGAACTCGGCGGCAAGGTCGTGTTCCGTCGGCAGACGCTCATCCGGCGCAAACGCCCCGGATTTGATCGAGCGCAGGATCCGCTCGAAAACCACATCGCCAAGGCTCTTGCGAGCATTCGAGTGCTCGCCGCTCATGCCCTCTCCCTCCCGATCATCGCGGCGATGCGGGTCAGGCAATAGGGATCCCCGAAGCCCCCGGATTTTGTGATCACAGTCACCCCCTCCCATTCGGCCACGACGAGGCCGGGCAGGCATTCGCCGTTCACCCGCATGACGCCGGCCCCTGCCCTGCGCAGACAGGCTGAAGCTGTGGCACCCCCGCTCAGCAGCGCGGTCCCGAAACCCGGCCGCAGCAAGGGAGCGACCGCCTCAGCGAGCGATGCCGAAACCTCCTCTGGGCCCCGTGTCTCGAATCCGGGCAAAGCCTGAAGCAGCAAGCGAGGCACATTGGGAAGCATCTCGACCACCACGCCGTTCTCGGCGCCAAGACAGGTCGTCCCGGGCATTTCGCGCAACAGATCGGCCTGGGCCAGCGTGATCGGATCGCGCGTGCCCAGCACGAAAAGCCCGCGCGGCCCGGGCAGCTCTGCGATCAGGCGAGGCGTCGATGACGCCATCCGCTCTGCCAGCGCCTCGGCCAGACCGCGCGCCCCGATGAGAAGGTCGTCCCCCGCCGCGTCGAGCGCGGCGCGCATCTCGGCTGCGGTCGCGACATCCGGGACGACAATCCGTTCTGCGTGCAGACCCAGCCGCTCACGAACCGGAATCGGGGTGTCCACGCCAAAGCCCATGACCGCGCCACCCTGCACGATCCGGCCGAATTCGGGAATCGCCGGGGCGGCGAGGGCAGAGGCGAATTCCAATGCCGAAAGCTCGGCCTCGATATTGCCCTTGAGGCGGGAATCGACCTTCTTGAGGATACGGACATCTGGCAGCACCCGGGCAACGCGCAGCACCGCATCACGCGCAGCCTGCGGCGAAATCTCGCGGCTCTCGGTCGTGACCGCGATGACATCTGGATCGGTGGCGAGCGCCGCCGCCACATGTTCGGGGCCAAGCGCGACCGCAACCCTCAAACCCCGGGCAGCAAAGGGTGCGGAGGCATCAAGCGCCCCGGTCAGATCGTCGCCGATGATGGCAAGAGAAAGCGGCATGTGAAGATGTTGTAAACTTATCCTGCCCGCAGGATAGGTTCTTCACCGCGCTATCGCAACAACAACCCTCGGGGTTCGGGCCGATGCCGCCTGCTCTTCAAGCACCGGGATCTGACAGCGCCGACTGCGTGGCAAAGGCGCGCGCTTCTTCGGGCGCGGTGCCAAGGCCCCCTGCCGCCGACAGGTCGAGCTGCGGGAAATCCCGCGCGACCAGTTCGGGCAGCGAGCCCTTGCCAGCCAGTGCCTCGGCGCAGAGATCCTTCATCCTGGCCTGCGCCTCCGGCCGGGGCATGTGGCGGGCAAGCGCGAAGGTGAAGGCTTCCGCGTGGATCAGGCCGGTCCCGTCGTCGATCCCCTGCGCCATCGCCTCCGCATCCGGCGTCAACCGCCCCGCGAGGTCGAGCGCCAGCGATATGGCGCGACCGGTCGAGATGCAAAGCTGCGGCAGGGTCAGCCATTCCACGAACCAGGCCGAGCCGTCGCGCTGCTGACGGTGGATCCCCGCCCCCTGCATCGCGGCGGAAAGCCCGATCGTCTGCCGCGCCAGCGCGACCAGAACCGAGGGCCCGACCGGATTTTGCTTCTGCGGCATGGTCGAGGAGCCGCCGGCCCCGGCAATGCGGATCTCGTTGATGCCCGACTGGGTCATCAGGATCAGATCCTCGCCCATCTTGCCAAGGCTGGTCGTGACACCCGCCATCCAGGCGGAAAAGCTGTCGATCGTATCCCGCTCGGAATGCCAGCCATGGCCGGGATCGGCCAGCCCCAGCCCTTCGGCAAGGGCCGCGCGCACCGCCGGACCCTCTGGACCTATGGCCGAGAGGGTGCCTGCGGCACCGCCAAGCGACACGGTCGCAAGCGCCGGGCGCAGCGCATCGAGGCGCTGCCGATGCCGGATCAGTGGATGGCCCCAACCCGCCACGACCGCGCCGAAGCTGGTCGGAGTCGCGGCCTGACCATAGGTCCGCGCCGCCATCGGCAGATCGGCATATCGCCCCGCCAGATCGCCAAGCGCGGCGATCACCTGGCCCAGCCGCTCGTCCCAGATCTCGGTCAGGCGACGCAGGCGCAGGGCAAGGCCTGTCTCCATGATATCCTGACTGGTCGCGCCCCAATGCAGGTATTGCGCATGATCTGGCGCCTGCATGGCCTTGCGGAAAGCCGCGACCAGCGCCGGGATCGGCACCCCGTTCGTCGCCGTCTCGCGCGCAAGTGCCGCCGGGTCGATCTGCACCTCGCGGCTCGCGCGGTCGATATAGGCCGCAGCGGTCTCGGGGATGATCCCAAGCTTGCCCTGCACCCGGGCAAGCGCCCCCTCGACCAGCAGCATGGCGCGGATTTCGGCGCTGTCGGTGAACAGGGCAGCGGTCGCCTCATCGCTGAAAAGGTCGCGATAGATGGCGCTGTCGGCGGGTGATGCAGGCATGTCTTCTTTCTTTCCGACGCGGCGATCAGGCCGCGGGCATTCTGAGGCCAAGGATCTCGCGCGCCTGCTGCCAGGTCGCGACGGGACGCTCGTTCCGTTCGCAGATTTCGGCGGCGCGACGCACCAGAGCGGCGTTCGACGGCGCAAGGCGGTCGCGGTCCAGCCGGACATTGTCCTCAAGGCCCGTGCGCGCATGGCCACCAGCACCGATCGCCCATTCGTTCAGCGTGAGCTGGTTCGGACCGATCCCGGCGGCGCACCACGGCGCGTCCTCGCCGAAGAGGCGTTTGACCGTATAGATATAATAGTCGAACACCTCGCGATCCGCGGGCATGGCGTTCTTTACGCCCATCACGAACTGCACATAGGGCCGGTCCTTGATCCGGCCGTCCTGATACATCTTGGCGGCCTGCAGGATATGGCTGAGGTCGAAGGCCTCGATCTCGGGCTTCACGTCATGGCGGATCATCTCGGCCGCGAGCCAGTCGACCAGATCCGGCGGGTTCTCATAAACACGCGTCGGGAAGTTGTTCGACCCGACCGAGAGCGAGGCCATGTCGGGCGACAGCGGCAGCATGCCGCCGCGCGCCTGCCCTGCCCCGGATCGTCCGCCTGTGGAAAGCTGGACGATCATTCCGGGGCAATGCGCCTCCAGCCCTTCCTTGAGGCGGGCAAACCGTTCGGGGTCCGAGGTCGGCTTGCCCTCGTCGTCGCGGACATGGCAATGCGCGATGGTCGCGCCCGCCTCGAATGCCTCCTGCGTGGATTCGATCTGTTCCTCGACGGTGATCGGGACGGCCGGGTTGTTCGCCTTGGTCGGCAGCGACCCGGTGATGGCCACACAGATGATGCAGGGCTGGTTCGAGTGGGCGCTCATCTTCTTTCCTTACATGTCGAAGAAAACGGTTTCGTTCTCACCTTGCAGGACGATGTCGAAGCGGTAAACGCCGTCGCCGGTCTTTTTCGCGATCAGCGTATCGACACGCGGGCGATGCTCGATCCGCTGCAGGACCGGGCAGGAATCGTTGTCCTCGTCCTCGAAATAGATCCGGGTCTGAAGGCCAAGGTTGATCCCGCGCGCCACGATCCAAAGCGCGATATGCGGCGCCATCATCCGCCCGTCCGGGAAGGGCACGCGACCCGGCTTCACCGTGCGGAGCGTCCATTCACCCGAGTCGAAATCGGCGATGATGCGCGCCCAGCCCGTCACGTTCGGGTCGGCCGCACCGCGCGGATCGTTGCCGGGATAGATGCCATGGGCATCCGCCTGCCAGCTTTCGATCAGCGCATCGCGCATGACCATGCCCGCGCCATCGCGCACGGTGCCGACGATGGTGATGACCTCGCCCTTGGCACCGTTCTGGATCGGGCTTTCGCCCAGATCGACCGGATAGATCCCGTCATTCCCCAGCTTGTTCGGCGTCAGACCGATATGGACATAAGGCCCGGCGGTCTGCGAGGGCGTTTCCTTGAGATAGTCGAGCTGCTGCATCACAGGCCCTCCTTGCGGTTCTCGAAGAACGACTGGCGACGGCCGCGCAGCACGATGTCGAATTTATAGGCGAGGCAATCCATCGGGATCGCGCGGTTCATGTCAAGGGGCGCGACCAGCGCGTCGATGGCGCGGTCCGAACCGATGGTCTTGACGATCGGGCAACGGGCGATCAGCGGGTCGCCCTCGAAATACATCTGGGTGATCAGGCGCTGGCCGAAGCCCGAGCCGAAGACCGAGATATGGATATGCATCGGGCGCCAGTCATTGACGCGGTTCGGCCAGGGATAGGCGCCGGGGCGAACGGTCAGGAACTCATACGAGCCGTCAGCCCCCGAGATCGTGCGCCCGCAGCCACCGAAATTCGGGTCGAGCGGCGCGGCATAGGCGTCCTTCTTGTGGCGATAGCGGCCGCCGGCATTGGCCTGCCAGATCTCGACCAGCACATTCGGGACGCCCCGGCCGGTTTCATCCAGCACCCGGCCGTGCATGATGATGCGCTCGCCGATGGCAGGCTGGCCGGTGAAGTTCATGATAAGATTGTTGTCGAGCTCGCCGATCATCGAGTGACCGAAGGCCGGGCCGGTCTCCTCCGACAGGGTCGAGCCGAGCGCGACCAGCGGCCGGAACGGCGCGCGCGTCATCGAGGTCTTGTAGCCCGGCGTATAGGCCGCCGGGTGCCAGTCACGGTCGCGGAAGAAAAGCGGCCCCTTGCTGACCGGGCGTGGCTGGACCTTGGATTCGGTTTGGCTGGTATCGCTCATCGCTGGCTCTCCTCCATCGCGGCGTAGGTTTCCTTGGCGATCTTGATCGCGTGATTGGCACGCGGCACGCCGGCATAGATCGCGACATGCAGCAGCGCCTCCAGCACATCCTCCTTGCTGGCGCCGGTATTGGCGGTCGCGCGGATATGCATGGCAAGCTCGTGGTCGTTACCCAATCCCGCAAGCAGCGCGATGGTCAGCATCGACCGCTCGCGCGGGGCGATGGTATCGCGCGACCAGACCGAGCCCCAGGCGGATTCGGTGATCAGGGTCTGGAACGGCTGGTCGAAATCGGTCTTGTTGGCCTCTGCCCGGTCGACATGGGCATCGCCCAGAACGCGGCGACGTGTGGCCATGCCTTGATCGTAACGTGCATTCATCGGCTATATTCCTGAACGAATTTCGAAAGAAGGGCCGCATAGGCCACGGGTTGTTCGGTGCAGGGCAGATGGCCCGCATCGGGAATGATATGGAACGCGGCGCCGGGGATCAGATCCGACGTCGCCTTGACCAGCTCGGCCGGCGAGGAGCCGTCCTGATCACCGGCGATCACCATGACCGGCAGGGCAATCCCCGCAGTCTGCGCAGAGAGGTCAGCGGCGGCCAGCGCCTCGCAGGCGGCGACATAGCCGGTGGGCGAGGTGCGCACGACCATGTTCCGCCACGCTGCCAGTTCCGGCCGGACGCGGAAAACCGGGGCGAACCAGCGCTCCATGATGACATCGGCGATGGCCTCAAGCCCGCTCGACCGCACCGCGCTGATCCGGTCGGCCCAGCTTTGCGCGGTGCCCATCCTGACCGCGGTGTTCGACAGGACCACGGCGCGAACCAGATCCGGCCGCCGGGCGGCGATCGACTGGGCAATCATGCCACCAATCGAAAGACCGACGAAGATGACCTGACGCAGACCAAGATGCTCGATCAGCGCGGCAGCGTCATCGGCCAGATCGTCGATCGTATAGCCGCCACCCTCATCCGAAAGCCCGTGGCCGCGCTTGTCGAAACGGATGGCCCGGATGCCGGGCAGCTCCTGCAAGAGCGCATCCCAGAGGCGCAGGTCGGTGCCAAGGGAATTGGCGAAAACCACGACCGGCCCGTCGGCGGGTCCGTCGATCCGATAGTGCATCGCGCCCCAGGGGCGGTTCAAAACTTGCATGATCATCTCCCTTGTCCATAATCTGTCATAACCGTTCACGCTTGAATAATGCAAAATCCGCCAAGATGAATAACCAATATGCTATGCATCCCGGCATCAAGCTGCGTCACATCCGGGCTTTCCTCGACATTGCAGCGGAAGGCAGCTTGACCGGCGTAGCCCGCGCACAAGGGATAACCCAACCCGCGCTGTCACGCACCCTGGCCGAGCTTGAGACGCTGCTGGGACAGCCGATGTTTCTGCGGCAGGGGCGAAAGCTGATCCTGACCGAGGCCGGCAGCGTCTTTCGCCGCCACGCCCTGACCGCCGTGCAGGCGCTGGAGGCGGGCGCGGCCGCGCTGCGGCCCGGCGTCAGCGGCACCTTGCGGGTCGGCGTCCTGCCGACGGTGGCCACGCGCTTCATGCCCCGCGTCGTGCTGCGCTTTCGCGAACTCCGCCCCGAGATCGTTCTCGCGGTCGAGACCGGGCCGCATTTTCACCTGATGCGCCTTCTGCGCGATGGTGCGGTCGATCTGGTCATGGGCCGCCTGCCCGGCGCGGCCGAGATGGCGGGGCTGAGTTTCGATCACCTCTACGAGGATGAGGTCATTCTGGCGGGCCGCGCGGATCATCCGCTGCGAAACCGGCCCGCGCCCGAGGCCCTCGCCGCATCGCCGGTCATCCTGCCCCCTGCCACCGCCCTGATCCGGCCGGTGGTCGATGATTACCTTGCCGCCAACGGCCTTGCCGGCCTACGACCGGCGGTCGAGACCGTCTCGCTGGCGCTGGGGCGCGGTGTCTGTCTGGCCTCGGACGCGCTCTGGTTCATTTCGCGCGGCGTGATCGCCCATGAACTCGAGCGCGGGGACATGGTTGCCCTGCCGACCGGCGCCCGGTTCCTGTCGGGCGCGGTCGGCATGACGCAGCGTCAGGGCAGCGCACCGCCGGGGCTTGCCGATCTTGCGGAAATCGCGCGCGAAGTGGCGCGCAGCGATCGCTGAACCACGCCTCTGGCGACGATCGGCGATCCTGTTGCCATACAACTTCCCCATTTACGGCCCGGCGTTCCGTTGATAGTGGGCGCCGCGTTCGGAGCGGCCCTCGGAGTCCGGCTCCACTTTCCAAGGGACGCGAGGAGGTACTCGAACTTGGTGGCAAATGTACAAATGCGACAACGGGCCAATGCGGGGTGGATCTCTACCCTGTGCTGGATTGCCGTCGTCCTCGATGGTTTCGATCTGGTGGTGCTCGGCACGCTGATCCCGCCTCTGACCGGAGGCGAATCGCCCTTCATGAGCAAGCCCGAGGCGACCTTCGTCTCCACCATCAGTCTGGTGGGCATGACGCTTGGCGCGCTGATGATCGGGGCTCTCACCGACCGCTTCGGCCGCCGGAAGTCGATGATCTGGTCGGTCGGGGCCTTCTCGCTGGCGACGCTGGCTTGCGCCTTCGCCCATGACTGGGTGCAGCTCTCGATCTATCGCTTCCTTGCCGGATTCGGCCTTGGCGGCTGTCTGCCGACGGCCATTGCCCTCGTCACCGAGTTCTCGCGCGGACAGGCTGGCAAGGCCTCGACCCGACTGATGACCGGCTATCACGTCGGCGCCGTGGCGACCGCGCTGCTGGGTCTGGCGCTGCTGCCACTTCTTGGCTGGCAGGCGATGTTCATTGCGGGCGCCGTGCCCGGTATCGTCCTGCTGCCCCTGATGCTGCGCCACCTGCCGGAATCGCCGGCCTTCCTGCTGGCCAAGGGCCGCCGGGCCGAGGCCGAGGCTATCGCCGCCGAACACGGCATCGTGCTGGAGGCCGCGCCCGCCGCAACCTCGGGCACGCCCACCCAAGGCGGCAAGACGCTGTTCCGCGCCCCCTTCCTGCGCAACAGCATCGGCATCTGGGTCACGTCCTTCATGGGCCTGCTGCTGGTCTACGCGCTGAACACCTGGCTTCCGACGCTGATGATCGAGGCGGGCTATGGCCTGCAAAAGGGCCTGTTCCTTCTGCTTCTGTTGAATGTCGGTGCGGTTTGCGGCCTTCTGGTCGCGGGCCGGGTCGGCGACCGGATCGGGCTGAAGCCCGCCGCGCTGATCTGGTTCCTCATCAGCGCCGGCCTGCTTGCGGGGCTGTCGGTGAAGGTGCCCACAATCGCGCTCTATCCGCTGGTCTTCGTCACCGGATGCTTCGTCTTTTCGGCGCAGGTGCTGGTCTATGCCTATACGGCGGCGAACCATCCTCCGGCGGTGCGGGCGACCGCGCTTGGCATGGCGGCGGGGATCGGCCGGATCGGCGCGATTTCCGGTCCGCTGCTTGGCGGCACGATGGTTTCGCTTGGCATCGGTCACCCGTGGGGCTTCTATGTCTTCGCGATCGTGGGACTTCTGGGGGCAATCGCCCTCGCCACGACCCAGGTGATGAAGCAAAAGGTCTGAACCCTGCAACCCGGCGCCGCCCTGGCGTCGGGGCACGATCCGCGAGGATGCACGATGAACCGCACGCCGCCCTCGAGCATCCCGCATTTCTACCTCTACGGCGAGCGCGATCAGGATGTCGAACTCGACTTCCTGCATATCGAGCCGATCCTCGACCGCAGCGGCCCGCATGGCTGGCGCATTCGGGCCCATGCCCATCCCGACCATATGCAAATCATGCTGGTCGAGGGCGGCGGCGGAACCATCCAGCTTGAAGACCGCGTCCATGCGATCCCGACGCCGGCGGTTATCGTGCTGCCGGCGGGCTGTGTCCATCAGTTCGAATTCGATCCGGGCACCGAAGGCTATGTCCTGACTGCCGCTCTGGGCTGGCTCAATGCCGCGGCGGCGGCCGATCCGCAATTGTCGCGCGCCGTCGCCCATCCCGCCATCTTCGCGCTGGCCGGATCGGGCATCGACATTCCCGCGGTGCTTGACACCTTTCAATGGCTGCATCGCGAATTCGTCTGGTCCGCGCCGGGGCGCAGATCGGCGATCAGGGCGCTTTTCCTGCGGCTTCTGGTCATCGCGCTACGCCTCGGGATCAGTCACGAAGTCGCGGATCCCGGCCCGGCAAACCGCGACCACGACCTCCTCATGCGCTATCGCGCGCTGGTCGAGGCGCAGTTCCGCAACCAACGCTCGCCCTCGTTCTATGCCGCGGAGCTCGCCGTGACGACGGCGCGGCTGAACGCCGCCTGCAAGGCCCGCGCCGGGCGCACCGCGACCGAGATCCTGCACGAACGCATCCTCCTCGAGGCCAAGCGCTATCTGCTTTACACCGATAACGGGGTCGCACAGGTCGCGCATATGACCGGTTTCGAGGACCCTGCTTATTTCAATCGCTTTTTCGCCCGCCGCGTGGGAATCTCTCCCGGCCAATACCGAAAGACGGGCGGGGCCACGGACTGACGAATCGTCCAAGTTTTCCGACGCAGCGTCCATTTCGCCTGCGCCGTCTCTGCGTCATTTTGCCGCCAATCCGCGGCGGTCCGGCCGTCGCCGAAACTGGAGGAAAAAGATCATGCGCCATCAGGTCTGCATCATCGGCGGCGGTCCGGCCGGACTGCTGCTTTCACTGCTGTTGCGCCGTGCCGGCGTGGATGCTGTCGTGCTTGAGCGTCGCTCGCGCGACTATGTTCTCTCGCGCATCCGGGCCGGGGTTCTGGAACAGGGACTTTGCGACATCCTGCGCGAAGCGGGCGTCAGCGCGCGGATGGAGGCCGAAGGATTCGTCCATGACGGCACCATCATCACAGCGCATGGGACGACGGTTCACATCGACTTCAAGAAACTGACCGGCAAGACGGTCACGATCTACGGCCAGACCGAGGTGACCCATGACCTCTATGCCGAGCTGGACCGGATTGGCGCGCCGATCTTCCACGAGGCCGAGGATGTCGCGATCCACGATGCCGACAGCGACGCGCCCTATGTGACCTTCAGCCATGGCGGTCGCAGCCACCGCGTCGATTGCGACTATATCGCCGGCTGCGACGGCTTCCACGGCGTCAGCCGCAACTCGATCCCCCAGAATGTTCGGCGCGAGTTCGAGAATGTCTATCCCTTCGGCTGGCTTGGGATCCTTGCCCACACCCCGCCGGTCGCCGAGGAGCTGGTCTATTCCGGGCATGAGCGCGGTTTCGCTCTCTGCTCGATGCGCAATGCCAATCTCAGCCGCCACTATCTGCAGGTTCCGCTGAGCGGCAAGGCCGAGGACTGGAGCGACGATGCCTTCTGGGCCGAGTTGAAGCGCCGCCTGCCGCCGCATCTGGCCGAAAACCTCGTCACCGGCCCCTCGATCGAGAAGAGCATCGCGCCGCTGCGCAGCTTCATCTCCGAGCCGATGAGCTGGGGCCGGATCTATCTGGCCGGGGACGCCGCCCATATCGTGCCGCCGACCGGGGCCAAGGGCCTGAACCTTGCCGCGTCGGACGTCTACTATCTCTCGCGGGCGCTGATCGCGCATTACGCCGGGGACAACCAGTTCCTGCAGGATTATTCCGCGACGGCGCTCGCGCGGGTGTGGAAGGCCTCGCGCTTCTCGTGGTCGATGACGCGGATGCTGCACCACTTCCCGGCCGAGGGCAGCTTCCTTGCCCGGATGCAGGCCGCCGAGGTCGAGTATCTGGCCAACTCCACCGCCGCACAGACCGCGCTGGCGGAAAACTATGTCGGCCTGCCCTACTGAACGAAAACGCCCGGTCTTGCGACCGGGCGTTCTTCATTTCAACCCTTGCGGCTTTTGCCGGACGGGCCGCTTTTGAAGCCGTCAGGCTTCTTGCGCGGCGCGGGCTTGGCCCAGCCTGCCTTGGCGGCGATGGGTTTCCCCGGCTTGCCCTTGGCGCGCGGCGCGTCCTCGGCACCGCGCTTGCGGGCCTTCTCGGCGGTGGACCAGCGGGCCTTGCTGCGCGGGGCCGCGCCATCATCGGCCTTGCCCTCGAAGCGAGGAGCCTCGGCTGCATAGGGTGTGCGGGCACGGGGTTCCGGCGCGGATTCCGTCCGCTGCTTCGGATAGCCCTTCTTCACCGGCGCCTCGCGGCGCGGGGCCGAAGGACCGGCGCTCCGCTCGAAATTCGGCATACCGGCCTGACGGACCATCATCAGGCCTTCCTCAAGCTCGACAGCCTCGCCAAAGCGATCCGCCGCGCTCGCCGCGATCTGGACGAAGGTTTCGTGGTCGCGCACCTTGATCGCGCCGATCACGTCCTTGTTGACGCCGCCCGCCTCGCAGATCTTGGGCAGCAACCAGCGGGCCTCGGCCCGGCCGGAGTAACCGACGCTGAGCGAGAACCATACGGAATCGCCGAAATCGCGCTGCTCGCGCGGCGCCGAGGGGGCCGGGCGCTCATGCACCACGGTCAGTTCCTCGGGCGTGGGCCGCCCCTCGCGCCAGAGGCGGAGGAACGCGGCGGCAAGCTGCTCGGCCCCGAAGCGTTCCAGCAGGGTCGTGGCCAAACCGACCTCGTCCTCGCCAACGGGTTCGTGCAGGGCGGGATGTTCGAGCATACGCTCATCGTCACGCGCGCGCACGTCATCGGCCGAGGGCGCGCCGGACCATTCCGCCTCAACCTTGGCGAATTTCAGCAGGCGCTGCGCCTTCTTGTATTCAGGAGCGACGACGATCAGGGCCGAGATGCCCTTGGCCCCTGCCCGGCCGGTCCGGCCCGAGCGGTGGAGCAGCGTCTCGGCATTGGTCGGCAGGTCGGCATGGATCACCAGTTCCAGACCCGGCAGGTCGATGCCACGTGCGGCCACGTCGGTTGCGATGCAGACCTGCGCCCGCCCGTCCCGCAGCGCTTGCAGGGCGTGGCTGCGCTCTTGCTGGCTCAGCTCGCCCGACAGCGCGACGGCCTTGAAGCCGCGGTTGCCCATGCGGGCCAGCAGATGGCTGACATTCGCCCGGGTCTTGCAGAAGACGATGGCGGTGCGCGCATCATGCAGGCGCAGCAGGTTGAAGATCGCCGGCTCGCGGTCCCGGACCGAGACGCTGATCGCGCGATATTCGATGTCGCCGTGCTGGCCAGCCTCGCCCTGCGCGACGATGCGCAAAGCGTCCTTCTGGAAGTCCTTGGCGAGCTTTTCGATTGCCGGCGGCACCGTGGCCGAGAACATCAGGGTGCGGCGCTCGGCCGGGGCGGATTCCAGGATGAACTCCAGATCCTCGCGGAAGCCGAGATCCAGCATCTCGTCAGCCTCGTCCAGCACCGCGGCGCGCAGCCCGGAGAGGTCAAGGCCACCGCGATCGATATGATCGCGAAGACGGCCGGGGGTGCCCACGACGATATGGGGGCCGCGCTCCAACGCGCGACGCTCGGTCCGGTAGTCCATGCCGCCAACGCAGGTCGCGATGCGGGCACCGGCCTCGCCATAGAGCCAGGTCAGCTCGCGTGCGACCTGCAGTGCCAGTTCGCGGGTCGGCGCGATGGCGAGGGCCAGCGGCGTTTCCGCGAAAGGCAGCGCCACCTCGCCCTGCAGGATATCCGCCGCGATGGCAAGGCCGAAGGCCACGGTCTTGCCCGAGCCGGTCTGCGCCGAAACAAGCATATCGCGCCCGTCCGCATCAGCGGCCAGAACGGCTTCTTGAACGGTGGTGAGGCTGGCATAGCCTTTGGCTGCCAGCGCCGCAGCCAGAGGCGCGGCAATAGTTGGTTCTGTCATGTTTTCGCCAGAAAGGGGGGTGCCGAACACCCGATGAACGGCACCAAGACCCTTAGCGGCGGAAGACCCAGCGCCCGCCGCTCCGGACACGCGGAGCCAAAGGCGGTCGTTTAGACGTCCCGGCGCGGCATGTAAACCCGCAAACTGCGGCGGCGAGGATATCCACCCCCGAAACCCCGCTTCTCGGCGACCGGCCCGTCAGATGGGCCAGCGCGCCACGTCAATGCTTCAGCGCCTGACCGAGAATCCCGGCAACCGTCGCTTCGTCGAATTTTTCGCCCAGAAAATCATAGATCTCTCTGGCATGGGCCTTGTCGGCAACCAGCTTGTCATAGCTCACCACATGACAGCAGTCAGGGTGATCCTTCGCATAGGACAGGAACATGCGGTCAGCCTGCCCGAGTTGCGAGATGACCTCGGACTGGGACTGGTTCTTCCACCAGCCCGAGCGCGCGACATCCTCGAGCTTGCGATGCTGGAAGATGATCCTCGCCTTCGGAAAGACGGTGCGCAGGACGTCCATATGGTTGCGGAAGAAGGAAGGCTCCTGGTGAAACCGGATTTCCTTGAAGCCGCTGACCCGGCAATCCTTCGGTGGCCGCAGGACTTTCTTGACGAAAAGATCCATCAGCGAAAGCGCGAAGTCGTCGGGATCGACCCGCTCGGCACCCGCCCAGGGATCGAAGGGCTTGCCGAGGATCGGGCGAAGATAGGGCCGCCG
>NZ_DATMFA010000003.1:0-10486 GCF_035556475.1 Paracoccus sp. (in: a-proteobacteria) | reverse complement strand
GGATGGGTCGCGTCGATCACATGGGTCACGGCCTCGTCCTTCAGGAATTTCGCCAGCCCCGCCACCCCGCCGAAACCGCCGATGCGGGTGGGCAAAGGCTGCTCGACCGGGCTGCGGGTGCGGCCGGCATAGGAATAGACGGCGTCGAGCCCGGCCTCGGCAAGGGCGCGGGCCATGTTTCCGGCCTCGGTCGTCCCACCCAGAAGAAGGATGCGCGTCATGGCTGAACCCTGGTTGTCGATCATCGGACTGGGCGAGGATGGACCTGCGGGCCTTTCGCCCGCAAGCCGCAAGGCGCTGGCCGAGGCCGAAATCGTCTTTGGCGCGCCCCGCCACCTCGCGCTGGCCGGGGTCGAGGGGCGGTGCTGGCCGGTGCCCTTCAGCATCGAGCCGCTGATGGCGCTGCGCGGCCGCCCGGTCGCGGCGCTGGTGTCCGGCGATCCCTTCTGGCACGGCGCGGGCGGCCCGCTTGCCACCGCGCTCGCCGCCGGGGAATGGCGGGCCTATCCGGTGCCGGGGACGTTCTCGCTTGCCGCCTCGCGCCTTGGCTGGCGGATCGAGGAGACGGCCTGCCTTGGCCTGCACGCCATGCCCTTGGGCCGGTTGCGCCCGGTCATGGCGCGGGGCGCCCGCGCGATCTGCCTGATGCGCGACGCCCGCGCGCCCTCGGAACTGGCGGAATGGCTGGTCGCCCACGGCCTTGGCCGGGCGCGGATGGTGGTGCTGGAAGCCCTTGGCGGCCCGCGCGAGCGGATCCGCAGGACCAGCCCGGAGGGGTTCGACCTGACCTGCTGCGCCCCCGTCGCCGTGGCGCTGGACGGGGCCGATCTGCCGCCGGGGACCGGGCTGCCGCGCGGCTTCGGCCTGCCCGACGACACCTTCGCCCATGACGGGCAGATCACCCGCCGCGCCATCCGGGCCATGACCCTTGCCGCACTTGCCCCGCGTCCAGGCGAGATGCTGTGGGACATCGGCGCGGGATCGGGTTCGGTCAGCGTCGAATGGTGCCTGAACGGCGGCCAGGCCCAGGCCATCGAGCCGCGCGAGGATCGCCGCGTGAACCTTGCCGCGAATATCGAAAGCTTCGGCCTGCCCGACCGGATGCGCGTGGTCGCGGGCGCGGCGCCCGGCGCGCTGTCAGGCCTGCCCCCGCCCGATGCGATCTTTGTCGGCGGCGGGGCTGGGCCGGAAATGTTCGAGGCGCTGCCCCCCGCGCGCATCGTCGCCAATGCCGTGACGCTGGAGACCGAGGCGCTGCTCGCCCAACTCCACGGCCAGCGTGGCGGCAGCCTGACCCGCATCAGCATCGAGGACGTGGGCCCGCTGGGCGGCAGGCGCGGCTGGACACCGGCGCGCACCGTCACGCAATGGAGCTGGCCGTGAGGGTCGCGGGCATCGGCTTTCGCAGCGCGGTGACGCCCGAGTCGCTCGCCTCTGCGCTGGACCGCGCCGGTCCGGCAGACGCGCTCGCCACCGCCGAGGAAAAATCCGGCGCGGCGGCAATTCGCGAACTGGCCCGCAGGCGCGGCCTGCCTTTGCTGCCCGTGCGGGTCCGGGGCATCGCCACCCCGACCACATCCTCGCGCGTCACCGCGCTTTTCGGCACCGGCTCGCTGGCCGAGGCGGCGGCGCTTGCCGCGCTCGGCCCCGGAGCGCGCATCGTCGTAGCGCGCGTCACCTCGGCGGACGGCATGGCGACCGCGGCCATCGCAGAAGGAGAACCCGCATGACGGTTCATTTCATCGGCGCCGGTCCGGGCGCCCCGGACCTCATCACGCTGCGCGGGCGCGACCTGATCGCGGCTTGCCCGGTCTGCCTCTATGCCGGTTCGCTGGTGCCCGAGGCGCTGCTGACCCATTGCCCGCCCGGCGCGCGGATCGTGAACACGGCATCCCTGAGCCTCGACCGGATCATCGACGAGATCGCCACCGCCCATGCGGCCGGACTGGACGTGGCGCGACTGCATTCCGGCGACCTTTCGGTCTGGTCGGCGATGGGCGAGCAGCTGAGGCGGCTCGATGCGCTGGGGATCCCCTATGACGTGACGCCGGGCGTGCCCTCCTTCGCCGCAGCCGCCGCCGCGCTCGGGGCGGAACTGACGCTGCCGGGGGTGGCGCAATCGGTGGTGTTAACCCGCACCTCCGGCCGCGCCTCGGCCATGCCCGAGGGCGAGGCGCTGGCCCGTTTCGCCGCCACCGGCGCGACACTGGCCATCCACCTCTCGGTGCATGTGCTGGACCGCGTGCAGGCCGAGTTGCTGCCGCATTACGGGCCGGATTGCCCCGTCGCCGTGGTCTTTCGCGCAAGCTGGCCCGACCAGCGCATCCTGCGCGCGACGCTTGCCACCCTCGACCCCGCGATCGGGACGGGCGAGCGCACGGCGCTGATCCTTGTCGGCCGGGCCATCGCCACCGAGGATTTCGACGAAAGCCGCCTTTACGCCGAGGATTACGACCGCCGCTTCCGCCCGGTCGGCGCCAGCCCGAGATTCCCCGAGTGAGGGGGCTTGTCATCAGCGCCCCGGCCTCGGGCAGCGGCAAGACCACGGTGACGCTGGGCCTGATCGCGGCGCTGAGGGCGAGGGGCATGGCGATCCAGCCGTTCAAGAGCGGCCCGGACTATATCGACCCCGCCTTTCACGCGGCGGCGGCGGGGCGCGAGTCCTTCAACCTCGATTCATGGGCGATGGACCGGGCGCAGATCGCGCATCTTGCCGGCAGGGCGGAGGGGGCCGATCTTGCGCTGGTCGAAGGCTCGATGGGGCTTTTCGACGGCGTGGCTGCGACCGGGGGCTTAGGCAACGGCTCCAGCGCCGATATCGCCGCGCTGACCGGCTGGCCGGTCCTGCTGGTCCTCGACTGCAAGGGGCAGGCCCAGTCGGCCGCCGCCATCGCGCTGGGTTTCCGCGAGATGCGGCCCGATGTCCGGCTGGCGGGGGTGGTGCTGAACCGCATCGCCTCGGCCCGGCACGAGGCACTGATCCGTCACGCGCTCGATAGCCTCGCGATCCCGGTCCTTGGCGTCCTGCCCCGCGCCGCCGCGATCGAGCTGCCCGAGCGGCATCTGGGTCTGGTGCAGGCCCGTGAACATGCCGCGCTGGATGACCTGCTGGCGCGGGCGGGCGCGGCGGCGGACCGGCATCTGGACCTTGACGGCATCGTCGCCGCAGCCTCGGGCGGCATCGCGGCCGAGGCGTTTCGCCCGCTTCCGCCGCCCGCCGAGAGGATTGCGCTGGCGCAGGACGACGCCTTTTCCTTCATCTATCCGCATCTCGTCGCGGGCTGGCGCGCGGCGGGGGCGACGATCCTGCCCTTCTCGCCCCTCGCGGATGAGGGGCCGGATGACAGCGCCGGGGCCTGCTGGCTGCCGGGCGGCTACCCCGAGCTTCACGCCCCCCGCCTTGCCGCGGCGGAAGGGTTCCGCGCGGGATTGCAGCGCTTTGCCCGCACCCGCCCGGTCCATGGCGAATGCGGCGGCTATATGGCGATGGGCGAAGGGCTGGTCGATGCGCAGGGCCAGCGCCACCGCATGGCGGGCCTTCTGGGGCTGGAGACGAGCTACGCCCAGCGACGGATGCATCTGGGCTATCGGCTGGCGCGGCCCTCTGCCCCGCTTTGCGGCGCCTATGCCGCGCCGCTGGCCGGGCATGAGTTTCATTACGCCACCATCCTTGCCCAGCCTGACAGTCCCCTCGCCGAGGTGGTGGACGCCAATGGCGCTTCCGTGCCAGAGACCGGCTCGCGCCGGGGAAATGCGTCCGGCAGCTTCTTCCATCTTATCGGCGAAAGACCATGATCGACCTGACCCTTATCGGCATCGGCACCGGCAGCCCCGGCCACCTGACGCGCGACGCCATCGCCGCGATGCAGGATTCGGACCTGATCCTCATTCCCAAAAAGGGCGGGGACAAGGCCGACCTTGCCGATCTGCGCGAGGCGCTGTGCCGCCGCGTCCTTGTCAGCCCCCCGGAACTGGCCCGCTTTCCGATGCCGCGCCGCGAGGCCGGACAGGGCTATCTGCCGGGCGTCGAGGCATGGCACGACGCCATCGCCGCGGAATGGGAGGCGACGCTTGGCCGCCACCGCTCGACCCGGCCCGCGCTGCTGGTCTGGGGCGATCCCGCGCTTTACGACAGCAGCCTGCGCATCGCGCGGCGGCTGGCGCAAAGGCTTGCGCTGCGGCTGCGGGTCATTCCCGGCATCACCGCGATTCAGGCGCTTTGCGCGGCCCATGCCATCCCGCTGAACGAACTCGCCTCACCCGTCGTGATCACGACCGGACGCCAGATGCGCGACCACGGCTGGCCTGAGGGCGCAAACCGGGTGGTGGTGATGCTGGATGGCGAATGCGCGTTCCAGGGCCTCGATCCCGCCGGCGTCTCGATCTGGTGGGGGGCCTTTCTGGGCATGCCCCAGCAGATGCTGCGCCACGGCACGCTGGCCGAGGCCGGGCCGCGCATCATCCACGACCGCGCAGCGGCGCGCGAGGCGCATGGCTGGATCATGGACAGCTATCTGCTGGAACGCGCGGCCTGACGAGAAAGAGGCCGCCGTTCTTGCACCACGCGGAGGGAGGAGAGACGCGGCAAGAACGGCGGCACTGCCATGAAGAACCCCGTTGCGGCGCGGGGTGACAGGTATGCGGTCCCGTCTATCTCAGGTTGCGCCGCATCGCAGAATAACTCAATCGTAATTCATTTCGCACCAGCGCCCGGAACGGGTTTGCTCGTTTGCGCGCCACCGGTGAGACGGGACTGAAGGAAAAACGCGCATCGCCCGCGTTTTTTCGCCTTATGCGGGAAAAAACCGGGCTTGGAGCTGATCACGAAATCGGCATTCAGAGCGCGATTGGCAGAACGCCCGCCTTGTGCAACTCTCTGATCGCGAACCCCCGTGCAGCCCATGCCACACGAAAAGGACAGTCGATGCGCCAGATCCTGACCGCCGCCACCTTCGCCGCCCTCTGCGTGTTCCATCCGATCGGCGCAAGCGCCGACGAAGCCACCGAACAGGCCATCGAGGCGCGGCACGGTTTCTACAACATGCTTGCGATCAACATGGCGACGCTGGCCGGAATGGCCAAGGGCGACATCGCCTATGACGAGGCCGCGGCCAGCCGCGCCGCCGCGAATATCGAGGCGCTGACCCATTACGACCTGCCCAGCCTTTTCATTGCGGGCACCGCCTCGAACGAGGCCGAGGACAGCGCCGCCAAGCCCGACATCTGGAACAACATGGACGATTTCAGAACCAAGTTCGGCGGCCTTGTCGAGGCGGCGACCGGCGCCTCCGAGGCGGTGAAGGGCGGGCAGGACAAGGTTGGCCCGGTCGTCGGCAAGCTGGGCGCGGCCTGCAAGGCCTGCCACGACAGCTATCGCGAAAAGAGCTGATGGCCGGGACCGATCCCCGGCCGAGGCCGGTGCGCGAGGCGGTGGTCTGGGATCCACTCCTGCGGGTCTTTCACTGGAGCCTCGCGTTTTTCGTGATCCTCGGCTGGTGTCTCGGCCAGTTCGGTCCGGCCAAGATGACGCTGCATTTCTGGTGCGGCTATGTCGTCGCGGGCCTGCTGATCTTTCGGCTGGTCTGGGGCTTCATCGGCCCGCCCGAGGCGCGTTTCGCGCAATTCCTGCGCGGACCGGGGGCGGTTTCAGGCTATTTGCGCGGCGTGTTGATGCGCGAGCCAAGCTATTGGCCGGGCCATAACCCGCTGGGCGCGCTGTCGGTGATCGCGATGCTCGCGGTCCTTGCGGCGCAGGTGACCAGCGGGCTGATCTCGGACCCGGATGACTATATCAATGTCGGGCCGCTGGCGAGCTATGTGGCCCCGGCCACGCGGTCGAAGGCGGTGGGCTGGCACGAGTTTGGCGCGAACCTCGTCCTCGTGCTCGTGTTGCTGCATGTGGCGGTGATTCTGTTCTATCGCTTCTGGAAGCGCGAGGATCTGGTCAGGCCGATGCTGACCGGGCGCAAAAGGGTGCGTGATCGCTAGATAGTGTATTTGAGCGAATCGACGCGCCATGCGACGCTTGACCCCTGAGCCGAGCACGTCTGCACCGGCAGCCGTGCCAATCCAGCAGGAGCACGACGACATGACGAAACTCATCGCCGCCGCCGCTTTGGCATTGTCCGTGGCCGCCTTGCCGGCTGCGGCTTGCCCGTTCAGCAAGGCCAAGTCCGATCAGACCGCCTCGACCACGACCACCCCGGACGGGGCGACGGTCATCCTGAAACCCAAGGCGGACAGCTAGTCACAAAGGCCCGGAAAATCTCCGGGCCTTTGGGCCATTTCAGTTGAACTTGTTGTCGCGCGGGAAACCGCGCGGCGCCATATAGCCTGCGCCCGCGCGCTTGCCCAACCATTCGGTCAGGTCAGGCTCGGTCCGGGTGCGGCCGCCGGATTCCTGCCAGCGCAACCCGTCGGACAGGGCGAGGCAGATCGCGTCCGACAACCCGCCATCCTTGAACTTCTGCAGGCGGACGCCCTTGCCGCGGCCCATCTCGGGCAGTTCGTCCAGCGGGAAGACCAGCATCTTGCGGTTCTCGCCCACGGTCGCGACGTGATCGCCCGTCACCCTGCGGCAGAGCAGCGCGTCGCCGTTCAGCACCTGCTTGCCGCTGCGGGTCTGGGCCTGGATGTCGGCGGCGGTGACGATGAACCCGTCCCCCGCCTTCGAGGCGACCAGATAGCGCGCATCCGCCCGCCACGGGAACATGTCGATCACGCCGGCATCGTTCGGCAGGTCGATCATCAGGCGCAGCGGCTCGCCCATGCCGCGCCCGCCGGGCAGGTTGTTCGCCGGCAGGGTGTAGAAGCGGCCATTCGCGCCAAAGACCATCAGCTTGTCGGTCGTCTCGGCATGGAGCGCCATGAACGGGCCGTCGCCATCCTTGAACTTGACCTCGGCATCGAGGGGCTGGTGCCCCTTCATCGCGCGGATCCAGCCCATTTTCGACAGGATCACGGTGATCGGCTCGCGCTCGATCATGGAATCCATGTCGATCTCGGCCACTTCGCCCATCTCGCCGATCTCGGTCCGGCGCAACCCGCCGGGCGCGGACTTGCCGAACTTGCCGCGCGTCTCGCGCAGTTCCTCGGCGATCTTCGCCCATTGCGCGGCGGGATCGGCCAGCATCGCGGCCAGCCCCTCACGCTCCTCGGTCAGCCGGCCATGCTCGGCCCGCAGCTCCATTTCCTCGAGCTTGCGCAGCGCACGCAGGCGCATGTTCAGGATCGCCTCGACCTGAACTTCGGACAGCTTGAACTCGGCCATCAGGACCGATTTCGGGTCTTCCTCATAGCGGATGATCTCGATCACGCGGTCGAGGTTCAGGAAGGCGACCATATAGCCCTCCAGCACCTCAAGGCGGGCCGCGATCTTGTCGAGCCGGTGGTTCGCCCGCCGGACCAGCACGTCGCGCCGGTGGTCGAGGAAGGCGCGCAGCACTTCCTTGAGCGAGCAGACCTTGGGCACGCGCCCGTCGATCAGCACGTTCATGTTCAGGCCGAAACGGATCTCCAGATCCGAGACGCGGAACAGCGCCGCCATCAGCTGGTCGGGATCGACGGTGCGGGCGCGCGGCTCCAGCACGATGCGGACATCCTCGGCCGATTCGTCGCGGACATCGGCAAGGATCGGCACCTTCTTCAGCTGGATCACCTCGGCCAACCGCTCGATCAGCTTGGATTTCTGCACCTGATAGGGGATCTCGGTCACGACGATCTGCCAGATGCCCCGGCCCAGATCCTCGACCGACCAGCGCGCGCGCAGGCGCAGGCTGCCGCGCCCGGTCCGGTAGGCCTCGGCAATGGTCTCGCGGGACTCAACGAGCACGCCGCCGGTCGGGAAATCCGGGCCGGGCATGATCGAGATCAGCGTGTCGTCGCGCGCATCCGGCGACTTGATCAGATGCAGGCAGGCGTCGATCACCTCATGCAGGTTATGCGGCGGCACGTTCGTCGCCATGCCGACCGCGATGCCGCTGGCGCCATTGCACAAAAGGTTCGGGAAGGCGGCGGGCAGCACGATGGGCTCTTCCAGCGTGCCGTCATAATTCGGGCGGAAATCAACCGCGTTCTCGGCCAGCCCCTCCATCAGGGCCTCGGCGGTAGCGGTCAGCCGGGCCTCGGTATAGCGGCTGGCGGCGGGGTTGTCGCCGTCGATATTGCCGAAGTTCCCCTGCCCGTCGACCAGCGGATAACGCATGGCGAAGGGCTGCGCGAGGCGCGCCATCGCGTCATAGATCGCCGCGTCGCCATGCGGGTGATAGTTCCCCATCACGTCGCCGGTGATCTTGGCGGATTTTCGGAACGCCCCCGAGGGCGACAGCCGCAGCTCGCGCATCGCGTAAAGGATACGGCGGTGGACCGGCTTCAGCCCGTCGCGCGCGTCGGGCAAGGCCCGGTGCATGATCGTGCTGAGCGCATAGGTCAGGTAACGCTCGCCAATGGCGCGCGAAAGCGGTTCGGAGCTGGTCTGATCCGCATTCGGATCGGGGATGTTCGGATCGTCGGACATGTAAGGTTGAATATTCCTGCGCGCGGCTTCGGTCCAGCCGGAAATGCGCGTATTGCGCGAACCGCGCCCATGACGCAGAACCGTCCGGCAACAAGAGGCTGGCGCATGAAAACCGTTCTGATCACCGGCTGTTCCTCGGGCATCGGCCTCGATGCCGCGCGCCATATGAAGGCGCGGGGCTGGCGCGTGATCGCCACCTGCCGCAAGCCCGAAGATCTGGAGGCTCGCCGCGCCGAGGGCTTCGACGCCATCCATCTCGAACTCGGCGACGAGGACAGCGTGGCCCGCGCCGCCGAAGAGGCCCTTTCTCTTGGGCGAATCGACGCGCTGGTGAACAATGCCGCCTTCGCTATTCCCGGCGCGGCCGAGGACCTGCCCCGCGGCGCGCTGCGCTCGATCTTCGAGGCGAACCTCTTCGGCACCCACGACCTGACCCGCCGCCTGCTGCCGCATTTCCGCCAGCATGGCGGGCGGGTGGTGAACATCAGCTCGGTCCTCGGGCTGGTCGGCATCCCGTGGCGCGGCGCCTATGTCGCGACGAAATTCGCGCTCGAAGGGCTGACCGACGTGCTTCGGGTCGAGATGGCCGATACCCCGGTCAGGTTCGTCCTGATCGAGCCGGGACCGATCGGCACGAAGATCCGCCTGAACTCGATCCCACATTTCGAGGCTTGGATCGACTGGCGGTCGAGCCCGCGCGCCCAGCAATATCGCAACGTGCTGCTGAAACGGCTTTACGAGCCGGCCGCGAAAAAGGATCGCTTCGAACTGCCGCCCTCGGCCGTCAGCGCCCGGATCGCGCAGGCGCTGGAAAGCCCGAACCCGCGCCCGCGCTATTACGTCACCACGCCCACCCATGTCTCGGGGATCGGGCGGCGGCTGCTTTCGACGCGCGCACTGGACTGGTTCGCGCGCCGCAGCTAGGCTTCACCCCCGAAAGGCAAAGATCATGCACGACAAACCGCTTCTCATCCTGCTGGCGATCTGCTGCCTCGCGGTCGTCGTGATCCTCGCGACCGGGATCGGCGGCTTTGCCCGGGGCGGAGAGTTCAACCGCAGGAACGGCAACCGGTTGATGCGCTGGCGCATCATCGCCCAGGCGATCGCGGTCGCCGTCTTCCTGCTCTATCTCTGGGCAAGGGGTCACTGATGGTCGTCCTGAACCGCATCTATACCCGCACCGGCGACCGGGGCGAAACCGCCCTCTCGAATGGCGAGCGGGTGCCGAAACACGCGCTCCGCGTCGAAGCCTATGGTTCGGTGGACGAGCTGAACGCGACGCTCGGGCTGGCGCGGCTCCATGCCGAAGGCAGCATGGCCGAACGGATCGCGGTGATCCAGAACGACCTTTTCGACCTTGGCGCCGACCTCTCCCGCCCCCGGATGGAGGAGGATGCGAGTGCCCCCTATCCGGTACTTCGGATCATCGAATCGCAGGTCACGCGGCTCGAGGCCGAGATCGACGGCATGAACGCCGACCTCGCGCCGCTGCGCAGTTTCATCCTGCCGGGCGGGTCGGCACTTGCGGCGCATCTGCATCTCTGCCGCACCGTCGCCCGCCGCGCGGAACGCGCCGCGGTGGCCCTTGCCGCGAGCGAGGACGCCAATCCCGAGGCGGTCAAATATCTCAACCGTCTGTCCGACTGGCTCTTCGTCGCGGGTCGCGTTGCCAATGCGAACGGCACCGACGACATCCTCTGGGTTCCCGGCGCCAGTCGATAGCGCCATCATTCGGGCTACTTCGCCTAACGACACAAACCCGTCGTTTTTTCCCTGTTATTGCCCGGACCAGCCCGCTAACAAATCCCCCGAACAGGTGACGCAACAAAAGGGAGAGAGGCCGATGAAGGTTCTCGTGCCAGTGAAACGCGTGATCGACTACAACGTGAAGGCCCGCGTTAAGGCGGACGGATCCGGTGTCGATCTTGCCAATGTCAAGATGTCGATGAACCCGTTTGACGAGATCGCGGT
>NZ_DATMFA010000002.1:0-20573 GCF_035556475.1 Paracoccus sp. (in: a-proteobacteria) | reverse complement strand
GACCATCAGCGGGGCGACGAAGGTCAGCGCCGCGGTGGCGATGGTGCCGGCGATGAAGGAGCCGATGGCGGCGGTCGCCAGCGCCTGGGCGCCGCGGCCCTGGCGGGCCATGGCGTGGCCGTCGATGGCGGTGACGATGCTGCCGGACTCGCCCGGCGCGTTCAGGAGGATCGAGGTCGTCGAGCCGCCGTACATCGCGCCGTAATAGATGCCGGCGAACATGATGAAGGCCGAGGCGGGCTCCATCCCGTAGGTCACGGGCAGCAGCAGGGCCACGGTCAGCGCGGGACCGATGCCGGGCAGCACGCCAATTGCGGTGCCCAGCACGACGCCAAGGAAGCACCAGCCGAGATTGCCGATGGTGGTGGCGACCGAAAATCCATGCATCAATGCGGAAAAGGTATCCATCCCTGCCTCTCAGATCTCATAGCCGAAATGGGTCAGCACCTGTTCGACCACCGTGCCGACGGGCAGCGCCAGATCCAGCATCCGGTCGAAGAGCCACCAGGTCGCGACCGTCAGGCCAAGGCCCAGCAACAGCGAGCGGAAAACCCTCCGCTCGCCGAAGGCATGAGCGACGGTCGCATACATCAGCGTGCCCGCAATGACCCAGCCCAGCCATTCCAGCGTCAGGATCATCACGAGGAAGGCCAGCGCGCCCTGAAAGGCCGCGCGAATGTCCAGTTCGGGAAAGGGCGCGCCCTGACCGCGCCGCTGCCATGCCTCGTGGCAGAGGCGCAGGCCTACGACCGCAAGCCCCGCCCCGATGATGACCGGGAACACCCCCGGGCCCACCGCCGCCTTGGTGGCGATCCCCGGCCGTGACCAGACGTCGAGCAGCATGTAGCCGCCAAGGCCAAGGCAGAACACGCCCGGCACCAGTTCGGCGGTATGCGGTTGCAGCAGCTTCATGACCTTGCCCTTTCCCGCCCCGTCACAGAACGCCCGCGGCGTGCAGGGCCTGACCGATGCGCGTGGTCTCGTCCTTCAGGAAGGCGCCGAACTCGTCTGCGGGCTGATAGCTGTCTATCCAGCCGCGCGTCTTCAGCGCCTCGGCCCATTCCGGCGATTTCGCCATGTCTGCGATCGCCGCCTCCAGCGCCGCGCGATCGGCCTCCTTGGCCTTGGGGTTGGCGACGATGCCGCGCCAGTTCTGGACCGAAAGATCGACCCCCGCCTCCTTGAAGGTCGGAACATCGACACCTTCGATGCGCGCCTCGCCCGAGACGGCGAGCGCCCGCAGATCGCCGCTTTCCACCTGTGCGCGGAACTCCTCGTAACCCGAGATTCCGACCGTCGCATGGCCGCCCAACACCGAGGCCAGCACCTCGCCGCCGCCGGCATGGACGACATAGTTGATCGCGGTAGGATCGACGCCCACGGTCTTCGAGAAGAGCCCGGCCGTCACGTGATCGACGCCGCCGATCGAGCCACCGGCCCAGGAGACGCCGCCCGGATCGGCCTTGAGCCGGGCGATCAGGTCATCGAGCGTCTTGATCTCCGAACTGGCCGGCACCACGATCGCATCGACATCCCCCATCAGGCGAGCAATCGGGGCGACGTCATCCAGCGTCACCGCGGATTTGGTGGAGAGCACGCCGCCCACCAGCGCAAAACCCACGATCAGCGCCGAGGGCTTGCGCGGCCGGCTGGTCACGAATTGCGACAGGCCCACCGTGCCACCGCCACCGGCGACATTCGTGACCTCGACGGCGGGGACGGTGCCACGCGCCTGCAATACGCCTTGCACCGCGCGGGCAAGCTGGTCATAGCCCGAGCCGGGGCTGGACGGCGCCAGCAATTCCAGCGAGGGCAGCATCTCCTCGGCCGTGGCCGGGGTCAGCGCGGCTGCGCCAAGCGCACCGGCCATCAGCACGCCAAGAGCGCGTCGAGTGATTTTTCTCATGGTCTTCCTCCCTTCGGTCCCCTCCAGGACACGTGTTGATTTCAGGCAAGCGCGGCACAGACCGCATTCGTGAATGCCGCCGTTCCAAGCGGTCCGCCCAGATCGGCGGTCCGAAGATCCGGCCGGTCCAGCGTGCTTTCGACGGCGGCCCCGATGGCGTGCGCGGCCTCGTTCAGCTTCGCGTCGCCGTGCTTCAGGCCCAGATGATCGAGCAACATCGCCGCCGACAGGATCAGCGAGGTCGGGTTGGCCTTGCCCTGACCCTGAATGTCGGGGGCCGAGCCATGCTGGGCTTGCGCGACGCAGACCTCCGCCCCCTGATTGATCGAGCCGCCAAGGCCCAGGCTGCCGCACAATTCCGACGCCTCGTCCGACAGGATATCGCCGAACATGTTGGTGGTGACGATGACGTCAAAGGCGTCCGGCCTGCGGATCAGCAGCGCCGCGGTCGCGTCGACGATCAACTCCTCAAGCTGCACATCCGGGTATTCCTCGGCGACCTTGCGGACCTCGCGCAGGAAGAGGCCGTCTGACAGCTTCACCACATTTGCCTTGTGGACCGCGGTGACCTTCCTGCGCCGCGCGCGGGCCAGTTCGAACGCCGCTTTCGCGACGTTTCGCGATGCGCGGGCCGTGATCTTCCTGACCGACAGCGCCATGTCGGGGTCGGGCATGAACTCGCCCGTGCCGGCGAACATGTTGCGGTCGGAATAGAAGCCCTCGGTATTCTCGCGCACGATGATCAGGTCCATCGGCTTTCTCAGCACCGTCAGATCCGGGCGGGATTTGCTGGGGCGAATATTGGCGAAAAGCTCGAACTTCACCCGCAATTCACCCGAGGGGTTGATGCCGCCCTTGTCGCGGGGCGGATAGTCGTAATGCGAGACCGGTCCCAGAATGACCCCATCCACCTCGGGGATGCGCGTCATGACCGCCTCGGGCAGTGTCGTGCCCTGCTCGGCCAGCGACTTGAGGCCGATATCCGCCTCTTCGATCTTGAGGCCGAGGCCGAATTGCCGATCGGCCTGCCGCAGCACCTGCAGGGTCGCTTCGGTGATTTCAGGGCCGATCCCGTCGCCGGGCAGAACCAGAAGCCGCACGTCACTCATCCTTGTTGTTGGCGGGAAGCTGTCCGAACCACTGCGGTGCGCCTCTTCCGAATGGTCTTTTACGATCAATAAATGCCAATTACGCAGCATGAAGGTTTTTTGCAATATAAAAATACCATCAACCTTGGCATGAGCTTCGCAAAGTGGCATTTGTTTCGGGAAATCAGCCGGTGCATCCATGACCAATCTCGCCAATACGCTTGTCAGCCAGATCGCCAGCCATATCCGGGCCGACGGGCTACAACCCGGAGACCGACTGACCGAGCGCAAGCTGGCCGAGCAGTTCCGCGTCTCGCGTTCGCCGGTTCGGGTCGCTTTGAAGCAGCTTGAGGAAGCGGGCGTGCTGACCTCGGGCGACCGCAGCGGCTATCGCGTCGTCGACATCGCCGCGGCCGAAAGCCTCAGCGCGCCCGTGGCCGAGGTGGACGAGGACGAAAAGGTCTATCTGCGGATTGCCAATGACCGCGTGACGGGCTTGCTGCCCGAGCGTATCACCGAAAGCGAGTTCCAGCGCCGCTATGACCTGACCCGGGGACGACTGACCAAGCTCTTGCGGCGGATGTCGCAGGAAGGCTGGATCGAGCGCCTGCCGGGTCACGGCTGGGAGTTCCTGCCGGTGCTGACCTCGCTGGAATCCTATCGGGACAGCTACAGGTTCCGCCAGTTGATCGAACCCGCCGCCCTGCTTGAGCCCCGTTTCGAGCTGAACCGCCCGGTGCTGGAAAGCCGGCTGGTCGAGCAGCGATGGCTGGTCGAGGGCGGCATCTGGACCGTCCCCGACGCCAAGCTTTTCGAGCTGAACAGCGGCATGCATGAATCGGTCATCGAATGCAGCCAGAACATCTTTTTCATCGACGCCTTGAAGCGGGTCGACCGGCTCCGACGCCTGATCGACTATCGCCAGATGCTGGATCGCGACGTCGCACGCGAGCGCTGCATCGAGCATATCGAACTGCTGCATCTTGTGCTGCGCGGGCAGAACGAGGAAGCCTCGGAGTTCATGCGCAAGCATCTGGCCGCCCTCGGACCGCTGAAAAGCCGCGTCAGAACCCAGCGCGGCGAAGTGTCGGATTAAGACGCGACCGTCGGAGCGCCTGACGCACGGCCACCACCCGAGACGTCGCGCGGAGGGTGCGACCGATCGACCTGCCATCCCCTTTCCGCATGGCTGGAATGCCCCGAACGGGTCTACTCATGCCGCGCTGCAGCATCCATGTCGATAGCGCAAACAGAAGGAACAGATCGATGGCAACAGCAGCAGTTTCCAGCCATGGCCACAGCCGGACCCCGGCGAGCCAACAACTCGGCATCTCGCGCCGGATTAGAGCCTATTTCATCGCCCGCCGCGTCCAGCGCCGCACTTTCGAAGAACTCGACATGACCAGCGATCGCGAACTGGCCGATATGGGCCTGAGCCGCCTCGATGTCGGCCCTCTCTCGCATCTGGCCGGTCGTCAGGCGGCCGAGAAGTTCCTCTCCGCCTGATCGCGAAGGGGTCGATGCCGTTCTGGGGTCGCAGGTCTCGCATCTGCGATCGTCGGTGCGCGGTCGAGGAACCCCAGCCATAAAAGCACGCCCACGGCCTGGCATCCTCCCCTGAAGGGGATCGCCCGCCGCGTGGCCCCTCACGCGCTATTGTCACCGGATCGCCGCACCTTGCGGCCCTTGACGAAACCCGCCCGCGACGTTCCATGCCCGAACCACGACCGACTGGAACGGGCGAGAGCCTGGCGGCGTTTGGTTCCCGCGTATGAAACGGAGCCCCCATGAAACCGATCCTGATCGTGATGACCTCGCATGGCGACAAGGCCGGGCACGGCCCGACCGGCTATTTCCTCTCCGAAGTGACCCACCCCCTCGCCGTGTTCGAGCGCGAGGGGCTGCCGGTCGCCTTCGCCTCGATCCAGGGGGGCGATCCGCCGGTGGACGGGATGGACCTCGACGATCCGACCAATGCCCGCTACTGGAACGACCCGGATTTCCGCGCCCGCATCGCTGCGAGCCTCAAGCTCTCGGAGGTGAACCCCGCCGATTATTCGGCGATCTTCTTTGCCGGCGGCCATGGCGCGGTCTGGGATTTCCCGACCACGCAGGCGGTCAATGACAAGACCCGCGCGATCTGGGAACAGGGCGGCGTCGTCTCGGCGGTCTGCCACGGGCCTGCCGCGCTGACCAATGTGACGCTGCCCGATGGGAAGCCCCTGGTCGCCGGACGCGAGGTCGCGGCCTTCACCGATGCCGAGGAGCGCGCGGTCGGTCTTGAAAAGGTCGTGCCCTTCCTGCTCTCGACTCGGCTGGCGGAGCTGGGCGCGAAGATGCAGCCCGCCCCCGACTGGACCAGCAAGGTCGCGGTCGACGGGCGCCTCGTCACCGGGCAGAACCCGCAATCGGCCACGGCCGTGGGCGAGGCTGTCGCGAAACTCCTCAAATCCTGAAGGGATCGGCTGATGAAAACCGGAATGCTTGCCCTTGCCGCCGTGCTGCTGGCCAGCCAGCCCGCACTGGCGCAAATCCCCGCCGGGGCGGAGGAGGTGATCCGCCTGCTGGGCCTGACGAATATCCGCCTGCACCCTGACGAGCGCGGCCCGGATGCGACCGGCACCCTGCCCGGCGGCGTTCTGGTGGAACTGGATTTCTACCGCGACGGCACGCTGGAGGAGATCGAGACCGACGGGCGCGCCCTTGCGCCATTCGCCGCCCTCGCCCCCGTCCTGCCCGAGGCGCTGCAAAAGGACGAGAAGCTGGCCGGCAGCACGATCGAACAGCTCGAATTCGAAAATGACGGCATCGAGATCGAGGGTCGCGACCGCGACGGCAACCGCTTCAAGGCCGAATACACGGCCTCGGGAGAGTTGCGCGAGTGGAAGCGGGACTAGGCACGCGCCCGGAGGACCAGTCCAGCGATTTCCCGCTCGCCCTCTTGAGCCAATAGCCCGCAGCCTTCAGCCATTCGGGCGGATGGCCGCGGCTTTGGAAATGGTCGCGCAGGGAGCGCAAGACTCCGGCCGCGATCCAAATGAAGCCACGACCCTCAGCCAGGTCGATCCCGCCCGCCGCCGCGACCACCGGGGGCCGGATCGGCCGCATCGGTGACGAGGCGCAGCATGGCTTTCTGCGCCCTCGATCAGCAACCGCACGGGATAAGGCGTTCGGGAATCGGGCGGGAGCAGCGCGGTTGCAGCTTGTCATGCTTCAGCACGAACTGATACCTGTCGTTCGGCGCGGCGTGCACATGCCCGGTGTAGCGAATGACCAGCAGATCCTATACCTCAAGTCCTCCCACATCGACGCCCTCACCAGATGATCGGCGGCTTCCGGGCGTCGCTTCGCTTTGCGAGGGAGGTCTGGCTCACCGCGATGACGCCCTGCCCGAGGGTCCGGGGCAAACCATGGGCAATCCCCTCGCGGGAGGCCTGCAACTCATCCCGGCCTAACGGCGAAACAGCATGGCTCCGGCGGGATCGAAGTCGATCCTGACATGCTCGCCGGGGCTCAGGTCGCTGCGCCCGGCCAAGACGCAGCGCAGATGCTGCCCGTGGCCCGGCAGCCGCAGCTCGACGACGGTTTCGCGCCCGAGATTTTGCACCCTGAGGACATGGGCATGCGCCTCTGCCCGGTTGCAACGGCGCGGGGTGAGGTGCTCGGGCCGCAAGGCGACGTTGACGCTGGTTCCCTCGCCAAGGCCCGGCGCAGGCAATTCGCCGATCGGCGTCGCGACGCGGCCTTGCGCCACGCGGCCGGAGAATACGTTCAGGTCCGACAGGAACCCCGCCACCGCCAGATCAACCGGGCGGTGATAGATGTCGAGCGGCGCGCCCTCCTGCAGGATGCGGCCATCGCGCATGATCGCGATGCGGTCGGCCATCATCATCGCCTCGTCCGGGTCATGGGTGACAAGGACCACCGCCGCCCCCTCCTCGCGCAGCAGGTCCAGCGCCAGTTCGCGCATCTCGACCCGGAGCCGCTGGTCGAGGCTCGAGAACGGCTCGTCCAGCAGCATGACGCGGGGGCGGGTCGCAAGGGCGCGGATCAGCGCGATGCGCTGCTGCTCGCCCCCCGAAAGCTGATGGGGATATTTCGCCGCATGATGGGCCAGCCCGACGCGGTCCAGAAGCGCCGTAACCATGTCCTGCGCGGCTTTGGAACGTGGCAGACCGAAGCCGACATTGGCGGCAACCGTCATATGGGGAAACAGAGCCAGATCCTGAAACACCATGCCGACGGGCCGGCGTTCGGGCGGAAGGTCAGTCCGAGCATCGGCCATCACCTGCCCCGCGATGCGGATCTCGCCCGCGTCGGGACGTTCGATCCCCGCGATCAGGCGCAATGTCGTGGACTTCCCGCAACCCGAGGGACCAAGCAGGCAGGTCACCTCACCCGGCCAGACCGTCAGCGACACCCCCCGCACGGCCGCTGCGGCAGCGCCGAAGCGACGCTCGATCCCGGTGATTTCCAGCATCGGATCGGTCCGCACATGGCGGCCGACGGGTTTCTGTCCCAGAAAATCGGCATGTTCCACTGGGCGCCCCTCACTCCGGCGTCTGGCTTTGTTAGCTGAAACAATCTTTACTTATTCCCTTGGGATAATAAAAGGCGCTTCAGGTCACAATCGGAGAGGCAACATGCAGACGAAACTTCTGGGACTGCTCGGCGCGGTTCTGATCGGTCAGGCGGCAAGCGCGCAGGAACTGAACCTCTACACCACGCGCGAGCCGAAGCTGGTCGAACCGCTGCTGGAATCCTTCACCAAGGATACCGGCGTCAAGGTGAACACGATCTTCCTGAAGGACGGCCTGCCCGAACGGCTGGAGCAGGAGGCCGCGGCCTCGCCCGCCGATGTGCTGATGACCGTCGATATCGGCAACCTCGTCGATCTGGTCGATCGCGGCCTGACCCAGCCGGTCACGTCCGAGGTGCTGAACTCTGCGATCCCCGAGAACCTGCGCGACAAGGATGGCAACTGGTTCGCCCTGTCGCTGCGGGCGCGCGCGCTTTATGCGGCCAAGGATCTCGACCTCACAAGTTTCAACTACGAGGATCTGGCCAACCCGGAATGGAAGGGCAAGGTCTGCATCCGTTCCGGCCAGCATCCCTATAACGTCGCGCTGACCGCCGCCTATATCACCCATCACGGCGCGGATGAGACGAAGGCATGGCTGGAAGGCGTCAAGGCCAACCTCGCCCGCAAGGCCGGTGGCGGCGACCGCGACGTGGCCCGCGACATCATGGGCGGCATCTGCGACATCGGCATCGCCAACACCTATTATGTCGGCCTGATGCGCAGCGGCGCCGGCGGCCCCGAGCAGGAGGAATGGGCCAAGGCGATCAAACTGATCCTGCCGACTTTCAAGGATGGCGGCACGCAGGTCAACGTCTCGGGCGCGGCGGTCGCGAAGAACGCGCCGAACAAGGACGAGGCGGTGAAGCTGCTGGAATACCTCGTCTCGGACCCCGCGCAGAAGATCTATGCCGAGGCGAATTTCGAATATCCGGTCAAGCCCGGCATCCCGGTCAGCCCGCTGGTGGGCGAGTTCGGCGAGCTGAAGGTCGACACGACCGACCTGACCGCGATCGCCCGCGAACGCAAGGCGGCGAGCGAGCTGGCCGAGGCCGTCGGCTTCGACAACTGACCCGCCGCACCGCGCCCCCGCCTCAAAGGGGGGCGCGGACCTGAGGAGGCACCCATGATCCCCAAGACCGGCACAGGATGGCAGATCACCGCCATCCTGATCGCGGCCCTTGTCCTCTTGCCGGTCGCGGCGCTGGTCGGCTTTGCCATGCAGGGCAGCGTCGGGTTGTGGCCACATCTTTTCCGCAACGTGCTGGCCAATGCGCTGGCGCAGACGGCGATGCTGCTGGCGGGGGTGGGCCTGATCGTGGCCTCTCTCGGCACGGTCACGGCATGGCTGGTCGCGGGCTTCGACTTTCCGGGGCGGCGGTTCTTCGGCTGGGCCCTGCTGCTGCCGCTGGCGGTCCCGACCTATATCATCGCCTATGCCTATCTCGACATCCTGCACCCGGTCGGGCCGGTGCAATCGCTGCTGCGCGACATCCTCGGCTATTCCAGCCCGCGCGAGTTCCGCCTGCCCGACATCCGCTCGATGACGGGATGCATCCTGCTCTTGGGTTTCGTCCTTTACCCTTACGTCTATCTGCCGGTCCGGGCGCTGTTCGCGACGCAGGCCGCGAACCTGCTGGAAGCCTCGCGCACGCTGGGGGCCGGGCCGCTGCGGGTCTTCTGGCGCATCGTCCTGCCGCTGGCCCGCCCGGCCATCGCGGTCGGCATGGCACTGGCCCTGATGGAGACGCTGAACGATATCGGCGCGGCCGAGTTTCTGGGCGTCAGGACGCTGACCGTCTCGGTCTATTCGACATGGATCAACCGCACCGACCTGCCCGGCGCGGCGCAGATCGCGCTGGTCATGCTGCTGATCGTGGTCTCGCTGGTCCTGATCGAGCGTCGGGCACGGCGCGGCCAGCTTTATGCCGCCAGCGCCCGGCGTCATGTGCCGCTGGCGCGCGTCCGCCTGCATGGCCTGCCCGCATGGGCCGCGACGATCTTTTGCGCGCTGCCGGTGCTTGTAGGCTTTGCCGCCCCCGCCGCCTATCTGCTCCGCCAGGCATGGCGGCGCGTGGCATTCTCGGGCATCCCGCCGCGCATCTGGACCGAGGCCGGGCACACCGCGGCGCTCGCTTTGGCCGCAACGCTGGTCGCGGTCGGGCTGGGGCTGGTAATCAGCGCCGCCCCCCGCCTCAACCCGAACCGGGTGACGCAGGGCGCGGCGCGGGTCTCGACGCTGGGCTATGCGGTGCCGGGGACGATCCTCGCCATCGGGCTTCTGCCTGTGATCACATTCACCGACCGCCAGATCAGCGCGGTGCTTGGCCTGTTCATGGAAAGCGCGCCGCAACTGATCCTGCTCGGTTCCGGGGCAGCGCTGGTCTATGCCTATGTCGCGCGCTTCCTCGCGATAGCCAGCGGCGGGATCGAGGCCGGCATGACCCGTATCCCGATCAGCCTCGACCATGCCGCGCGTAGTCTGGGGCAGCATCCGACGGGCGTGTTCCGCCATGTCCATCTGCCTTTGTCGCGGGCCTCGATGGCGGCAGCGGGGCTGCTGATCTTTGTCGATTGCGTCAAGGAACTGCCCGCGACGCTGCTGCTGCGGCCGCTGAATGTCGAAACCCTCGCCACCCATCTTTACGGAGAGGCGGCGCGCGGCACCTATGAGGACGCCTCGATCGCGGCGTTGCTGATCGTGCTGATCGGGATGCTGCCGGTGGCGCTTTTGTCGCGCAGCATCCGGGGCTGAGCCCGTCCCGATTGCCGGTCGGGTAGGGCGGGCGCTGCCGATCTTCAACCCACCAGAACCGGCCCAGCAACGACGAGACCTACCCCTGCGCCTGACGATCCGCTCGTATACCGCCCGGACCAGGGCGCTGGCCGAGGTGGCAATCTTTCGCAGGCTGGCAGCAATGGCGGGCCGACCGATACGCAGATCCCGATCTTCTCGGGGACCAGCCACGGGCACGGGCTGGCGATGACCTACCCCCGCAGCAACTCGGCAACGACACCAACCCGTGCGAGATCGATCAGGAATTGCGGGCCGACGGGCACCACCCGCCTTTCGGCCTGCGACGTCATCGCATTGCAGCGCGGCGACGCACCTGATCCGGTCGCGGTGCCGCCAGAGATGGCGGGCGACTGGACCATGCCGACGGGCATGGATGCGAAAACCGATGTGAGGCTCGGCCAGCGAGGATGCCTTTGCGGTGCTCACTGCCTGCTTCCCTCGCGGCCAGCCCGAGACGGCGCGCGACAAGCCTCAGCTTGTCCTTGTCCCGATGATGACCGGTGATGAGGTCGTGATGCGGGCACCCTCCCTCCGCCTTGAGAAATTCGGCTACCCCAAGGATCTGCCGGGCGTCCAATATACCTGCGACTTCAGCCAGAGATCGACACTCACCTGCCCGGCGGCAGCAGCCTAGGCCAGATGGCCCGCGGCATGAGCGAGATGGAGGCGGCCAGACCCGCTTCGCCCGCAACGCCACAAGCGGCCGAACCGGGATCACCGAAATCGAGAACCGAGGCTAGAGGATGAAATCATCCCGCGTCAGGGGGATCAGGCCGGCAAGCTCGATCTGCAGATCGGCCCGCCCGTCGCCATCCAGATCGCCATAGATGATGGTGCGGTCATTCGCCGTCTGGGCGGCGTCGAATTGCCGGAAGATCGCCTCGGCCCGCAGACCCGAGAAATTGCCCGAACCGCGCCATGCGAAGGCCTGATCGCCCGCCCGGCCGGGATCGGTGTCGATGCCGGAAAGGTCGATGCGGTCCTGCCCATGGGTGAAGTCGAGAATGATGTCACGCTGCCCGGCGCCCGAAAGCGGGTTCAGCGCGCCATTGCTGATATAGCCCGCATATCCCGGCGCGGAATCCCGCGCGGCAAAGACGAAGGTATCCGCCCCGGCCCCGCCGCGCAGCAGATCGACCCCGGCCCCTCCGATCAGCGTGTCCTGACCGCCGCCGCCCGACAGGGTGTCATTGCCGGCGCGACCGATCAGCGTCTCGGCGAATGCAGTGCCGGTCAGGCGGTCATTGCCGGCCGTACCGCTCAGAGCCTCGGGGATATCGCGCAGCGTGATGCGCAGGTTCCGGCTGGCCTCGGCCCCGGTGCCGATCGTCGGATCGTCCAGCCGCAGGGTCAGGTCCAGCACCGGATTCGTCTCGAAATCAAGGGATGCACCGGCCCTCAGCCAGATGGCCCCGCCCCTGACCTCGAAGAGGCCCGCATCCGCCCCGGCCAGCGACAGGCGGTTCGCCCCGCCATCGGGATCGGTGATGGTCACATTCGCAACCCTGATCGCCGCGCCGGTCGAGGCATTCTCGGCCAGTGACGTGACCAGCTGGGTCACGCCAAGGACCGGCGCGTCATTGACCGGCGTCACCCCCAGCGTGAAACTCCGCGCGACAGGGACCGAGCCGTCCTCGTTCCCGTCCTCGACCAGCACCCGGAAGGAGGCGCCGGTGGTTTCCGAGCCGTCATGGACGAAGCTGACCCGGCCCGCCGCAATATCGGCGGCGGTGAAACTTCCCGCCACCGCGCCATTCACCCGAAGCGTTCCATGCACCGGATCCGAGGCGCGAAAGACCACGCCAGCGGCCGTGTCGTCCGGGTCGACGAACCCCAGGTCAGCGCCGGTCAGGACATAACGCCCGCCTTCGGCCACGCGGGCCGCCAGATCCCCGGTCAGGACCGGCGCGTCATTGACCGGCGTCACCCCTAGCGTGAAACTCCGCGCGACCGGGGCGGAGCCGTCCTCATCCCCGTCCTCGACCAGCACCCGGAAGGAAGCGCCCGTGGTTTCCGAGCCGTCATGGACAAAGCTGACCCGGCCCGCCGCAATATCGGCGGCGGTGAAACTTCCCGCCACCGCGCCATTCACCCGAAGCGTTCCATGCACCGGATCCGAGGCGCGAAAGACCACGCCAGCGGCCGTGTCGTCCGGGTCGATGAACCCCAGATCCGCGCCGGTCAGGACGTAGCGCCCGCCTTCGGCCACGCGGGCCGCCAGATCCCCGGTCAGGACCGGCGCGTCGTTGACCGGCGTCACCCCCAGCGTGAAGGTCCGCGCAATCGGGACCGAGCCGTCCTCATCCCCGTCCTCGACCAGCACCCGGAAGGAAGCGCCGGTGGTTTCCGAGCCGTCATGGACAAAGCTGACCCGGCCCGCCGCAATATCGGCGGCGGTGAAACTGCTGGCCACCGCGCCATTCACCCGAAGCGTTCCATGCACCGGATCCGAGGCGCGAAAGACCAAGCCAGCGGCCGTGTCGTCCGGGTCGATGAACCCCAGATCCGCGCCGGTCAGGACGTAGCGCCCGCCTTCGGCCACCTGAGCCGCCAGATCCCCGGTCAGGACCGGCGCGTCATTGACCGCGGCCACGTCGATCGTCAGACGATTTGCGCTGGGATCGGTGTCCGCCCCACCGGCGATCGTGCCGCCATCGTCCTGGACGCGGAAGGTGAACGAGGCATAATCATCCCCGTTCTCATTCGCGCCCGGACTAAAGACGAGACGCCCCGCGGCAATCGCAGCGGTCGAGATCACCTGACCCGCCGTCACCGCCACGCCATCCAGGCTGAGGCTGCCCCGTCCCGGCAGGGTCGAGACAACGATGGCCGCGAAGTCGTCGCCATCGGCATCCGAAAAGCCGAAATCCGCGACGGTGAGCGCCCGGCTGCCATCCTCCAGCATGGAGATCGTCCGGTCCGCGCCGGAAGGTGCGGTATTCGGGGCATCGTCATTCATGATCGTTGCGGTCGCGGCGCCCGACCCGACCGAAATTCGTCCCTCACCGCTGGTTCCGGTCAGAGTCAGCGTCACGGTCTCATCCAGCTCCCGCAGGTCGTCGGGCGTGATCTGGATTCGGATGGTGGTGCTGGCCTGACCGGCGGCGAAGCTCGCGACAAGCGCGGCGGGCGAGGTGTAATCCGTCCCGGCCTCGGCGGTGCCGCCAAGGGTGAAGCTGACATCCTCGGCCTCGGAGGTGGAGGTGCGGGTGATGGTAAAGACCAGTTCGCCCCCGGTCCCCGCCTCCGTCCCCTCGGTGGCCGAGCCTGCCGCGACCGAATAGGTCGTCATCGTGTTCAGCAGGATATGCGAACTGTTCGATCCGAAATTCGAGGTCGCGATATCCAGATCGCCGTCACGGTCGAAATCACCCAGCGAGAGGCCGCCCGGCGAAATGCCGACTGCGACCGTCTCGACCGCCGACGAAAAGCCGCCCGCCCCGTCATTCAAGAAGATGCTGAGCGAGCTGGATCCCGAATTCGAGACGACCATGTCCAGATCGCCGTCACCATCGAGGTCGCCAAGCGCGATGTCATAGGGATTGTATCCGGTGCCCAGATTGACCGGGGCGGCGAAACCACCCGACCCGTTATTTCGCAGGACCGAAACCGACGCACCATTGAAATTCGCGACGATCAGGTCGCTATTCCCGTCGCCATCGATATCGCCGGCGACAATTCCGCGCGGGCCAAAGCCGGTGGCGAATTGCACCGGCGCCGCGAAGGTTCCGTCGCCATTCCCGGCAAGGATCGACACCGAATCGTCCCAATTGCTGGTAACGGCAAGGTCCATCCGCCCATCGCCGTTGAAATCGGCAATGGTCATCTGCACCGGACGAGTGCCTCCTGTCGCCAGCACCGGAGGCGCGGCGGCGACAAAGCTGCCATCGCCATTGTTCAGCATGACCGACAGGCTGTTGCTGTCATAGCTCACCGAGACGAAATCGAGGTCGCCGTCCCCGTCCAGATCGGCCAGCCCCAGCCCGCGCGCACCTGGTCCCACCACGACCGGGCGCGTCGTGAAGCTGCCATTCCCGTCGTTCAGCCCAACCGTGACCACACCGCCCGAGAGGTTGGTCGCCAGCAGGTCAATGTCACCATCCCCGTCAAGGTCGCCCGTCACCACCGAGCGCGGGCCGTTGGTCACGGGAATCGGTACGCCGAGGGTGAACCCGCCCTGACCGTCCCCGAAGGCGATAGTGAGGGCATCGGAAATATAGCTGGTCAGCAGCAGGTCCAGATCACCGTCGCCGTCCAGATCGGCAGTCGCAATATCGACGGGGCTGCTGCCGGTCGGGAGGATGGTGCCGGTGCGAAAAATGCTCATCTCTGGTCCTCGGTTCGGGTCGGGCGGGAAGCGACCCAGGGATTGTCCCGCAGACCCTCGCTGCGGATTTCGCGCCGGATGTCGTCGTTGCGAAAGCCCGTCGCCTCGGCGGCGCGGGTGCCGGGCAGGACGGCCACGTCATAAAGCTCGGTAATGGTATGCGCGAAGCGCAGCCACTGCTCGGCCAGGCCTGTGCGCAGGTTGACGATGATCAGGCCGGCGCGGGGGGTGGCGGATTTCCCGGCCAGCATCCGGTCCAGAGCCAGCCCCGAGAAGCTGCCGCCATGCCGGGGCAGCGACAGGCCGATCACCGCATATTGGCCGATGAAGGACAGCCCGCGCGCGAAGCCGGGGCAAAAGCACAGCGGGGTGAAGCGCCCGTCCGCCGGTTCGACATGGCCAAACTCGCCCGTGCCGGAGTTGAGAAGCCAGAGCCGCCCCTCATGCAACCGCGGCGAATGCGGCATCGAAAGACCCGCCGCCGCGACCTCGCCACTCGCGACGTCAATCACCACGCCGCCCGACTGGCGCTGATCGCGCCAGCCATCGGCCACATCCGATCGCCCTGCCGCCGTGACCCATGCCGGGCGCGCGCCATCCATGGCAAGGCCGTTCAGGTGGCAGCGATCCTCGGCCACCAGCGCGCTGATGAAGGACGGTTTCCAGAGCGGACGGAAGCTGTGGGTGTCGCTGATCGTCGCAAGGCAATTGCAAAGCGAATTGACGAAGATCGGGCGCGGGATACCCTCGACCTCGCCCATGGCGATGTCGTGGCAATCGACCGCGCCGGTGACCCGCCCCTCGACCGGGACGAACTTGCGGTCCGCCCCACTCCCCGCCTTTTCACCGGGCGCGAGCGCATTCTCGAACCGCCACAGCATATAGGCGCCGCTGGTCCACAGGCTTTGCCCGTCGGTCCACAGGCCTTTGCAATTCTCGATCAGCCGCTCATGCGCGCGGATGTCGCCATCGGGTTTGCGGCCGATGAAGAACAGCCGGCCCGCCTGATAGGTGGTCAGCGCGAGTGCAACGCCATGCGCCGCGAGCCAGTCCGCGAAGCCCGCCGAGGTCGAGATCAGCGGTTGGGAAGGGGTGGGCAACTCCTGCATCTCGGCCGTGGCGGCGCTGCTCATCTCGGTCAGAACCGCCAGTTCATCCCAATCCGCAGCACATCGGCGCGGATGTCATGCTCGAAGCGGGGATAGGCCCCTGCGGGATCCTCGGCCTCGCCCGTCGCGGTCAGCGTGCCGAAGTCGTAATGCAGCAGGCTCGCTTCCAGCGTGCGGGAGGGAGCGATCGCCCATTCGACCCCGGCACCGATCACCCAGCCGGACCTGCCGCCCCCGTTCGAGACCTGCATCATCGCGGGCGGGCCATGATCCCGCGCCGATACATCCACATCCCCCCGCGCATAGCCGCCGGTCAGGTAATAGAAGCTGCGGTCCTGCGCATAGCCGAGGCGGAACCTGAGGCTCGCCGCGGAATGCAGCTCGAACGCGGCGCTGGTATCGCGGCCGGAGCCGCCAAAACCGGCACTGCCCGAGGCATTCAGCAGCGCAAAGTCCATGACCCCGCCGATGACGAGATTGCCGCTGCCCAGGGTCGCGACCTGACGGTCGCAGCCTGTGGAAATCCCGACCGCACCGCTGACATCATCGGCCGTCACGCGGTCCCCGGCGGTATTCCATGCCGCCATGCCCGCATAAGGCCCCCGGTCATAGGGCAGGTCCGTAGCCTGCGAGCGCGCGCGCGCAACGCCGATATCGACACCGGCATGACAACCTGACCAATCCATCGCGAGGGCGGGAAGGCTGCAGAGAGACAGGATGAGGGCCGCGACTGCGGCACGGATCATTTTGCGCAAAATTTCGACTCATCAAGGGCAGCAAGCAGCAGCGTCGCGGCAAATAGTTAACAAAGTGTTAACGACGACCGATATTTCCTGAAGCTCCATCGAACAGCGGAATGCACGTTTTGTCCTGCACTATGCGCCCGCTGTCCGTTGACCGAAACCCCGATGCTGTCCAGTTTTAACCGGCCATACGCGCACGCTTGGGAGGGGGTCGCATGACATACCAGATTACGCTTTGTTTCGAGGACGGGGCCACCGAAGTCATCGAATGCAAGGATGGCGAACGTGTCTCGGATGCCGCGCTGCGCGCCAAGGTCAGCATTCCGCTGGACTGCCGCGACGGCGTCTGCGGCACCTGCAAGGCGACCTGCCGGACGGGCAAATATGAGCTGGGCGACTGCGTCGAGGATGCGCTTTCGCCGGAGGAGGCAGCCTCGGGCCATGTCCTGACCTGCCAGATGACCCCACAGACCGACTGTGTTTTGCAGATCAATGCGACCTCCGGCGCGGCGGTCGTCACCGAATTCAGCGGCCGGATCACCGCAAGCCGCGCGCTCTCGCCCACCGCGACCGCCTTCTCGGTCGCGCTGGACGAGGGGCAGACGGCGCTGGACTTCCTGCCTGGCCAATATGTCAACTTCACCGTTCCCGGCACCGATCAGACCCGGTCCTATTCCTTCAGCGCCGGACTGTCGGGGAGAGAGCTGTCATTTCTGGTCCGAAACGTCCCGAACGGCCTGATGTCGACCTATCTGCGCGAACAGGCCAAGGTCGGGGATGGCATCCGGTTTCGCGGCCCGATGGGCAGCTTCTACCTGCGGCCGATTGAACGTCCTGTCCTGTTTCTTGCCGGCGGAACCGGGCTTGCGCCCTTCCTTGCCATGCTGGAAAGGATCGCCGCGGATGGCGACAGCAGCCATCCCGTCCACCTGATCTATGGCGTCACCAATGACGAGGATCTGGTCGCCGTCGAAAGCCTCGAGGATTACGCTCGCCGGCTGGAGAACTTCACCTTCATCTGCACGGTCGCGAACCCGGAAAGCGCCTGCCCGAACAAGGGCTTCGTCACCCAGCATATCAGCCCCGAACATCTCAATAACGGCGATGCGGATGTCTATCTCTGCGGCCCGCCGCCCATGGTCGATGCGGTGCGGGACGCGCTTTCAAGCCGGGGGCTGACGCCGCAGAACTTCTATTATGAGAAATTCTCGGGCACCGGCGTCGTCGTCCAGACCGGAGTGGAGCGTATCGCCCCGGCAGATGTCGACGATGCCTTCGACCTGCGCATGGCGCTGGAACTGGGCGCGGCGCAGATGACCATCGGCCGTCTTTCGGGCGAGCAGTTGATCGCCTTTCGCAAGCTCGCCGAGGCGACGGCCCCCTATGTCTCGGGTCGGCGCTTCACCGACCTGCCGCGCTATGTCGCGGCGAACCTCGCCTTCCACCAGTTCATCGTCGAGGCGGCGGGGAACGAGCAGCTTCTCGCCTTCTACAAGCAACTCGCCGTGCAGGAATATATCGGCCGCGCCCTGACCCCCGAGATCGAGATCGTGGGGGATATCGTCCAGCAGCATCGCGACATCGTCGCAGCCTTCGAATTGGGCGACATGAATGCGGTGCGCAGCGCGCTGGTCCAGCACGCCCAGCATTCCAAGGCGACCATGAGCCGGGCGGTGGAGCGCATGTCCGCCGAAGCCGCGCCCGTCGCGGCACCGGCACCGGAACCGGCCGCGGTGCCGGATTTCACCGGCGGCTGCCCCTTCTCCGGCAATGCCCTGCCGCCCTATTCGCATGAACTGCAATGGCCCGAGGGGCTGGAGCCGTTCAAGGTCGTCGATGACGGTTCGCAAGGCGATCCCTATGACCATTACCGCTGGATGCGCGAGAATGCGCCCGTGCTGCGCTGCCAGTCGGCGACCTCGGATGTCTGGTTCTTATCGCGCTATGAGGATGTTTATCAGGCGATCCGCAACCCGAAGCTGTTCTCCTCCGAGGTGGTCAGCCCGCCGCCGCTGACTTTCCTCACGCTTTTCGACGCGCCCGACCACACCCGGCTGCGCAAGGTCGTCCAGCCCTCGTTCATGCCGCTGTCGCTGGATCCCTTCGTGGGCCAGATCGAACGCCGGGCCGAGGCGCTGCTGGATGCGATGATCGCCAAGGGCGGCGGCGACGTGGTCCAGGACTTCGCCATCCCGCTCAGCATCTCGACCATCTCGACCATGATCGACGTCCCCGACGAGGACGAGGAGAAGATGAAGTTCTGGTCGGACGAGACCTTCAGCTTCTTCGGCCGCATCGCGCGAAACGCCCCCGGCACCGGCACGGACGAGGAAAGCGCCATGGCCTTCTTCGCCTATCTGAAGGAGGCGATGGAGCGGCTTTATCTCTCGAACAGCCAGTCGATCGGCGGCCATATCGCCCGCATGTGGAAGGACGGCCACCTCTCCGAGAAGGAGGCCAAGGAGCTTTGCGCCTTCGTCTTCATCGCCGGTCACGACACCACGACCATCCTTGTCGCGAACGCCTTCCGCATGTTCGCCGAGCAGCCCCGGCTTGTCTCCCGCATCCGCGAAAAGCCCGAGGATGCCGACCGCTTCGTCGAGGAGGTGGCGCGCTATCGCGGCACGGTCCAGCGCGTCAGCCGCATGACCACCGAGCCCACCGTTGTCGCCGGGGTGCCCTTGCCCAAGGGCGCGGTGGTGCGCCTGCTGCTCTCGGCCGCGAACCGCGACAGCCGCAAGTTCGCGGATGGCGAGACCTTCGACATCGACCGGGACAACAGCGGCCATCTGGGCTTTGGCAATGGCATGCACAAATGCCTTGGCATGCCGCTCGCAAAGCTCGAGACGCTGATCTCGACGAAGCTGGTGGCGCGGAAGGTCGGGGAAATCTCCCTCGATCCGACCCGGCCGATCCAATATGTGCGGGGCAACAACCTGACCAATTCCGGCCCCGAGCATCTGTTCGTGCGCATGACCGGACGGGCGGGCTAGATCAACCCTGCGGCGCGGAGGGCGAATAGCGGCCCTGCGCGCCAAGGCGGAACTCGGTCGGGCGAAAGCCGGTATTCTTGCGGAAAAAGCGCCCGAAATAGGCCTCATCCTCGAAGCCGAGTTGCTGGGCGATCTGCTTGACGCTCAGCGAGGAATACTGGAGCAACCGCTTGGCTTCATGGATCGCGCGGGCGTCAATGGCCCTGATGGCCGAAATCCCGAAAGCCTCGTGGCAGAGGCGCGTCAGCTGGCCGGTCGTCACCCCCATCGCATCAGCATATTCCGCCACCGGCCGGCGCGTCCGGCACCATTCGTCCAGCAGGGCGCGGAACCGTTCGATCTTCGCCGCCCGCGCGCTGCGGGCCGGCGTGACCGAGAGCCGGACCTTTTCGCTCAGGCGCGAGATCTGCACGAAAAGGTTCACCACCAGTGCCAGACCGGCGGCGAATTGCCAGCGGCCATGCCCGGTCGCCTCGCGCCCGATCGCCTCGAACAGATGCTCCAGCGGCGTGCCGCGCCGGCTTTCGGGCTCGACCGCCAGCACGGCGGGGGTGCGAATGCTGGCCAGAAGGTCCGGGGCCGCTGCTTCGACCACCGATTCCAGCGCGACCTGCGCCAATGTGATCACATGCCCGTCGATATCGTCCCGAAACCAGAACCCGTGGACCGAGCGCGAGGGGACGACGACCAGACAGGGCGCCGCGATCTTCCATTCCTTGCCGTCGATCGAGGCCGTGCCCTCGCCCCGTGTGACGTAGAGGACTTGCAGAAGCGTGCTGTGGAAATGCGGATCAATGCTGAAATCGAAGGGACCGGCGCGAAAGGGAATGCGCTCGTAATGCACGATGTCGAGCCAAGGCTCTACGGCATCAATGCCGTAAAGCCTGAAATCGGGCATCGCCCGGCGCTGGTCCTGATCGCGCTGCAATATGTCATCTCTCGCAGACTGGGCCATCGCGTTGAAATGGCGGATGACGTCGCGCCGGTCAAGGATCGGCGAGGCGGTGCGAAGGGCGACCGCCTCGGACTTC
>NZ_DATMFA010000001.1:0-28670 GCF_035556475.1 Paracoccus sp. (in: a-proteobacteria) | reverse complement strand
CGAGGTCACGAAGGACAGGGTAAGGGCGACAAAGGAAACGGCGATCAGCCCGAACTGCGCCAATGCGGCGGGACGCGCGCTTTCGATCCAGCCCGTCCAGCCCTTCGCCGCGCCGATCATCGGCACGACCATCTGGAACATGGCAACGGCAAAGGCGAGAATCAGGGCAAAATGGCCGATCTCGGCGTTCATTGGCTCCTCCCCGGTAGCTGGCCGGAAGGATAGCGGCGGGCGGGCGGACAGGCCAGCCCTCCCGTCCACCGCCGCGATCACGGCTTGGCCAGCGCGGCCGAGCCCGCCCAATCCCGCAATGCCGCATTGTCCGCAAAATCATCGCCGGATGCGGATTGCGAGGTCGCGGGTGCTGAAGCGGTGGGCATCGTTGTCGCCAGAGCCTTGCCCGAATGCGTCTCGATACGCGGTCGGACCCGGAAATAATGCGCCTCGCGCGCGCCGAAATAGAAGCTGATGATCGCCCCCAGCAGCCACCACAGCGGCTCGGGGACGAGGTTCAGGTTGGCCATCCGCAGCCCGAAACCCTCAGGCTCGGCCATGGCATAGACGAAAAGCCCGATCGTGCCCAGCGTCAGCAAGGGGCGTGGCAGGCGGTTCAACCCGTCCACGAAGCCATCGAACCAGTTCGGCGGGCGCATGGTGAATTCGGCCGCGAACTGGTTCAGCGCGCTTGAACGACCCTCCTCCTCCAGTTCCATCCGCCGGGTGGCGTTCTCGCGCCAGATCTCGGCCATGCCGGTCGCGGCATTCGCGACGGCCGCGACATTGCCGCCCATGCCAAGGAAACGGTCCATCATCCCCATGCGGCGATCCTTTTCTGATGTTCGGCCAAGGTCAGGTGATAGCGGGCCGAGATGAACTCCTCGGCCCGCAGGATCCAGCCGCCCTTACCGCCCGCTGTCGTGCGCGCATATTTCCGGCTGGCCGGGCGGGCATCGGCCAGCGCGTAGTAATAATTCCGGCGGGCAATGCCGTAGGCATCGGCAAGATAGCCCGCCGCCGCATCCCCCGCACGGCGGGCGGCCCCTGCGGTCAGCGGTCCGATGATTCCGTCATCCTTCACGGAAAAACCCATCCGGCTCAGCAAACGTTGCAGGATGCGGACCGCGTTCGAGCCGGCATTGACATACATGTCGAAGACCGAAGGCTGGATTTCCTCGGGCAGATCGCCAAGCCGGGGCGCGCGGAAATAATGCTCGACAAAGATGCGCTCGGCATCCTGACGGGTCAGCGCCTTGACATCTGCGACGTCGATCCGTCCGTCCCCGCTCCGGTCAAGGCCAAGGCGGCGCAGGGTTTCCAGCGTCACGCCGTATTTCGTGGCCCCGCCCGGATCATCGGGATCATCGACGAATCCCCCCTCGCGGGCAACGATCTCGGCGGCAATCTGTTCGACGGATTTCATGCGCATCCCCTTCGGAAAAACTCCGCAGAGGCTGGCGCGACGTGGTTAACGCACCCTTACCGGGGCGCGCGTTGCGTTCAGGAGTTCGGATCCTCGTAGACGCCCTGTTCCTTCAGCGATTCGATCACTTCGCGCGGCATGTAGGTTTCGTCATGCTTAGCGAGGATCTCGCTCGCGACGAAGGTGTCGCCCTCCATCCGGCCGGTGCCGATCATGCCCTGACCCTCACCGAACAGATCGGGCAGCACGCCGGTGAAGCTGACCGGGACGGTCGCGCCGCCATCGGTGACGCGGAAGGTCACCGTCTCGCTCGCGCCACGGACAAGGCTGCCCTCCTCGACAAGCCCGCCCAGGCGGAACACCTCGCCCGGTTCCGGCGCGTTTCCGGCCATCTGGCTCGGCGAACGATAGAGGTTGATGCCGTCCCGAAATCCATAGCCGATCAGCCCGACGGCAAGGACCAGCGCGATACAGGCCGCGATGATGACCTGAACTCTCCGCTTTTTCTTCAGAGATTTCATGTTTCTGCCACCACTATCTCAGGCCGCTTCAAAGCGGATGGACTGGCGCATGAATTGGGTGGCCTTGCCCGAGACCCGCTCGGGATCGCCGGTGGTCAGAAAGCGCGACCGGCCTCCCTTGCCCAGAAAATCGGGCCGGCGCTGCAGGTAATCGTCAAGGCTTTCCGCCACCAGATTCGCCTGGGAATAGACCTTGACCTGCGGCCCCAGCGCCTTCTGGAAGGCGGCCTGAACCAGCGGGTAATGGGTGCAGCCAAGGATCGCGGCCTCGGGATGCGGCATCCGGCGCAGCAGCGCCTCGACATGGCTGGTAACGAGGGCTTCAGCCAGAATCTCGTCACCCATCTCGATCGCATCGACGACGCCGCCGCAGGGCTGGGCCTCGACATCGACGCCGATGGCGCGGAAGGCCAGCTCGCGCTGGAAGGCGCGGCTGGCGACGGTGGCCGGGGTGGCGAACAGCGCGACATGCTTCACCGCCACCTCGCGCGGGGCGGAATTGTCACCCCAGCGCCGCTCGGTCAGCGCTTCGATCATCGGGACGAACACGCCCAGCACGCGCTTGTCTTCGGGCAGCCACGTTTCCTGCATCCGCTTCAGCGCCGCGGCCGAGGCGGTGTTGCAGGCAAGGATCACCAGATCGCAGCCCTCGTCCCACAGGCGCGAGACGCCGGCGCAGGTCAGGTCGAAAATGTCATTGGCATCGCGCACGCCATAGGGCGTGTGCTTGTTGTCGCCCAGATAGACCAGCGGCAGCTCGGGCATCCGGGCGGCGATGGCATCAAGAACCGTCAGACCACCAAGACCCGAATCGAATACGCCTACCGCCATAACTAGCCTCCTGCTCGCGACGCGCCTTTTTAGGACGCGTCGCGGGGGAACGCCATGATTATGTCACTCGGCCGCCTGCGCCATGGGCGAGCCGCCCGCCCGGATGGCGTCGAGAAGGGCCAGCCGCCGCCCGGCCGCCTTCAGCGCGGCGGCATCCTTGACAGGGCCATAGCCGCGCACGCTCAGCGGAAGCTCGGCCAGTTCGCGGACCAGACCTGCCGTCATCGGCGTGACGCCCCGAAGCACCTCGCGCATGTCGCTTTCGTATTCGGCGATGGCGGCGCGCTCGGCCCGGCGTTCGGCGCTGCGGCCGAAGGGGTCAAGCGCGGTTCCCCTAAGGCCCTTCAGCCGCGCAAGCACCCGGAAAAGCGGCAGCACCCAGGCCCCGAACTCGCGCTTCAGCGGCCGTCCATCCGGGTCGCGCCCCGGCATGAAGGGGGGCGCGAGGTGAAAGCTCAGCTTCGCCTCGCCCTCGAACTCCTCCGCGATGCCTGCCGCGGTCGTCAGATGAAGCCGCGCGACTTCGTATTCGTCCTTATAGGCGAGCAGCTTGTAATAGCCCTCGGCCACGCTGTCGCGAAGCTCCGGCGGCGCGAGCGCCACCAGATCGCGGAATTTCCGCGCCAGCGCCTCGCCCTGATAATCGACCAGCCGCGCCGCGCGATATTCGACCGGATCGACCACCTTCTCCTCGGCCACGGGACCGGCAAGAATGGCCGCCGCCTCTTGTCGCCGGACCATGGCCCAGCGTCCGATCTGGAAAGCGCGCTGGTTCTCGGCGATTTTCGCGCCGTTCAGTTCGATCGCCTTCAGAATCGCCGCCTCGCTCAGCGGGATCAGCCCCTGCTGCCATGCCGCGCCAAGGACCAGCATGTTCGAATAGATCGAATTCCCCAGAAGGCGCAGCGCCAGTGTCGAGGCGTCGAGGAAGCCGGCCCTCTCGCCCAGCCGCGCCTCGAGCGACAGGCGCAGCCGGTCGGCCGGGATCTGGAAGTCGCGGTTGCGGGTGAACTCGCCGGTAATGATCTCGTGATCATTGACGACGGCGCCGGTGCGGCCCTTGGTCATCAGCCCGATGGTCTTGGCGCCCGCAGTGACGACCAGATCGCCGCCGATGATGCAGTCCGCCTCGCCCACTGCGACGCGGATCGCGCTGATATCCTCAGGGGCATTGGCGAGACGCAGGTGGATATGGACCGCGCCGCCCTTCTGGGCGAGGCCGGCCATCTCCATCATGCCGGCACCCTTGCCGTCGATATGCGCGGCCTGCGCCAGCACCGCGCCGATGGTCACGACCCCAGTGCCGCCAACGCCGGTGATGACGACATTATGCGTGCCGTGGATCGCGGGCAGGACCGGTTGCGGCAGGTCCGGCAGGTCCAGCGCCGCCGCCTTGGGTTTCTTCAGCTTCGCGCCCTTGACCGAGACGAAGCTGGGGCAGAAGCCCTTCACGCAGGAATAATCCTTGTTGCAGCTCGACTGGTCGATGGCGCGCTTGCGGCCAAGTTCGGTGTCCAGCGGCACGATCGAGACGCAGTTCGACTGCACCCCGCAATCGCCGCAGCCCTCGCAGACCTCGGGGTTGATCCAGATGCGGCGGTCCGGGTCGGGGAACTTGCCGCGCTTGCGGCGGCGGCGCTTCTCGGCCGCGCAGGTCTGGATATAGACGATGGCGCTGACGCCGCCGACCTGCTCCAGCTCCTTCTGGACCGCCAGCATCGAGGCGCGTTCCTCGAACCGCAGGCCCGAGGGGAACTGCCCGCGGTCGATCTCCTCCTTCTCGTCATAGACGGCGATGACGGGCGAGACACCCATCGCCTGCAATTCGCGCACGATCTGGGGTGCGGTCAGCCCCCCCTCGTTCGGCTGGCCGCCGGTCATGGCGACGGCGTCGTTGAAGAGGATCTTGTAGGTGATGTTGGCGCCCGCCGCCTTGGCCGCGCGAATGGCCAGAGAACCGGAATGATTATAGGTTCCGTCGCCAAGGTTCTGGAAAACATGGGCCCTTTTGCTGAACGGCCCCTCGCCGATCCAGTTCGCGCCCTCGCCGCCCATATGGGTGAAGCCCGAGGTCTCGCGGTCCATCCACTGCACCATATAGTGACAGCCGATCCCGGCATAGGCCCGCGCCCCATCGGGCAGCCGGGTCGAGGTATTATGCGGGCAGCCCGAGCAGAACCACGGCGTCCGCGTCGCGATCTCGGGCGCGTTGTCATTGCGGCGCACTTCGGTCAGGCGTTGCAACCCGGCCTTGATGGCCTCGGTCCCGCGCCCTTCCTCGATCAGGATGCCGCCCAGCTTTTGCGCGATCATCACCGGGTCCAAAGCATAGCGGGTCGGGAACAGCTCCTCATGCGTACGGTCATGCTTCCAGCCAAGAACGCGGCGGCCGTGGCGGTTGTCGAAGATCGCTTCCTTGACCTGAACCTCGATCAGCTTGCGCTTTTCCTCGACAACGACGATGACCTCGAGGCCCTCGGACCATTCCTGGAAGGACTTCATGTCCATCGGCCAGGTCTGCCCCACCTTGTAGGTCGAGATGCCCAGCCGCTCGGCCTCGTCCTCGTCGATGCCCAGAAGCGACATGGCATGAACCAGATCCAGCCAGTTCTTGCCCGCAGCCACAAAGCCGATCCGCGCGCCGGGCGCATTCCAGACCGGGCGGTCGACGCGGTTCGCGCGGGCGAAGGCCTCGGCCGCGAAGCGCTTGTAGTCGATCATCCGCGCTTCCTGCGCGACCGGCGTATCGCCAAGACGGATGTTCAGCCCGCCTTCGGGCATCGCGAAGTTCGGCGCGGTGAATGTCAGCCGGAACGGATCGCCATCGACCACGCTCGTCGCCTCGACCGTGTCCTTCATGGTCTTGAGCCCGGTCCAGACCCCGGCGAAACGCGACAGGGCAAAGCCATAGAGGCCGAAATCAAGGATCTCCTGCACGCCCGCCGGCGAAAGGACCGGGATATAGGCATCGACCATCGCCCAGTCGGACTGGTGCAGCACGGTCGAGCTTTCGCCGGTATGGTCGTCGCCCATCGCCATGATGACGCCGCCATGCTTCGAGGATCCGGCCATGTTTGCATGGCGCATCACGTCGCCGCTGCGGTCCACCCCCGGCCCCTTGCCGTACCAAAGTGCGAATACCCCCTCATGCTTGCCCTCGCCCCGCAACTCGGCCTGCTGGCTGCCCCAGATCGCGGTCGCGGCCAGATCCTCGTTCAGGCCCGGCTGGAACAGGACATTGGCCGCCGCCAGCTCCTTCTTGGACTTCATCATCTGCAGATCGACGCCGCCAAGGGGCGAGCCGCGATAACCGGTCACCAGTCCTGCCGTATCCAGTCCAGCCGCCCTGTCGCGGGCAGCCTGCATCAACATCAGGCGCACCAAGGCCTGCGTGCCGTTCAGCAGCACATGGCGCTTGCCCAGATCAAACCGGTCCGACAGAGAAAAATCCTGCACGCTCATCTGGCCCTCCCAAGCTTGATGGCTGGTATGGAGGCATTATAGGTCAGCTAAACTGACCGATAAAGTGTTATTCTCGTCGGGTGCCATATTGTCCGGTCCTACCTATATGCTAAGGGTTGCGAAAAACGCATGGCTGATATCACAAGAAAGCATTATTATGGATTGGGACAAGCTTAGAATATTCCATGCCGTCGCCGACGCGGGATCGCTGACCCATGCAGGGGATGTCCTGCACCTGTCCCAATCCGCCGTCAGCCGACAGATCCGCGCCCTCGAGGAATCGCTGGGGAGCACGCTGTTCCACCGCCATGCCCGAGGCCTGATCCTGACCGAGCAGGGAGAGTTGCTGTTCGAGGCCACCTCGTCAATGGTGCGCAAGCTCGACACCACCGCCGCGCGCATCCGCGACAGCGAGGAAGAAGTCGTGGGCGAGCTGAAGGTGACGACGACCACCGGCTTCGGAACGCTCTGGCTGGTGCCGCGCCTCGCCAAGTTCTACGAGCGCTATCCCGACATCAAGATCGACCTGATGCTGGAGGAGCGCGTCCTCGACCTGCCCATGCGCGAGGCCGACGTTGCGATCCGCATGAAGGAACCCAATCAGCAGGACCTGATCCGGCGGCGGCTTCTGAACATCAGGATGCGGCTTTACGCGACGCCCGAATATCTGGAGCGCGCCGGCTCCCCCGAAAGGGTCGAGGATCTGCACAACCATCGCCTGATCTGCCAGAGCCCGCAAACGCCGCAGGTCAGCTCCGGCGCGGTGCTGGTCCAGCAGCTCCTGTCGCACAACATCACCTCGATGTTGATGGTGAACAATTATTTCGGCGTGTTGCAGGGCGTTCTTGCCCATGTCGGGATCGGCGTCCTGCCCGATTACCTGACGGCGGATTTTCCAGACCTGGTCCGGGTGTTGCCCGACATCGAATCCACCGAGGTTCCGGTTTTCCTCGCCTTCCCCGAGGAATTGCGCACATCCCGCCGGGTCAGCGCATTCCGCGACTTCGTGTTGGAGGAGATCCAGTCGATCCGCAAGCTTCAGGCGGAAACCGACCTCTGAACGCGCGAGGATTGCGGAATGCGGCGGCGCGGGGGAAAGCCATTCCTCAACTGCATATCCGTCATGCTTTTTCTTTCTGTTTTCATCCTTGAACGGTTCACGAACTGCACATATCTGAGGCTACGAAGGAGATGGTCTGAGGAAACTCTCATCACCTTCAACCTCCCTGTTGGACTTAGGCCGGGCTTCGTGCCCGGCTTTTTTTTGCCCTTCGCGACGGGCCAGGGACGCCCCTTCCTCCATCCCGGCAAAGGCCGCTGCGCGCCGCCTCTTTCCTAATACGTCTGCGCCGCTTAAAAGGCCCCGAAACCGGGGTAAAGGGCGCGAGAATGGACGAACCGCAGATCACCGAAGACCTGATTGCCGCGCATGGGCTGAAGCCTGACGAATATCAGCGCATCCTCGAGATCATCGGACGCGAGCCGAGCTTTACCGAGCTTGGCATCTTCTCGGCCATGTGGAACGAGCATTGTTCCTACAAGTCATCCAAGAAATGGCTGCGCACCCTGCCCACGACCGGCCCGCAGGTCATCTGCGGCCCTGGCGAGAATGCCGGCGTGGTCGACATCGGCGACGGTCAGGCGGTGGTCTTCAAGATGGAGAGCCACAACCACCCGAGCTATATCGAGCCGCATCAGGGCGCCGCGACCGGCGTTGGCGGCATCCTGCGCGACGTCTTCACCATGGGCGCGCGCCCGATCGCCGCGATGGACGCGCTGTCCTTCGGCCGCCCCGAACATCCCAAGACCTCGCATCTGGTCAAGGGCGTGGTCGAGGGGATCGGCGCCTATGGCAATGCCTTCGGCGTTCCGAACGTGGGCGGCGAAGTCCGCTTCCACAGCTCCTATGACGGCAACTGCCTTGTGAACGCCTTCGCGGCGGGCCTCGCGGACAGCGACAAGATCTTCTACTCGGCCGCTTCGGGCGTCGGCATGCCGGTCGTCTATCTGGGCGCCAAGACCGGGCGCGACGGCGTCGGCGGCGCGACCATGGCCTCGGCCGAGTTCGACGACACCATCGAGGAAAAGCGCCCCACCGTTCAGGTCGGCGACCCCTTCACCGAGAAATGCCTGCTGGAAGCCTGCCTTGAGCTGATGCAGACCGACAGCGTGATTTCCATTCAGGACATGGGTGCGGCGGGTCTGACCTGCTCGGCCGTGGAAATGGGCGACAAGGGCGGCCTCGGCATCCGGCTGAACCTCGAAAACGTGCCGCAGCGCGAGGCGCATATGACCGCCTACGAGATGATGCTGTCCGAGAGCCAGGAGCGGATGCTCATGGTCCTCAAGCCCGAGAAAGAGGCCGAGGCCCGCTCCATCTTCGAGAAATGGGATCTCGACTTCGCCATCGTCGGCGAGACCATCGCCGAGGACCGCTTCCTGATCCTGCATCACAATCAGATCAAGGCCGATCTGCCGCTGTCGAAACTCAGCTCCAGCGCGCCGGAATATGACCGTCCCTGGGTCGAGACGCCCGCGGCCTCGGCCATGCCCGCCCTGCCCGCGATCACCCCGATCGCCGCGCTGAAGGCAATGATCGGCTCGCCCAGCCATGCCCATAAGGGCTGGGTCTGGGAGCAATACGACACGCAGGTCGGCGCGGACACGATCCGCCGTCCCGGTATGGGCGCTGGCGTCGTTCGCGTCCACGGCACCCAGAAGGCGCTGGCCTTCACCAGCGACGTGACCCCGCGCTATGTCAAGGCGAACCCCTATGAGGGTGGCAAACAGGCCGTCGCCGAAGCCTATCGCAACCTTTCCGCCTGTGGTGCGTTGCCGCTCGCGACGACCGACAACCTGAATTTCGGCAACCCCGAAAAGCCCGAGATCATGGGCCAGCTTGTCGGCGCGATCAAAGGCATCGGCGAGGCCTGCGCCGCGCTCGACTTCCCGATCGTGTCGGGCAACGTCTCGCTCTATAACGAGACCGACGGCAAGGGCATCCTGCCGACACCCACCATTGGCGGCGTCGGCCTGATTGAAAACCTCGATGACCTAATCGCGGGTCTTCCGGCTGCGGGCGACGTGGCGCTGGTCATCGGCACGACCGCCGGCCATCTGGGCCAGTCGGCGCTGGCCGCCGAAGCCTTCGGGATCGAAGCCGGCGACGCGCCCCATGTCGACCTCGCGGCCGAGCGCAAGCATGGCGAGTTCCTGCGCGCCCATGGCAAGCTCTTCTCGGCGGCGACCGATCTCTCGGATGGCGGTCTGGCCCTTGCCGGGTTCGAGATGGCCGAACGCGCCGGTCTGGGCCTTGCCCTCGACAGCGGCGATATCGCCCAGCTTTTCGGCGAGGATCAGGCCCGCTACCTCGTCGCCTGCCCGGAGGCCAATGCCGCGAAGCTGCTCAAGGCCGCTGGTGCCGCAGGCGTTCCGGTCGCCGCAGTCGGCCGCTTCGGCGGCGATGCGGTCAGCCTTGGCGGGGATACCGCCCCGCTTGCCGAACTCAAGGCGCTCTATCGCGGCGCCTTTGTCGAGAAGCTGAACCTCGACATCGCATGAAGCAAAAAGGCCGGGCCAGATGCCCGGCCTTTCTTTTGTCGCAATGGCCCTTGGCGCGCGCCCCTGCTAGCCTTGCCGCAAATGAGAGGTTTCTACATGAGCGGCTGCGCCTGCGGACATCACCACCACCATCATCACGCGGCCCCCTCGACGGGAACCGAGATCACCCTTGCCCGCCCGCTGGTCGCGCTTTCCGGCCATCTGATCTGCAAGGACATGAACCAGATGCTGCTGGCGCTGGATCTGCTGCCCGATCATGTGAACCTCAGCCGCGCCGAGCCGGGCAACCTGCGCTTCGACCTCTCCCAGACCGAGGATCCGATGATCTGGCGTCTGGACGAGCTTTTTGCCGATGACGAGGCCTTCGCCGCCCATCAGGCCCGCACCAAGGACAGCCCGTGGGGCCAGCGCAGCCAGGCCATTTCCCGCGCCTTCGACCGGGTCGAGGCTCAGCCACGCCTGCGCCCCGAACATCCGCAGGAAGCCGCCGCGATCTCGGCTCTGCTGCGCCTTGCCTTTGGCGGCCCGGACGAGGCCCGGCTGGTCGAGGCCCTGCGCGATCAGGACGACCTGACCCTGTCGCTGGTCGCGGATGTGGGCGGGGCGATCATCGGCCATGTCGCCCTCTCGCCGCTCGCGGCCGAGGGGCCGGCGCTGGCCCTTGCCCCGGTCGCCGTCCATCCCGCTGTCCAGAAACGCGGCATCGGCGAGGCGCTGGTCCGCGCCGCGCTGGAGGCCGTGCGGGGCCATACGATCATGGTGCTGGGCGATCCGGCCTATTACGGTCGCTTCGGCTTCGAACAGGTCGATCTGGCCTCGCCCTATGCCGGGCCGCATCTGATGGCGCTGGGGCCGGCGCTGCCCCAAGGCAGCACCGTGACCCATGCGCGGGCCTTTTCCGCGCTCTAGCTTGCCTCGGCGGTGGGGCCTGCGGCCTCAGCCGCCCCCGCCACCTGCGGCGCGCGCAGCCGGACCCGTTTCACCCGCCTAGGGTCGGCGTCGATGATCTCGAACTCGACGCCGCTTTCATGTGGAATGACCTCGCCGCGCACCGGAACGCGCCCGGTCAGCATGAAGATCAGGCCGCCAAGCGTATCGATCTCCTCATCCTCCAGCGCGAGGCGCAGGCCGGTCTCGGCCTCGACATCCTCAAGCGGCGCGCGGGCCTGAACCAGCCATTGCCCCGGCTTTTCGAGGATCAGCATCCCGCCCTCGATCTCGTCATGCTCGTCCTCGATCTCGCCGATGACCTGTTCGATCAGATCCTCGATGGTGACGACGCCGTCCACACCGCCATATTCGTCGATGACCATGGCCATGTGGATGCGTTTCTGCTGCATCTGCTGAAGCAGCACGCCTATCGGCATCGAGGGGGGCACATAAAGCAGCGGGCGCAGCAGCGGGCGCAGCGCGAACTTGGCCGGTGTCGCCGCGCCGAAGCCGTATTTCAGCGCCAGATCCTTCAGGTGGATCAGCCCGAGCGGGCTGTCCAATGTGCCGCGAAAGACCGGGATGCGCGAGAAACCATGCTCGCGGAAGATCTCGACCAGTTCGGGCAAGGTCGTCGTCACCGGAACGGCCACGATCTCGGCCTTGGGCACGGCCACGTCATCGACACGAAGCCGGCGCAGATTGACCATGCCAAGTGGCGATTTGCTTGGCCCCTTGGCCCCGGCCTCGTTCGCGGCCGCAGCCTCGCTTTCGGACTCACCACCACCGAAGGCGCCCAGAATGCGCCCGAGGAAGCCACGCGATTGCGGAAGATCCCGCCCGTCGCCGCCGACGCCATCCGCCCATGAGGCCGGGTCGGCAGAAACGGGGGTGTCGGGACTTCGATCGTTACTCATGTTTCCAGTTCCAGATAGGGATCGGGAATGCCAAGCCGGCCGAGGATCGACCGCTCCGCATCCTCCATGGTTTCAGCATCCTGATCGTCGATGTGGTCATAGCCCGCAAGATGCAGCATGGCATGGACCAGAAGATGTGTTGCATGATCGGCAAAGGGCTTGCCCTGCGCCTCGGCCTCGCGCTGGCAGGTATCGAAGGAGATGGCGATGTCGCCCAGTTCCTCGATATCGGGCAGTTCGGGAACAGCGCCCGGCGCCCGGACGTCGAACTCGATCGCGGGCCAGCTCAGCACATTGGTGGGGCGGGGCTTGTCCCTGAACTCGGCGTTCAGGCCGGCAATCCGCTCGTCGTCGCAGCCCATCACGACGACCTGAAAATCCTCGAGCCCCAGCCATTCGCCGACCGCATGGGCCGCGCGGCGCGACATGCCCAGAAGGTCCGCGTCGTCCCAGCGCTCATCCTCGATGACGAGATCGACGATGCCGGCGCCGTCCTCTTCCGGCTGATTGTTCTCATACATCTGCCTGCCCTCCGGCAGTTGCGACAAAGCGCGGCTCGCGGCGCGGAATGCGCTGGCCGCGCTCGTCAAAGACCTCGCCACGGGCCAGCGCCGCCTCGGCCTCGGTATCATAGGCCTCGATGATGCGGGCGACCAGCGGGTGGCGGACCACATCCTTGGAGGTGAAATAGCTGAAGCTGATGCCCTTGATGTCCTTCAGGATCTTCTCGGCATCGGTCAGGCCGGAATGCACGCCTCGCGGCAAGTCGATCTGGGTGCGGTCGCCGGTAATGACCATGCGCGACCCCTCGCCCAGACGGGTCAGGAACATCTTCATCTGCATGGTCGTGGCGTTCTGCGCCTCGTCCAGAACCACGAAGGCATTGGCCAGCGTGCGCCCGCGCATGAAGGCAAGGGGCGCGATCTCGATCCGCTTCTCCTCCATCAGCTTCTGCATCTGCTTCGAGGGCAGGAAGTCGTTCAGCGCGTCATAGAGCGGCTGCATATAGGGGTCGACCTTCTCCTTCATGTCGCCGGGCAGAAAGCCCAGACGCTCGCCCGCCTCGACGGCGGGGCGGGACAGAATGATCTTGTCGACATGGCCGCCGATCAGCATGGTGACGCCGACCGCGACCGCCAGATAGGTCTTGCCGGTGCCGGCCGGGCCGATGCCGAAGGCCAGTTCATTGGCGAAGAGGTTGCGGACGTAATCCTTCTGCGCCTCGGTGCGCGGCTCGACCGTCTTCTTGCGGGTGCGCAGCTCGACATGGCCGGTCTGGAACATCTCCAGCTGCTCGGCCGGGCTCAGCGGCTCCTGCAACTGCTCGACGCCCATGCGCAGCGCCGCCTCGATTTCCGGCAGTTCGACATTGCGCCCCTGCTCCAGCCGGGCGTAAAGCCCGCGCAAAACCTGCGCGGCCTCGGCCTGGGCATCGGCGGGACCGACGACGGAAAGAAGATTTCCGCGCCGCAGGATATGAACCTTCAGCGCCTCCTCGATGCGCGCCAGATGACGGTCATGCGGACCGCACAGATCGATCAGCAATCTGTTGTCGTGGAATTCCAGCAGGGTTTCGCCGGCGGTGGTGGTCGCGGGGGCAGTCGGGGAAAGACCCAAATTCGTCTCCGGTCAGGTCAGATGCACTGTATTCATGGTCGCAACTGCGCGGGATTCGCACAAGTCCCAGCACCGGGATGGCGAGGTTTTGCGCAGGATGCTGTTCATATATAGTCACTCACACCGCCGCCTGCGAGCCTTGTGGGCGGGCATGGCCTGCGATGAAATCCCTCAGATACGCGTCCTCGGCTGCGTCCATTGCCGCGACGGGGCCCTGCCAGCGGATCCGTCCCCGGTCCAGCAGCGCCACCCGGTCGCCGATACTGCGAACCGAGGTCATGTCATGCGTGATGGTGATGGCGCTCGCCCCGGTCTCGTCGACGATGCCGCGGATCAGCGTATTGATCGCCGCCGCGCGGATCGGGTCGAGGCCGGTCGTCGGCTCGTCAAAGAAGATCACCTTCGGATCGGCGGCGATGGCGCGGGCAAGGCCCACGCGCTTGCGCATTCCGCCCGACAGCGCCGCCGGGTAGAGGTCCGCGACCTCTGGCCCCAACCCAACCCGCGCCAGCTTGTCCAGCGCGATCGCGCGGGCACGGGCCTTCGGCATGTCGCGCAGCAGGCGAAAGGCCACATTGCGCCAGACCGGCAGGCTGTCGAACAACGCCGCGTTCTGGAAGAGCATTCCGAAGCCCTGCATGAAGGTGGCGCGCTGCGGGCCAAGCGGGCGGCCGCGCCACAGGATCTCTCCGGCCTCCGGCGTCTCCAGCCCGAGGATCGAGCGCAGCAAGACCGATTTTCCGGTGCCCGATCCGCCGATTACCACAAGGCTCTCGCCCTCGGTCAGCGTCAGGTCGATCCCGTCCAGAACCCGCTTGGGGCCAAAGCTCTTGGTCAGGCCGCGCACTTCGATCATCAGAAGAAAAGCCCCGTGAGGATGAAGTTCGCGGCCAAAATGCCGACCGACGCCGCGACGACGGCATTGGTGGTGGCGCGTCCGACGCCCGCCGCGCCATTCCCGGCATTCATCCCGAACCAGCACCCCGCCAGCGCGACGATGAAGCCGAAAAACCCGCCCTTGATCAGGCCCGAGACCACGTCCCACCCTTCGAGATAGGCCCAGCTGTTCGAGATATAGGTGGTCGAGTTGAAGCCGAGCGCGTTCACCCCGATCAGCCAGCCGCCAAGGATCCCGATGACGTCGCCCACCCCCACCAGCACCGGCAGGCACAGGATCGCGGCCCAGAGCCGGGGCGAGACGAGCCAGCCCACCGGATCGGTCGAGAGCGTGACCAGCGCGTCGATCTGTTCGGTCACGCGCATGGTGCCAAGCTCGGCTGCGATGGAGCTTGCGACCCGCGCCGCGACCATCAGCCCGCCCAGCACCGGCCCCAGCTCGCGGACCATGCCGATCGCGACGATCGCCGGAACCACGTCCGACGCCTGAAAGCGCGCGCCGCCCGAATGGATCTGCAAGGCCAGCGCCGCACCCGTGAACAAGGCGGTCAGCCCGACCACCGGCAGCGAAAGCCAGCCGATATGCAGCATTTGCCGCGCCAGTTCGGAAGGATGTGCGCCCACCCGCCACAGCCCTTGCGCGGCAAGGATCGTGACACGCCCGGTCGCGCGGACCAGGCCAAGCGTCGCCCTGCCGGTCAGGCGGACAGGGTTCACAGAATGGTCCGCGGGTATCGGCTCCCCAGCGAGGTCAGGATCTCATAGCCGATGGTGCCGGCCAGATCGGCGAGCGCATCGACACCCTGCCTCGCGTTCAGGATCTCCAGCTTTTTCGGGACATCCGGCAGGTCGGTCACGTCAACGGTGATCAGGTCCATCGAGATCCGGCCCACGACCGGGCAGGCATGTTCGCCCGCCCAAAGCCGCAACGCGCCCTGCCGCGCCAGTGCGCGCGCCAGACCGTCCGCATAGCCCGCCGCGACCGTGGCGATGCGCGAGGGGCGGCTCGCCGTCCATGAATAGCCATAGCCGACCGATTCGCCCGGCTGGACCTCGCGCGTCTGGATCACCGGAAGGGCCAGCGCGACCACCGGCTGCGCCTCGGCATAGGGAAGGCCGCCATAAAGGCCGATGCCGGGCCGCACGATGTCGAAATGATATTCCGCCCCCAGCAGGATGCCGCCCGTGGCAGAAAGCGAGCGCGGCGCCGCGATCCCGTCGGTCATGCTGCGGAAGGCGGCAAGCTGGGCGGCATTCGCAGGATGCTCCGGCTCGTCCGCGCAGGCCAGATGCGACATGATCAGACTGGGGCCTGCCGCCACCGCCTCGGACCGGATCGCCGCCCATTCGCCCGGCTCAAACCCCAGCCGGTTCATGCCGGTGTCGAGCTGGATGCCGAAGGCGCCTTTCGGGCGCAGGGCGCGGTCACGGAAGAATTGCTCGGGACTGTTCAGGCAGGGGATCAGGCCGGTCAGATCCTCGCCCGCCATATGGCCTGAAAGGACAAAGATCCGCGCGTCCTCTCCCAGCAGGGGACGCAAGGCCCGCCCCTCGGCCGCGAGCGCGACGAAGAAGTTCCGCGCCCCTGCCGCATAAAGCGCGGGCGCGATCCTCTCGGCCCCCAGCCCATAGGCATCCGCCTTGACGACCGCCCCGCATTCCGCACCGGGTGCGCGGGTGGCAAGGGATTTCCAATTGGCCTGAATGGCCGCGATATCGATGCTGAGTCCCATGGCCAGCGGCATGGCCGCTGCCCCGGCTTTCGTCAAGGGCTTTGCGAATTTGCAGTTTACAACCGCCAACCCACACTCACTTTGCAAATATTCGCAATTTTGCTTTCCGCCATCCGGCGCAGGACGTAACTTGCCGGAAAACGGGGGAGCGACCGCCATGAAAGACATTCTGAACGAGCTTGACGCCAGACGGCGCGATGCAAGGCTTGGCGGCGGTCAGAGGCGCATCGACGCCCAGCACGCCCGCGGCAAGCTGACCGCGCGGGAGCGGCTGGAGCTGCTGCTGGACGAGGGTTCGTTCGAAGAGTTCGACATGTTCGTCCGCCACCGCTCGACCGATTTCGGGATCGAGGCCGACCGCCCCTATGGCGACGGCGTCGTGACCGGCTGGGGCACGATCAACGGCCGCATGGTCTATGTCTTCTCGCAGGACTTCACCGTCTTCGGCGGCTCGCTTTCGGAAACCCATGCCCAGAAGATCTGCAAGATCATGGACATGGCGATGCAGAACGGCGCGCCTGTGATCGGGCTGAACGATTCGGGCGGCGCGCGCATCCAGGAAGGCGTGGCCAGCCTCGCCGGCTATGCGGATGTGTTCCAGCGCAACATCATGGCCTCGGGCGTGGTGCCGCAGATCAGCGTCATCATGGGCCCCTGCGCGGGCGGCGCGGTCTATTCGCCGGCGATGACCGATTTCATCTTCATGGTGAAGGACACGAGCTATATGTTCGTGACCGGCCCCGACGTGGTCAAGACGGTCACGAACGAGGTGGTCACGGCCGAACAGCTTGGCGGCGCCTCGACCCATACGAAGAAATCCTCGGTCGCGGATGGCGCATTCGAGAATGATGTCGAAGCAATGTCCGAGATCCGCCGGCTGGTCGATTTCCTGCCGCTGAACAATCGCGAGAAGGCGCCGACCCGGCCCTTCTTCGACGATCCCCACCGGATCGAGACCAGCCTCGACACGCTGATCCCCGACAACCCGAACCAGCCCTATGACATGAAGGAGCTGATCCTGAAGGTCGCGGACGAGGGGGATTTCTACGAGATCCAGAAGGATTTCGCCGGCAATATCATCACCGGCTTCATCCGGCTCGAAGGGCAGACCGTGGGCGTCGTTGCGAACCAGCCGATGGTGCTGGCGGGCTGCCTCGACATCGACAGCTCGCGCAAGGCGGCGCGTTTCGTGCGCTTCTGCGACGCGTTCGAGATCCCGATCCTGACCTTCGTGGACGTGCCGGGCTTCCTGCCGGGGACCGGGCAGGAATATGGCGGCGTCATCAAGCACGGCGCGAAACTGCTCTTCGCCTATGGCGAGGCGACGGTGCCCAAGGTCACGGTCATCACCCGCAAGGCCTATGGTGGGGCCTATGACGTCATGGCCTCGAAGCATCTGCGCGGCGATTTCAACTATGCTTGGCCCACGGCCGAGATCGCGGTGATGGGGGCCAAGGGCGCGGTCGAGATCCTTTACCGCAGCGAGCTGGGCGATGCCGAAAAGATCGCCGCCCGCACCAAGGATTACGAGGATCGCTTCGCCAATCCCTTCGTCGCCGCCGAAAAGGGTTTCATCGACGAGGTGATCCAGCCCCGGTCGACCCGGCGCCGCGTCGCCCGCGCCTTCGCCAGCCTGCGCGGAAAAAAGCTGAGCAATCCTTGGAAAAAGCACGATAATATCCCGCTGTAGAAACAGCGTCGGAGAAGGAAAGATGACACGTCCCGCAGTGGTATGCGCGAGCCTTGCCATTCTGGCCCTACCGGCCGCTGCCGAGGTCAAGGGCGTTCCTGGCCAGGCCATCAAGCTGCCCTCGGGGGCCGAGGCCTTCTGGCAGGAAACGCGGCATGACACTGCGGGGGGAACCGGCCTCACCTATCGTTTCCGCTTCGTCATGCCGGACCTCGCCTCGCGCGTCCCCTCGACCGAGGGGTCGGCGACCGAGCCGGAGCTGGAAGAGCGCGGCCCGATCGAAATCGACACCGAGACGGCCGAGGTCGCGGGCGCGGGCGCATCGTCTGACGAAGGGGAATATCTCGATGACGGCATGGTCGAGATCGAGGCGGTCAAGCCCGATGCAGGCACCGAACCCGCACCGGATATCGCCTCGGAGGAGGAGGCAGACAAGATGATCGAGGAGCCGATCCTTCCCACCGCGCCCGATGTCCTGGCCGAGGATCCGGTTCACGATGACGTGGTCTGGCTGTGTCAGAACTGGGTGCTGCCGCGTATCGCGAGCCCCGCCCCGCGTCCGACCCAGATCATCATCAGCATCGCCGACAAGGACACCCCTTTCGGCACCTATAATCCTGATGTGCTTCAGCTTTTCGAGGCGTTTCGCCTGCCCGCCGGGGAGGATGTCTGCGAATGGGAGCCGTGGTGATGAAGTTCCCGCCCCTTGATGCAACCCTGCCACAGCAGGCCCCCAGCGGCGCCGCAAGGGCCGGGGCCGCCTGTGCCTTCCCTGCATCACTCTATATGGTCGTGCCGCGGTTGCCCCGGGCAGCCGCCGAATCTCAACCGAGCAGTCGGGACATTTCAATCCCGCTCAACAGGAGCACGACATCATGTCGAAGAAACTCGCCCTCGCACTGGTTCTCGTCGGCCTCGCAGCAGCTTGCGCCAAGAAAGAGCCGGAAGTCATCACCCCCGCTCCGGTCACGACCGAGCCGGTCTTCCAAGGCAAATACGGCGCCAACTGAGCCGATCGCCAAGCGCGGGCTGCCTGGCGGCCCGCGTCTCGCGCGCCCGCCCCGGCGCCTGCTTGAATGCAGAGTTCAAGAACGGGGCATGTCATGCTGAAGCATCGCGGCTTTCCGGGCCGTCTTCCCGGAACAGATTTCCAATTCACCATCCGCCGCGCCAACAAGAAGGGCGCAACTCCGCTGGTCCGGCGCGAGCGTTTCCGCGACCGCAAGGCCGCCGACCGTCGCGCGGACGAAGGCTTCATGGCCGCGCTGATCCAGTGTTTCGGCGAGGAGACCTTTGTGCGCGGCAATCTCGACGCGGGCCGCCTCTCATGGCTGATCGGGCGTGAGGTCGTGCCGATCGGCAAGCTTGACCCGACCGATTACGAGCAGGAATTGCGCGTCGACATGAAGCGCGCCGAAGCCAGCTTTCCCGCCCTTTTCGCCGAGCAGCCCACCGAGTTCGACTGGGACGAGATCGACTGGGGCGACGACGAGGATTGGGACGACGAGTGATGAGCGGATTGCCGCGTAGCTTAGTTTTTTCACATGCTTGTCAGTTTCTAAGGGCAAGCCCCTGTGCAATATTGCCTGCACCTCATTCACGACAGGTCTGCACACAGACCGACAATACAGGCAAAACGCTATGCAAAAATCCGTCATCCTCCGCCTTTCGGGTGCTGCCCTTCTCATTGCTGGTCTCGCAGCCTGCGAACCCAGCCCCTATGGCGGGTCGACCATGTCGCCGGACGCGCAGCGCGCTGCCGGTGGCGCTCTGGCCGGCGCGGCGGTCGCCAAGATCCTTGACGAAAACGTCGCCACGGGTGCCCTCATCGGCGCTGCCGGTGGCGCGCTTTGCGACGACGCCGGCGTCTGCCAGCGCCGCTAACAATCACGAACAACAGGCTCGTCGCGGCAGGGATGCTTCCCCCGCGACTCCTTTGGAGAAGAAACAATGTCGAAGAAACTCGCTGTCGTTTTCGGATGTGGCCTTCTGGCGCTTGCCGGCTGCACCCAGGGCATCAACCCGACCGATGCCGACCGTGCCATCATCGGCGCTGGCGTCGGGGCGACCGCTGCTCATGTCGGCGGCCATAACGCCATCAAGGGCGCGGCGATCGGCGCTGCCGCAGGCGCGCTTTGCGACGACGTTCGTCTCTGCCAATAAGCTGACGGCCGCGCCCCGGCGCGATCCATCGCTACAGTTCGACAGCCGTCCCGGTCTTGCGCCGGGGCGGCTTTTTTACGTCCGGCCATAGGCCGAGGGGGGACATGCATGTTCAAGAAGATCCTGATCGCCAACCGTGGCGAGATCGCCTGCCGCGTCATCAAGACGGCCCGCAAGATGGGCATCAAGACCGTCGCGGTCTATTCCGACGCCGACCGCAATGCGCTGCATGTCAAGATGGCCGATGAGGCGATCCATATCGGCCCCTCTCCCGCCAACCAGTCCTATATCGTGATCGACAAGATCATGGACGCCGTCCGCCAAAGCGGCGCCGAGGCCGTCCATCCCGGCTACGGCTTCCTGTCCGAGAACATGAAATTCGCCCAGGCCCTCGAGGCCGAGGGCGTGGCTTTCATCGGCCCTCCCTCGCCCGCGATCGAGGCGATGGGCGACAAGATCACCTCGAAGAAGATCGCGCAGGAGGCGGGCGTCAGCACGGTTCCCGGCTATATGGGCCTGATCGCCGATGCCGAGGAGGCCGTCAGGATCGCGGGCCAGATCGGATATCCGGTGATGATCAAGGCCAGCGCCGGCGGCGGCGGCAAGGGCATGCGGATCGCCTGGAACGATCAGGAGGCGCGCGAGGGCTTCCAGTCCTCGAAGAACGAGGCCGCGGCGAGCTTTGGCGACGACCGGATCTTCATCGAGAAATTCGTGACCCAGCCGCGCCATATCGAGATTCAGGTTCTGGCCGACAAGCACGGCAATTGCGTCTATCTGCATGAGCGGGAATGCTCGATCCAGCGCCGCAACCAGAAGGTGATCGAGGAAGCGCCCTCGCCCTTCCTCGACGAGGCGACGCGCAAGGCCATGGGCGAGCAGGCCTGCGCGCTGGCGCGTGCCGTCGGCTATGCCAGCGCCGGCACGGTCGAGTTCATCGTCGATGCCGAGCGGAACTTCTATTTCCTCGAGATGAATACCCGGCTTCAGGTCGAGCATCCGGTGACGGAACTGATCACCGGGATTGATCTGGTCGAGCAGATGATCCGCGTTGCCAATGACGAGCCGCTGCCCTTTGCGCAGGACGACCTCAGGATCAACGGCTGGGCCATCGAAAGCCGGCTTTACGCCGAGGATCCCTATCGCAATTTCCTACCCTCGATCGGGCGGCTGACCCGCTATCGCCCGCCAGCGGAAACCGCGGACAAAAAGCATGTGGTCAGGAACGATACCGGCGTCTTCGAGGGCGGCGAGATCAGCATGTATTACGACCCGATGATCGCCAAGCTCTGCACCTGGGCGCCGACGCGCGGCGAGGCGATCGAGCAGATGCGCCTCGCGCTCGATGAGTTCGAGGTCGAGGGCATCGGCCATAACCTGCCCTTCCTCTCGGCCGTGATGGACCATCCGAAATTCGTCTCGGGCGACATCTCGACCGCCTTCATCGCCGAGGAATATCCCGAGGGCTTCATCGGCGCGACCCTGCCCGAGGAGGAGCTGGTCCGCATCGCCGCTTCGGCCGCCGCCATGCATCGCGTGGCCGAGATCCGGCGCGCCCGCATCTCGGGTCGGCTCGACAATCACGAGCGTCATGTCGGCGAGCATTGGGTCGTGACCCTTGCCGGGCGCGAGTTCCCGGTCCGCATCACCGCCGACCGGCAGGGCTCCACGGTCGAGACCGGCGGACACAAGCTCCGAGTCGAGAGCGAATGGCTGCCCGGTCAGTCGCTGGCCCGGATCGCGGTGGACGGCTCGCCCCTCGTCCTCAAGGTTGACCGCCTGCCCTCGGGCTTCCGCCTGCGGGTGCGGGGTGCGGATCTGAAATGCCATGTCCGCCGCCCCCGCGCCGCCGAACTGGCCCGGCTGATGCCCGAAAAGCTGCCGCCCGACACCTCGAAATTCCTGCTCTGCCCGATGCCGGGTCTGGTCGTGCGGGTCAATGTCGTGCCCGGAGACGAGGTGCAGGAGGGTCAGGCGCTGGCCACGGTCGAGGCGATGAAGATGGAAAACATCCTGCGCGCCGAGAAGAAGGCCGTGGTGAAATCCGTCAACGCCGCCGCCGGCGAAAGCCTGAAGGTCGACGACGTCATCCTGGAGTTCGAATAGGATGCCGCCCGCCCATTTCGTGACAAGCGATTGGGTCGGGATCGGTCTGGGCCTTCTGGTCCTGACGCTTGCGGTGGTCCTTGCGCGCATCCTGCCGCCGCTGCGCGTGCTGGTTGCGCCATTCTATGACGCCACGCGCATCTATTTCAGGCTTCTTGCCATTTCGCTGCCGATGCTGGTCATCGGCGGCCTTCTCATCGCCTGGCTTCTGGGTCAGCAGGTCAGCAGCGAGATCCTGCGGACCATGATCCCGGCCATCGTCGTGGTGCTGGGCTGGTTCGTCACCTTCATCTTTCAGGAGGACCGCCGCATCACCGAGCGGCGCGAGGATCAGCGTGACCTGCAGATCGCGCTTCATGCCGAGATCCAGACCTATGTGGACACGTTCGAGGCCTATGACATCGAGGAGCTGCGTCAGTCGCTCGACCGCGATGTCGTTGAGCAGGGCGAGGCCTTCAGCCCCTTCATCACCGTGGAACGCGAGCCGATCATCTTCCTGAAACTCTCGGGCGAGTTGCATCGGCTGCCGGCGCATCAGGTCAATATCGCCGTGGTTTTCTATACGCGGTTGCAGGATATGCGCGGCTTTGCGCAAGAGTTGAACAGCACCCAGTTCATCGCCCTGCCGATCGCGCGGCGAAAGCTGGCCTATTCGGATTACTACGCGGTGCGCGAATATGTCGCGCAATCGGCCCGGATCGCATTGCAGGAATTTGCCGCCCCGAAGGCAGGCCCGCGGCCAGACGAGGCATCGCGATGATCCCCGTCTACAGGTTTTCTCTCAATAAGTCGGGCGTGGGCCCGAATGCCCCGGAATTTTCATCGGATCATTCGACACTTCGATTCCCCAGTCCAGATTGGCCACCTCGCCAGAATGATCGAAAAATTCGGGACGATCAATCCGGTCGCGAGGCAGCACACGCGCCTCGCCCGAGGATCGCTGCCGTTCGGGGGCCAGGACAAATGGCGTTCCGTCCATATCAATCCTCCTGCCTTTGCCAGCCCAATATGGGAAATCGGGCCGTTCTTGGCAAGGCTCAGGGCATTGCGGCGCGGCCGATTTCCTGCAAACGCAGCGGAAACTTGTCGATCGCCCGCGATATCTCGCGCACCGACCAGGGCACGGGCTTGCGCTGTTTCACCTGCCCGTCCTTGTCCAGCAGCACCAGCGAGAAACCCTCGGGGCGCAATTGCCGCCGCCAGATGCTGGCCCCGGCCGGATCGGTATCGGTGATCACCACCACATCGCGCAGGTTCAGCGCGATGGGATCACGCTTCAACGCCGCGAGCTGTTCGATGAAGGCCGGATCGGCGGCGGTATCGGCAAAGACCACCACGGGCCGCGCCTGCCACAGAAATTCGGTCGGCTCGACCTCTGCCGCTTCCAGAATGCGCAATTCGTCCGAGGCGCGCCGGTCGCGCGCGCCCGTGTCGTCGCGCGCTGCCGGCACCTCGCCGCGCACATATGGCTGGTGGCGCTCGCCATCGGCATTCGGGCGTGGACCCATCGCCGCCACCAGCGGCACCACCATCAGAAAAATCAACCGTTTGAGTTTCATCGCGCCCCCGTCTCCTCTTTCATATAAGAGCCGGCGCGCCATGGGAAAGGATCGAAAATGACCGAAGCCACCAAAGACGCCCTTGCAACGTGGCGAAATCTTGCCAGCAAGGAGTTGAAGGGCGCCGATCCCGACAGCCTGACCTGGGACACGCTGGAAGGGATCGCGGTCAAGCCGCTTTATACCGAGGACGACGTGAAGGGCCTGCCGCATATGGGCAGCCTGCCGGGCATCGCCCCCTTCACCCGCGGCCCGCGCGCGACCATGTATGCCGGCCGGCCCTGGACCATCCGGCAATATGCGGGTTTCTCGACCGCCGAGGAATCGAACGCCTTCTATCGCAAGGCGCTGGCCGCCGGGCAGCAGGGCGTCTCGGTCGCCTTCGATCTGGCGACCCATCGCGGCTATGACAGCGACCACCCTCGGGTCGAGGGCGATGTGGGCAAGGCGGGCGTCGCCATCGACAGCGTCGAGGACATGAAGATCCTGTTCGACGGCATCCCGCTCGACAAGGTTTCCGTGTCGATGACCATGAACGGCGCGGTCATCCCGATTCTTGCGAACTTCATCGTGACCGGAGAGGAACAGGGCCATGACCGCAGCCTGCTGTCCGGCACGATCCAGAACGACATCCTGAAAGAGTTCATGGTGCGGAACACCTATATCTATCCGCCCGAACCCTCGATGCGCATCATCGCCGACATCATCGAGTATACCTCGAACGAGATGCCCAAGTTCAACTCGATCTCGATTTCCGGCTATCACATGCAGGAAGCGGGCGCGAACCTTGTGCAGGAGCTGGCCTATACGCTTGCCGACGGGCGCGAATATGTCCGCGCCGCGCTGAGCGCCGGGATGGATGTCGACCAGTTCGCCGGGCGTCTCAGCTTCTTTTTCGCGATCGGGATGAATTTCTTCATGGAGGCCGCGAAGCTGCGCGCCGCGCGCCTCCTTTGGACGCGGATCATGAAGGAATTCGATCCGAAGAAGCCCGGCAGCCTGATGCTGCGCACGCATTGCCAGACCTCGGGCGTCAGCCTGCAGGAACAGGACCCCTATAACAACGTGGTGCGTACCGCCTATGAGGCGATGGCGGCGGCGCTGGGGGGGACGCAGTCCCTGCACACCAATGCGCTTGATGAGGCGATTGCCCTGCCGACCGAGTTCAGCGCCCGGATCGCCCGCAATACCCAGCTGATCCTGCAGGAGGAGACCGGCATCACCCATGTCGTCGATCCGCTGGCAGGCAGCTATTACGTCGAGAGCCTGACCGCCGAGCTGGCCGAAAAGGCATGGGCGCTGATCGAGGAGGTCGAGGCGATGGGCGGCATGACCAAGGCCGTGGCCTCGGGCATGCCGAAGCTCAGGATCGAGGAGACCGCCGCACGCCGTCAGGCCATGATCGACCGCGGCGAGGAGGTCATCGTCGGCGTGAACAAATATCGCCTGGCCGAGCAGGACCCGATCGACATTCTGGATATCGACAACGTCAAGGTCCGCGACGCGCAGATCGCCCGGCTTTCCGCCATCCGCGCCAGCCGCGACGAGGCGGCCTGCGAGGCGGCGCTGGACGAGCTTTCGCGCCGGGCGCGCGAGGGTGGCAATCTTCTGGAGGCAGCGGTCGAGGCCGCGCGCGCCCGTGCATCGGTGGGAGAGATCAGCATGGCGATGGAGAAGGAATTCGGCCGTCATCGCGCCGAGGTGAAGACCCTGGCGGGCGTCTATGGCGCGGCCTATGAGGGCGACGACGACTTCGCGCAGATCCAGCGCGATGTCGAGAAATTCGCCGAGGACGAGGGCCGCCGCCCCCGAATGCTGGTCGTCAAGATGGGCCAGGACGGGCATGACCGGGGCGCCAAGGTGATCGCCACCGCCTTCGCCGATATCGGCTTTGACGTCGATGTCGGGCCGCTGTTCCAGACCCCCGAAGAGGCCGCGCAGGACGCCATCGACAATGACGTCCATGTCGTGGGCATCTCGAGCCTTGCGGCCGGGCACAAGACGCTGGCCCCGAAGCTGATCGCCGCCCTGAAGGAACAGGGCGCGGGCGAGATCCTCGTCATTTGCGGCGGCGTCATTCCGCAGCAGGATTACGACTATCTGAAGAAGGCGGGGGTCAGCGCGATCTTTGGGCCGGGGACGAACATCCCCTCGGCCGCGCGCGACATCATGGCGCTGATCCGGGCGGCGCGGCAGGCGTGAGGCGGCCATCTTGCCCCTTGCGGCAGCCGTCGCAGGGGGTATTTGGGAAACGGTGAAATCGCCTGCCTCGCGCCGATCCGCGCGATGCGGCCTGCCCGAGGCATGAACATGATCCGACCTGCGATGCCCGAGGATTTTCCCGCGATCCTCGCCTTCTGGAACCCGATGATCCGGGAAACCACCGTCACCTTTTCCTCGGAGGAGAAGACGGTTCCGGGTCTTGAGCGGATGATCGGGGCGCGCCGCGCGGCGGGGCGTGAGTTTCTGGTGGCCGAGGCGGATGGCGCGGTACTGGGGCTTGCGACCTATGACCAGTTCCGCGGCGGCAATGGTTATCTTCACGCGATGGAGCATACGATCATCCTTGCTGCCGGGGCGCGGGGACGCGGGACCGGCCGCGCGCTGATGGCCGCGATCGAGGATCATGCCCGGGCGGGCGGCGCCCATACGATGGTCGCGGCTGTTTCGGGCGAAAACGAGGCGGGCATCGCCTTTCACCGCGCCCTCGGCTATGAGCTGGTCGGGAGGATGCCGCAATCGGGGCGCAAGTTCGGCCGCTGGCTCGACCTCGTGCTGCTGCAGAAGATCCTCTGAGCCCTGCTTGCCAGCCTCCGGGGGCTGTGAAAGACTCCGGGCGAAAAGACGAGGACGGCATGAACGACGGTCGCAACGGCACAGTCAAGCAGATCATCTGCATCAAATGGGGCACGAAATTCGGCCCGGAATATGTGAACCGCTTGCACGGGATGATCGCGCGCAACATCACTCCGCCCTTCCGGCTTTACTGCTTTACCGATGACGGGACGGGCCTGCATCCCGACATTGCCATCCGCCCGCTGCCAGAATTCGAATATACCGCGCCGGTGAACACCCGCGGCAAATGGCCGAAATCGCGGCTCTGGGGCGATCTGGGCGACGTGACCGGGGTGGTGCTGTTCCTCGACCTCGATGTAATCGTCACTGACAGCCTTGATGACTTCTTCAGCTTCGGTGATCCCGACGATACCGTGCTGGGCCTGAACCCGAACACGCCGCTCGAGAAACTGGGCCAGACCTCGGTCTATCGGATGCGGGTCGGCAAGCTGAAGCCTTTGCAGGACATCTTCCGCGCCGATCCCCAAGGGGCAGCCGACAAGTATCGCTATGAGCAGCGCTTCGTCACCCGCAATGCGCCGGGCGGGGTCAAGTTCTGGCCGCGGCGCTGGCTCGCGCATTTTCGGATGCAATGCGTGCCGATCTTTCCACTGAACTATCTGCGCGAGGCGCGGATCCCGAAGGGCACCAAGATCGTGATCTTTCCGGGGAACCTCAATCCTCCCGACGCGATCGAGGGGCGCTGGGACCACAAGAGCCCGCCGCTTGCGCCGTTGGACCATCTGCGGGCGACCTTTGACGGCCGCCGGCGCGAGAGTCTGTCGAAGCACCTGCGCCATTACCTGCGCCCGGTCGGCTGGGTCGAGAAGCTGTGGCGCGAATAGGCGCTCCGCCCGAGACGCATTACACCCTGCCCGCCGAATTCGCGGCGGCGCTTGGCCAATGCGTGGCGAATTTCGGCTGGCTGGAGGAGATCATCAAGCGCACCATCTATGCCCTCGACAAGGCGCGGCTGGCCGATGACCTGAGCGAGCGCGAGCTGCATTCCTGGCTGGCGCGGATGAGCAGCCTGGCCGACGATTCGATGGGGACGCTGATCGACCAGCTTGATTCCGCGATGCGCCGCTATCCGGGGCTGGGCGACCGCGCCCGCATCACCGACCGGCTGAACGACATGAAACGGCAGCGGAACCTGCTCTGCCATGCCTCATGGCGGCCGACCGAGGATCCGAAGGCCTGGCTTCCCGCCTTCATCAACACGAAGGGCGAGGTCTTCGACCATCCGCTGATGCTGGCCGATCTTGACCAGATCGGCCGCGACACGGTCGAGCTTGGGGCGCTTGTCCTTGGCGTGATGCGCGCGACCGGGATAGAGGGCCGCTGGGCGGGCGACGGCGAAACCTGACCGCCGCGTTGCAACAGCCCGCGCCATCCGCTAACACCGGCTCACCCTTAAAAAAGAGCTTCCCATGTCCGCCCAGAACTCGGGGCAAACCGCCTCTCCGCTTCGTCTCGGCATTGCAGGTCTTGGGACGGTCGGCACCGGCACCGTCAAGATCATCCAGAAGCATGCCGCCCTGCTCTCGGCCCGCGCCGGCCGCCCGATCGAGATCACTGCGGTCAGCGCGCGCAGCCGGGCCAAGAACCGCGACATCGACCTTTCCCCCTATCGCTGGGAGAAGGATCCGCTGGCCCTTGCCACCAGCGACGAGATCGACGTCTTTGTCGAGCTGATCGGCGGCGACGAGGGTGTCGCGCGCGAGGCCGTCACCGCGGCGCTGAAGGCGGGCAAGGATGTGGTCACCGCCAACAAGGCGCTGCTGGCCGTTCACGGGCAGGAGCTGGCGGAACTGGCCGAGGCGAATGGCCGCGTCCTGCGCTTCGAGGCGGCCGTGGCGGGCGGCATCCCGGTGATCAAGGCGATGACCGAATCGCTGGCCGGGAACGAGATCCGCCGCGTGATGGGCGTGATGAACGGCACCTGCAACTACATCCTGACCCGGATGGAGAATGCCGGCCTGCCCTATGACACCGTGTTCGAGGAAGCCCGCCAGCTTGGCTATCTGGAGGCCGACCCAACGCTGGACGTGGGCGGGATCGACGCGAGCCACAAGCTCGCGATCCTTGCCGCCATCGCCTTCGGCACCCGCCCGAGCTTTGCTTCGGTCGAGATCGAGGGGATCGAGCGGATCAGCATCGACGACATCCGCCGCGCCGCCGACATGGGTTACCGCATCAAGCTGCTGGGGGTCGCGCAGATGACCGGGCGCGGGCTGGAGCAGCGCATGTCGCCCTGCCTCGTCCCGGCCGACAGCCCGCTGGGCCAGCTTCAGGGCGGCACCAACATGGTGGTGATCGAGGGCGATTCCGTCGGCCAGATCGTCCTGAGGGGCGCGGGTGCCGGCGAGGGGCCGACCGCCAGCGCCGTGATGTCCGACATCGTCGAGATCGCGCGCGGCGTCAGGAT